>JBAZMS010000002.1:0-263270 GCA_041649555.1 Candidatus Micrarchaeia archaeon | reverse complement strand
AGCCTGCAGCAGAGCCAGAAGCAGAGCCTGAAGTCAAGAAAACAGAACAGCCAAAACAAGACAACACATTAATGTATCTTTTAGGCGCAGTAATTGTGGTTGTAATTCTTGCAGGTGCATATTATTTCTTGAAAGGAAAAGGCTCAAGCGGATTTAAAGGATACAAGAAATAATCTTTTTTTCTTTTTTTCTTATTTTTTATCACAGTTAGCAATATCTTTATAAACATTCTAATCTATCTTAAATTGTTTTTCCTTTTGAAAAACGTATAGGTGAAAAACTATGAAAAATGTCTTGTGGTTTGAGGAATTGGATAGAAACAATCTTGCAGAAGCAGGAGGAAAGGGTGCAAACCTAGGGGAAATGACAAAAGCAAAGTTTCCAATACCTCCTGGATATGTGACTACAAGCGGAGCTTATTTTAAATTTTTAAATTACAATTCGCTTGAGAAAAAAATCTCTCAATTATTATCTGATTTGGATGTAAATGATACTGATAAATTAGATATAGTTGCACAGGAAATTCAAAACCTGATTTTGAATGGAAAAATTCCAGAAGACATAAGAAAAGATGCAATACAATATTACAATGATTTGTGCATAAAAGAAAATGCAGATCAGATATATGTTGCAGTAAGATCTTCTGCAACAGCAGAAGATTTGCCTGATGCAAGCTTTGCAGGTCAGCAATCCACATTTTTAAATATTATAGGAGAAGAAAATGTATTAAATGCAATAAGGGAATGCTGGGCATCCTTATTTACTCCAAGAGCAATATTTTACAGGGTTCAGAATAATTTTGAACATATGAAAGTTGGGCTTGCAGCAGTAGTGCAGAAAATGGTTCAATCAGAAAAGGCAGGAGTAATGTTTTCAGTTGATCCTATCTCTCAAAATAAAAATGTTTTAATGATTGAAGGGGCATACGGCCTTGGAGAAATGGTTGTTTCAGGCTCAGTAACCCCTGATACTTATCTTATTGATAAAAAAGAATTGAAAATAACAAAAAAGATAATAGGAAAACAGGAATGGATGCTTGCAAAACAAAATGGGGAAAACAAAAAACTTTCAATAAAAGCGTCAGCCCAGCAATCACAAAAACTTTCAGATAATTTAATTCTTGAAATAGCAAAAATAGGAATACATATTGAAAATCATTATGATAAGCCTCAGGATATAGAATGGGCAGTAGAAGGAAATAGAATATATATAACCCAGTCAAGGCCAATAACAACCCTGGACTTGGATAAAAAAGAAAAATTAGAGGAGAACTTTATGAAAAATGAAAAAAAAGATATAAATGATGCAAAAATATTATTAGAAGGACTTGCAGCTTCTCCCGGGTTTGGTTCAGGAAAAGTAAAAATTCTTAATTCTGCAAAAGAAATTTCCAAAATGCAAAAAGGAGACATCTTAGTTACTGATATGACCACACCAGATTTTGTTCCTGCAATGAAAAGGGCAAGCGCAATTGTAACAAATACAGGGGGAATGACTTCACATGCTGCAATCGTTTCAAGAGAACTTGGAATCCCGTGCATTGTTGGAACAGAAAAGGCAACATCTGTTTTAAAAGACGGAGAGGAAGTAAGTGTTGACGGAACACACGGATTAATTTATGATGGGTTAATCTCTGTTGCACAGGCAGATTCAGAAGAGGCAAAAACAGCAATACTTGGAAACTCCCCAATTGTTACCGGAACAAAAATATATGTAAATCTTGCAGAGGTGAGTTTGGCAGATAAGGTTTCAAAGCTTCCAGTGGACGGAGTAGGATTACTGAGAGCAGAATTTATGATTGCAGATATGGGAAAACATCCAAGAAAATTCATAGAGGAAGGAAAAGAACAGGAATTTGTAGATAATCTTGCAAAAAACTTAAGAAAATTCGCAGCTGCGTTTTATCCAAGACCTGTTGTATACAGAGCCACTGATTTCAAGACAAATGAATATAGAAATCTGGAAGGAGGAGAAAAATACGAGCCAAATGAGGCAAACCCGATGATGGGTTATAGGGGCGCTGCAAGATATATTAATGAACCCGATGTCTTCAAAATGGAGCTTAAGGCAATCAAAAAAGTAAGGGATGAGTATCATCTCCCAAACTTATGGCTTATGATTCCATTCATTCGAAGAATCGGGGAATTAAGGGCAATAAAAGAGATGATGCACCAGATTGGAATTTATAGGACAAGAGATTTCCAATTATGGATAATGGTTGAAGTTCCGTCCACAGTAGTTATTATCGATCAGTTCTGCGATGAAGGGATAGACGGAGTATCAATTGGGACAAATGATTTAACTCAATTGACTTTGGGAATAGACAGAGACAATACAACACTTGCAAAAGGGTTTGATGAGCAGAATGAGGCAGTTTTAAGGTCAGTGCAGCGAGTAATTGAAGTCTGCAATGAAAAAGATGTCACTGTTTCACTGTGCGGGCAGGCTCCAAGCGTTTATCCAAATTTTGCAGAAAAATTGGTTGAATTTGGAATAACCTCGATGTCTGTAAATCCTGATGCAGTTGAGAGAACACGGGCCATTGTTGCATCTGCTGAACAGAAGATACTGCTTAAGAGATTAAAAGAATTGTCCAAAAAAATCAAATAACCTCTCTTTTTTATTTTTTTCTTTTCCTAATATATTATATGGTATTATCTATAAATTGCCTGCGAAAAGACAAGGTGAAGTTATGATACTACTTTTGCAATTTCCAGAAGGGCTAAAGCAAAAGGCATTAGAGTATGCAGAAAAATATGAACAGGATGGACATGAGATATATCTTTCATCTGCTCCGTGTTTTGGTGCATGTGATTTAGCATTAGAGGAGGCAAAAGCAGTAAATGCAGACAAAATAATCCATTTTGGCCATTCAAAATTCATTAATTCAACTCTTCCAATAAAAGTGGAATATGTAGAGTTTCCAATTGACATCGATTTGAAAATACTTCAAAATTCTCTAGAATATTTAAAAGATTATAGAAAGATTGCACTTGCAACAACCATTCAGCACATCCATCAATTGGAAAAAATAAAGGAGTTTTTCAATTCAAAAGGAAAAATAATTTTAACCCAAAAAGGAAATAAAACCTCTTATGAGGGCCAGATCCTTGGATGCGATCCAAATGCAATAACAAGAGTAGAAAAAGATTCGGACGCAGTTTTATTTATAGGAGATGGCCTGTTTCATGCGCTTGCAATAAAAATAGAAAAGCCGGTTTTTGTACTAAATCCTTATTCAGGAGGAATTAGAAAAATAAACGGGGAAATTGAAAAATTAAAAAAGAAAAGAAAAGGAATGCTTGCAGGAGCATATGTTTCAAAAACATTTGGTATTCTAGTTAGTACAAAACCAGGGCAGTTTAATCTTTCATCTGCAAAAATAATTAAAAAAAAATTAAGGGAAAAAGGAAAAGAGGCGCATATTCTGATTGCAAATAATTTTGATTCATACTCTCTTGAAAATTTTATGGCATTTGACTGTTATATAACAACCGCGTGCCCGAGAATATCAGATGACTCCGGACAGTTTGAAAAGCCAATATTGGACTTGGAACTGTTTGAAGAACTAATAAAAATGCTCTAGACATATTGTATTTTTAATTTTATCCAAACATCATCATAAATTATATAAACAAAGTGATCTCTTATGCAAAACACCATTTTAAGCTCAAATCTAAATTATCCTCTCTTGCACAGAGGGAAAGTGAGGGATGTTTACACTCTAAATGAAAATCTTTTGCTTGTTGCATCAGACAGGCTTAGTGCTTTTGATGTTGTGTTTTCTCAGGGTATTCCAAAAAAAGGGGAGATACTAACCCAGCTCTCTTTATTTTGGTTTGAAAAAACAGAACATATCATAAGAAATCATGTAGTAAATGAATTCCCAAACGATTTTCCAGAAGATATGAAAAAAAGATCAGTGGTGGGGCTTAAAACAAAACCAGTAAAACTTGAATGCATCGTAAGGGGATATTTAACAGGAAGCGGATGGATTTCATATCAAAAAAATAAGAAAGTCTGCGGAATAAAACTTCCAGAAGGACTTAAAAACGGTTCAAAACTTTCCGAGCCGATTTTTACTCCAACAACAAAAGCAGAAAAAGGGCACGATGAAAATATAGATGAAAAAGAAGCTGTGCAACTTGTTGGAAAAGAAGTTTTTGAGTTCATAAAATCAAAATCAATTAAATTATACGAATTCGCAAAAAAATACGCAAACGAAAAAGGATTGATCCTTGCAGACACTAAATTTGAATTCGGAGAAAAAGACGGGGAAATAATTTTAATAGATGAGGCATTAACCCCGGATTCCTCAAGATACTGGCTTAAAAAAGATTATCAGCATGGAAAATTATTAAGCTTGGATAAACAATATGTCCGGGATTATCTTGAAACATTAAACTGGGATAAAAAGCCTCCGGCTCCGGAGCTTCCATATGATATAATAGAAAAAACAAGCCAAAGATATCTTGAGAGTTATACAATGCTTACAGGAAAAAATCTATAAATAATTTTTGATTTTTAAAAGCCCGTTTTTTGCCTCGATTTCATTTAATCCAAGAAGAGAACAAATTCCGATAATTTCATCAGGATTTCTGATGCCTTCATTTTTTTTCGCAAAATTTGCAAAAGCATAATTCGCGTTATACTTTATGCAGTATTTAAGAAATCTTCTAATCATGGATAATAAAATCCCTCTTTTTACCCCGTAAGAATTGTAAATCATGGAAAAATCCAAAAGAAAAATTGATTTTTTTTTATTTCCGATAAGCTTTATTATTTCAGGGCTTATTCTGAAATTTTCGATTAAAAAAATTCCGTTAAAATTCTGGTTGGAAATCAAATCCTTGTCTTCGTTTATAACTCTGATTTTATCCTTTATTGAAGAAAATAAAATTAGTTCTGCAAACCCGTATTTTTCTTCAGGTTTGCAGAGTATCATATCATACATAAAATTACTTTTTTACAATTCCTTTGGTTGTTCTTGCGTATCTTTTTTTCTTGTCGCTTGTTTTACCTGTTTTTAATCTTTTTCTTGCTTTTTGTCCTGCACTTGTAAGGCCTCTAAAAGCTCTTCCTTTTCGCAATGTTGCACTGCTTTTGCTTGATGCAAGTGTTCTGTCTGCAAGAATGATCTCAAAAAATGTATATTGGCCATCATCTGCAATAAAATAAGAACCAATAACCTCGCAGTTTTTGTAAATTCTTGCAGCTTTTTGCTCTGCAATCATCTGATGGGATGATGCAGGGGAAGTATACCTATAATTGTGTCTTGCCTGTCTTCCTTTTGCAGGCTTTGGCCGTTTTCGCATTCCCTTTTCTATTTTAACCCTTGCAACTACAAATCCTTTTGTTGACTTATATCCGCATTTTCTTGCCCGCGGGATGTTCATCGGTCTTTTCGTTCCAACAACTGTTCCTTCTTTTCTCCAAGAGGATATTCTTGTTCTATATGTTTGATTTCTTTCTTTCCTTGCATTTTGAATGCTTTCCTGAATATACCTGTATGCTCCCATTTTTTTCACCATTTCTGTAATTTGTACAAACTAGATTGACAAATGTAAAACTTATTTTTACTCATTATGTTTTTAAACATTTCTCTTTTTATCTAATATCATCTTGTGATTGTGATTTTATGAGCACCAGTGATAATGAATTCATCCAAATAGTTGCAGATATAAAATCTGCTGAAAAAAAAGCACAGGAAATAAAAATCTCTTCAATGGAAAAATCCGAGCAAATTCTGAAAAACGCAAAAGAACAGGTTCTTGCTGTAAATAGGCAGATAGGCGAAGAAGTATCTGCCAAAAAAAATAAGATATTTGAAACAGAAAGCGGAAAAATAGAACAGGAAGTTTCAGAAATCTTGGGCAATGCTAAAAAACAGGCATTAAAAATAGGAGAAAAAGAACTCAAGCCCAAAAAATTAGAAAGTATTTTTGAAAGTATAACCGAGTGTTAATATGTTTAAACCGGCGAAAATGCAAAAGATTCGTTTAGTTGCACTAAATTCTATAGCAAAAGAACTTGTTGCCGAACTTCATAGCCACGGAGTAATTGAAATTTCCAAATTCAATGAATCTGAAATGGATACAAATATTCCGTTTGAAGATTATGCAAATATTTCGTCAAAAATCGTAAAGATAAGATTTATACTAAGCGTGCTTCAAAAATATTCCGTCAAAGATTCCAGAAAAAAAATTTCCGAAGATAAGATTGATGCATTTGAGCAGGAAGTGCGTTCTCTTTCAGCAGAATATTCGGAAATAAAAAATAATCTAAAAAAATATAAGGAAAATATTTCATTTTCAGAAATCCTGAATTATTTTAATGTAAATTTTTCTTTCCTTTCCACAGAATATACTGATTATACTTTGGGAATGATTTCGCGAAAAAATTTTGCAAAATGCATTTCAAAGCTTGAAAATTATAAAGAGGATGTTAGATACATTTACAAAATTACAAAAAAAGAGGTGTTTTTTCTTTTTATCCACAGAAACGAAATCAGTATTGATATTCTTCTCAACGAATTTTCGTTTGCAAAACTTAATGTTCCAGAAGAGGTTTCAGATCCAAAAGAATACAAGAACTTGATAATTTCAAAAATACAGAAACAAAACATAAATCTGTCCGCGATAGATTCAAGATTAAATTTTCTTGCAGAAAATTATTACTCCCCGCTTAATAAAATACTTCAAAAATATGAGATACAATCCGAAAGGTCTGAAATTGCATCAAAATTCGGCTTTAGTGAAAAAATATTCTTGATTGAAGGGTGGATTGAAAAATCAAAAATGAATCTGATCTCAAAAAAGCTTTTTGAGAAATTCAAAGAAAAAGCCCATTTAATTGAAGTTTCAAATCCAAAAGATAAACCTCCGACAAAACTTGAAAACCCGTCATCAATGAATACGATAGAATATTTTGTAAAAATGTTTTCCCTTCCAAATTCAAAAGAACTTGATCCCACATTTCTTTTCTTTTTCACAGCCCCATTGTTTTACGGAATGATAATGGGGGATGTGATATACGGCATTTTGTCCTTGTTTGTTTCATGGTTTTTATTATGGAAATTAAAACCCACAGGGCTTCTTTTATTTACAATAAGATTATGGATTTTTGCATCAATTCCTGCAATATTTTTTGGGGTAATATATGATGAGTGGATGGCACTATCGCATGTTCAATTTGCAGAGTTTTTAGGAGAGATAGGAATTCATATCAATCTCACACAACCTTTATATACTGGCTTTTCAAGAATACACAATCTCACGCAGCTTGTTGGGATATCTGCACTTATAGGAGTATTAAATCTTGCACTAGGCTTTGTCATAGGGGCATACAATGAATGGGGCCACAATAAAAAACACGCGATTGCAAAACTTGGGTGGCTTGGGATTGACATTTTTGGAACACTTGCGATAATGACTCTTATGTTTTCAATGTTTCCTGCAGAATTAGGGACATTTAGTCTTGCAGTACTTGGAATATGCATTCTTATAGTGATATGGGTGGAAGGAATAATCGGAGTTTTGGAAATTCCAGGTCTTGCGGGAAATATTTTATCTTACACAAGAATTGCAGCAGTTGGAGTTGTTGGAATTGTTCTTGCAGAAATAATCAACGAATTTATACTGCCGTTTATTAATTCATCGGATATCTTAATGGTGGCAGTAATGCTTCCAGTTTTAATATTAATGCATGCAGTAAACACTTTGATTGTAATGGTCGAGGCACTCATACAAGGGGGCCGTCTTAATATTGTAGAATTCCAGTCAAAATTTCTGCATGGAGGAGGAAGAATATTTTCTCCGTTTGCATTAAAAAAAGAAGAGGAAAAATGAGGTGTAAAATATGGTGGAATTATTAGGTACAGAAGGAGCAGCTGCGTTGGCAGCAGGTATTGCAATAGGATTGGGGGCATTTGCAGCAGCATGGTCCCAGGGTGCGATTGGTTCAGCATTGATGGGAGCAATTGCAGAAAGACCGGAAATTGAAGGAAAAGCAATTGTATATCTTGTTTTGCCGGAAGTTTTAGCAGTTTTGGCATTCATTATAGCATTTCTCCTGATAGGTATTGCACAGGTAGCTCACTAATTCCTTTATTTTTAAGGTGTTTTATGTGAGTCTTGAACTGATTGCAAAATCTCTATTGGAAGAATCTGAAAAAGAGGCAAAAATTGTTATCTCAAGCGCCCAGATGAATGCAGACAAAATAATTTCCGAGGCAAAAAAAGCTGAAAAGGAAATGCTTGGGAAGGCGATTACAGAGGTAAATAACAAACTTTTAGAATCCAAAAAAGAAAGAATTGCCTGGGCAAATCTGGAAAAAAAGAAAATAATTTCCGAAGCAAAAGAAAAGGTAATCCTTGCCCTTTTAGAGGATTTTAGAGACCGGCTTTCAGAACTTAAAAAGAAATCCCAGTATGCAATGTTCTTAAGAAAAAAAATTAAGGAATCCCTTGATGAATTGTCTGATTTGGAAGCAGTAGTCCACATTGCAAAAGGGGACAAAAAGCATCTCGAGGCGCTTGGCAGGAATGTAAAAATTTTAGAAGATCTGGATTCAGTTGGGGGAGCAATTGTTTCAAACAAAAAAGGAACCATACTGATAAACAATACACTCGAGTCAGTTTTTGAATTCAAAAAAACCCAGATAAGAAAAGAGATATACAATTCTCTTTTTGGAAAAGGAGATTAGAATGGTTTTTTCACTTCCAAAAATAAACTATATTTATTATGCATATTCAAATGCAAGAGTTTATGGAATGAAAGGCCTTCTTTTGACAAAAGGGGATTACGCAGAATTGGTAAATTTGAAATCTGTTGATTCAATTATCGAATTTTTGCAAAAAACGCATTATAAAAGTTATCTTCTTGATGCAGTTGCAAAATACGAAGGTTCCCTTCTTTTGGAAAGTGCATCTTCGCAACATTTTGCAGATATTGTCAGAAAATTAAGAAAACTGACCCCGAAAGAAAACAAGGGCGTTTTAGAGGCAATTCTTGTAAAATGGGACCTGATTAATCTTAATTTAGTGGTTTCCTCAAAAAGAGGCTCTGTTTCATTTAATCAGATAAAACCAAAAATAGTTCCTGTTGGTTCCATTCCAGTTGAATCTCTGGAATCAATATTCAATGCCAATGAAATGGATCTTATCAATGAGATAAAAAAAACAGAGATTGGTTCTGAAATTTTCTCAAAATCGACATATTCTCTTTCAAAAGAATTATTATCCAGATTTAAAAAAGCAAGTACTTCATTTGACCAAAATACACAGGTCCAGATACTCCTTGACAATTATTCATATATATTAATGATCGATCATCTTAAGCCTTATTTATCCGAAAAGGATATCAAAAAAGTATATAATGTAATACAAAAGGAAATAACGAAAAAGGATATTCTTATAATAGAAAGATTAAAAAGAAGCGGAATCAAAAGCGAGGATGAAATTCTTCCGCACATGATTCAGGGGGGTTTTCTTGATCCGCGGGAAAAGACTCAATTGATCTCTTCTGAAAAGTTTGAGGATTCATTTCCCACAATAAAAAAAGTATTTCCCTCATTTAAGGGAGAAAATGTTTCAGATATGATCTCTCTTGAAACCGAGCTTCAAAAGGCCATTTCTGTTGAAAAAATAAAAATGTTTCACGGCTCAATACTTTCAATAGGAACCATACTTGGATTTTTATTGATAAAAGAGGAAGAGATAAATAATTTAAGAAAAATCGCAAGAGCAAAGGAATTCGGGCTTTCTCCAAAGGAGATTATGGATTCATTAATTTTCATAGGTGAATAAAATGCCAAAAGTAAAAATAATCGCAATAGGAGAACCAAACCTTGTAACAGGGCTTACACTGGCAGGGCTTGAAAATTCAAGAATAGCTACATCTGAGAATTTTCAGAAAATATTTGAAGAATTTTTATCAAACAAGGAATTCGGGGTTATTGTGGTTCAGGAAGATATGCTTTCTTCAATAGACTGGAGATTGAAAAAGAAACTTGACCTGATTGCATATCCAGTAATTGTTCCAGTTCCGGGAATTTCTGGAAAAAGTACAGAATCAGATGATTTAAGAAACCTGATAAAACGGGCATTGGGTTTTGATATGATGATGAATAATAAATAATATTTATAGGTGATTGATGTATGGCAAAAAAGAATAATAATAAAATGAAAAGCGATTTAAGTTGCGGAAAAATAACAAGGGTTTCAGGTCCTGTTGTCGAAGCAGAAGGATTTGATGCAAAATTATATGATGTCGTCAAAGTTGGAGAGGAAGGGCTTATTGGAGAAATTATTAAAATCATAGGGGACACATTTGTTATTCAGGTTTATGAAGATACAACCGGACTTAAACCCGGGGAAAAGGTTCAGGGCACAGGCCAGCCTCTTTCTGTTGAGCTTGGACCAGGATTGCTTAAAAACTTTTTTGATGGTGTTCAAAGGCCCCTAAAATTTATCGAAGCAGAATCAGGCTCTTTTATTAAAAGGGGAATCACTGTTTCCCCTTTGGACAGAAAAATAAAATGGGATTTCAAATCAAAAGCAAAGAAAGGAGATAAAATTCAAATCGGAGATATACTTGGAACAGTACAGGAAACAGAGCTCATAGAACATAAAATTATTTCTATCTATAGCGGAAAAATAGAGTCCATCTCTTCTGGTAAATACACAATTGATGAGGTGATTGGAACAATTTCATCAGAAGGAAAGAAATATGATTTGACCTTAACCCAGAAATGGGTTGTGAGAAATCCAAGGCCATATTCTGAAAAATTTCCTCCGAATGTTCCGTTAATTACCGGACAGAGAAGTGTGGATACTTTTTTTCCAATCTCAAAAGGGGGAACTGCATGTATTCCGGGAGCATTTGGAACAGGAAAGACAGTAAGCCAGCAAACCTTTGCAAAATATTCTGATACTCAAATCATAGTATATGTTGGATGCGGTGAGAGAGGAAACGAAATGACAGAAGTATTAACTGAATTTCCGGAACTGATTGATCCAAATTCAGGAAAACCATTAATGGAAAGAACAATCCTGATTGCAAATACTTCAAACATGCCTGTTGCAGCGCGTGAGGCAAGCATTTACACAGGCATTACAATTGCAGAATACTACCGGGACCAGGGTTATGATGTTGCATTAATGGCGGATTCTACTTCAAGATGGGCAGAAGCAATGAGGGAAATAGGCGGAAGATTGGAAGAAATGCCCGGAGAAGAAGGTTATCCTGCATATCTTGGAAGAAGGGTTGCAGAATTCTATGAAAGGGCAGGACGGGTTAAATGTCTTGGCTCAGATGACAGGTATGGAAGCATTTCCATAATCGGAGCAGTATCTCCCCCCGGAGGGGATTTATCCGAACCAGTTTCACAAAACACACTCAGGGTTACAAAAGTTTTTCTTGCACTTGATTCATCTCTTGCACAAAGAAGGCATTTTCCAGCATTTAACTGGTTAAAAAGCTATTCACTTTACACTGACAGCCTTGAGGAATGGTTTGCTGAAAATGTTTCTGCAGATTTTTCAAAAATGAGAAAAGAAGCAATGGCGCTTTTACAAAAAGAGGCAGAATTGCAGGAGATTGTCCAGCTCGTAGGTCCTGATGCTCTTCCGGAAAAAGAACAGGGGATTTTGCTTGCAACAAAAATGCTTAGGGAGGATTTTCTCCAGCAAAATGCATACAGTGAATTGGATGCGCATGCATCCCTTCAAAAGCAATACTGGATGCTTAAGATCATTTTGAACTTTTATCAGAGGCTTTTGGGTTCACTTGAGCTTGGGGTGCAGCTAAAAAAGATCTCCTCAATGAATGCACTAAACCGAATTGCAAGAATGAAGGAAATTAAGAGTGAAAATATTTTAGAATTCGAAAAAGCAATGAAGGAAATCAATTCCGAATTTGATAATATTTCAAAACAATAGGTGTTTTTATGAAAGAATATAAGACTATAAACCAAATCGCAGGACCATTAGTTTTTGTGGATAATGTTTCAGGAGTTGGATACGGGGAAATTGTTGATATAATGCTTCCAAGTGGAGAGAAAAGAAAAGGACAGGTTTTAGATATAAGCAAAAATATTGCAGTAATTCAGGTCTTTGGTTCTACTTCCGGAATCGATACAAAACAAAGTTCAGTAAGGTTTTTAGGGGAAACAATGATGATTGGACTTTCAACAACAATGCTTGGAAGGGTGTTTGATGGTCTTGGAAGGCCAAAAGACAAGGGCCCTGAAATTGTTGCAGAAGAAAAAGTTGATGTAAACGGCCTTCCGATAAATCCCTATTCAAGAGAACCCCCAAGTGATTTTATTCAGACAGGTATTTCAACAATTGATTGTATGAACACATTGGTCAGGGGACAAAAACTTCCAATCTTTTCTGCTGCAGGCCTTCCCCATAATCAGTTGGCTGTGCAGATTGCAAGGCAGTCAAAAGTAAGAAAAGAAGGGGAAAATTTTGCAGTTGTTTTTGCAGCAGTTGGAATTACACATGAAGAAGCATCATTTTTTATGCGGGATTTTGAAAAAACAGGAGCGCTTGAAAACGCAGTTTTATTCTTAAATCTTGCAAATGATCCATCTGTTGAAAGATTAATTACGCCTAGATTGGCATTAAGTACTGCTGAATATTTGGCATATGAGCAGGATATGCATGTTTTGGTTATTATTACTGATATGACCAACTATTGCGAAACTCTTCGTGAAATTTCTTCTGCAAGACAGGAGGTTCCAGGAAGAAGAGGATATCCCGGTTACATGTACACAGACCTCTCAACAATATATGAGAGGGCTGGAAGAGTTAAAGGAAGAAAGGGAACAGTAACCCAGTTTCCAATTCTAACAATGCCTGGTGATGATAAAACCCATCCGATTCCGGATTTAACAGGATATATTACAGAAGGACAGATCATTCTTTCAAGAGATATCCACAGAAAAGGGATATTTCCTCCGGTAGATGTTCTGCCTTCACTTTCAAGATTGATGAATGCAGGAATCGGGCCTTTGAAAACAAGGGAGGACCATAAAGGCGTTTCAGACCAGCTTTATGCAGCATATGCAAATGGAAGAGATTTAAGGAGCCTTAGCGCAGTCGTAGGTGAGGAAGCATTATCTGAAATAGACCGGAAATATTTAAGATTTGCAGATGAATTTGAAAACAGGTTTGTAAGGCAGGGACCTTATGAAGACAGAACAATTGAGCAGACCCTTGATTTGGGATGGGAACTTTTGTCTGTACTTCCGGAAACTGAATTAAAGAGGATAAAAACAGATTATATCCAAAAATACGGTTCAAAATTTAGAAAAAAATGAGAGGATAGAAAATGTCTGAAGTAATTCCAACAAGAATGGAGCTTATGCGCATAAAAGATAAAATTTCCCTTGCAAAAAAAGGGCACAAACTCTTAAAACAGAAAAGGGATGCCCTTATTTTGGAATTTTTCAAGATTTTGAAAAAAGCAAAAAATCTTCGCGCAGAACTTAATTCCATAATGTCTGATGCATATAAATATATGTTTATTGCCCAGCTCTATCATCCAATGTCCCAGCTTGAAAGTGTTGCAATGAATTGCAGAAGGGATATCTCTCTTGATGTTGAAGTTACCAATGTTATGGGAGTAAAAATACCTGTAATTGAATCCAAAAATGTTGAGGCAAAGCCGCTTCTTGAAAGAGGATATTCCATTTCAGGAACCAGCGCAAAAATAGATGTTGCAGTGGATCATTTTGGAAAAGTTTTGGAAATGATAGTAAAAATTGCAGAAACAGAAACTGCAATAAAAAGATTAATCCTGGAAATTGAAAAAACAAAAAGAAGGGTAAACTCTCTTGAATTTGTCCTGCTTCCAAAATTAGAATCCGAGGCAAAAATGATTGTTTTAAGGCTGGATGAGATGGAACGGGATTCTTTTGTGAGCTTGAAATCAATTAAAAGAAAGCTTGAAAAGCAGAAGAAAAATTTAAATTAAAATAAAATCAAAAAATAATTTTGGTTTTTGATTCGCTCCAATTGCAATCCAGCATCCAATAATGCCTCTTTAAAAATATTTCTAAATTAAATTATATATTCTAAAAGAGTGAATCTTATGGTTAGTTTGGATAATGCCATACTCATTTCGTATAAATTTGAAGGAGAAAACTTCGAGGTTTATGCGGATCCAAAATTGGTTTATCAATATATGGATGGCTCAAAAAAAGACCTCAAAAACATTTTGGTTGTTGAGGACATTTATGCAGATGCAAAAAAAGGGGAAAAACAAAAATCCCAAAAACTTGAAAAAGTTTTCAAAACAACAGATGTTTATGCCATTCTTGAGATAATGATAAAGAAAGGAAATGTTCCTCTCACAACTGATGAGAGGAAAAGGCGTCTTGAAGAAAAAACCCGGCAGATAGTTTCAACACTTTTAAAAGAAACAATCGATCCAAGAACAAAAGCGCCGCACACAGAACACAGAATTGTTTCTGCGCTTGAAGAGGCAAAAATACACATAGACCCAATGAAAAGCGTTTCAGAGCAAATGCCTGAAATATTAAAGAAACTTAGGATTGTTCTGCCGCTCAAATTTGAAAAAAGAAAGGTTGCAATAAAGGTTCTTCCAGAACACGCCCATAGGTGCTATGGTGTTCTTAAAGAGTATGGAATACAAAAAGAAGAATGGGCCAAAGATGGCTCGTTAATTGTAATCATTGAATTTCCTGCAGGAATGCAATCGGAAATATACGATAAATTAAACAAACTGACTGCAGGAAGCATTGAAACAAAATTATTGGAAACAATATAAAATTAAAAAGGTGAAAAAATATGTTAGGAAAAATTGTTATCCCAGGAGATAAAATCTCTGATGGCGTTTTAAACATTCCATTGGGGTATATACAAAATGGAAAAACATACGCAACAGTAGTGGGAATGATGGATGAAGAAGGAAGATATACTCCTCTTGAAAGTGTATATCATCCTAAAATTGAGGATACGATTGTTGGAATTGTAATTGAAAGTTCCAGCTGGGGATATTCACTCAATATAAATCTTGCATCAAAAGGCGTCATATCCTCTAAAGATACAAGAATGAGGCTTAATGCAGGAGATCTTGTTGTTGGAAGGGTAGGCTCATTAAATTCATTTGGAGAGGCATCATTAGTTGATGTGGAAAATCTTGATGGAGGGATTTTATTTGAAGTTCCAACTTCTAAAGTTCCAAGAATAATTGGAAGAAAGAGCAGTATGATAAATCTTATAAGAGATAAAACAAAAACAAATGCAATAGTTGGAAACAACGGACTTGTCTGGATAAGCGATGCAGGAAATGTTCCTCTTGTTACAAAAACAATAGAAATGATTGTTGCAAATGCGCATACAAGCGGTCTTACAGACAATGTTGGAAAATTCATAGAAAAACAGCAATAATTTGGTGATTATATGAATGATGAATTATTTGTAAATGGAAAGAGAGTTGATGGAAGGGGTTTGGAAGACCTTAGACCATTGGAAGTTAAAGTAGGAGTTTTAAACAATGCAACTGGCTCTGCATATATCCACTGGGGAAACAATAAAATAGTTGCAGGGGTTTATGGGCCCCGGGAATGTCTTCCAAGACACACTGCCCATCCATACAAGGCAGTAATAAAATGCAAGTATTCAATGTCTCCTTTCTGCTCAAAAGAAGAGCATGGAAGGGCCGGACCTTCAAGAAGAAGCACTGAAATCTCAAAAGTTATAAAAGAGGTTTTTGAAAATGTTATTCTTGCAGAGAAGTTTCCAAAAACCCAGATAGATATTTTTGTAGATGTATTGCAGGCAGATGGGGGGACAAGGGTTGCATCAATTACTGCTGCAGCGCTTGCCTTGGCAGATGCAGGAATTCCAATGAAAGAAATGGTTTCTGCAGTTGCTGTAGGAAAAATAGCAAACAACATTGCAATTGATCTTGGAAAAGAAGAGGATAATTCCGGTCAATCAGATGTACCTGTTGCAATGTCTTCTGTAAATAAGGATATTTTGCTTCTTCAAATGGACGGATTACTAACAGCTGATGAAATTTCAAAATCCATGGAAATGGTTGAAAAATCATGTGGGAAAATTTATGAGCTCCAGAAAAAAGCAATAGAGGAAAAATATTCAAAATCAAAAGAAATATTTAGGATGTGATTTTATGGGTGAAGATCTAAAAGATGTTGTTTTATCCCATTCAAGAAAAGCGCCGATTTTAAATCTGCTTAAAAACGGAAAAAGAATGGATGGAAGAGAATTTTTGGAATATAGGGAAATAGATATTCAAAAAGGCGTAATTGAAAATGCCGAAGGTTCTGCGCTTGCAAAAATAGGAAAAAGTCAGGTTCTTGCGGCAATAAAATTCGATCTTTCAACGCCTTATTCAGACAGGCCCAATGAAGGAACGATGATTTCAGGGGCAGAATTTTTGCAGCTTGCACACCCGACTTTTGAGAGCGGTCCTCCCGGAGAAGATGCAATAGAGCTTGCAAGAATTGTTGATAGGGGAATTAGAAGCGCAGAGATAATTGATTTTAAGTCCTTTTTTATAGAAGAAGGAAGGGCATTGACTCTTTATCTTGATTTATATGTTCTTGACAATTCCGGAAATTTAATTGATACTGCAGGTCTTGCGGCAGCAGCAGCTCTTACAGAAACCAAAATTCCGAAAGTTGAAGATGGAAAAATAATTCGCGGGGAATATTCAAAAGAATTAAATCCAAAAACCCTTCCGGTTGCAAATACCTTTATAAAAATTGGAAACCATTGGCTTTTGGATTCTTTAATCGAAGAAGAATATGTTTCTGATACCCGGATTACGATAACAACAACCGGAGAGCATGTATGCTCAATGCAAAAAGGGCACGGAAAACTTACAAAAGATGAATTGCTAAACAATATAAACATTTCTTTTGATATTGGTAAAGATATAAGAAAAATGCTTATTTAGGTGTATTGATATGAGTTCAAATGGAGCAAGATACGGAAGAAAAATAAGAAAACTTGCAGGGGATGTGGATGTTTTAAGAAAAGCATCTTATGAATGTCTTAAATGCAATAAGAAAAAAGTAAAAAGGAGAGGATATGCGCTTTGGATTTGCAAATCCTGCGGCGCGACATTTGCAGGCGGAGCATATAGTTTTACTACTGATTTCGGAAGATCAACTTTAAGAATTCTTGAAAGTTCTTCAGGTGAATAAACAATGGTGTCATACAAGGATTGGAAATCAAAAAAGGATGTTGAAATAAAGGATGCACAAAACTTTGAGTTTCCATCAACCGGAGCAAAGATTTTACTAAAATCAAGGCCTCCTGTTTCAAAGTTTTGTTCAACTGATTAGATGATTGTTACAACCTCAAGGCACGCCTCAAAAAAACTTAAGGGCGTCGCACTTTCTTTTTCTAATGATATTGATGGAAAGTATATCAATCGTGGAAAAAAAACAATAAACGATTTGGTTTTACTTTCACTAAAGTACGGAATAAAAAAAATCACAATAATAACCTCAAAAGAAAAAAAGGATTGCCTAAAAGTTTTGGGGGAAAATAATTGGAAATGGCTCTAATCCTCTATAAAATTTACAAGCTCTAGTGCAATTGTTTTAAGTATTTTATTTTTTGATGCCATATTTTCTATGACCTCTCCATGTGTTAAAGGTTTTTTTGAAATTCCGCAGGCATAGTTTGTTCCAATCGCAACCCCGCAAAATGGAATTTCCATTTCCTTTAATAAAATTGTTTCATATGCATTGGTCATACTAATAAGATTTGCACCCAATTTCCCATACATTTTTATCTCTGCCCTGCTTTCAAATCTTGGACCGGGTGTGGTTTTTATAATCCCGCCTTTTTTTAACTTTATTCTGTGTATTGCAGCTGCCTCAATAACTTTTTCCTTAAGTTTGTTATCAAATGGATTAGTAAAATCAGTATGCCGCATACCTTTTGAAAAATTGTCAAAAAAAGTTATCGGCTTTTCAAACCCGATAAAATCATCAATAAGTATAAGATCTCCAATCCTGTATTTTTTTATTATTCCAGTTGCATATGTTGCAAACACTGCATTTACGCCAATTTTGCAAAGCGCATATACATTTGCCCTGTAATTTATTTTATGCGGAGGCAGCGAATGGTTTTTTCCATGGCGCGCAACAAAAACAGCCTCTTTATTTTTTATTTTGTAGCGATAAACCAGTGCATCCCCGTAAGGAGTAAAAATTTCTTCTGCACTTATTTCCCCTCCCAATTCATAAAACCCGCTTCCGCCAATTATTCCAAGCATAATTATCAGTTATCTAATCGGAAAACACTATTTTAAAGCTTTTTCAATTTCCAGAATTTTTTCAAAATTCTTTTCGATAATTTCATTCGAATATTTCACTATCAATTTCCAGTTTGTTTCAATCCCATGCCCTATTGGAAAAATCAAATTTCCGTTTCCCTGAATTTCAATTGAGATTCCCTTTTCATTTATTGTCTGTATTCCGCCTCGTTTTATCCCCAAATTTCTTATAAGTTTTAAAAATTTTCCAGCACTTTTGATATCTTTTGCAAAAACATGAAGAATAAAAGGTTCGCATCGAAACCAAAGGGGTTTTTCAAAATTATATTTTTCAACTATTTCTGTTAATTCATTTTCACTAATGGCCCTGTGCCATTTTTTATAAAAATTTGCATCCTTCTTTCCTTTTTCAATTGATAAAAGTGCAATTCTTCCAGAACAGGATGAGGATGTTACAAGATTTTCATTTTCATTTATTTTTCTTAAGAGCGGGATTATTCTCTCATCAGCCAAATTACCTGCCACTGCTTCGGATAGTTTTCTCTCTTTTTGCTTTTTGAATTTTTGCCAGTCCATGATTCTATTAGAATGTTATTTTATTTATCCTTTTGTATATTTTTTTAATTCATAATTCTCTATTTTTAAACATATCCCTTTATTCTTTTTATAATTAGGGATAACCATATTTTTTAAAAAGAAACACCCAATTAATTATCGCCAAGTCGGCAGAAAAACCACCTCTTTTAAGAGGAGGATTGAATGCCGACCTGACTTGGCGCACAATTTTTGGCAGGAGCCAAAAATGTGCCCATTTTCGCAGCAGCGAAAATTGGGAGATTTTATCGATGTCATAATCGACGATTCGATTATGAGCATGCTCACAAACATTACGATGTTTGTGACAATGAGCGCAAACCTCACCCTTTAGGGTGGGGTGCTCTTCGATAAAACTGATTTTATAAAATAAAAGTTAAGACTATGCCATTTATAAATATTTCCTTATAAAGTTTCTTCCTACTATTTATACTAGAGGGTGGTTTATTGGGAGAAAAAAAAAGTCTGGACATTCTAAGTCATGCGCTCGTTCCAAAAATGCAGGTTCTCTCTGAACCTCAAAAACAAAAAATGTTTGAAACATATTCTATTTCCGGAGTGAATCTCCCTAAAATATTACATACCGACCAGAGTGTAATTGCACTAGGGGCAAAAGAGGGAGATGTAATAAAAATAAATCGAGTTGACGCTACGGGAAAATATGAATACTACAGAATTGTTGTTTAGGTGCTTGAATGCAAAAAGAATTATTAAGGGCATATTTTAAAGAGAATAGCTTAGTGACTCAGCAAATAAGATCCTATGATGATTTTATCGCAAATAGGATGCAAAGAATAATTGATCGGATAGGTTCAGTTCAAACCAATGTTGAAGGGTTTGAAATGAAACTTGGAAAAGTAAGAATTGATTATCCAAGATATTACGAAGTAAAAGGGGGATATAGCACCCTTACTCCAAATGAAGCCAGACTTAGAAATTTAACCTATGCAGCCCCGGTGTTTTTAGAGGTAGTCCCAATTTTTAATGGAGTTGAAAGGCCGGTCTATTCTGATGTATTCATAGGAGAAATACCAGTAATGGTAAAATCCAGTATTTGCTACCTTTCAAAATTAAATGCCTCGGAATTGATTGAAAAAGGAGAAGATCCAAACGATCCGGGAGGCTATTTTATAATAAACGGAAGCGAAAGAGTCTTAGTAAGCGTTGAAGATCTCGTTCCAAATAAAATGCTGACAACTATTGAAAGAACAGGAGTTGTTGCCAAAGTATTTTCAACAAGGCATGGATTTAGGGCAAGATGTGTTGTTACAAGAGGAAAGGAAGGGCTTTTTTCTGTTGAATTTCCATCAGCGCCTCCGGGGATTCCATTAATACAGCTTTTAAGGGTTCTTGCATTTGAAAAAGATTCGCAAATAATCAAGGCATTTTCAGAAAAAATCAAAGTTCAAAATGATGTTTTGTTAAATATTGATGCTGAAACAACAAAAAACAGGGAAGAAGCAGTTGAATTTTTAAGTAAAAAATTATCTCCGGGCCAGCCAACCGAATTTAGAATAAACCGAATGGAAAATTTACTTGATAACTATCTTTTACCGCATATTTCTGTAAGTTCAGAAAAGAGACTTGAAAAGGCGCAATATCTCATAAGAATGGCCGAGCGTTCTATTTCTGTTGCATATAAACAGGCACAGCCTGATGATAAAGACCATTATGCAAACAAAAGAATAAAACTTGCAGGAAACTTGATGGAGGAGTTATTCAGATACGCATTTCAATTCCTAATAAAAGATTTGGTTTATCAAACTTCCAGGGCAGATGCAAGAGGAAGAAGATTACAGGTTCACACTCTTGTAAGACAGGATGCTTTTGCAGACAGAATAAGATATGCAATGGCAACTGGAAATTGGATAGGCGGACATACAGGAGTTTCCCAGCTTTTAGATAGAATAAGTTATCTTGCAACCCTTTCACATCTTAGGAGGGCGATTTCACCATTAAGCAAAAAGCATCCTCATTTCAAGGCAAGAGACCTTCACGGCACCCATTGGGGAAAATTATGTCCTAATGAGACACCAGAAGGCCCAAGCTGTTCGCTTGTTAAGAATTTTTCAATCTATGCTAATGCAACAATTGATTCATCTGAAGACGAAGTTCTTGGCATATTGCGCAATTTTGGAGTAAAGGAATGAGGTTGATTTAATGGCAGAAGAAAAAACAAAAATTTATCTTAATGGAAGGTTTATAGGATTTCATCATGACGGAGTTGGTCTTTCACAAAGGCTTAGGGAAAAAAGAAGATCCAACGAATTGGATTATAATGTCAATATATATTATAATGAAAAACTTAATGAATTATTAATTATGAGTGATGGGGGAAGAATAAGAAAACCTTATCTTGTAGTAGAAAACGGACAAACTAAAATGACTCCGGAAATACTTGAAAGATTAAAAAAAGATGTTTTATCATGGTCTCATCTAATAAAAATGGGGGTTATTGAATATCTTGATGCTCTTGAAGAAGAAAATTCCTATATTGCATTAAATGAAAAAGACTTAACCAAAGAACACACTCATCTCGAATTTGATCCGTCCAGCATTTTTGGCGTAACTGTTTCAGTGCTTCCATACCCGGAACATAATTCTTCTCCAAGAATTACAATGGCGTGTTCAATGTCAAAACAATCTCTTGGAATTTATGCATCGAATTTTAATTTTAGGTATGATACAAGGGCATATGTTCTTTATTATCCTCAGCAACCACTTGTCCATACAAATCTTTATGATGTTTTGGACTTTAAGAAAAAAGCAGCAGGCCAAAATTTTGTTGTCGCTTTAATTTCTTACCATGGATATAATATGGCTGATGGGCTTGTTGTAAATAAGAGTGCAATTGACAGAGGCCTTGGAAGAACTGCAATGTTTAGAACCTATGAAACCGAAGAAAGAATTTATCCCGGAGGACAAAAAGATAAAATTGAGGTTCCGGGAGCAGACGTAGTTGGCTACAGAGGGGAAGAAGCATACATACATCTTGATGCTGATGCAGTAGTTTATCCGGAAAGTGATGTTTCAGGAAAAGAGGTTTTAGTTGGAAAAACATCCCCTCCAAGATTTTTAGAGGAAATTTCTGTTTTTGGTGTCATTGAAGAAAAAAAGAGGGAAAGTTCCCTTGCACTAAAACCCGGTGAAAGAGGAAGGGTGGATTCAGTAATGGTAACAGAAGGTCCAAGTGGAACAAGGCTGGTAAAAGTTAAAATAAGGGCAATAAAAACCCCCGAAGTTGGAGATAAAATTTCATCAAGGCATGGACAAAAAGGAGTAATCGGGCTTGTTGTTTCTCAGGAAAACATGCCCTTTACCGAAGAAGGAATAATACCTGATTTATTGTTAAACCCCCATGCAATTCCAAGCAGAATGACTTCAGGACATCTTCTTGAAACGCTTGGAGGAAAGGCGGCAGCAATTGAAGGAATTTTTGGAAACGGAACTGCCTTTACCGGAACAAAAGAAGAGGAATACCGAAAAATTCTTTCTGATAATGGATTTGATGAATACGGAGAAACTTATCTTTACGATGGAATAACCGGAGAAAAAATAAGGGCGAAAATTTTTGTCGGAAATGTTTATTATCAAAGATTGCACCATCTTGTCTCAAACAAGATGCATGTGAGAAGCAGAGGGCCAGTCCAGCTTTTAACAAGACAGCCAACCGAAGGAAGGGCAAGAGAAGGCGGACTCAGGTTCGGGGAGATGGAAAGGGATTGTCTTATTGGTTATGGTGCAAGCATGCTCATAAAAGAAAGACTTTTAGACGAAAGCGATAAAACTTTACAGCAGGTATGTGTGGAATGCGGTTCTACTGCATTTCATGATTATATCAATAATAAGGATATCTGCGCGTTATGCGGAAGTGAAAATATTGGAATTGTGGAAATAAGTTATGCATTCAAGCTTTTACTTGATGAAATAAAATCAATGTATATATTTCCGCGACTTATAATTAAGGATAAGGTTTAGGGGTGTCATGATGTCTGTTCTATCTAAAAAAACGATAAATAAAATTAAATTTAGTCTTTTTCCGCCGGAATCAGTAAGAAAAATGTCTGCTACAAAAGTTTTTGTTCCAGATACCTATGATGATGACGGGTATCCAATTGAAGGAGGGCTTGTGGATGTCAGATTAGGCGTTGTTGACCCCGGTCTTAGATGTAAAACATGCGGAGGAAGGGTAAGAGAGTGCCCGGGGCATTTTGGCCATATTGATCTTGTAAGGCCAGTTGTTCATGTAGAATTTGCAAGATACATTCTTCAAACTTTAAAGCATACCTGTCCGCACTGCCACAAATTTTTTGAAAAAGCAGTTATTCCTAAAAAATCAAAAAAAGAGGAATTGGCAGTTGTTGAAGTGGAAATTGAAGAATCAATAATAGAATCAGCAGAGGCAATAGAAAAATCAGAAAAAAAATCATCATCAAAAAAAATAAAAGCATGTCCGCACTGCCTCGGAGTTTTGCCAGAGCTCAAGCTTTTAAAGCCGACGGCCTTTTATTATGATTCACGAATCATGCTTGCCTCTGAAATACGGGATTGGCTTTCTGCGATTTCTGATGCTGATTTAAGAAAACTCGGTTTTGACCCTCTTTTTTCAAGGCCGGAATGGATGATAATAACTTCTCTTATCGTGCCCCCGGTAAGTACAAGACCTTCGATTACTCTTGAAACAGGAGAAAGAAGTGAAGATGATCTTACACACAAACTGGTTGATATAATCAGAATAAACCAGAAACTTGAAGCAAATATAAATGCAGGGGCACCGCAATTAATTATTGAGGATTTATGGGAACTTTTGCAATACCATGTAACCACATTTTTTAATAATGAAACTGCAAATATACCTCCAGCAAGGCACAGAAGTGGAAGACCACTTAAAACTCTTGCACAAAGATTGAAAGGAAAAGAGGGAAGATTTAGATATAACCTCTCTGGAAAAAGAGTAAATTTTTCTGCAAGAACAGTCGTTTCTCCGGATCCAAGAATAAAAATTTCAGAAGTTGGTGTTCCTCCGGATATTGCAGAGGAATTAACATCCCCTTTGTATGTTACGGAATGGAATTTGGATCACTGCAAATCAATTATTCTTGGAAAAGAAAAAGAAGTTGCCAATTATATAATAAGAAAAGACGGACGAAAACTTAAAATTACTCCTGAAAACAAGGAAGAACTTTCAAAAGAATTAAAAGTCGGGTCCATAATTGAAAAAGCAGCTTCAAACGGGGATATAGTACTTTTTAACAGACAACCCTCTCTTCATAGAATCTCAATGATGGGTCATGAGGTAAAGATTATACCCGGAAAAACTTTCAGGGTTAACCCAATCGTTATTTCACCGTATAATGCTGATTTTGACGGAGATGAAATGAATCTTCATATGATGCAGAATGCAGAGGCAAAGGCAGAGGCAAAATACCTTTCAAAAGTTGATGGCCAGATTCTTTCTCCACGACATGGGCATGCGATAATAAAACCACAGGAAGATCACATATCCGGATTATATCTTCTCACACACGAAAAGGCCGCATTTACAAAGCTTCAGGCGCAAAATCTTTTATATCTTATTGGATGCGATGGCGCGTTTCCAAAATCTGATTTAAAAAATGGAGGATATTCCGGAAAATTGCTTTTTTCAGTTCTTCTTCCGAAAAATTTTGAATTTAAAACAACCTCAAAATTAAAAGGAAAATTAGTAATTGAAAAAGGAAAATTAACCAAAGGAACACTAGACAGCAAAACAATAACAGAAATAGTTGAAAAATTTTTCCTGGAATACGGAGAAGAAGAATGTTCCGTATTTCTTAACAAGGCAAGCGTCCTTTCTCTTGAAGTAATAAGCATGTTTGGGCTTTCTGTTTCCATTAAAGATTATACTTTGAGTCTGCAGGCATCCAAAAAAATGGATGAAATCAATAAAAAAACTGAACGGGAAGTTGACAATCTGGTTATGCAATATCGAAACAAAACATTGGATATGTGTCCTGGCATGAGCCTGAAAGAAACACTTGAAAATACAATAATGCAGACCTGTTCAAAGACAAGAGAAACAATCGATGAGATTGTAAGGGAAGATCTTGGAAATGAAAATTCCTCAATTATCATGGCAAATATCGGTTCAAGAGGAAGTCTTTTGAACGCAGTCCAGATGTCGGCAGTGGTCGGACAGCAGGCGGTAAGAAGCAAAAGACCTTCAAGAGGATATGAAAAAAGGGCACTCGTATTTTTCAAAAAAGAGGACCTTGGAACAAAAGCAAGAGGGTATGTTTCAAGTTCCTTTAGAAAAGGATTAACCCCTTATGAATTTTATCTTCATGCAATGGGCGGAAGAGAATCCCTTGTTAACACAGCCATAAGAACTGCAAGGTCTGGTTATATGCAAAGAAGACTGATAAACGCATTGCAGGATATGGTAGTATACAAAGACCTTAGTGTAAGGGATTCAGGATTAAATATCGTTCAATTTATATATGGCGGAGACGGAAAAGATCCAATGTATTCTGCAAAAACAGAAGATATTATAGATGATGTAAAACAAGATGATGTTGATACAGCTTAGGTGATATTAATGCCAAAAAAAACAAAATTTGAAATAAGCCCGTTTGAGGCAGTTGGAACAGTTGCAGCCCAAAGTATTGGAGAGCCAGGAACACAAATGACAATGCGTACATTCCATTATGCCGGAGTTGCAGAGCATGTTCCAACCGGTCTTCCAAGACTAATAGAGCTTGTTGATGCAAAAAAACAGCCAAAAAAACCAATGATTGATATTTATTTTAAAGAATCATACAAAAAAAACAATGCAAATGCCCAAAGGGTTGCAAAAGAAATCGAGGAGGTATTGGTTGAAGACATAGCAAGGGTTATTGACAATCTTTCTCAAAAACAAATTCTTATAAAATATAAGGAAAAGGAAGGAAAGATTCTTGGGGTTTCCTTTGACAAATTAAAAAAATTGATCAAAGAGGAATTCAAGAATGTTAGAACTTCCAAGTCTTATGTAAAAATAACTTTTCTTGAAAAAGACTTTAAGCTTAAAATGATTAGAAAATCTGCGAATAAAATAAAAGGGACAGTTATTTCAGGAGTTCCCGGAATAAAAAGAGCAGTTGTAATAAACTCTGAAAAAGAACATTTCATAAGGGCCAGCGGATTCAATGTCCTTGGCCTAATCGGCTTTAATAATACTATTGATGAAAACCGGTTGTATACAAATAGTGTAAAGGAAATGGAGAAGATATATGGAATTGAGGCTGCAAGAAATGCTCTTGTTCATGAAATAAAACAAGTTATGGAGCTTCAGAAACTTTATGTCGATATCCGACATATCATGCTTATTGCAGATGCACTTTGTTCAAGCGGAATTTATCGGCCGGTTGGAAGACACGGCCTTTCCGGACAAAAAACAGGTGTTTTTGCAAGAGCTGCTTTTGAAGAAACAGTAAAACATCTTGTTAATGCTGCATCTTCAGGGGAAGAAGATAAACTTATAGGAGTTACCGAGAACATAATTATAGGACAGACAGTTCCGGTTGGCACTGGGAACATAAAGCTTGTGATGAAAAAATAGGTGAATTAAAATGACTGATGAAAAGGAAAGTATAGAAGAGGAAGAAATAGGGGAAACAGAAAAAACAAAAACCAAGAAAAAAACAAAGAAAGTTCCACCAAGAAGAAGAAAATCAAAAAAAGAAAAAGAAAGTTTAATCACAAAAGAAATAAGACTGGTTGTTGAAACAGGAAAAGTTTCATTTGGATTTAAAAAATCATTAAAAAATACAAAGGATTCGAAAGTTTTACTTTTGATAGTTTCAAACAATATTCCAAATAAAAATTTGTTTGAAATTGATCATTTTGCAAAAAAATCAAAAATTCCTTTGCTCTCTTTTCAGGGAAGTTCAAAAGATCTTGCAAATATCTGTGGTAAACCTTTTTTGGTTTCTGTTCTTTCGATATATGATAAAGGGGAGTCAAATATTTTTGATCTCGTAGCGTAGTGATAAAATTGGCGGAAATCACTCAGGATCATTTGAAATATTTTTCAGAGTTTCAAAGAATTACAGGAATCTATCCTGCAGACTGCATAGATTCTGAGTCTTCGTTTATATTTCTTGTTGAAAATAGGGGCGAGTTATATAAATGTATTGGTAAGGATAATATAGTAATAAAAAGTCTTGTTAATATTTTCAAAAAACCTGTGTTTGTTTTCATAAAAGGAAATGATGTGGAAACCCAACTCAGAAATATTTTTTATAATCTCAGCAATATGAGCATAAAAAAAACAGAAAAAGAAGGTAGGACCAGCATAACCTTAATTGTTCAGGAAGATGAAAGGGGATATGCTGTTGGAAAAGGAGGAATAAAAATAAAGGGAATACGGGAACTTTTGTCAAGAATATATAATATTCGTGATTTTCAGCTCAGAACTACAAAAGAATTCAGGGCAGATGAACCACAACAAAATCAAATTTCTTGAATAAAAACCCTTTTAAACTCTTCGAAGTAAAAATTTATTCCACTATCTTTATTATTAATATAAGGTGTATTCAATGGGAAATGGAGAACGGGCAGGAAGAAACATAAAAAAAAGCAGGAAAAGCCAGCGATGGCTAAGTAAAAAATACAAGAGGAGAACTCTTAAGTTAAAGCAGAAATACGATGCACTTGGAGGATCGCCTCAGGCAAAAGGAATTGTACTTGAAAAAGTGACAAGAGAGCAGAAACAGCCCCACTCGGGCCTTATAAAATGCGCAAGAGTGCAACTAATAAAAAATGGAAAAATTGTTACTGTTTTTGCGCCAAGGGATAAGGCAATTACTTTTGTGGACGAACACGATGAGGTTATAATTGCCGGGCTTGGAGGATCCCAAAGAGGTCCTATGGGTTCGATTCCGGGAATCAAATATAAAATTGTCAGTGTAAATGGAGCAGATCTTCAAATGCTTAGAAAAGGCAAAAAGGAAAAGCCCAAGAGGTAGTTTTATATGGTGAAATTATTTGAAAAATATGACATGGATAATATCGAGGTTAGGGATGCAAGCTTAAGACAAGTCATTTCATTTGCACCAATTGCCCTTCCACATTCTTTTGCACGAGCAAAAAAATATTCTCTTGGAAAAATGAAAGTAAATGTTGTCGAAAGATTAATAAACAAACTTATGAGAGGGGGAACAGGGGAAAAAACCTCTGGAAAAGTAATCAGGACCCATGGCAGGTTGCAGGGAAAAAAATTAAAGGCAATCAAGGTTGTGGAAAAATCATTTGCATTAATAGAGGAAAAAACAAAAAAAAATCCGATTCAGGTATTAATTGACGCGCTTGAAAATTCAGCCCCAAGGGAAGATGTAACAAGAATTGCATATGGAGGGGTTAAATATCAGGTTGCAGTTGATGTTTCTGCAACAAGAAGGGTTGATATGGCCCTGCGGAATATAACTCTTGCTGCATTGATGGGCTCATTTAACAAGTCAAAATCCCTTTCAAAATCCCTTTCAGATGAAATATTGTCTGCTGCATCAGGGGATGTCCAAAGCAGCTATGCAATAAAAAAGAGGGATGAATCCGAGAGAATGGCAAGAAGCGCCAGATAATTTATTTTTTTATTTTTATTCATTATTCTTTTTTAAGAATAAAAATCGGTGAAACTATGGTAAGAAAAGAAGTTGTAGTAGAAGAAATACAAAAACTTATGGACAATTTGGAATTTATAAGAAATATTGCAATTGTAGCGCATGTTGATCATGGAAAAACAACCCTTTCAGATTCGCTTGTTGCGCGTGCAGGGTTGATTTCAAAACAGCTTGCAGGTTCCCAGAGAGTATTGGATTATGATGTTCAGGAGCAGGCAAGAGGAATTACAATAAAATCTGCAAATATCTCCCTTGGATTCAATTACAACGGGAATGACTATCTTATTAATTTAATTGATACCCCCGGGCATGTTGATTTTGGAGGACATGTAACAAGAGCAATGAGGGCAGTTGATGGAGTTGTTTTGGTAGTTGACTGCGTTGAAGGAATAATGCCCCAAACAGAAACTGTTTTAAGACAAGCCCTCAAGGAAAGGGCAAAACCAATTGTTTTTGTAAATAAGATAGACCGTTTAATCAATGAATTAAAATTAGACCAGAAAGGAATGGTAGATAAGCTTGTAAAAATAATTACAGGAATAAATAAAATTATTTCTTCAAATATGCCATCTGAATTAAAAGGAAAGGAGGATTGGACAATTGCCGTTGAAAAAGGAAATATTGCATTTGGGAGCGCGTTTAATAAATGGGCAGTAAGCACAACTTCAATGAAAACATATAACATAAGTTTCAAAGATATCTATGATAAATGCGCTTCAGGAGACCATGCTTTTTTGGTTGAAAAATCTCCAGTTGATTCTGTTCTTTTGGAAATGGTAATTGAAAACCTTCCGAATCCAAAAAAAGCCCAGCCTTATAGAATTCCAGTTTTGTGGAAAAATGGGGATTTAGAAACTCCTGAAGGAAAATCAATGCTTGCATGCGATTCAAAAGCAGATGTAGTTGGAGTTTGTTTTGGAATTGTGTATGATGAACATGCAGGAGAAGTGGGAGTATTAAGATTATTTTCCGGTTCAGTAAAAAAAGGGGATGAGGTATATATCTCATCAAAAAAGAAATTTGAAAGGGTCCAGCAGGTTGGAATTTATATGGGTCCTGACAGGATTGGAGCAGAAAGGCTTTCAGCAGGAAACATCGGCTCTCTTGTAGGGTTAAAAGACCTTTATATTGGAGAGACAATAAGTTCAAAACCAATCGAACCATTTGAACAGATAAAACATTATTCCGAGCCTGTTGTTACAAAATCAATCGAAGCAAAGCAGTCAAAAGACCTTGCAAAATTAATTGAAGTTTTAAGAGGCATTTCAAAAGAAGATCCGACCATAAGAGTTGAGCTTAATCAGGAAACAGGAGAACACCTTCTTTCCGGAATGGGTGAATTGCACCTTGAAATTATCGAGTATAAGATTTCAAAAGAAAAAGGGGTTGATATAATTACTTCTCCTCCAATTGTGGTGTATAGGGAAGCAATTTCTGCAAAATCCGGCATTGTTGAAGGAAAATCTCCAAACAAGCACAACCGTTTAAAAATTATTGTTGAACCTCTTGATAAAAAAATAGTGGATATTATTTTGAGCGGAGATATTCCACAAGGTAAGCCAAAAGGAAAAGAGTTGGTTGAAAAACTTGTTGATGCAGGACTTGAAAGAGATGAGGCAAAAAGCCTCTGGGATGTTTACGGAAGCAATATTATGCTTGATGGAACTAAAGGTATTCAATACTTAAATGAGGCTCAGGAACTTATTATTCAGGGTTTTGAAGAAGTTATGAACAAAGGACCGCTTGCAGGAGAAAAAATGGAAGGGGTTAAAGTAACTCTTCTTGATGCAACACTTCATGAAGATAATATTCATAGGGGCCCTGCGCAGATGCTTCCAACAATCAAAAGACCTCTGTGTGCGGCAATTTTAATTGCAGGAGATTTTCTTTTGGAACCAAGACAAAAGGTTTTGATACAAACCCCGCAGGATTATGGGGGGGATGTTATTAATATGACAAATGGAAGAAGAGGGCAGCTTCAAGGAATGGAACAAGAAGGTGAAACCACAACTGTTATAACTGTTATTCCGGTTGCAGAGATGTTTGGCTTTTCAAATGTTTTGCGTGGTGTGACACAGGGAAGAGCAATCTGGTATCAGGAATATGCAGGCTATCACTCTGTTCCCAAAGAAATTATTCCAAAAGTAGTAAAGCAGATAAGAGAAAGAAAAGGGCTAAAAGCCGAGATTCCAACTCCTCAGGAATTTTTGGAATAATTTTTTCATTTTTCTTAAATTTAGTTACCTATATTCCATCAATTTCAGACATATAGAAAGCTTTATAAATTAATCTCCATAGATTATAACTATATTGGTGAATAAGTATGACTAAAAAATTAAAACAACCTACAGTTACTGGGATAATTGTTCAGAGAATTCAAAACGGAGGATCAATTCCTCAAAATACTCTTAATAAATTAATGGAAGATCTTAATTTATCTGACAGAGCAAGAATAGTAGGTGCTTTAGAACAAAAAGGAAACTATCTTTCTGCTGCAGATATTTATATTAAATTAGGGATGAGAAAAGAAGCAATTGAATGCGCCAAGGCCTGCGAAAAAAAAGAAGAATATTATAATGCTGCAGTGATTTATGACAGATTAGGAATGAAAGAAAAAGTAGCTGAAATATATCAAAAATTAGGACATTATGTGAATGCTGCAGTCATTTATCTTGGATTAGGAACAGAAGAAAAAAAAGCTTATGAATTTAAAATGAAAGAAAAAGCAATTGAATGCGCCAATGCCTGTGAAAAAGAAGGGGCATATAATAATGCTGCAGATATTTATATTAAATTAGGGATGAGAAAAGAAGCAATTGAATGCGCCAAGGCCTGCGAAAGAGAAGAAAAATATGATATTGCTGTAAAAATTTACATTAAATTAGAAATGAGAGAAAACGCAATTGAATGCGCCAAGGCCTGTGAAAAAGAAGGTAAACATACTACTGCTGCAAACATTTATCTTGAGTTAGGAATGGAAAAAGAATCAGCAGAAGCATATGAGAAAAAAGGAGATTATGATTCTGCATTGAGGATTTATCAAACATTAAACATGGAATTAGAACAAGCACAAATATATGAGAAAATCGGAAATTTGCAAGAAGCTGTAAGAATATATCTCCTATTAGATAATAAAGAGGGTGCAATCAGATGCGCCAAAGCTTATGAGGAAATTGGAAGCAGTAATTCATATCAAGAAGCTACAAAACTCTACATCAAATTAGATAATAAGGAGGGTGCAATCAGATGCGCCAAAGATTATGAGCATGCAGGCCATTATTTTGCCGCAGCAAAGATTTATCTTCACTTCCAAAAGAAAAAGGATGCCATTAGATGCGCCAAAGCATGTGATCAAAAAGGATTTTATACTTCTGCATTGGAAATATATTCAGCATTAGGGATGAACAAACAAGCAGCTGAAATGCAGTTATGTTTGGGAAACTTAGAAGCAATAAAATCTTTACTAGAGCCGATAGAATCAATAAATTAAGATTAATTTTTTTCTTAAAATAAAAAAAAGGGAAAAATAAATAAAATCGTGCGGCTGCAGAAGCAATTGGCTGTTAAACTTCTATTTGCAATGGACTCCCATTTACAAAATTTATCTTTCTTGGAAAAGTCTTTCCAAGTTTTCTAGACTACAGCCGCTAAAAATTTAAATTAAACTATCTTTTTTTCTTTTTTCCTTTTTTAACTGGTTTTTTCTTTTTTGCTGCCACTTTTTTTCACCTCCTTTTATTTTTTTATTTTGTATATTAAAAAGTAAAAACAAAAAACATTTAAATATACTATAAATTTTTTATTTTGTAAAAATCAGTTCAAATATTTTATTTTATTTAATCTAATTTCATTGCCGAATATATTTTTACGACTGAAATATTAATTTGAAACATTTTTCATATGAATATTAATAATAAAATAAAGAAAAATAAATTTGATTTTTTTCAATCAGACCCTTTTTTTCTGAATAATTTTACTGTTTTTGATTTTACTGTGATTGGAATTGGAACTGCAACTTCAACCAGTTCTCCGGTTATCTCTTCTTTGCCTTCATTCACTTTTATGACCTTTGCTTTTTCTCCCTTAAAAGGACCTGAAATCATTTCTATAATGTCTCCTTGTTCTATATCAACTTTTAATTCTTCTCCTATCTCCACAAGTTTTTTTATTTCTTCTACTTCCATTTTGGTTTTTAAGAGCCCTTTGACATGCCTTACCTTTTGTATAAGTTTTACCGCATTATTTTCATCAGGGGTTTCCAAAAATAAATATCCTTTTACATTTTCCACGCTTATAATGGAATATATCTCCAGATTTTCTTTTTTTGCTTTTTTTTCAAGCATTCCACAAACTATTTTTTCCTGTCCTGTTGTAACCCTTATTGTAAAAATCATTTTATCAACCCAAATTAAATACTATTGAAAATACCAGACCTATCAATCCTATTAATATCATCCCGATTCCAGTCATTTTTATTACTTCATTCAACTCTTCTGAAGTCGGTTTTTTAGATATATAAAAAATTCTTATACACCTTTTAATCAATGTTTTAATTTCCATTATTTTCACCCTATCAAATCAATGTTTAGCTCGTCAAGCTCTTCTTCTGGAGCTTTTGACCTGTAAAATCTGACTCCTGCCAAAACAACAAGAACCCGTAGTGATGATTTTTTCATGTTCTCTTCAATTCGTGCTCCCCATATAATGTGGGCATCGTGATGTATTCGTTTGGCAGTTTCAGAAACAACATACTCTGCTTCTTTGAGAGTCATATCCTGGCCCCCGACTACATTTACAAGTGCTTTTGAGCAGGAACTGACATCAGCATCAAGAAGAGGGGAATTTAGGGCAGTTTCAACTGCAATTCTTGCCCTGTCTTCAGTTTTTGCATCCAAAGATGCCTCTCCAAGTCCAATTACTGCAAATCCTGTATCAGATAATATTGTTCTCAAATCCGCAAAATCCACATTCATTAATCCTGCTTTTGTGATTAATTCTGCAATTCCTTTTACTGAGCCTGCAAGAACCTCATCGCAGACCTTAAATGCAGTGTCTAATGGAAGATCCGGAGCCAGAGTCAGTAATTTGTCATTTTTTATTATTATAACAGTGTCTGCCTTTTTTCTTAATTTTTCAAGGCCCTGAACTGCATTTTCAAGCCTAATTTTTCCTTCAGACATAAAAGGTAGTGTTACAACTGCAAGTGTAAGGGCGCCTGCCTGTTTTGCCTGTTCTGCTACAACATGCGCGCTTCCAGTTCCAGTCCCTCCGCCAAGACCGCAGGTTATAAATACCATGTCTGCTCCCTTTACCAATTCTTTTATTTCATTCATGCTTTCGTTTGCAGCATCTTCCCCTATTTTTGGATTGCTTCCCGCGCCCCTTCCGCGTGTCAGGTTTTTTCCAATAATCAATTTTTTGTTCGCCCTTATCTTAAGCAGGTGCTTTGCATCAGTATTCATTGCAATAAGTTCAACATCATTTATTTTCATTTCAAATAATCTGTCCAGTGTGTTGCTTCCAGAACCTCCTGCACCAATCACTACTATCTTTTGTTTGCTTTCATCAAGAAATTTAAGTATCTCTTCATCTCCATTTGTTTTTATAACATCATCTATTATTCTTTTTTCAATTTGTTTTGGTTTTTCATTGGCTTGTATACTCTCAGAAACATTGGCAGTTTCTTTTGGTTTTTCCTCTGTTTCCTTTGGTTTTTCTTCTATAATTATGTCTTCAGAAACCTCATTAATTTCTTTTTCAGCATCATTTTCTTCCACACAATCAACTCCATAAGTATAATATAGAAAATAGTATTTTCTTTGTATATAAAAAACTATTAAAACTGAACGCTTTTTATTATTTTGACCTATTGTTTATATAAATGGTTTTTAAAGCATCCGCCATTTTTTATATTTTTTCATATTATATTATTATGATGTCCCGCTTTAAATGTCCAAAATGCAATTCTATTATTCAGGCTGATTCAAAATACTGCCCTAAATGCGGATTTGGGTTAAATTCAAAAAAAATCCCGTTTAAAAAACTTCAAATTCCTGCAGTTTTTGCGTTTTTAATCGCCCTATTACTACTTTCTTTTTATCTTTATATAACCCCGCAGTCTATCATATTCAATTTAGATGAGAACTTTTCTCCGGTTGCTGATGGAAAAAGCAGTTTTTGCGCGCCTGCCAGGGTTTTTGCCCTTTTTGGAAATTCTCTTGAAGGAGTAAAAATTAGTGGCAATTCTCAATATGGAAAAATAATCTCTTGCACAACAAATTATTCTGGAGAATGTGACTTATGTTATATCCCAAAAAAAAGCCCGCAAAAATATTCGGAAATTATTTCAATTAATTCAAATGGTGCAACCCGGGATTTTTCTTTTGAAGTCTTAAGTGATATTCCGGCAAAAATTATTTTGGAAAAACAGGATGAGGAAATTGATGCTGACGGCATTTCCGGAACAAAAATTACTGCGCAGGTTTTCAATAAAATAGGTGAATCTGTTGCTGACGAGACATTGGTTAATTTTGAAGCATCACCAATAGGCTCTGCAGTAATGTCTGAAAATTTTTGCAAAACCCTAAATGGCAATTGCAGTATAACCATTATTTCTACAACAAAACCCGCGCAGATTGTTATTTCTGCCAATTCAAAAGATTGTTTTCAAAAAACCAATCTCTCAATAATCCCTCTTTTGCCAGAAAAAATAATTATTTCTTCAAAAAATAATTCTGTTCTGGGAAACGGAAAATCAGAAATTATGATAAATGCTTATCTTGAAAACAGAATCAATGATCCTGTTTTTGGAATGGAAGTTTATTTTTCATCCAAACTGGGCAGTATTGAAGAAAAATGCGTTTCCGGAAGCGATGGAAAATGCTCTGTTAAATATACTGCGCCTATTAGTTCAGGTTTTGATACAATAACAGCCTATATTGAAAACCTTTCAACCAATTTTCAATTGGAACTTTTGGGATTTTCAAGTTTGGAGGTTGATTTTTCAAAAACCTATCTTCTTGGAGATCCGATAGTTCCTGCATTTTCGATAAACCATGATTATCTTGGGCAAAATATGGTTGATGTGTCAATATATAACTCCGGGACAAAAGATTTTTCAGGAATCGTTGAATTATCCATTCCAGGCTGGTCATCAACTCAGGTAATCCCAATAAATGTACAAAGTAGACGCACTGCTGTGTTAGGTTTTAATCCAGCTTTGAATTCCAATGTTTATTCCAATCACCAGAATCAGCCGGTTTATTATCTTTTTTCAATAAAAGATGAGAATAATAATGAAGTTTACAAGGTTTCTGTTCCAACTACTTTGGTTTCATATACTCAAATGTATTGGAGTTACCCTTATCTTGGCTCGGACGCAGATAAAAAAAATAATCTTGTTATTTTTTGGGTCAATCCCAATTCAGATGAGATCCATCAGCTTATTTCCGATGCTGCCAAGTATACTCCAACCAATGCATTTTTAGGGTATCAAACTTATTCTACCGGATGCGGGACATTTGGGCTTGAAAGTTGCACCCTAAAAGAAAGCACAACAATACAAATGAAGGCAGTATACACCCAGCTTCAGACTGATGGAATGAAATATGTAAATGCACCTGGAAATTATTTTTCAGGCTCGCAGACAATTTATACCCCCACACAGACACTTGAGAGTGGAAGTGCAAATTGCATCGATGGCTCACTTGTTTTTGCATCTGCATTTGTTCTTGCCGGAATGAAGGCATATCTTGTCCTTGTTCCAAATCACGCATTTGTCTGCATTGCAGAATCCCAAACAAGTAATTATATCTCCTGTGTTGAAACAACTAAAGTAGGCTCTGGGGATTCTTTTGAAGATGCAGTTAATTCTGCCATTTCAACTTTTAATACTTATTATTCTTCCGGGGACATTCTTATAATAGATGTCAATTCCATCCTTTCCCAGATAAATTCGGTTCCGGAAAATTAATTTTAAATTATTTACTAAAATAGGAAACATTGCCTAATCAGTATTTTCATCTAGAGTATGAAACAATTATAAACCTTTTTTGTAATTACAGGTTATGCAGGAGAAAAAAGAATTTTGCAGAAAAATTTATTCTTATTTTAAAAATAAAAACATGAAGGGAATGAAAAAATTAAACGACCAAATACTAAAAATGGCAGTTATACAATTTTCAAAAGAGCTTTTTGATCTTGCGGTTTATTCCTATATTCTTTCAAAAATAATTTCTAAACCAAGGTTTTTATCAGAAGAGTATCGCGAATGGCTTGAATCTATTGAAATCGACCTTTTAACCTTACCCGATTCCCTGGAGGAATCAAAAAAAGAGTGGAACAGTTCAATTCAGAGGCTTAAAAAATCAATTCTTAATCTTGAAAAAAATGATTCAAGATATGTAATGAATTTAATCAAAAAAGGGGAAATCAAATCTGCGGCAACATTATATGCTCAGGGGCTTTCGCTTGGCCTTGCATCCAAGATAGTTGGAATAGAACAGCAGGAGCTTTTGAATTATGCAGGAAAAACCATGATGTTTGACAGGATTTCTGAAGAAAAGGATATTTTTGAACGGGTAAAAAACGCAAAAAAAATGTTTGGTGTTTAAAATGGCAGACTTACTTTTTGATTCAAGCGCATTGATTTCTCTTACACGGAGCTGTTTTATAAAAACTCTCCCGTTTCTTCAGTCTTCTACAGATGCCCGTTTTTTTATAACTCCGGGAGTGGAAAGAGAGGTTGTTGCAAAACCCCTTTCCTTAAAAACAAAGGAATATTCTCTTTCTGCCCTAAGGATAAAAGAGCTTTTGCTTAGAAAAACCCTTTCAGTAATCAATGATGATATCGATGACAGGGTAAAAAATCTTTTAAATATTGCAAATAATATCTTTTTTGCACGAGGAAAACCGCTAAGCATCGTACATTTTGCAGAAATGGAAATAATTGCAATCGCACAGAAGCTTAATATAAATAACATTGTTATTGATGAAAGGACAACCCGTTTTATTACCGAATCTCCAATCTCATATACAAAACATCTTGAATCGGAATTGAATTTTTCCATCCTTATAAATAAAAAAAACCTGTCAGCTTTTCAGGAAATTGCATCAAATCTTAAAATTATAAGGAGCAGTGAAATACTAATCCTTGCATATCAGCTTGGATATTTTGATTCATTTAAATCATTAAAAAAAGATTTTCTTGAAGCTGGATTGTATAGTTTAAGGTATTCCGGCTGCTCATTAAGTTTTGGTGAAATAGAGAAATTTATGAAAAAAGTGAATTAGATGATTCCAAAAATAATTGCAGATGACAGAGAGGATGCCCGGATTATTTCTTTTCTAAAATCCTTTAACTGTGAAGTTGAAATAAAACGGCTTTTAGTCGGTGATTTTATCTGCTCTGAAAATACTGCAATTGAGCGAAAGACAAGAAATGATTTTGAATCCTCAATTATAGATAAAAGGCTGTTTTATCAATTACAAAACCTAAAAGAAAATTATAAGAATGTGATTTTAATTATTGAAGGCGAATCTAATGGGGAAATCATTTCAAGAGAAGCCTTAATGGGCGCATATGCTTCCCTAATTACTGATTTTCAGGCCGGGGTATTTTTTACAAGAAATTTTTCATCCAGTGCTGAATTGATTTATTCTGTTGCAAAACACGAACAGATTGCAAAAAAACTCCCGCTCTCGATAAATTCAAAAAGAAAAACCCATACCCTCTCTCAAACCCAGCGCTCTGTTGTTGAAGCATTTCCAATGGTCGGACCAAAGCTTGCAAAATCGCTACTTGAGCATTTTGGTTCCCTTGAAAATGTGATAAATGCAAAAGAGAAAGAATTATTGAAGGTTGAAAAATTTGGGGAAAAGAAATCAAAAATATTCAGAAAAACAATTGAAAATGAGTATTTGAAAGATGAAGACCCAATCTAAATCCAATCCTAATTTAATTCTTTATTAATATTAATATATACCATGCAGATCAGCCTCAATAACCAAACTATTGCACTAGACCATTCCAAAGGGGACATTTCCTTTGTTTCCCATGCACATTCAGACCATTTAAACGGAGTAAAAGCAAAAGAAAAAATAATCTGCTCAAATGAAACAAAACTTCTTGCAAAACTTGAAGGAGAAATAGTTTCTCCGGATAACATACAGCTTTTTGAAGCAGGGCACATGCTTGGCTCAAAACAAATCGTACTTGATACAAATGAAAAAAGAATAACCTATAGCGGAGACATAAGATTAAAGGATTCGATTCTTTTTAGAAAAGCCCAAATTCCCCAAACCGATGAATTAATAATCGAGGCCACATATGGAGACCCATTTTATAAGTTTCCTGAAAATGAGGAAGTCTATTTGTTAATTGAAAGCTGGGTTAAAAAAAATTCTGATAAAATTCTTTTAATTGGAGGATACGAAATGGGAAAAGCACAGGAATTAATTAAAATACTAAACGAATACTGCTCAATTACCCCGTTGGTTAATGAAAATATTGCAAGAATTTCAGACATTTATAATCAATTTGGAAAAAAACTTGATTACATTAAAATTGGAACAGATGAGGCAGAAGAATTAATGAGGGATTCTTTTGTTGCAGTTGTTTCTCCAAAACATTCAAAAAGATATTTTGCAAAAAAAATCTCAGATGCGTTTTCCAAAAAAACCCTATGTGCTTTTGCTTCGGGCTGGACATTAAAGTATAAATATAATACTGATATTGGATTTCCATTATCAGACCATGCATCTTTTTTTGATATTAAAAATTATATCGAAGAAAGCAGTGCAAAAAAAGTAAAATTCTTCTGTGGGGAAAGTTCCCATCTTGAGAAAGAGTTTAAAACTCTTTTGTGAAGAATAATTACTTATTACATATGGCTACGGTAGTATAGAGGCCTTTTTGACCAACTATTGACTAATGGCAAACCTATTGGAAAAAGCCGTCAGGTAAAACTGGTCAAAAAGCGACGTACATTGGTAGTATGGGGGCCTGTGGAGCCCTAGGCCCGAGTTCGATTCTCGGCCGTGGCCTGTTTTGATAATCTGATTGTGTTGGGTTTAGAGTTTTGAGTTTCGAGGATTTAGGTATTTCTAAAAACAAATAAACTGATATTAAATCCATCTCTTCTTTTTAAAATAAAGTAGCATCACAATTCCAACAAGAGCCATAATCCCAAGTGTTAAATAATATCCAAAACTCCATTCAAGTTCAGGCATATACTTAAAATTCATCCCGTAAACCCCTGCAATAAAAGTGAGAGGAATGAAAATCGTTGCAATAATAGTCAATACCTTCATTATTTCATTCATTTTATTGCTTATAGAAGAAAGATATAAATCAATCATTCCGGATAAAATATCCCTGAAAGTTTCAACAGTATCTATTATCTGTATCGTATGGTCGTATACATCCCTTAAATATTTAATTGTTCCTGGGTGGATTATTCTTGGTTCATTTCTTGTAAGAGCGCTTATAACTTCACGCAAAGGCCAGACTGATTTTCTTAAAATTATCATTTCTCTTTTTAATTTATGTATTTTTTCAAGTGTTTCATTTTTTGGCTCTTTTGCAAGCTCTTCTTCCAAGATTTCAATTTCTTCTCCAATTTTTTCAAGAACTGTAAAATAATTATCGACAATTGCATCCAAAAGTGCATATAAAAGGTAGTCAATCCCTTTTTTTCTTATTAATTTTTTCCCGTTTTTCATCCTTTCGCGGACTTTATCAAAAACATCGCCAGTGTTTTCCTGAAAAGAAATGAGGTAGTTTTTCCCAATTATAAAACTTATCTGCTCTGATATTATACGATTCTCAATTTGTGAGTTGGACTTTTTGCCGGGTGTACTACTTTTGTTTGCAGGATAATCTGTTTGGCCATATTGATTTTCTTTTGGATTTAAATATATCATTCTTGCAACAATATAAACATAATTTTCATAATCCTCTATTTTTGGTCTTTGCGTTACATCTGCGATATCCTCAAGAACAAGATTATGGATTCCAAATTTTTCACCGATTTCTGCAATTAATCTTGTATTATGGACTCCGTCAAGATTTATCCACATTTTTTTCTTATTATTCTTTTTTATAAAACTTAAAGGAACCTCTGCATCTGAAAAATGTTTCTCATCACATTCTATTAATCTTATTTTGACCAAATCTTTTTTTATTTTGCCGGTATGAACTATTGTTCCGGGAGGAAGACCCTCTTTTTTTGAGCTTTTTTTAAAATTTTCTTTGGCCATATAGATTCACTATTCAATTTTAATTTCAAACCAGAAATCCACGAAATCCTTTACCACCAAATAAACCTTAATCGGCCCGGAATTATTTGGGACATCTGAAATTACAACTCTCCCTGTTGCAGTTTCAAGAGGAGATAAATAACCCTCTTTAAGTTCGAAATTTTCTTCCCCCTCAATATACTGCGAATAATATCTTGTTCCGTTTATACCAATTGCAGTATCCTTATACGGGAAAATAAAAATTCTATCCACATACTCAAACCATCCAGCTCTTTTCAGGTTTTCAAGCTTCCAGAATATCTCAACCTGCATTCTATCTTTATATGTCTTTTTTCCTATTTTTTCCAGTGTTACCTTTAACGGCCCTTTTGTTCCAATGTATGAACTTTGTTCCTTGCTTATTCCAATTATTGTATAATTATACTCTAAATTTTGAAACTCCATCCATGTTTTTGGAAAGAGGGGGTATTTTTTTACTATCGAATCCCCTTCTTTTATTTCAAGAAACTCAAGTTCAGCATCATAGTCAATTTTCTGATAACATTCAATTAATGCAGTTGAATTTGATTTTATTGCATATGATTGCTGTGTTGTTTCCCCAAAATGATTCATTTTGGATTCTCTTAGCAGATATTCTTTTTTTGAAAGCGCCTCAACATCAAAATCAGAACAATACACCGAAGCAGTCGTATCCCCTAAATTTTCAATTAAAAATAGCGTATAGACTTCTGCAAGTTTCTTTTTATCATCAGATACTTTTTCAAAATTCATTATCTTTATTTTCACATTTTTATCATATTCTATTTGTGAATTTATAATCTCCGTAAATTTTTGTTTGCATACATCGTCAATACAGCAAATTTCATTTTCATTTATGCAGGTTTCACTGCAGATTGAATATCCAAAAAAACATCCACATTCAGATGCCCTGTCCACTAATTCATAATCTTCATTGCAGAATTTTGGCTTTTCAGATGAGCAGGTATTAATAAGAGTTCCATCATCACATTTACTTTTTTCATTCAATGGGATTATACTCTCGTTTTCACACTCAGAGAGATTTGTTACTTCTTTTCCATTCTCGCAAAAATACTTTTGTTGTGCATTTTCGCCAATACATCCAAAAAACAAAAACCCCAAACCCAGAAAAATAATCAAAAATCCCCTTTTCATAATACTCACTACAATAATTACCTTTTAATTCATTTTCTTATCTGGTTTTTCACCATTTCCGTTGCTTTTCTTATTTTTTCTCTGTCCCCAAGGTAATATGATTTTATTGGTTTCATGTTTTTGTCCAATTCATATACTAGAGGAATCCCAGTAGGGATGTTTAGATTTATTATATCCTTATTTGAAATCTTATCGATATGCTGTACAAGTGCCCTTAAGCTATTTCCGTGCGCTGAAATTATTATTCTCTGTCCCTTTTTTATTTCCGGAACTATTTCTTTTTTCCAGTATGGCAAAAATCTTTTTGAAGTGTCTTTAAGGCATTCAGAGAGCGGAATTTCATTTTTTTTCAATTCCAAATACCTCAAATCAAAACACGGATTGCGGGAATCATTTTTTTCAAGTGCAGGAGGCCGGATATCATAACTCCTTCTCCATAATAAAACCTTGGATTCCCCGTATTTTTTTACTGTTTCATGTTTTTTTAATCCTTGGAGTGCTCCATAATGCCGTTCATTCAATCTCCAGCTTTTTTTTACCGGAATCCACATTAAATCCATATCATCAAGAATTATCCACAGAGTTCTTATTGCTCTTTTTAGAACAGAGGTAAATGCAATATCAAAACAATAGCCTTCTTTTTTTAATATTTTTGCACATTCGCAGGATTCGGCAATTCCCTTCTTTGTTAGATCAATATCAGTCCACCCTGTAAATTTATTTTCCCTGTTCCAAATACTTTCCCCGTGCCTTACAAGAACCAATTTAAACATAAAAACACCTGCTAACCTGTGGAAAAGAAAATTTTTAAACCTATGAATTTAAGCCTTTGTAACATTTTCCAGTGCAATTAAAGTTTTTGTTTCTCCAATCCCTTCCATGTTTCTTAAATCATCCAATAAAAATTTGTTTAATTCCTTGATTGATGGAACATTTATTTTTAGTATTATATCTGTATCTCCTGTTAGAATTGATGCATCTTCCACATAATCCACTTTTGATATTTTTCTCAATAATTCAGACTGGTCTGTTCTCTGGCCATAGGAGTAATTCACCTTGATTAAGATATATGCCGTAATTTTTCTTCCAAGCTTTTCCTTATTTAGGATTATTGTATATTTTTTTATTACTCCATCTCGTTCTAGTTTTTTTAATCTGTGATGAACAGTTGCAACAGGAATATTTGTCTTTCTTGCTATCTGGTTTATTGAGTTTTTTGCATTTTCTTTTAATAATTCTAAAATCATTAAATCTTTTTCATCTAATTCATACATAGTTGAATGCTTATTCAATAATATTTATAAATGTTGCTAATTCTTATTAATTTATTCAATATTTTGGGACGAAGGTTTATATATAAGTGTTGGAAAGTATAAATGGGTGAGTTAAATGACCTTAAAGCAGATTAATTTATGCAAAACCCAAAGGAAAACTACCAGATGGACCAGCTTTAAGGAGAGATGCCCAAGGATAAAGACCCTTATTGACGGGCTTAAATTTTCACCTTATATACTAGTACCTGAAATTGCAATGTATCTTGCAGCAAAGCCAGAGCTTCTGGAATATGTTGGGATAAACAAATCTGATATTCCAAAGCCTCCAGAATTATTTATACTTGGAACATCCATACTTCTCACGAGTATAGTTCCACTTGTAAGGGCAATTCACAATATACGAAAGAAAAAACACATGGACCCTAAGGAAAAATTTATACTGACAACACTTGCAGGTGAAGCTCCAACTTATGTTACGGGTGCACTGGTATTCAGAACAATTACAAAATCGCTTACAGAAAATTATATTCCATCGCTGTTTATACCCTCACTTGCAGCAGTATGTGTATTTTATGGGGTGTGGGGGCCGCTATGGCATATAAGCAATAGGCTGCACTTTGATAAAGTTAAAAAGAAAACCTCAAAATGGGAAAGATTCAAGGAAGGATTTGCAGATGGATTTAGGGAAACTCCTGTGTTTATGGCAATGGAGAAAATTTTTCCAAACACAAGGATAGTTAAAAAAATAGATGAGATGCACAAACAAAGGAAAGAATCATTAAAAGTAAAAAATAGTGCCGGAGAGGATGCGCTCGAATACTGGGGAATATCTGAAGGGACAAGGCTCCCTCTTTATTTTCTAAGATTTGGGTTTATGGGGTCAGTACTTTCATTTGGGCTTAGTGGAACTGAGGCATTTCTTGCATATTTTGCACTTATGTCACCAGTGGAACTGAGCTATGAAGCATACAGGGCAACCGTTGGAAGCGGCCTTTTCAAGCCAAGAATAGATGAAAAAGTTACTTGATGGCACCTATTAATTTTTTTATTTTTATACCCCAAAGTTAACAAAATTGTTAACTATAAGTACTATTTTTAAACATTTTTATTATCAAAAAGCATCTTCTGCACAATATGGTATGCTTTCATCAATTTATCTTTTTCCAAAACGATCACAAGTTCAGTATAGGTTGAAACAATCTCAATAATATTTATATCGTTCCATGACAATTCTTTTAGAACATACACTAAAAAACCAGGAGCCATAAACATTTTCTCATCAAAACGAATTGAAAGCTGGGCAAGATTTTTAAGTTCAAAAATTATCTGCTCTTCTCTAATTATATCTTTTACTTTTTCTTCCATTCTCTCGCTAAAAACAAAAGTTGTCTGATGATTTCCATGTATTGCATTAAGAACACAACCCTGTGTCAATTCCTGCATCTCATATAATCTCTTCATTAAATATGATAAATTTTGGGTTTTTCCAATAGTTAATTCCATTAAGCTCGAAGTGGTATTTAATTCCAGTGCATAAAAATGTTCTTTTTCGTTATAAATCTGGTCCGATTTTTCCTTTAATCTTTTAAGGGCAACAATTATTGCAGGCATATTTACCTTATGGTTTAGTTCTTTTTCAACTTCTTTTCTAATCTCTCTTGCAAGTTTTGAATAACTGATTAAATCTTTTGATAATGCAAGTTCAAGAGAAGGGTTATCCTTAATCATTTTTTCTACAATATGAGCTATAGTTACCATATTAACACCCTTGTTTATATTTTAATAAAGTGTTAAGTTTAAATAGTTATTCTTTAAATTTTTATTAAATTTTAACATCATATTTAAATAATTAAACAATTATAGTTTATTTAGAGATGTTTAGATATGATTATTCAAAGAACAACTACTCCAATAAAAAGTCAAGGTTCAATTGGCGCATCATGGCCACCAACAGTTGATAGAGTAAATAGCCGATTAAAAGGCTTTATTCCATTCATTCTAAATAAAAATAATACAGAAGGAATTTTAAGAGAAGTCCAAAGAGAAGGAGAATTACAAAATGTAAGCAGAATAACAATTAGAGCATTATCTAATAATAATTCAATTAAAGAATTAAACTCCATTGCAGAGGTTAATGGATTTGAATTGGAAGCTCAAATTCCTTTAGGACCAAGATATAGCGATACTTCAATTTTATATTTTGCAAGAAATTCAAATCAAAGAAGAGTAAATGAAGATATTAGACATATTCAAAGAGAGATAATTGAAAATACTCAATTAAAAAATCCAAAAACAAGAGAAGAATTAGTAAGAATTTTAACTTCAAATGGATATACTCAGGATAGTAATATAAATACAGGAAATGGAGATATGCAAAGATTAGTAAATTTATACAGCCAATGCCTTCCAGTTTATTTAATGGATTTAAATAGAGAAAATATAAAAGAAATGATTGAAAATGAAGATAATCAAACTCTTGTTATTAGAAATAATGGATTAATAATTTCTGCAGCAATTGCAGAACATGCAATAATTAATATTGAAGGATTGATTCTTCCACTTGTAGAATTAAGTGAATGCGCAACAGATCCAAATTATAGAGGTCAAGGGCTTTTAAGTGCAATTTTATCTACTTTAATTTCAATGCAAGAGGAAGGTTCAATTATTTATTCAGAAGCAAGAGCAGGACATCTTCCAATAAATGTTGCACTTAGAAATAATAGTTTAGATTATCAAGGCACTTTAAATAAGCATTGTGTTATTGGAGAATCAGTTCAAAATCCAATTGAAGGTTTAGGTCCATTTAGTAATATGGAAAATTTAAATGTTTGGTCTGGCATAGTTGGTTGATTTAAATGTTAAATATTTTAGAAGAACTTGTAAGAATAAATTCAACATTTCCAAATGAACAAGATATTGGAGAATATCTATTTTATGCATTAAAAGAAAGAGGGTTTGAAGTAGAAAAGCAATTAGTTGAGAAAAATAGGTATAATATTTTAGGAATAAAAGGAAGAGGAAATAAAAGAAAAATCGGATTTTATGCACATATGGATACAATTCCAGTTCAAGGAAATTGGGAAAAAGATCCATTTAAACTTAAAATTGAAAATAATAAAGCAATAGGGCTTGGAGCCTATGATATGAAAGCAGGAATTAGTTTAATTTTAGAACTTGCAAATTCAAATTTAGATTGTGAATTAAAGATTGCATTTGGATGCGATGAAGAAAATAATTCTTTAGGCGCTCAAAAACTATTAGAAAAAGAATTTTTCAAAGGATGCGATTTGGTAATTGTTCCAGAAATAAATGATTCTCCTATGCAAAAAGAAGGAACAATTCTTCTTGGAAGAAGAGGAAGAATTAGATATGAAATAGAAGTTTTAGGTCAATCCTGCCACGGTGCAAGTGGTGATGGAGTAAATGCAATAACTCAGGCATCAAAATTAATTTTAGAAATAGAAAAAATGGAACAAACCATTGGAAAAAATATGCAAGGAAGCCAGTTTATAAGCGCAGTTAATTCAAAGGCAAAATCCCTTTCCTATCCTGAAATATGTAATTTGGAAGTTGATGTTCACCTAACAAATGAAGAAAATGAAAATATTTTTATTCAAAGAATAAATAAAATAATTAAGGAATTAAATATCTCTGCAAACATAAAAATTCAAAAAAGAGAAGTTCCCTATCTTATGCCGTATTGGACAGATAAAAATAATTCTGAAATTCAAAAATTATCTAAAATTTTAGAAAATAAATTTGGGCAGGTAAATTATTCTTATGGAAAATCTGTTGCAGATGAATGTATAATTGCAAAAATGGCGCCTGTAATTTCAATTGGACCAAATGGAGGAAACGCCCATAAAAAAGAAGAATGGGTGGATATTGAAAGCCTTGAAAATCTTAAAAATACTCTAAAAATATATCTTGAATAAACATTCAACTTTTAATCTAATTTTTAATATTTCTTGTATGTTTATTTACTTTTTTTTGAATAAAGTTTAAATACTGGTTTTGTTTCAATTATTTTGTGATTTTTATGAAAGATGCAATCGAACATATAAAAAAAGGAGAAATGAAAGAGATTTTGACAATACAGTCTGCAGTTCTTAAAGCGACACATGATTTTATGTGGGCAAAAGGAATGACTCAACTTATGCCAGTAATGCTTTCTTCTGTAACTGATCCATTAGCTCACGATGTTGCAGATTCTTCTATAAGTTATAGCGGACAAAAATTAGAACTTACAAAAAGTATGATATTACATAAACAAATTTCTATGTCTAGAGGAGATATAAAAGGAATTTATATAGTATCTCCAAACATAAGACTTGAAGATCCAAAATGCAAAGATTCAGGAAGACATTTAATTGAATTTTCACAAGTAGATATTGAATTAAAAGAAGCAACTGGAGAGGAATTTAGAAAATTTATGGAAGAATTGACTGTTTATATTTTTAGTTTTGTAAAAAAAGAATGTAAAATTGAACTTGAAAAATTAAAAAGAAAAATAGAACTTCCGAAAATTCCATTTAAAATATATGATTCAGTTGAATTGAAAAAACAATACGGGGAAGATTATGAAAGAATAATCTCAGAAAAAGAAACAAGCCCCTTTTGGATTACGGATTTATACAGGGAATTTTATGATAAGCAGGATCCAATCTCAAAAAAACACCTAAACTATGATTTGATTTATCCTGAAGGATTTGGAGAAGGACTATCCGGGGCAGAAAGAGAGCATATTTACGAGGTAATTATAAAAAAAATGGAAGAAAGAAAATCTAATCCTAAATATTTTAGGCCTTATCTAAAAATTGCAAAAGAAGGACATTTGATTCCAACTTCAGGAGGAGGCTTTGGAGTTGAGCGAATGGTGAGATTTCTAACTGGAAAAAAACATATACGAGAGGCAACACTATTTCCAAGAGTTCCTGGGGAAAAGATTGAAATATGATTGAAATACTTCAAGGGTTTTTGGAATTAGTATTAACAATATCCTTTTTATTATTCTTTATATTTAGTAATTATCAAATTAGTTATTTATTTTCCCATTTGTATCTTCCAGAATATTCCTCAATAGTTTCTTCAACCAAATGGCTAAAAACCATCTGCCCGATTTTTGCATTTTTCTTTAAAATTATTCCGTGTGGATTATGAATTATTAAAAGAGCTTCAGATCTTCCTTCATAGCCGGGATCCCAGACAGCGCATTCAAGTGCTGCTCCGCATCTTAAAAGAGAAGAACGGGGAAAACAAAATCCGACAAGATGGTTTGGTATTTTCACATATTCATTGAAAATAACTTTATATGCGCCAGTTTTCAGTTTTACCTGGTCATTTTCAAATTTAATAGGCTCTACAGAACTTATTTTTCGCTCTGAATTATCAAAATCAATTATTCCGGTATCTTTAAATGAATAAATCTCTTTTAATGTGATGTCTATTCCTGCTGGCTGATATTGGCTGTCCCCAATCATTTCATTCATTAATTTTGAAAACATCAGATGTTGTTTTGGCAAAATCATAAAAAAACCTCAAATTATTATTTATCCTATTTATTATAAATATTTGTTTTTAAAATTTTTAAACAATAAAATTTATAAAAGAAGATGTCTAAAACAGATAAGTGGCATACCTATGAAAGCACAATCAAGCCTTGATTTTCTTACAACCTATGGTTGGGCACTTTTTATTGTATTTGTAGTAATAGGTGCCATTTTTGCGCTTGGAATTTTTGATATTGGAATGTTTCTTGGAAGCAGGACATCTGGTTTTGTACAGGTTGGAGTTTTAGGGTGGGAGCTTGAAAGCAGCGGGGATTTTATGATGGTCCTTAAAAATAATGCCGAAACAGAGATAAAGATAACCTCAATTTCTGCAACCCTTAAATCTGAAATAGTTGAAAATACTGATGTTATATCTCTTGAGAACGGCAAAAAAAGCAATATAATAACCATTGGGACATTTTCGAATATCCCAAGTCAGGGTTCAAGTTATGCAATAAATGTCAAAATAACATATACTGATCCGGCAACAGGATTGGATTATTCTGATACCGGCACAGTTACCGGAAAAATAACCAGTTGATTTTTCCTTTTGTTCTTTTACACCTACCTTTTTAAATAATTAGTAAGTAAATTTCTTTTATGTTTGAAGAATATTTTTTTCTAATAGTTGCATTGTTAGCAATAAGTTATTCTCTTTTGATAAGAAAACTTCAGTACAAGTTTGGAAACCAAAAAGAAATGGAAGAGCTTCAAAAAGAAACAAAAATGGTCAATGAGGAATATAAGCAGGCTTCGAAAGAAAAAAATCAGGCGCGAATGGATTCTTTAATGAAAAAACAGCAGGAGATATTTCCAAAAATGGGAAAGTTAATGATGGGCCAATTCAAAGTAATGGGAATGATTTTGATTATTTTTCTGGGTTTGATGTGGGTTGTAAATTATATGGACCCATTTACAAAAGATGATATCAAAATAATTTTACTAGATGACGGGGCCAATTGCGATTCTATAGCAAATGATAATATCTATTCTGCATGTTATCTTCTAAATAGTAAAACAACAGGATCATGGGCAGTAACTATTAATGCTTATGAAAATGGCAATATGTTCTCACAAAATTCAACATATTTTATTTATAATGGAAAACATAACCCTCCGCTATATCTTGAAGTAAAAGGCGAGCCGATGGAAATTTCTTTGGATAAGCTAAATTATCTGGAGGGCGAAGAAGTTAAAATTACTGCAAAGCCTTCAAAAAAAGCAGATCTAATTGAAGCAACCCTAAACAATGGAACCTGGTTTTATGTTGATCTTCCCTTTTCAATTCCAGTGCTTGAAATAAAAAGGATCCATCAGCCTTACTGGTGGTTTATAACCATTACTATCCTAATAGGATTAATTATAACTCCGATATATAGAAAAATAAAAGGTGATATGCATGCCAAAGCCAAAAAATAGATCAAGATCTGTTAAAAGAAAGAATAAACTTTTTAAAAGGCCTAAAAAAACTAAAGTGTCCTGTGGGATCTGCAAGTGCATTGTAAAAAAACAAAATTCTGATAAATCAGTAAAAACAAAAGGAAAATTCGGTTCAAATTTATGCATCCAATGTTCACGGATGGTTTTATCATATTCACAGCGAATAAAGGAAAAATCAATGAATCCAGAAGATATAAGTTTAATATATCAAAAATATCTTATTTTTAGTACGAAGTGATTTCTTGAAAATTGCTATTGGCGGCCTTTCTGGATGCGGAAAGACCACAATCGGCCAAAAACTTTCAGAAGAGCTTGGAATAGAGCACATTAGTTTTAGTTTCAAGGATCTTGCAAAGCAGAAGGGCATAAGCTTAATGAAATTTCAGGAGCTTGCAAGAAAAAATCCTGACATAGACCTGGATTTTGATAAAATGCTCTATGGGCGTATAAAAAACAAAAACGATTTTGTAATTACTACATGGCTTGGGCCATGGTTTGATAAGTTGTTTGATATTAAATTTGATTTTAAAATATGGATAAATTTAGATGAAAAAACAAGAGCCGAAAGACTTTCAAAAAGAGACGGATTTTTGATAGATGATGCAAAAAAACACCTAAAAGAAAGGGATCTGCAAAATCAAAAAAGATATATAAAATTATATAATATAGATATCTTTGATAAATCTTCATTTGACTTTGAAATAGAGAACAGGGATATTGCAGATTCTATAAGACAGATTTTAAATAATATAAAAAGGAATTAAAATGTTTGAAAAAGGAATAATTCTTTTGGATAAGCCATGCGGGCACACAAGCCATGAAATAACTTCTTATGTTAGAAAACTTTTTGGTATAAAAACAGGCCATGCAGGAACACTTGACCCGGAGGTTTCAGGAGTTTTGCCAATAGCACTTGGAAAAGATACAAAAATGCTCAGATTTATTGCTCAAAAGAATAAAACATATGTCGGGATAATTAAATTCAAGGAATCTGTTGCAAAAGAAACAATTGAAAGAATATTTTTGGAATTCACAGGAAAAATTTCCCAAATCCCCCCTAAAATAAGCGCTGTTAAAAAAGTAAAAAGAACACGGGAAATTTTCGAATTAAATCTTTTGGAAATCAATGGAAAAAGGGCATTATTTATGGCAAAAGTTTCAGCAGGAACATATATTAGAACATTATGCATAGATATCGGAAAAAAACTTAAAATACCTGCAAGAATGGAAGAACTTAGAAGAATTGCAGTTGGAAATATAAACGAGGTGGAGTGCACGAAAATACATGATTTAATTGATGCAGTGTGGCTCTATAAAAATAAAAATGATGATTCCCTTTTACAAAAGATAATATTTCCGGTTGATCATTTTTTAAATTATAAAAAAATCATGATCAAAACAAATGCTGCAAATTCCCTAAGATCCGGTGCGCAGTTGATGGTCCCTGGAATTATAAAAATAGATGATAATATAACAAAAGATGAACTGGTTTTGATATATTCTGAAGATAATGCTCTTGTTGGAATCGGCATTTCTCTGGTTTCTTCGCAAGAAATGAAAAAAATGGTGCATGGGCAGGCAGTAAAAACTGAAAGAATTTATTAATGATAGGAATTAAAACTTTTTTTTCCATACTTTTCTATGAATGATCTTGATTTAGCTACTCTTTTTGATGGAATTGAGGGAAAATATCTTTATCTTTTGATGTTTACTTTTTCAGTTGCCATATATGCAATATTGATTTATCTATTCTATAAGTTTGTTTCGCGAAGAGATGTTTTTGGCTTTGATATAAGCCAGTATAAAAAAAAGAAAAGCAAAGAGATCTTTCCTAAAATTTTTAATTTTGTTCTTTCCATATTGAAATACGGCCTTATTTTCCCGGTAATTGTTTTTATATGGTTTGCAGGGTTTTCAGTAATGCTTTTTGTCTTTTCAAAATCACTCAATATTGATCAGATTCTGATTCTTTCAATTACAGTTGTCTCTGCAATAAGGATTCTTTCCTATGTAAAAGAAGAGTTGGCAGCAGATGTTGCCAAACTGCTTCCATTGACTTTGCTTGGTGTTTTTCTTTCCAATCCTGATTTTTTTTCATTTTATCTTTTGGACCAAAGGATATATTTGTTAGGTGCTTTTGTTAAAGATATAATTCATTTCCTTTTGTTTTGCATACTGCTTGAATGGATTTTAAGGGTTATCTTTTTTTTAAGAGTTCAAACCCTTGGTCTTCCGGAAGAAGAAGTTGATCTTGAAAAAGAAAAAAAAATGGAAGTTGAAATAGAAGAAAAAATAATAGACAGGCTTACCAAACCTAAAGATTAATCCTTTATTTTTTGTGCTCTTGTGGTATATAATTTAAAGCTATCTTATGACAGATAAGAGTTGGAGAGATTGTTATATCCAGTTCACAAAGCAAACCCTTAAAAAACTTAAGACCTAAGATCATATTGATGTTATTATGCCTACTTGTGATATAACAGATGAAACGGATTCAATTACTTCAATTCTTGATAGCGATTTACCTCCTGATACTATATATCGTAAGTTGGTTGATAGTATATCTGATGGTACCATAGATGTGGGTGACCTTTATGGTGACCTTGTAGATAAAATCCCACACCCAACATTACAAGAACTAAAGGCACAAGAGATATTTGATAAATTATTTTGCGATCCAACTGCCATTGAAAATTTATTCAATTCAAATATAGATGAATCTACTAAAATTGAATCTGTTTTAAAATTCCTCAAAGAAAATGGATTAAAATATAATTTTTTGAATTATCTCAAGGAAAAAAACCTTAAAAATAATGGGGAAACCTTTAACTTTTTGAAAAAACTTTTTACAAATGTTTGCACTCTGCATCCAGGATATGAAGAAGTGTGGGATAAAGATTACAATAATAGAAGATATTTAAGAAAAATGGTAGCTCAAGTCATGGCATTTGTAGATTATAAGGCAACCTTTAACTATTTTAAAGATACACTACAAAATACTTGGTTCGAATTTGAGGAAATTTCAATTGGATCTCTATTGAATGATTCTACTGTTTCTTTTAAGTTACAAATATTAAAAACACCCTATTCAACAGAACCTAACGAAGTTATTAAAAGTCATTATGCAGTTGCTGAGGCATTATTAAATATTGGAGGAATGCAATTTCCAGAAATCTTTCCATTGCTAATTCCAGAAATTTTTATTTTCAGAGGCAATACACTTAAATGGAATAATGAACTTGATTCATTTTTTAGCCAAATAAATGAAAATTTTATAAGAAACATTCAATTAGGAATTATAACAATAGATGATGCAGAAAGAATGGTGGGCGATCTAATATCATTTGCAATATTTTCTGCTAAGATTGATGCAGTTACTTTCGATAAAGTTGATTTTTATTCTCAATTATATTCACTTCACTCTCTTGGAGTTCTTGCAATAAATCCACTTATTTCCAAATTGAATGAATTATTGACTGATGAGAAATATCTTCCCCTCTTTTATCCGCTCTATAATGCACTTGTTGAGATATGGTATCCTAAATCTACAAGTCTAAGGAATGAACCTTATAATCTTGATGGTGAAATTGAGGCTCTTCTTCCCCTCTTGATAAAAATAGAGGCAAATAATAAATTTGAATCTCTAAATATTTTACCAGAAAAATTTGCAAGAGATCGTTTAAGAGATATAGATTTGAGGTCTTGTTTAGAGATTGGTTTTCCTACTGAAGTTGGTGCATCGCTTGAGAGGAATCCTGATTTAAAAAAATCGGCTATCTTATTAGACTCTAATAATACTATGGATCCGGATATGATAACTAAATACCGGAATCTATTAACTAATCTTAAGCCGGTTTCTCCAAGACCTGATAGAAAATTAATTAGAAGAACAATTAAATAATTAAGTTAAAAAGAAAAAAACGCCAAGAGCAGGATTGGCAGCTTGCTGGCAAATTTTGATCGCCAGATCAAAGCTTTTGAACCTGCAATCCCAAAGGGACATGCTGACTAGTAACCCAATTTCCAGGCTTACGCTTCTTTTTTTAAAGAATATGCGCGCTACCGGGTTACGCGATCTTGGCATAAGTTTAATTAGAGTTAAATATCTCTAACTTTAAGATGTTTTATTAATAATGGGTGAACCCTTTTTAATTCCTTCTGCATTCCTTCTGCAATTAATCTAATAGTAAAATGGGCATAAGGACTCCCTCTTAATTTAATAAAATGATATACTTCCCTCAAATTCATGGTAACAAGAACTCTTTTTTTATGTGCATTAGTAGAGATATATTCTGCTTCATTTGGATATTTTTCTTTTAAATAAATATAACATTCATCTGATTTTTTCATTGCGTTTTCATATAATTCCAAAAGCCCTGCTTTCTTGAACTCCTCTGGGATATAATACCCGTGTTCTGCCCCTGTTTTTTGAGAACTTATCGTACACATCCGGTGCCTTTTAAATTCATAATAAGCCCCAAAGTCCATGACTAGATCAAAAGTGTAGTATATATGTTCCAGTTCCCTTACCGGTGAATCAAATTTTCCCGCACCTCCTATTGCAAGATCGATTAGTTTTTCCTTTTCAAAATTATTCATTTTTTCTATTTTTTCTTTTGCATTAGGATAATCCAGTTTGCTATACCTATATAAAATTGAAGTTAAAACCTTGTCTTCTGCATTCATTTCATAGTCTACTAATCTAACAGAGTAGTCAGTAGGACTGGTATTGAAAGATGAAAATTCTTTTTCTAATTCAGCCGGAGTGTTAGATAAATAATCTGTTTTATCCGGGTATTTCAATAAGGTGGGGGTCTGCTGTTTCCCCTCTTCCTTTATTTTATGGGCAATTTCCTGCACTTCCCTTAGAGGGTGGGAAAACATTTTTTTTAAGGTATGTTCTAATGATCTTGCATTGATGGTTATTCCAATGTTTCCAAAAGTTGAAAGAGGCAATAAAAATCTTGCATTATCTATTGCTTTTAATTTTATCTCCATTTCCCTTTTCTTTTTATTTTCTTCTTCTGGAACTATTTTTTCAAAATATCTGGTTAATTCTTCTATCGCCTTATTATACTTTTCAAATAAGTATTTTACTGTTTCTAAATATTTTTCCCTGTATCTATCTTCAAATTCAGGAATATAAACCAGATCAGGGGTAATTACCTGATACCTTGTTGATTTTTCAGTATAAGATGCTAATCTTGAATTTAGCACATCTATTGCAAGCCGTGATGCATTTTCTACTGCAATGTGCAGTATTGCATGTTCTGCAACTGAGGAATGGCCATAGTTTAAAACCCACCTTTCATGGAATTTTGAACTTTTTACTTCATCCAATTCCTTTGCAATTTTATCAAATGATTCTGGGCTTCGTGATGTTTTTGCAAATGCAACAGCAATTAATTCTTCCGAATAACCAGATAGCGTATATACTCTTAATTTAGAATCCATAGAAATCTAAGTTAATTTTGCAGGAAAACCTTTAAAAGATATTATATGCTTTAATTATACTATAAAGCCAGGCTGGCAGAGAGGTTATGTACCCGCCTGCAGCAATACTTTGCTTTTATGAGGTTTAAACTTGGTGAAGTAAGATCAGAAAGCGGAGTAGAGGGGTTCGATCCCAAGCCTTTGGACTTGTGTTTTCCAAATGGGCAAAGGCTAGGGTTTATCCAAAACCCATGCGATTATACTAAGCATTGGTTATTTTGCATGCGAACAATTCCTCTGCCTGGCTTTTTTATTTTAATTATTTGGAAGTGAAGTTTATGGACATGATAGAACAATTTTCATCTTATCTAGTTTATCAGGTATTATCCCTAAATCAAAAATCCCAATTAGCCGAATCCCTAAACTTTTTTATTTATGATACAATAAAGGTTTTTCTTCTTTTAGCAATAATGATATTTTTAGTTTCAATATTAAGAACTTATATTACACGGGAAAAGATAAAAAAAATTCTTGGAGGAAAAAGAGAAGGGATTGGAAATATTTTTGCAGCACTTCTTGGGATCCCAACCCCATTTTGTTCCTGTTCAGCAGTTCCGATCTTTATAGGTTTTATTGAATCAGGAGTTCCACTCGGAATAACATTTTCTTTTTTAATTGCAGCACCAATGATAAATGAAATTGCATTAGCATTGCTTTTTAGCCTATTTGGCTGGAAAATCGCCCTTTTATATATCATTTCTGGATTATTTATCGCAATTTTTGCAGGAATAATAATTGGAAGATTAAATCTTGAAGATCAGATAGAGGATTTTCATATAAAAATCAAAAAGAAAAAGGAAAAAAAATGGGATTTAAACGAAAGATTGCTTTTTGCAAAAGAGGAAACCCTAAGAATAATAAAAAAAGTAGGTCCATATATCATTTTAGGCGTTGGTTTTGGAGCATTTATACATGGTTTTGTTCCGGCAGATTTTTTGGCAGATATTGCAGGAAAGGATAACCCATTGGCAGTTCCAATCGCAGTTTTAATTGGAATTCCATTATACGCAAATGCAGGGGGAGTAATACCTATAGTTCAGGCATTAATCAGCAAAGGTATGGCAATTGGGACAGCGTTAGCCTTTATGATGAGTGTTACAGCGCTGTCTTTTCCTGAAATGATAATTTTAAGAAAAGTAATAAAATCTAAACTTTTAGGCATTTTTATAGGAATACTTGCAATTTCTTTTGTATTTATCGGTTTATTGTTTAATTTAATAATCTAATTATTTTTCTACCATTTCAAACTCAAATTTTACTTTTACTCCTGAAAGTTTATTTCCGTTTATCTCTCCTTCAACCTGAAGATAATCTGCCATTGTATCGTATTTCAATTCCGTATGAATATAAGAGCAATTGGAGACAACCTTAAACTCATTTTCACTAAATTTAACTTCCTTTTCTGTAATCCTTCTTCCAAGCCCGTCCAATAAATAATAATTAAGCGTTCCGTTTCCAATATGACAATTCTTGGAAAAATCAAGAAAAGAAACCCTTGTTTTTATTGTTGCATTATCCTGCCTTTGAAATGAATCTCCTTCTAATTTTATAGTGTATGGCTTTTCTAACATATCAATACAGCCAAATAATAGAATAAATACAAATAGGAAGGATAATATTTTTTTCATAAAAATTTAATTCCTTTAAGTTTTATATTTCTATCTAAAATATTCCGAAAAATCCCTTATCTTTCTCTTCCTTTGAAAGTTCTTCTATTATTTCTTTTTGCCTTTTGCTTAATTTTGAAGGAATTTTAACTATGATCCTACATATTGGTCTCCTTTTCTTTTGTTTCTAAGATTTACAATTCCCTCCCCTTTCATTCTGAATAAAGTATGGCTTTGCGTTCCAGATGGAATTTTTAAATTTGCTTTTCCAAAAAGGGTTGGAACTTCGATTTCACATCCAAGTGAAACCTGTGAAAATGAGACCGGCACATCGATATATAAGTCATCGCCTTCCCGCTTAAATAATTCATCCTCCCTTATTTTTATATTTACATATAAATCCCCTGAGCCGTCTTTTCCGGAGTTGCCCATGTTATCCAGACGAATATTCATACCATTCTCAATTCCAGCAGGAATTCCAATTTCAACATCTTCTTTTTTATTTATGATTCCTCTGCCAGAACAATTTTGGCAGTATCTTGTAATTCTTCTTCCAGAACCAGAACATTTACTGCATGCGCTTACAGTTCTAAATATCATAGGACCCATTCTTTTATTTACATAAACCTGTCCTGCACCATTGCAATATCCGCAGTTTTCTATTTTTGAACCTGGTTCTGCTCCAGAACCAGAGCATTTATCACAAATTACATTATGTTGCAATTGAATTTCTTTTTTTACTCCGCTTGCTGCCTCTTTTAAATCTATTGTAATCTGCGTTTGTAAATCAGAACCATAATTCCTTTTTCCTCGTTTGGATTTTTGGCCACCAAAAAAAGAGGATCCAAACATATCTCCAAACGGGTCAAAACCCATTTTTGAAAACAAGTCCTCAAAATCGCTAAAATCCGCCCCTCTAAAAATATCCTCCTGGCTATACCTTTGATCAAATTCCGAATGCCCATATTGGTCATATTGTACTTTTTTATTTGAATCTGAAAGCACTGCATAAGCCTGGCTTATTTCTTTGAATTTTTCTTCTGCACCGGATTCTTTATTTCTGTCAGGATGATACTGCATTGCAAGTTTTCTATATGCCTTCTTAATATCCTCTGAAGAGGCGTTTTTGGAAACACCTAAAACCTCGTAGTAATCTCGTTTTGCCATATAAGATCTCTAGTCCTTTTTGGTGTATTCTCCGTCAACTACATTGTCATCCTTTTCATTTTCTTTGTCTGTTTTTCCAGTTTCCTTTTCCATATTTGGATTTTGTTGGCTTTGTTCATAGATATGTTTTCCAACTTCCTGAACAATTTTTTTGATATTTTCAATTTCATTTTTCAATTTTGAAATATCTGCCTCCTTGTCTGCTAAAACTTCATTTGCCTTTTTTATCTCTTCTTCTATTTTTGCTTTTTGGTCTGCAGGAATCTTGTCTTTCAATTCATCAATTGTTTTATTGCTCGTATAAACCAAAGATTCCAGCTCATTTCTTGTTTCAATAAGCTCTCGTAGTTTTTTGTCATCGTCTGCGTATTTTTCAGCATCCTTCATTTTTTGTTCAATGTCTTCCTTATTCATTTTATGGGGTGCTGTAATCCTCATTTTTTGTTCTTTTCCAGTTCCCAAATCCTTTGCTCCAACATGTATTATTCCATTTGCATCTATATCAAAGGTTACTTCTATTTGTGGCATACCTCGTGGTGCAGGCGCAATTCCTACAAGAACAAATTTTCCAAGGCTTATATTATCCTTTGCCAATGCTCTTTCTCCCTGCAATACATGAATATCTACTGAAGTTTGCATATCTGCTGCAGTTGAGAATACCTGGCTTTTTTTAGTTGGTATAGTAGTATTTCTCTCTATTAATTTGGTAAATACTCCTCCTAATGTTTCAATGCCAAGTGATAGCGGAGTGACATCTAAAAGCAGGATATCTTTTACTTCTCCTGCTAAAACTCCTCCCTGTATTGCAGCTCCTTTTGCAACACATTCCATTGGGTCTACTCCCCGTTCAACTTTTTTGCCAACCAAATCTTCAAGAAATTTTTGAACCATGGGCATTCTTGTAGGCCCTCCGACAAGAATAATTTTATCTATCTGATTTGGCTTTAATTTTGCATCTGATAATGATTGTTCTACCGGATGCCTGCACCTATCAATTAATGGCCTTATAAGATCTTCTAATTTTGCCCGTGTTAATTTGTATTGAAAATGTTTTGGCCCTTCTTTATCTGCAGTTAGATAAGGAAGATTTATTTCGGTATCAAGAACTGTTGACAATTCTATTTTTGCTTTTTCTGCTGCCTCAGTTAATCGTTTTACTGCCTGATTGTCATTTCTTATATTCATCCCGGATTGTTTTCTAAATTCATCAATCAAGTAATCCACAAGAATTTTATCCATATCAGTTCCACCAAGTTGGGTATCTCCACTCGTGGATTTTACTTCAAAAACATTTCCGCCAAATTCCATTATTGTTACATCCAGTGTTCCTCCTCCAAGATCAAAAACAAGAATTTTCATATCCTTTCCAACTTTATCAAGTCCGTATGCAAGACAGGCTGCAGTAGGTTCATTTATCAATCTTACAACTTCAAGCCCTGCAATTTCTCCTGCATCTTTTGTTGCCTGCCGTTGATTATCATCAAAATACGCAGGAACAGTAATAACTGCCTTTTTGACAGGCTGGCCTAAAAAACTTTCAGAATCTTTTTTTATTTTTGCAAGAATCATTGAGGAAAGTTCCTGTGGCTTGTATTTTTTTCCGAAAATTTCATATTCATAAGATGTTCCCATTTTTCTTTTGAATGCATTAACTGTTCCATCTGAATTTGCAACCATTTGTCTTTTTGCAGGCTCTCCTACAAATCTTTGCCCGTCTTTTGTTATGGAAACATAGCTTGGAAATGATTTTCCATACTGTGATGCCCCTTCTGCGCTTGGAACTATTACAGGTCTTCCTGCTTCAAGAACCGAAGCTGCAGAATTTGATGTTCCTAAATCAATACCAATAATTTTTTCATTCATATTCAACACCTCTTTTTTTGGAGATTACAACCATTGAAGGCCTTATTATCCTATCTCCAAATAAATATCCTTTTCGTAAAACTTCTATTATTTCTCCCTCTTCTTTTTGGGATTCCACTGAATTTACAACTTCATGTAAATCCGGGTTATATTTTCCAATATTGCTTATTTCCTTTAATCCATTTGATCTTAGAATTTTTATTAAGTTATTATACACCATCCTGATTCCAGTTTCTTTTGAATGTTTAATCGCCTCTTCAAATTCATCAACAACTATCACCAATTCTTTTGCGAGTTCAAATTTTCCGTCTTCTGCTTTTTGCAAATTTTCTTTCTCTGCTCTTTTTTTAAAATTTTCAAATTCCGCCTGCAGTCTTTTTAGATCATTTTCTAAGTCCCTGTGTTTTGTTTGTAATAATAGTAATTCTTTATGTGGAACCAATTTTTCTTTTTCGCATTCTATTTTTTTTGGCTCTGTGCATTCTAATTTTTTCTTTTCCTCATGGGATATCATTTTTTCTGTTTGTTCTTTTTTTTCTGTAATATTCATCACCTTAAAACAAAAAATTCATTGCAAATATATCTTCTTGGAAAAGTTTTTAAACTTAATGCTATTATTTTAATAATTCTTTTTAAATTTTAATAAAATGCCTTAAAATTAGTTAAAAGAGTAGAATTTAAAACCCTTCTTTTTATAATAATTTTGAGAATTATGCCAAATTATCCGGTTTTAAAAGAAAAAGGCCACACGATAAATGTAGATAAGGAGATACTAAGCATAGCTGAGTTTTTTGGCATAGACCCAAAAAAAGAAAAACTTGCATTTACTATTTTTCTTTATTTGCTCGATTCTTCCCTTAAAAATAAAGGAATAAAAACAATCGATATTGCAAAATCTGAAAAAACAACCCAGGCTGCAGTCGTCTACCATCTAAATTATTTTATCGGACGCGGATTTGTAATTAAAAAAAGAAGGGAATATTTTTTAATTGGAAAAACTTTAACTGAAACGATTGATGAGATGGTTCAAAAATATCTCCAGAATTCGGATAAGATGAGAAAAATTGCAAAAATAATTGACGAACATCTTATCAGTTAATCTTTTATTTATTGACTTTTTTATTTTACCCAATGGTAAATGTCCTGAAAAGAAACGGGGAATTGGCCCCATACGAGCCTGAAAGAATAAGAGCATCCCTTGAAAGGGTGGGCACATCAGAGCATTTAATTAAAGAAATTTTAAAAGATGTTGAATCCCACTTATATGAAAAAATACCTACTGAAAAAATTTATGGTTTTGTATTTAAAATATTAAAAAAGAGAAAAAGAGTTGCAGCGTCCAAGTTTGGATTGAAAAATGCAATTGTTCAATTAGGTCCGGCTGGCCATCATTTTGAAACTTTTATTGCAAAAATCTTAGAAGAAAAAGGATATAAAACAGAATTCAGGGTATTTTTTGAAGGAAAATGTATAGGCCATGAAATAGATGTTGTTGCACACAAAGGAGACCAACACATTGTTGCAGAATGCAAATTCCATAACCAGCCATGGGTCTATTGTCCAATTCAGGACGCACTTTATACATATGCCAGATTTCTAGACATCTCTTCCAATCATAAAAATAAAATAAACAAAGTAATGCTTATTACCAATACCCGATTTAGCATTGAAGTTGAGAAATACGCAAAATGCGTAGGAATGGAATTGCTTGGTTGGAAATATCCCTTTAGGAAAGGTCTTGAGGTTATAATAGATAAAAAATTCCTTTATCCAATAACTGTTTTGCAATCAGTTGGACTGGAACTTAAAGAAAAATTCCTTTTAAATGATTATGTACTTGTAAAAGATCTGCAAAAATTATCTATTGAAGATATCCAAAAATTGACTAATTGCAGCTTGGCAAAAGCAGAAGAAATAAAAAAAGAAGTTTATTCAATTATAAGTTCGGTTTAGAAGTTATCGCAGAGGAGTTCAAAAGCTTTGATCTGGTGTTTTTCAAAATTTGCCAGCAAGCTGCCAATCTCTTCTTGCACTTTATTTTAATATAATTCTATTCTTATAATATTGTTGAAATAATACAAAACTGCTAAATTTGTGATAACTTATAGGTTTTTAAAGTTAATGCTTCATATTATATCATTAATATTAACAAAATGAGGTGTATTTATGGTGCAAGATCTTTTAACAAATAAGAAACCAATGAGAAAGATGGAAGGTACTTTTACCCAAAGGCAGATGTTCCAACTTAAAGGAAAGTTCAATCCTAAGTTAGAAGGTATTGCAACTGTAAAAGAAGCAGAAGACGCTTTGAACCTTAGTGAAATCTGTCGGGCAGTTACGGGGACCAAAAGGATTAGAACTAACCAATACGCAGTTTATAGGAAAGACCCAAAAGAGCCACTAGGTAAAGAGGTTACATGGGTTGAAGATGGAGTTAGATATGTCCAGCAAATTCCAGATATTCCAGTTATGTTTGATGGAAAGGAAATAAGTTTGCAAAAAGTCGCGGCAATGGGCGTTTATGATTCAATTGATTTGCTAGAAATTGAGCAAACAGATACTGGTTTATATACTGTTTCAGTAGCTGATTTAGAAACTCTTGCAGGAAGAGTCAGGGCAGTTAACTTCATGAGAAACAACTGGGCTTTGACTGATGAATATGGATTCCCGCTTGCCAATCAACCTAGTTCTTCAAGCAATACTGCAGCAAGATACGGTTTGGTAAGGTCTAATTATCAAGAAGGTTCAGATGGATGGCATGGTTCTGTTGCCCGCTACATCTTCTACTTCAACAGCGGCGGCAGGCGTTTTGTCGATGCTGACGTCGATTGGTCCGGTGTGTCTGGGGTGGCGTTAATTGGCCGCTCTGCGGCCGCGCCGCTGGTCGATGGAAACTGCAAAGATGCTTAGAGAAGTTGTAGGTAAGATCGAAGCTGCTTAAGGTTAAATATTTTTATTTTATTTTCCAAATTTTGAATTTAATGATAGATAAACTTTTTAAATTAAACCAGCCAAATGTCCCCTATGCTTAGTATCTTTCAGCTAAAACTTCACGGATTCAAATCCTTCAAGCATGCAAATATTGAGCTTCCTGATAATTTTACCTGCCTTGCAGGACCAAACGGCTCTGGAAAATCAAATGTTTGCGATTCAATAAGGTTTGTTTTAGGAGAACAAAGTTTGCGGGCGCTTAGGACCAGAAAAATAAAAGACCTGATTTTTACAGGAATGAATTCAGCAGAAGTAATTTTAATATTCAAAGATGAAAAAAACAATAAATATGAAATAAAAAGAGCAATAAGAACCGATGGAAAAATTTTGTATAAGTTGAATGGAAAAAAAACAACAAGAACTGCAGTAATGGAATTTTTAAAACAATACAATTTGGATGAGAGTGGCCGGAATATAATTGCCCAAGGAAGAATCCAAAGAATTGTTGAAATGACAGGAAAAGAAAGAAGGGAAATAATTGAAAATGTTGCAGGAATATCTGATTTTGAGAAAAAAAAGAAAGAGGCAATAAAAGAATTAGATGCAGTTGGAACAAGATTGAAAGAGGCAAATATTGTATATGGAGAAAGGAATGCAAGGCTTTGTGAATTAAAAAAAGAAAGAGAAATTGCAATTAAATATAAAGAAAGCAGAGATAATTTGAAAAAGTCCAAAGGATCGTTATTGAAAATAGAACTCTCCAAGCTTGAATCTGAATTTAACGGGGTGATAGAGACAAAATCAAAGCTTTCTGAAGTGGCCCTATCTAAAAATGCAGAGCTTGATGAAATAGGGACAAAAATTTTTGAATTGGATAGACAAAGATCTGAAATCTCAAAAAAGATTCAGGAAAAACAATCTGCAACAAGAGAAATCTCAAATATAGAAAAAATAAAAGCTTCTATTCAAATAAAAACAGAGCTTTTGCAGGACAGGGAAAAACAGGTAAAAAAACTTCAGGAACAGAAAATCGTTCTCGAAAAGGATATTTCCATTGATCAGTCGGACACAAAAAAGATATCCCATGAAGTATTGGAGATTGATTCTGAACTTAAAAAGATATCCCCAAAAGAGGCTGAAGACAATATCGATTCAAATATCAGGCAATTAAAAGAAAAACTTAATTTTGAACAAACCCGGTTGTATGAGTCGAAGGATTCCTTTGCAGCATTTGAAGGGGAAATAAACACCTTAAAAGAAGTATTTTCAATGAAAAACCAGAAAATTGATGAAATAGAACAGGAACTTTCATCAGATTCCAATTCTTTTGGAAATGAGGATGAGGGATCAATTTCAAAAATATGCTCTGAACTTTCAGGTGAAATTTCAAATCTTTTCGAAGAGGAAAGAAGCATAAATCATGAACTTGCAAATATTGACCGAGACCTTTTAAAAGTAAGAGAAAAAGCAGCACAAATGAGGGTGTATTCCTCTCCACAGGCATCCAATCCGGCATTATCCCTCATTAAAGATCTTAAAGAAAGTGGAAAATATAAAGGCATTTACGGCCTTGTTTGCGATTTAATTTCTTTCGACCCAAAATACACCAGCGCTGTTGAAGCAGCCCTTTCTGGGCGTCTTTTGCATGTTGTTGTGGATTGCACTGATACGGCAACAAAAATAATTGATGTTTTAAAAAAAATGAAAAGCGGAAGGGCAACATTTATTCCGTTGGACCGAATAAAGCCAAAAGAACTTGACCGGAAAAAAAACCTCCTAATAAATTATGCTACCTATAACTCAAAATTTTCCTTTGCAATGGAGTATGTATTTTCAGATACCATTTTGGTTGATGATGTCCAGACCGTAAAAAGTAAAAAAATGCAGGATGAAAGAATAGTTACACTGGATGGAGAGCTTTTTGAAAAATCCGGAATTATAACAGGGGGAAAAACAGCCTCCAGTCTTTTAGCTTCTGCCCAGATAAAAAAACTTGATGATGAGTCTGAAGATTTAAAAGAAAAAAGAAGGCAGATGATCGTCCGTCTTGAAGAGATACGGGAAGAAGGAAACAGAAAAAGAAAAGAAAAGGCAGAATTAGAAGTAAAATTAAAAGGAATTGAAATAGAAAAAAGGGTTTTTGCCGAAAGCCGGGAAAAACAGGAAAAATTAAAAAACCAAAAAAAGGAAGTTGAAAAAGAGGTAAAAGAGATTGAAGATAAGATGGATTCAAAAATTAAAAAGAAATCCGAGCTTCAAAAAATAATCGAATCGCAAATGAAATCAATAGAGCAATTGAAGGCAGACATAGACAATGAGGAAAAATCCATTATGCAGAAACAGGATTCACAAGGCAGGAAAAGAACAGAGATTGCATCAAAAATTTCATCTCTCAAGGCAACTTTTGAAGGAAAACAAAAAGAGCTTGAACTTAGAAAAACCCAGCTTAGAAAAAAAGAGATCGAAATTAAGGATATTTCCCAGATGATTGTAGATTTAATTTCTGAAATTAATAAAATAAAACGGGAAATACCCGAACTTTTAAAAGAACTTGAAAATCTTGAAGAAAGAGTTAAAAAATCTGGAAAAGAGATTGAAAGTCTTTTTAATCAATTAAAGAATTTTGAAGAAAAACTCAAAAGTGCAGGTGAAGAACGGGGAAAAATAAAAATAAAAATTGAATCTTATGAAAGGGAAAAACACCAGAATGAAATAAAGGAGGCGACTATAAAAACCAGATTAGTCGATTTAAAAACAGAATTTGAGGAATACGGGAAAATCGAATTTTTAAATGAAAGCAGGGATGAATTAATTAAAAAAATAAAAGAATATGAAGCAACCTTAAATTCCATCGAATCGGTAAATCTTTCAGCAATAGAACTTTACGAGTCAAAATTGGTTGAACTTGAAGAGCTTGGCAAAAAAATAACTTTGCTTGAAGATGAAAGAAAAGCAATTTTGGAAATGATTTCAGGAATTGACAAAAGAAAAATTGAGATCTTTAGTGAAACATTTGAGGCAGTCAATAAAAACTTTCAGGATATGTTAAATACCATTCCTGTAGGAAAAGGCCATCTTTATCTTGATGATCCGGATAACCCTTTCGAAAGCAGCCTCCATATCAAAATACAAAAAAATAACAGGGATGTTTCAATAGATTCGTTATCCGGTGGAGAAAGCTCTTTAGTTGCACTTGCATTTATTTTTGCAATCCAGTTTTATAAACCAAGCCCATTTTATATTTTAGATGAGGCTGATGCGGCCCTTGATAAACAGAACAGCAATTATTTGGCGCAGTTAATAAGACAGATTTCAGACAAAACCCAATTTTTGGTAGTTTCACATAATGATTCAGTAATAAGCGGCGCAAATGCAGTTTTGGGGGTTGCAAAGGTAAAGGGAATTTCAAAAATAGTTGGGGTAAAACTTGAAAATATAACATCTAACTGAGTTCTATATTTTCTATTTTTATTATATTATTTCCAGTTACTATTGCCTGAATAGTTATTAAAATTTCCCCTTCTAATAATGTATCAGAGGATAACTCTAATTCAGTATATTCTTGCGGAACATTGTATCCTTTCATTTCCGGTTTTAAAATATAAAAATTATACTCTTTTTTATCAAATGTAAGATTTATGTCTTCGATTCCAATAATATTTAAAGTTGAATTGGAAAAAATAAGTTCTTCTCCAAAATCATTTTTTATTAGTTCCATATCTGAAAAATTATCCGCAACTATTAACATATGATCCGAGATATAATCAATATAATCCTTTTTTTTGCTTATTTGCTCCTGAATTGATAATGGGGTTAGAAAATATACCGAATTATCTTTTTGATAACTTATATTATCAATTCCGTACTCTTGTTTAAGCCCCGCAACATCTATAGAGTTCCTATCCCTCCATGGGACAATATATTCTAAGTATTTTTCTAAATCAAGAATTGTTGCATTTATATCAAGGGATATTATTTGAAAATATATTGTAGGGTCTTCTGTTAAAAATGCCTGGTTTGACTGAATTACAATTTTTCCATTAAGCCATATCTCGCTTTCAGGTCTGAGAACAGGCTCTATTCCAAAAATTTTTGTTTTTCTACTATAAAAATCCCCAGTTATGTTATTATTTTGTTCATCATATATTGTTATGGAAGGTTCAAGCGTAACAATTGCAGTTGCATAAACCGGGATGTTTTCATCTTTCATCTGTTTATAGAAATTTTCTACATCTTCTCTCTTGTTTAAAATTACTGTATAAATTCCGGATTCAAAAGAGGCATCCTTTACATTTGCATTTGATTTTATTTTTTCCAAGAGTTCATATTGACTGCTTTGGATATATACCGTCCTTTCATAATATTCTAGGGTTGCTTTGAAAACCCCGTTTCCCATATAATTTTCGAGTTGCCCGGTTTCCACGTCCTGTTTATTCAAAAAAGGCATCAATGCATATTCCAGGACAAATACCCCGATAAGCACTATCGCCATTATTACTTTCAAATCGATTTTCATAAAAATTACCTATTATTATTTGAAATTGATTATTACTTTTCTGGAACTAATTAAAAATATATCTATTCAAAAGGATAAATATTAAATGGTTTATCTTTAGAAATTAAAATTTATATGTCAGTTTTAAATGGTGTTTTTATGCTAAAAAAAGGAGATTTTGTAAAACTTGAATACACAGGTTATGATAAGAATGGAAATATTTTTGATTCAACTTCTGGAGAAATTTCAAAAACAATAAGAAACAGGGAAGGCCCTATTCTGATAGTATATGGGTATGGTCAAACAATTGCAGGAATAGAGGAAAAAATAAAGGATCTTGAACCTGAAAAAGAAGTTTATATTGAAATTCCCCTTGAAAAGGCATTTGGAAAAAGAAAAAAAGAACTTATGAAAATCATGAAAGAAGAGGAATTTAAAAGATACGAGATAATTCCAAAACCCGGGATTACGGTTCATGTTGATTTTGAAAACAAAAGAATGTATGGCCTGATCAAAAGTGTAAACAGCGGAAGAGTCCTTGTGGATTTTAATCATCCGTTTGCAGGCCAAAATTTAAAATACAAAATAAAATTGGTAGAAATAATTCAAAATCCCCATGAAAAAATCGAAGCACTTATTTTAGAGTCAGGGCTTGACTGTGATTTCAAATTAAATGACGGGATTTTAGAGATTTCATATAAACACTCCAAAGAAGAAAATAGTGAAAAATTGCGGCTTTTGAATACAATAAAAGGGCTCATTTCCGAAGTAAAGGAAATAAGGGTCAACTGATTCATATGTACGAGAATATAACTTCCGTTGCAAAGTCAAATCCATCATATAAAGAACTTCTAAGAAAAATGTTTGAAAAAGATAAAGAATTAATGGAGCATACCCAAAAAGTAGCAGAAGAAATGCCTATCTTATCTCATTTGATGTATTCTTCAATAAAATGGCCGGTTAAGTTATATTATCCTTTAATTGAAGCCAGAACTGCATTTGCAGTTCCGAATAATTATTTTCAGCCTCTTTTTATAAATGGGGGAAAGGCAGGAGTTTTTTTCTCGCATAGTTCAACCCGCTCTGTGTTTTTTTCTGAAAATAAGCTGATGATATATTCTAAAAATGTTAATTTTAAAGATGGAAAGGAATATTTTACCTCTTTTGTTTTATCTCATTTTGAAAAAGGGGAATATGAATTTGGATTTGATAATAAAAATAATTTTTATTTAAGGTGCAGTATGATAAAACCTTTTAGAAATTTACTTAGTGGGGAAAAAGAAGAAAAGAAAATTTCATTTAATTTTATTCAGGGCCCTATAAAAAACTGCATTATTTCAAAAGAGCAGGCAGAAACCTCAACGCAATTTAGAAGAATCTATGGCCAGTATTCTTCTGCCCATCAAAAATTGGCCTCATCAGATATGACTGGATATGTTGTAACTGTTCCCCATTTCTCCCCTCATCCGTATATGCTTCAATTGCATAAGGATTTTGGATTTGAAAGCAATAAGGAATTTCAGGAAAATATACTTAATTATTTTACAAGATATTTGAATCTTGAACAAAGATTTTAATGGCACTAAAATCTTTCAAAAAAACAAGATCCAATCATATTATATAAAAGTTTTGATGCTAAAAATTCACTTGCAGGATTATTCGTAATCGGACTTAATTCTACCATATCAAAACCAATGATTTCTTTTGTTTTTCCAACTGCGTTTATCAAATCAATAACTTGTTTAAAATTTAATCCCTCTGGCTGTGGGGTTCCAACCCCAGGAACAATTGAAGGATCAAAAACATCCATGTCAAGGGTAATATATACCTTTTTTTCAAGTTTTCTGATAATCTCATTTTGGTTAAATTCTGTTCCATATACAGATAATTTCCTATCTTTTATTATCTCGTATTCTTCTTTTGCATAGTCTCTTATTCCAACTGAAACAAAATTTCTGCTTTTCTCAAGCAATCTTTTAATTACGCAGCCATGGCTATATTTGCTATTTAAATACTCTTCTTTAAGATCTGCATGGGCATCCAAATGCAAAACTGAAATGTCCCTGTCATCTTTTAGTATTGCTTCAAAAACACCAATACTTATGCTATGTTCTCCTCCTAAAATTGCAAATTTTTTTCCATCCTTTTTTATTTTTGAAACCTGTTTTTCAACTAACGTTATCATTTCCAGATAATCCTTATTTTTAACTTTCAAAGGTTCAAATGTGTGTATCTTTATTTTATCGCATATATTTTCATTGAAAAACAAGGAAAAATGCTCTAATTCAAGGCTTGCCTTTAGTATTTCATCCGGACCTTTTTTTGTTCCAGTCCGGTAAGAAAGTTTATTTTCATAAGGGATTGAAAGAATTGCAATATCAGAATCTTTGTATGAATCTTGAATTCCCATGAATGTATTTTTCATAGCTTTTCAGTCTCTTTTTCAATATTTACTATTCTTGCAAGCGATTCTTGTGGTGTTTCAATTGTATTTAATAAATAAACCGGAACTTTTGAGAAAAGCTCTGAAAAAAACTTAAGCCTGAAACCGGTTTTGCGCACATTTTTTATCAAAAGGTGGGGGTTGCAGAAATTATTCTTTTTCATAAATCCTATTGCCTCATTTCGGCTTAATTTTTTTATTGGTTTTAAATGTTTGTCCCTTGTTAAAAGTATTATTAAATTAAGGTTTGAAATTTCAATTATCCTGTCTTGTGAAAAGATTTTTTTAATATCTACTAGAAATCTTCCAAAAGCGTCTTTTTTTACGTGTCTAATCTTTTTTTCAAATTCAGGCCAGTTTTGTTCCAATCCCTCTCTTATATATGAATTTTTTTCAGATGAAAAAACTCTTATTCCATTTTTCCGCAGTCTTACAAAAAACCAGTCGTCAGTCAAAAAATTAAAACGCCTGTCCAAAAGCAATCCATAGGTTAATGTTGTTTTTCCAGAACCACTTGGCCCTATAATACCTATTGCATTTCCATTTTTTTCAATGCATGAACCATGTATCGAATATCTTCTATGTTCAGAAGGAATATCCTCTAAATATTCATTTACAAGGCCAAGTGCTATGCTTTTTATCCATCCATAATATGTGCAATTTTTTATTATGACTGTTTTTGTATAAGGTTCGTATAAAACCTCCATTTTTTGCCCAGTATTATATGCAAAAACCCTTCCGTGGGGCCTTATCATATCCAGCATAGGTTTGAAGTTTTCAATCCACATCTGCTTGAATTCATGATTGTCAGTAAATAATTTTATGCAGGTGCCGTATATTTCTGCCTTTGCCTGATAAAAATTGGTGAGAGTTCTTCTGGACAATTCTTTTTCTTTTTCATTGATATCAATTATTTTTACCTTATATTCCATAATTTGTTGAAACAGGTAATATTTATAAATCAATTCAGTAAAATTCTATTTAATGTCATTTATTAAAGAGTTTTTGAAACTTACACGATTCGAGCATGCATTAATGCTCTCGTTTGCAGTTTTGATTGCAGAAATAATTGTCCTTGGAAGTTTTCCTCAAATTACATTTATAATTTTAGCCTCTCTTTTAGTTCCGATACTTAGCGAGATGGGCTCTTTTGCCTTGAATGATTATTTGGATATTGAAACAGATAAATTAAATAAAAGAAATGAAAGGCCTCTTGTAAAAGGAACAATTTCACCAGAATTTGCATTTTATTTTTCCTGGCTTTGTTTTATTCTTTCAGTGTTTATTGCATATTTTATAAATTTCTGGGCATTTTTGATTGCATTAATATTTAGTCTACTGGCAATCCTTTATAATTATAAATTAAAGGATTTGCCGTTTTTGGGAAATATTTACATCGGGCTGAGCATGGCGATTCCGTTGATTTTTGGAAATCTCGTGGTCTCAAACCAATTGGATAATTCAATTATACTATTATCCGTGTTGGCATTTTTATCTGGAGTCGGAAGAGAAATTATAAAATCCGTTCAGGATATGCCGGGAGATAAAATCGCAAGAAATTCAAAAACTTACCCGATTCTGGTTGGAAAAAGAAAAGCCCTGCTTACTGCAGGAATTTTTTATCTTTTCTTTGTTTTTGTTGCGCTGTATCTTTCCTTTGAAATTCAAAATGTTTTTGCAAAATATTTAATTATTTTTGTTGCGGCATTTTTCATTTATCAATCTGTTTTTTTGTTTATCGGCAAATCTGATGACCTGTTTTTGGAAAAATCGAGAAAATTGAGCCTGATATTTTTATTTTTAGGGTTAGTTTCAATTTTAATAAATGTTCTGTTTTAATTATTTTTTAAGCGCATCTTTATGGGGCCATGGGCCAACCTGGTTAAGCTGCAAGCTTCGGGAGCTTGTGTTCTGAGTTCAAATCTCAGTGGCCCCAATCTAAATTTTTTCTGCAATTATTATTCCGTTTTTATATTTTTTAATCAAAAATCCTTCTGTTTTGACTGTTTCAGCAGGCTTTTCTTTTGCAAGCCCATCAATCTGTTTTTCAAAATTTATCTTATTTTCCGCATTAATTTCTTCTCTGAATCGTTTTGACCTTATTTTTGTATTTAATGCTTTAATATTCGGAATGTATGCAATCAGCCCTGAAATCGAATAGGAAACTACCCCGTTAAATATCTCACGCATTGTTTTATCTGATGCATTTTCCCCATATCTTGAATATATCTGATTATATTGTGTTTTTAGGGGATTTGCATCTTTTCCAAGTTTTTCAAGAGAATCAAAATTGAGGTTATGGGCGAATTTATTTCTAGTTTTTCTTACTGTTTCAGCACAAGAAAGTATCAATGTAGGTATTAATTCAAGGCTTTTGAGTAAATTTATTTTGGTTGAAAAAACAAAGTTTCCCTCGTTTTCAAGAAGTTTTTTGTATTTGGGAATATATCCTTCAAGAAACTGGTCTAAAACAGATTCAAGAACAAGCGCAGAAATTATGACAAAAGACCTATCATCACCTGTTTTCTGTATTTTCAAAAATAAGTCTGGAAGCTCATTTGTTCTCATAATCAAATTCCCAAGTTCGCTGCACGGCTCATCAAAAAGAATTTCCTTTTCATTTCCACTAAAAAATTTTTCCCTTAAATTTTGCATAAAATAATTTCGTTCATTTAACTTTTAAATTCTTGCTAATATCATGTTTTTATGGATTTGATAGAAATAATACGAAAACATGCGCTAAAAAATGCATATGATTTTGGAAGGGCGAATTCGGGTTCAATCGCAGGCAAAGTCATTGCAGAATATCCTGATGCAAAATTAAATATGAAAGATGTAATGAAACAAATCTCTCAGGAAATAGCAAGAATTTCAAAATTATCAAAAGAGAAAATAGAAGAAGAAATGTCTGATTTTGAGTATTTGGAAAAAAAACAGGAAGACAAGGAATTTGAAATTTCAGGAGCAAGAATTGGAAAAGTGGTTGTACGGTATCCGCCAGAGCCGAATGGATGGTCGCATATAGGACATGCAAAGGCATTTTGCCTTTCATGGAAAATCGCAAAAAAATATAGTGGAAAAATAATTTTAAGATGGGATGATACAAATCCGGAAGCAGAAAAAGGGGAATTTGTCTCTGCTATAAAAAAAGGGATAGAATGGCTTGGCCTTGATTGGAATGAGGAAATTTACTGCAGTGACTATCTGCCAAAAATGTATGCATTATGTGAAAAATTAATTTCTGATGGAAATGCATATTCCTGTTTTTGCCAAAAAGAACAGATTGCAGAAGGCCGGGAAAGGAAAAAGAGATGCAGATGTTTTGAAAAAAATACTTCTTTTCATTTGGAAACTTGGAAAAAAATGCTTGAGGGCCCAATAAAAGAAGGAGAAGCAGTAATACGATTAACTGGGGATATGGAATCGTTAAATACTGTGATGAGGGATCCAACCCTATTTAGAATAATAGAAACCCCTCATTATAGGCAGAAAAATAAATACCGGGTATGGCCGACATATGATTTTCAGGGAGCAGTTATGGATTCTGTTCTTGGAATAACCCACCCAATAAGGTCAAAAGAATATGAATTAAGGGATGAGGCATATATATTCCTTTTAAAAAAATTAAATCTTGACATTCCAGAATTAATCTCAATTTCAAGATTATCAATAAAAAATGCTCCTATTTCAAAAAGGCTTTTAAGGCCCTTGGTTGAGAGTGGTAAATTAATGGGCTGGAATGATCCAAGATTACTAACACTTGCAGGGCTTGAAAAAAGAGGGATACTTCCAAAAGCAGTAAGAGAATTTGTATTGTCATTTGGAATTTCAAAAGTTGAAAGCGAGCCGGATTTGGAATTATTACTTAATGCGAATCGAAAATTAATTGATCCGGTTTCAAAACATTTCTTTTTTGTTTTAGATCCGGTTGAATTGGAAATTAAAAATAACAATAAAAATAAGGTGATACTCCCGCTATATCCCAAAGAGCCTGAAAAAGGAACAAGAAATATCTCTATTGGAGGCGCTGTGCACATCTCAAAAAATGATGCCTTAAAATTAAAAGAGGGGGAAATTTTGAGATTAAAGGATTTTTGCACAATTCAAATCAATAAAATTGGAAATAAAATCATTGCAACCCTAATTGAAGAACAAAAAGTTCCAAAGATAATTCAATGGGTATCTGAAAATAAATTAAATGCAAAAATTCTTGTTCCAAAGGAAATATTTTCAAATAACGGAGAATTTAATCCTCATAGTCTTGAATTAATTAAAGGATATTGCGAATTGGATTGCATGAAATTAAAAGAAGGGGAAATAATCCAGTTTGAAAGGTTTGGTTTTGTGAGATTGGATAAAAAAGAGAATGATGAACTTATTTTTATTTATTCTTGCTAAAAAGAAGTTTTATAAATCTATTATGTCTATCTAAAAATGAGGTGTAAGGTTTTATGGATCTAAATAAATCGTTTGAAATTGCAAAAATCCCAATAGTTATTTTGGTGGTTTTGGGAGTAATCCAGTTATTCTTAACTGCAGAATTAATGACATCCTTAGGATTATTATTCGGGGTCATTGGTTGGCTTATTTTGGTTTATGTAGGGTATGTTTCTACAAAAACCCATAAGCTAAGTTTAATTGATGCCGGATTAACAGGAGTTGTTGCAGGAGTCGTATCTGGTGTGGTAAATCTTTTGCTGATGGCTGTATTTGTTGTGATTGGATTAGGGATATATTCTACTCCGGCAATGCAGGCTTTAGGTTTGATTGCAATACTAGTTGGAGGAATTATTGCATTAGTAATTGGGGCAGTAATTGCTTTTGTTCTTGCAATAATTGGCGGATTTATTGGAAGCAAAATGTAAATCCAACTCCTTTTTATTTTTTTATTTTTTAATTTATAGCTGTGTCAGTTTTTTTAAGCTCTTATACTCCAATCGAAAAAACAGAAATTCTTCCAGAAGTTGAATACGAAGAGATAGAATTAAACAAAATCGTAAGAGATGTATTTAATTCCAAAGGAATCAAAAAATTATATAAACATCAGGCTGAAGCAATAAATTTTATACGAAATGGAAAAAATATAGTGGTAAATTCTCCAACTGCAAGCGGAAAATCCGAAATATATATCTCTGAAATTATTAATGCGGCCCTAAACAAAAAAAACTCATTAATTCTTTATCCAACAAAAGCATTGTCTCGGGATCAACTTCGAAAGTTTAGCCCTTTTTTAATATATGGAATAGATGCAAAAATATATGACGGGGATACTCCGGAATATCAAAGAAAGAGGATACGGGAAAATAATCCAAGGATTTTAATTACGAATGTGGATATGCTCCATTTTATATTAATGAATAATCGTTCTTTTAAGAATTTTTTTAACAATCTGAAATTCGTTGTTCTGGACGAAACCCATTATTATAGCGGACTTTTGGGTTCTCATGTCCATAATTTATTCTGGAGGCTTAAAAGGTTGTGCCCTAAAAAACCCCAATTTATTATGACATCTGCTACTATCCAGAATGCAAAGGAATTCTCATCAAAATTAATAGGAGAGGATGTCAAAGAAATAACCGGAATTTCCACCAAGCATTCAAAAATAAAACATTATATGATTCCCTGCGAAGAAAAAAGTTATTTTACCACAATTCTTGAAATTTTAAAGGGATTGAAAGACAAAACCCTTATTTTTGGAAATTCTCACTTAGTTGTAGAGAGGCTTTCCTTATATGCAAAAACAGAGAATATTCCTCTTCAGGTTTATAGAAGCGGTTTAGCTTATGAAAAAAGAAAAGGAATAGAGGAAGATTTTAGGAAAGGAAAAATCAATTATCTTGCAACAACCTCTGCATTGGAATTGGGTTTGGATATTGGAGATGTTGATTGTGTAATCTTAGCAGGATTTCCGGGTACAATAACAAGGGTAAAACAAAGAATAGGAAGGGCTGGACGATTTGGTCAGGATGCAACCTCGATTTTTGTTTCAAGGGAAAATCCCATTGACCAATACTACATCGACAATCCGATTGAATATTTAAAAGGGAGCCCCGAAAGATGCTATGTAAACCCTGAAAATAAAAAAATAAAAAAAATTCACATACTTTGCGCTTCAAAAGACAAGCTTTTGAAATGTGAAGAATTAGAACAAAATCACAGACTAGTAGAAGAACTTGAAAATGAGGGTCTTTTGAAAAAATGGAATGATTTTTATTCAATGACTCCAAAAGCAGTTTCAATAGTTAATTCCTTAAATTTGAGGGGGATAGGCCATAATATCACAATAAAAGATGCAGATACCTATAAATTTTTAGGAGAACGGGAATATTCAATAGCGCTTTCTGAATTATATGAAGGAGCAATTTATCTTCATGGTGGAATCCCCTATCTAGTTGAAAAACTTGATTTAGAAAAAAAGGAAGCCCGCATCTCAAAATTAAGAGGGGAAACAAATGAATTTACCCAGGCATTAAAAACAAAAGAGATACAAATAATTGAAAAAATAAAAGAATCTGAAATAACTGGCTTTCCAATCTTTTTTGGAAAAATACACATCAAAAATCAGATTTATGGATATCGGATAAAGGATATTTTTAGCGGAAGAATTTTATCCGAAGAAAAATTTAAAATTCCATATGAATATGAATTTGATAGCTATTCTTTTTGGATAGATTTGAATTCCCTTTCATTTGATGTTGAAAATTTTTCATCAGGCCTTCATGCATTTGAACATATTACAATTGGCCTGGCGCCTGCTCTTTTGGGATGTGAATCAAAAGAAATTGGCGGGCTTAGTTACCCTTCTGGAGAAATTTTCATTTTTGAGTCTGCTGAGGGTGGAAATGGAATTTCAGAGCTGATTTTCGAAAATTTTAATCAGATATGTTCCATGAGTTTTGATAGATTAAACAAATGTAGATGTGAAAATGGGTGCCCTAAATGCATTTTGAATTCTTCCTGTGGAAATGACAACCAATTCTTAAATAAAAATTCTGCAAAAGAGATATTAAAATCAATTTTAGGTGTTAAATAATTAATTCTTATATAATTAGTATTTACCCCTTAAAACAATTCATTTATAATGATATAGTTTTATAGGTATTTTACTTTTTCTAAATAGGTTGGTTTTATGGTTAAAAAAATAAGAAAAAGAGATGGTTCTGTTGTTCCTTTTGATTTGGAGAAAGTGACAAATGCAATATTTAAGGCAGCGCAGGCGCTTGGGGGAAATGATAGGGGGGAATCAAAAAAAGTGGCCTCTCTTGCCCACAAGTACCTCGAATCTAAGTTTAAGGATGATGATACTCCGTCAGTTGAAAATGTTCAGGATTGTGTTGAAAAGGCATTAATAGAATTGGGCCATGCTGCAACTGCAAAAGCGTATATCTTATATCGATTCAGAAAACAAATGGAACGGGATGCAAAAAAATTAATCGGAGTTGAAGATGATTTAAAACTTTCCCTTAATTCCATAAAGGTTCTTGAGAGAAGATATTTAATAAAAGATGACAAAGGAAAACCAATTGAAACTCCGAGTCAGTTGTTCAAAAGAGTTGCAAAACATTTGGCTTCTGCAGAATCTTTATTTGGAGGCACTCAAAAAGATATTGAATACTATGAAAATGCATTTTTTCAGATGATGACTAATTTTGAATTTTTGCCTAATTCTCCTACACTAATGAATGCCGGAACTTCACTTGGCCAGCTTTCAGCTTGTTTTGTTTTGGGGATACAAGACAATATCGATGAAATTTTTGATGCTGTAAAATATGCTGCAGTAATTCACAAATCAGGAGGGGGAACAGGCTATTGTTTTTCTTATTTGAGGCCTAAGGGGGATTTTGTTAAATCTACAGCAGGTGTTGCATCAGGGCCATTATCTTTTATGACTGTATTTGACCATGCAACCAATGTAATAAAACAGGGTGGAAAAAGAAGAGGGGCAAATATGGGTGTTATGCATATCTGGCATCCGGATGTAGAAGAATTTATTACTGCAAAGCAAACCCCCGGATTTTTGGAAAACTTTAATGTTAGCGTTGCAATAGATGATGAGTTTATGAAGGCATTTGAAAACGATGAGGATTATGAATTAAAAAATCCAAGGGATCAAAAACCAATAAGAAAAGTTAAGGCAAGAACCCTATTCCATCAAATTTCATATAGTGCATGGAAATCAGCAGAGCCCGGAGTATTGTTCATAGATACCATAAATAATACTAATTCGACTCCAAATTATGTTATAAATTCTACTAATCCATGTGGTGAAGTTCCAATGCCTGATTTTGAATCATGTAATCTTGGAAGCATAAATCTTGAAAAATTCGTACAATTAGATTGGTCTGATAAAAATTGGAAAGATAAAGTGGATTGGAAAAATTTAAGAAGAATTGTAAGGCTTGCCGTCACCTTTTTGGATAATGTAGTTGAGCTTAATAAATATCCCATTCCGATAATTAAAGAAAGATCCCAACACCACAGAAGAATAGGTCTTGGAATTATGGGTTTTGCAGATTATTTAATCAAATTAGGAGTTAAATACGGCTCTGAAGAATCATTTAAAATTGCAGAGTATACAATGAAATTTGTAACTGATGAGGCAAGAAAAATGAGCAACGAGCTTGGAAGAGTTAGAGGATCATTTCCAGGTTTCAAAGATAGTACCTGGTCAAAAAAATATGATGCAATGCGGAATGCTACTGTAACATCTATTGCGCCAACCGGAACAATTTCTATGATTGCAGATACTTCAAGTGGAATAGAGCCATTATTTGCATTAGCCTTTATAAAAAATGTTATGGATGGAACCAAATTTTATTATTCCAATGAATTATTTGAAAAAGTGCTAAAATCCAGAGGGTTATACTCTGAAGAATTAATGCAGGAAGTAATCGATAATGGAACTATACAGGCACTTAATTCAATTCCAGAAGATATAAGAAAAGTTTTTGTGATTTCTTATGATATTAATTCAGAAGAACATGTTAAAATGCAGGCAGCAATCCAAAAATATACTGATCTTGCAGTAAGTAAAACAATTAATCTTCCAAATGAGGCGACAGTTGAAGATATTGAAAAGGCTTATTTATTATCATGGAAACTTAGATGCAAAGGAACTACTGTATATCGGGATGGAAGCAGAGGGTTGCAAGTGCTAAATATTGCAAAAAAACAGGAAAAGGCTTCAGAAGCCTCAATTAAGGATGAAGATGAAAAATGAAATATTTTTAAATTAATTATTAGTATATAATATGGAGTTGAATTTTATGGCAAAAACAACAATTAGTATTATAAAAGCAGATGTCGGTGGATATCCAGGACACAGCGGAATGCACCCAAAATTAATGGAAAAAGCAAATGAATTGTTAAATTCTGCAAAGGATAAAAAAGATATTACGGATTTTTTTGTTGGAAAATGCGGAGATGATCTGGAATTAATTTTAAGCCATAATAAAGGGGTTGATAGTTCTCAAATTCATGGGCTTGCATGGGATACATTTGTAAAATGCACAGAAATTGCAAAAGAATTGAAATTATATGGAGCTGGACAGGATCTGCTTGCTGATGCATTTTCCGGAAATATAAAAGGAATGGGTCCAGGGGTTGCAGAAATGGAAATTACTGAAAGAAAAAGCGAGCCTTTAGTCTGTTTTTTAATGGACAAAACCGACCCTTCTGCATTTAATTTGCCAGTATTTAAGATGTTTGCAGACCCATTTAATACAGCAGGGCTTTCAATTGATCCGACAATGATTGCAGGATTTAAATTTGAAGTTTATGATATTTATAATAATAAAAGGGTATTTTTAGAAACCCCCAAGGAATTGCACGAACTTTTGGCATTGGTCGGAAGTAAAAGTAAGTATGTAATAAAAAGGGTTTATCCAAAAGAAGGAAAATATCCCACCAATGAACCTGTTGCAGTAGTTTCTACTGATAAATTATCTTTAATTGCAGGAGAGTATGTTGGAAAAGATGATCCTGTTGCAATAGTTAGGGCACAATCAGGTTTTCCTGCGCTTGGGGAAGTTTTGGAAGGATTTGCATTTCCACATTTGGTTTCAGGTTGGATGAGAGGTTCTCATTGCGGGCCTATGATGCCTGTTTCAATGGAAGATGCACTTCCAACAAGATTTGATGGTCCGCCTCGTGTTGTTGCACTTGGCTTTCAGCTTGCAGAGGGAAAATTAGTTGGTCCTGTTGATTTATTTGCAGATGTTGCATTTGATTTGACACGAAGAAAAGCTATGAAAATAGCAGATTATATGAGAAGGCACGGACCTTTTGAACCTCACAGACTTGCACCAAGTGAAATGGAATATACTACCCTTCCAAAGGTTTTAGATAAATTAAAGGGAAGATTTGAAGTAGTAAAATAATTTCATCTTTTCTAATATTATTTTTTATTTATTTTGAATTATTTAAAGAGGTTATCATGTTAGAAATTTTCTTGAAGTATTTTGATATTTTTTCATTGATATTAAGCTTATTTTTTTATATTAAGGCATTTTATAATTCTATCAATGAATCCTATAAAAATTATAAGGATATTAAAATTAGTGAATTTTCAAAAGATTTGAAGTATTACTCTGTTAAATGTAGTCTAACAATTGACAAAAACACCTATCTTGATTTGGCTATAGGTAATTTATTTTTATGCCTTACTATTTTTTCTAGAATTTTTGAAGTTAGCAGTCTTTCTTCTGATTTTTTAATAGCCTTTCTGATCTTTATTTTTATTTTTATAACCATTTGCATGGCAACCGTTGTCTTCTGCGGAGCGTTTATAGCATTTGTTGTACTAGGGATTAAAATAATACAACGGTTGTCTAGCCGTTAGTTATTTTAAACATATATTTATAAATATTATTTAAGAAAAACGGATATGAAAAATAAAATAATATTTTTAGGGCTTTTTATTTCATTAGTTTTTTTATTTGGCTGTTTGATTGGTCCAAATCCCCCGGATAATCTTTATTATTACAAGGGGGTAACTATTCCAAAAGATAGCATTCCTGATAAATGCTGGGATAGGGTTGATTGCGAGATGTTTAATTGTATGGTTGATTCATGCTGGTGCAAGGAAATGTTTCCAGAAGGCGGAATTTTATATGAGTCAAAGGTTTCAATTGCAGATGAGGACACTGCTAAATTAGTTGTTAGTTCGTATTTGGATTCCAAATCAATAAATTATGATAAAAATAGTGTTAAGGCAGTAAAATTAAATGCATTATTCTATAATGTATTTTATGATGTTGATGGCTCTGAAGATGTTTTAACTATTTCTATTGATGGAGTTATTATGAAAACTGAATGCGGGGTTTAATTTTTTCATTTTTTTCTAATAGGAGCTCAATATTTTAATGATATTAAATATTACCTGACATCATTATTCTATTAAATTTATCTCCAGATATAATAATTATTATGAAAACAAAGGTTTAAAAAATTTAACATTGTATAATTATATGTGGTATAATGAAAAATATTACTCTCTTTGGAAAATTAAAAAAAGTAGGCAACTCATTAGCTCTATTTATACCCTCTGAAACAAAAAAAGAGCTTAACCTAAGCGAAAACCAAGAAGTAAGAGTTGAATTACATAAAAAAAAGAATATACCTGAGCTTTTGGAGCTATTTGGTTCTCTTAAGGATAAAAATATAAAATGGAAGTGTAGAGAGGATAGGCTTGACAGACTCTAAAATTATATTTGATACTTCTGCTCTTATTGAATTTTTTCAGGAAACTGAAAAGGGAGCTAAAATAAAGGATTATTTCATTTCAGAAGAAGTGAAAAATTTAATACCTGCAATCGTAATTTCAGAATTGATAAGCAAACTAAAAAGAGAAAAAATTGATCCTTTAAAATTTATATGCGTTCTTGAAAAAAATTGCACTATTTTAAATTTGAATTTTGAAGTTTCAAAAAAAGCTGGATTTTTGCATGGAGAATTGAAAAAAACAGAACCTGATATTTCACTTGTTGATTGTATTATAATGGCCCATGGAGATTTGGAGAATTCAAAAATAATTAGTCTTGATAAACATTTTAAAAATTATAAAAATGCCATAATATTTTAGGATTTAATTTTTAATTAGAATTTTATAATATAAAATAATCTTAGAATTTATAAATATTTATAATATTTAATTGAATTAGAAAATAATCTTAGAATTTATAAAATACTTTTATATATCTTATCCATTAGTTTTTAATATTTTAATTTTGAAAATTTAAGTTACACTATTTTATTTATTTTAATTTTTTTAATTCTTTGTAAGTTATATTTCAATAAGGCAAAATTAAAAAACAAATTACGACGATAAATTTGCTTCAGTTTCATTTTTTAGGTAGTTTTCATCATTCTAGGCTAGGGTTTAACTAGTAAAACTAGCAAAAGAATGGTGTTAGTTTTTGTATAAGATCTGCAAACTAAAATATAAAGAAATTATTAATTACCAAAGCAGTAAACCAATTTTTATGCTATTTACTTATGTAGTAAACCGAGTCACATTTCACTAGTACTAAAACAATCTATTGGTTTACTACTATGCTATTGATTGGAAAAACCTGAAAACAGAAGCCCGCTTAATTGAAAAAGGATCTAAAAAATAGTAAAAGTTGGGGGAAATCAGGGTTTTGGTTTACTGATAGGAGATTTTTTTAAAGATGGTTTACTTAGAAGGTATATTAAATCTATTAATTTGAGATTCGACCGAGTTGTGAACCTTTTCTATCCCTTTAATATTTTCCACCTTTTTTTCAAACTCCTTTATCTTTTCTAAAATACCCGTTCATTTATTCTCCTTAAATGGATTAATTACTTCAAGCCAGCTCATTTTCTCAAAATCTTTTTCATTTTCTGTAATAATCTTTGATATTCCATTTTCCTGCATCGTTGCAACTAAAAGCGCATCAAAAAAGTGAATAGAATATTGTTTTGAAATGCTTAATGCATTCATTACAGTATTAGAATTATATTCTATAATGCTAGAAACTTCAATCAAATCAAAGACATACTGTCTTATAAGATCATTATCTATTAAAGGGACGCTTTTTTCAGATAAAACCCTTGAGAATTCAACGAGATTTTGAACACTTAAAACGATATCCCCGTTATCAATAAGATGATTTACTATTTTAGCGCTTAGCACACACTTTTCTTCATCTTTTTTTTGATGCGCATATATTAAAATATTTGAATCAATTAAGGTTTTAGTCATAAATTTCACTGCGTTTTTTATACATTTTATATTTGAAATTAAGTCCAGTAGTAAGTCTTTTTTTTATCCTTTCTTTTACTATGCTTTTTTCTGATTTAAGTTGGCTTAATGCATCTTGAACTACTTCGCTTAGAGAACCTTTTTTTCCACCATATTTCTCTCTGGCTAATTGCCTAAGTAAGTTTTCATATTCATCATCAAGAGAGATCATTACATTTCCCATTTAAATCACCATATCTAGATATGTATATATTTTATACATATATATTTATAAATACTGCATATTAACCATCTAAATATAAATTAATTTTATCTTTTCTAACATTATTTTATATTTATCTCTTTTATTATATTCTTATCGAATACAAGTATTTCAGATTTTCTTTTTGTTGCTAAATTTAAAACCAAAACATCCGGAAAACTTAATTTTGATTCAGATAAGATAAAGCTATTTAATGTGTCTTTTAATTCAGAAGGCGTTAGGTGCTCTACAACAAAGGAACTATTAGATATTATCTTTTGAAAAATGGATTTCTTTTCTGCATATCCTAGCTTATAATTTATTACGGTCAGGGTTTCATACAAAATAATATCCGGAATTAATATTTCTTCATTTGTTTTAATGAATTTTTCCTTAGCTTTTTCATGATTTTCATCATGTGGAACAAAAAGAGAAACCAAAAAAGAACTGTCTGCTATAGCCACAATATCATCCGTATAAAATTTCATCTATATTTTCGGAGATATTTTCCCTTTTCTTTCCTTTATACTTAATTTCCAGTTTTTCGATATACTCTAAAAGATCTTTTTTAGTCTCGTACTTTTCTTCTTCTTTTTTCTCTAAAAGTTCATTTACGATCTCGCTGTAACTAGTACTTTTTATTTTTTTCAATTTAGTCAATCTTGCATACACATCGTCAGATAGGTTTACTAATTGGCTCATAATGTATATGTATACATATATATTTATAAAGAGAGCATATCAATTATTTAAATATAAATTAATTTTATCTTTTCTAAAATAATCTTTCAATTTAAAATCCAAAGGTAATAATTTAATAGAGTTGCAAGGCTAACCCATAATAGATAAGGAATTAATATGATTCCTGCTTTTTTATCAACTTTATAAAATAATACCATTGTCAATAAAATCAAAATCCAAAGTAAAACAATGATCAAAAAAGATACAAATATCAAATGAAATCCAAAAAATACAATAGACCAAAGCGCGTTTAAGATTAATTGGCCTCCAAATACATAAAACGCTTTTTTATCCTTTAATTTTGAATTATAAATCCAATATAGGCTAATTCCCATCAAAGTATAAAGAGTTATCCAAACAGGTGCAAAAACCCAGCTTGGAGGAGTAAATGAAGGCTTTACAAGAGTAGGATACCATAAAGAAACAGAATCAAAAGTAAAAATAGATCCAATAATTCCTGCAAGCTGGCAAATTAAAATTGCAATTATTAATTCTTTTAAATTTACCATTTTTTTGTAAACCTCACAGAATAGTTTTAAGATTTTTGATCATATCTGTAACTATTTTTGATAATCCAAACTCATGTTTCCATCCCCAATCAGATCGTGCAAAGGAATCATCAATAGATTTTGGCCAGGAATCTGCAATTTTCTGCCGGAAATCAGGGGAATAATCCATTTCAAATAAAGGGATATGTTTTTTTATCTCATTATAAATCTCTTCAGGATCAAAACTGACCGCAGTAATATTGTAGCTTGTCCTAACCCTTATTTTTGAAGCATCTGCATCCATTAGTTGAATTGTGGCTTTAATTGCATCATCCATATACATCATTGGAAGATATGATCCTTTGGAAAGAAAACATGAATATTTTTCGTTTTTTAAGGCTTTATAAAATATATCTACTGCATAATCTGTTGTTCCTCCTCCAGGGGGAGTTTTCCAGCTTATAATTCCCGGATACCTAAGGCTCCTTGTATCAATCCCATATTTTATAAAATAATAATTTACAAGAAGTTCTCCTGCAACCTTTGTTACGCCATACATTGTAGAGGGTTCAAGAACTGTTTTTTGAGGAGTATTTTCACGAGGGGTTGTCGGCCCGAATGCTGCAATTGAACTTGGCCAGAATATTTTAATTGTTTTTCCCTGCTCTTTAAGTTCTTTGGCAATATCTAAAACATTTTTCAAACTATTCATATTCACTTCATATGCAAGCGAAGGGTTTTGCTCTCCTTTTGCCGAAAGTATGCCTACCAGGTGATATATTTCATTTATTTGGTATTTTTTAATATATTCTTCCAAAAGTTCCTTTTTTGTTGCATCTCCAATTACATAAGGTTCAATTGCATTTTTTGGCATATTTTTATGATACATCGGGATTACATTGGAATTTCCATATTTTTCCCTCAATGCCAAAACAAGTTCTGAACCGATTTGTCCTGCAGCCCCAGTAATTAAAATTTTTTTAGAGTTCATAAATTTATTTGTCTAGAAACTATTAAATACTTCACCTTCGAATATCAAATTAGGGTTGTTTTATATGCCAAAAGAAAATTTTTTTAATTTAGTACAAATGGAAATAAATAGAATTGATGAGTCCAAAACAGAAAAACGGCACGAAAAAGTAATTGAGGGATTTGATGAAAACCAAAGGGCCATTATAGAAGGCAAAAAGTACCTGATTTTTAATTCAAATGATTATCTTGGGCTAAGATTCAACAAAAAAATAAATAAGGCAGAAGAGGAGGCATCAAAAAAATATGGTTCAGGGCCAGGCGCTGTAAGATTTATTTCAGGGACAATGAAAGTTCATAAAGATCTTGAAAAAAAGATTGCAAATTTTCATAAAAGAGAGGATGCGATGATATTTTCATCTGCTTTTGCTGCAAATATGGCAGTTTTGCATTGTATAATCAAAGGCCAGAGCAAAACCTCATTAGTTGATGCAAATACACTAGTGATCTCGGATGAGTTAAATCACAGAAGCATAATTGATGGAATAAGGGTTGCAGGCCTTTCAAAGGAAAATAAGGCAATATTCAAACATATGGATTTGGATAATTTAGATCAGATACTCGAGGAAAATAAAGAAAAATTCAAACGGGTTCTTGTTGTTGCAGACGGAATATTTAGCATGCTTGGGGAATGTATTGATGTTGGAAAAATGCAAAAAATTATAGAAAAACATGATAAAAATTATGAACAGGGAATTATTAGTGCAATTGATGACAGCCACGGGGTTGCCTGTTTTGGAAAAACAGGGAGAGGATGTGAGGAAAAAACCAGTGGACACTGCGATCTTTTGATTGGAACGCTTGGAAAAGGATTTGGATGTGACGGGGGATATATTGCAGGAAAAAAAGTTTTGATTGATTATATGCGGGAATCATGTTCAACATATATCTATTCCAATCCCATCTCCCCCGGAACAGCGGGGGCAGCACTTGAATCTTTAAATATCGTAGATTCAGATGAAGGATTAAAAATGCTTGAAAATCTTGGAAAGAATATTATATATTTTAAGGAAAAAATGAAAGATGCAGGATTTATTTTTGCAGCAGATTCAATTCATCCGATACAACCCGTACTTATAGGGGATGCACATAAAACAAAGGCATTGACTGAAAAATTATTCAAATTGGGAGTTCTTGTAACCAATATAAATTATCCTGTAGTACCTAAAGGAAAAGATGAAATTAGGGTGCAAATTAGCGCTGCGCATACAAAAGAAGAATTAGATGAATTTTTAGAGAAAATTATTTTGGCAGGAAAAGAACTTGAAATAATAAAAAAGAAAAACTAATAGTTTTCACATTTTACCTGAAAAAAAGCTTTCGGGTGATTGCATGAAGGGCATTTTTCTGGAGGTTCTGTCCCATCATGGAAATAACCGCATTCACGGCAAACCCATACCACTTTTTCATCTTTCTTAAAAACAGACTTATTTTTAAGCTCGTTTAATAGTTTTGAATATCTCTCTTCGTGGTGCATTTCCGCCTTTGCAATCATTAAAACTCTCGTATAAATTTCAGGATATCCTTCTGTTTTTGCAATTTCTGCAATTTCTGGATAAAGTTTGCTATTTTCATAATGTTCTCCAGTTATTGCCTCATTTAAATTTTCAATTGTTGATCCAAAAACATGAGGAACTTCTGTTTCGATGCTTATTTCTTTTAAACCCTTTTTTTTGCGAACTTCATTCATCATTGTAAAAAACCATTTGCCATGCTGTCTTTCCTGTTCTGCAGTTTCAAGAAATATCCCCCCTATCTGTTCATATCCTTCTTTTATTGCAACCTTTGCATACAGAGTATATCTATTTCTTGCCATGCTTTCTCCAACAAATGCTTTTGCCAGAGCCTCTTCTAAATTCATAAAAACACCAAGAATAATTCGACAGCAAAATTTTTATATATATTCTAAAAAGAAATAAAAAAATTAGACATTGTCGTTTAACACCCTCTTTACATCATCCTTTCGCGTTTTGAAGCATTTTTCGCAAAAGCTGAATGTATATCCATTAAGATTCATTCCAAAATATTTTTTATCATCCAATTCTTTTTTGCATACTGCACAATTTTTATTTCCATCAAACATCGGCATATTAACTTACCCTCATGCGGGCCCATTTAAAACAAACCCAAAATAAATTAGCAGAATTAGGTTTAAATATCTTGATTTTTACCCCGATACCTCTATAATCAGAATACAAAAGAAAAAAGAAAAAAATTAAAGGTCAACTTTTAAATTGAGTTCTTTTTTCAGTTCCCGGTATCTATTTCTTATCGTTACTTCGGTAACTCCTGCAACATCGGCAACTTCTTTTTGGGTTCGTTTCTCTTTGTTTATTGCTGCTGCAATATAAATTGATGCAGCAGCGACTCCTGTCGGACCTCTTCCTGAAATAAGGCCTTTTTTAAGGGATTTTCTTATTAATTTTACTGCAGTCTGTTGAACTTCACCTGAAAGCTTTAACGCAGCTGAGAATTTAGATACATACTGGCTTGGATCAGTTAGAGGAACATCAATATCCAATTCAGTTTTTATGAATCTATATGCTCTTCCAATTTCTTTTTTTTCTATTCCAGATGCTTTTGAAATTTCATCAAGCGTTCTTGGAATCCCCCGTATTCTGCATATTGCATATATTACTGCTGCAACCACACTTTCGATTAATCTTCCTCGTATTAATTCCTCCTTTACTGCCTTTCTATATAATAATGCCGCACTTTCCTTAATTGAATCAGGAAGACCGAGTGAAGATGCGATTCTGTCTAATTCAGCCAATGCAATTACCAGATTTCTTTCAAGAGAAGTAGAAATAGAAATTCTTTTGTGCCATTTTCTCATTCTGTATAATTGGGGCTGTTTTTTCTGGGATATCTTTGTACCGCGTATATCCCTGTTATATTGGTCGATTTCAGTTACCAGGCCCTTATTTGGTTTTGTAAGTTTAATTGGAGCTCCTCCTCTTGCCCGTTTAGCTTTTTGTTCAGAATCAAATGCTCTCCATTCCGGACCGACATCATGAATATTTTCTGCAATAATAAGACCACAAGAACCACAAATTAGTTCTCCTTTTTCATAATCCCTGATTAATTTTACTCCGCCACATTCTGGACATTTTTTAACCATACCCACACCTCATTTAAAGAAAACATTTTTAAAAGTTTGTAAATTAAGGTATGGAAAAGTATTTAAATATTTTGGATTTTAAAAAATCCATAAATAATCACTAACGAATCAGGGTTTATAAATATTATGTTCCATAATTTATAACATGAAATTAAAACATATAACTTCAAAAATAGTAGGAACAGTCATGATTACAGCATTACTTGTGTTTGGATGCCATAAGGCAGAACCAGACCGGAATGAAAATTCTATTATCACAAGCCTAAGAGAGGGTTCGGGCTGCCTTCTTCAAAGAAATCCTGCTCAGGTATTGGTAACAAATTGCAATGCCTTAGGCGGACAAATGGGGGCTTGTCCAAGGGTTATATTAGTAGATAATTCTAATAATTCTTTCTCAAAACAAATAGTAACTGGTAATTTGCCTAAATTAAATCAGGAATTATCTGCTCTTTCGGTTCATTTAGCAGTAATCCGGGAAAAAAATGGAAAATTCCCAACAACAGAGATACAAATAGAAAATAAAAAAACATCAGAAATGGTTAATTTACCTATTCCTCGCGTATGCAGTTATTTTTTTGATGGGATAGGCTATATTGAATAAGAATCCTAAAACTGATTAAACAAATAATTTAATAGAGGCATTCACATTTTCAAAAATTTCTTTAGGATTTAGAGTAACAAATTTTCTATCCCTATAAATAATCTCCCCGTTTATGATTACATCAGTAATATTTGATGGATTTGAAGAATACACGATATTTGCAATTAGATCATGAATCGGATTAAGATTTGGCGAATTTGCATCCAAAAATACAATATCTGCAAGTTTTCCTGATTCAATTGAACCTGCATTTACTTCAAGTGTTTTTGCCCCGTTTATAGTTGCGAAATCAAAAATTTTCTGTGCAGAAATAATTGCATTATTCCAATACTTATGGTTTTGCATAAGAGAGGCGATTTTCATACTTTCAAACATATTAAGTGAATTATTACTAGATGCCCCGTCAGTTGCAATACTTACCACCCCCCCTCGTTGTTCATATTCATAGATGGGGCAAATTCCTCCAGTTGCAAGTTTTAAATTACTCACAGGACAATGGCAGATATGGGCATGATTTTTTCCAATTATATCTATTTCTCTTTTTGAAACCCATGATGCATGGGCAAATGATGAATCCTCATCAATTATTCCAAGTTCATTTAAATACTCGAATGGTCTTTTTCCCTCCTTTTCTAAAAAATCAAATAATTCTTTTCTTGTTTCACTTACATGCATATGAAAAAGCAGTTTTTCCTTTTTTGCAAATTCCTTTGATTTTATTATTAATTCATCAGAGCAGGTATAGGGAGCATGAGGGGCAATTGCAGGTTTTATCAAATCAGATTTATTTTTTATTTTTGAAACAAAATCTTTGGCCCCTAAAAGCTCGGTTTTAGCATCTCTTTTTGATACTTTATCTATCATTCCATATCCAATTACTGCCCTAAGCCCTGCATCCTTTGAGGCTTTGGCAATTTCTTCAAGACCTATAAGATACATATCACAAAAACAAGTCGTTCCGGAAGAAATCATTTCCAATGCTCCAAGAAGAGTGCCCCAGTATATTGATTTTTCAGTTAATTTTGCCTCAGCCGGCCATATTTTTTCCAAAAGCCAGCTGTGAAGAGAAAGCCCCTCCCCATATCCCCTAAGAAGTGTCATTGCAATATGCGTATGTGTATTTATTAATCCGGGCATTGCGATTTTATTTTTTGCATCAAATGTCTGTTTTGCATCATAATTCAGATTTTTTCCAACCCCGGTTATGAGGTTATTTTCAATAAGGATGTCCCCGTTAAATATCTCTCTTTTTTCATTTTGGGTTATTATAACTGCATTTTTTATTAAAATGGAATTTTCCTGCATGGAATGATATACTTATGAAAAGATTAAATTATTAACCTAAATGAAAATTTTCAAAAAAAACAGCATTGTCGGAATAATAACAGCCCCCATTAAAAATGTCCTTTCAACATTAAGTCTTATTGCACAATAACCTAAAAATGAGCCTGCAATAAAAATAACTATTCCAATAAAACCATCAATGAGATAAACTAATGAAAACAGATAAATTGCAAGAACAATATTTAATTTGGAAAAATCCACCTTGGACACAGAAGAAATCTTCATTCTAAAAAAATAGAGTATTGCTGCAGCAATACATAATGAAAATATGAATAGAAGAGCATACAAATAAAAATCAGCTGAAAGGTCTGTAAATTTTGAAAGCCACACCACTGCGCCAACTCTTGATTTTTCAATGGATGCGCTTGTTGATAAAGCAAATATTGCCTGGCTTACAGAAACAGAAGAAATAGTTGCAAGATATCCAAGCGAAGTTATTGGAAGAAAAATTGAAATAAATGTTGATACCTGCGAGGCAGAGCTAACTCCGGGTATTAAATCTGCAAAAAACCCGCCGATTATTCCGGCAACTGCATATTTTAAAATTCCAAGGTCAAGTTTTTCATCTTTCTGCTCTGGAATTTTTGATTTTTTATAGGCATACATTGCAGCCAGGGCAAACATTCCGCAAAAGAGAGGAAGAAACGGATCTTTTAGTTCCAATTTGAACGCAGAGTATCCAAGCATTCCTGCAAGTAAAAATATCACTAACGCGTATAAGGGCTTTTTAGATTTTATAAGAAGAACAATTGATAAAATTATCAAAATATACCCCATATGCGCTTTTAAAATGGAGTATATCACCGGAAATGCAAAAAGTGATACTGGAAAAAGGGCAAGACAGATTACAGCTGTAAAAACAGAACAAAAAATTACTGTTTTTAATGCTAATGGGCCCCTGCCTTCTTTTACAAGCCTTTGGCCTGGAAGAACTGTTAAAACTGAAGAATCATCAGGGATTCCAAAAAAAATTGAAGGAATAAAAGAGCATAATGTATATGCACCAAACAAAGAAATAATCAGGTATGGAAAAACCTCTTCAGAAATTCCAAACTCATTTAAAAAGGAAATGATTGTGTTTGAATGAATTGCAGGAATAAATCCTGATAAAATTCCAAGAATAATCCCAAAAAGTATATATTCTTTCACGATTAGATAGGTGTGAATAGATTTAATACATTTTTGATAATAAACAAATGTATGCTTAAAGAACTAAAAAAGGAATTTTCAAGAGAAATTTCAAAGGAATTTGGAATAGATACTAAGAGAGTTATGCAGAGCTTTAGCGTTCCAAAAGAAGAATTCGGGGACATTGCAACAAATATTGCATTTGCAATAGCTAAAGAACAGAAAAAAAATCCGGTTGAAATTGCAGAAAAACTATGTGAAATTCTAAAACAAAATAAATTTACACAAAAAATTAGTACTGCTGGCCCATATGTAAATGTTTATTTAAGATCAGGATTTTATCATGAGGCGCTTAAAAAAATCCAAAAGGAGAAAGGGAACTTTGGAAGAGGGGGAAAAACAAAAGAAACGATAATGGTCGAATTTTTTCATGCAAATACCCATAAGGGTGTTCATATTGGGCATATAAGAAATATCTCTTTGGGAGAAGCACTATCAAAAATATTGGAATTTAATGGAAAAAAAGTAATACGAGTTAATTATCAAGGGGATATTGGTCCGCATGTTGCCAAATGTTTGTGGGGATTTATAAATTTATATAATCAAAAAGCTCCAAAGGAAAACAGGGGCATATGGCTTGGGAAAGTTTATTTTGAAGCATCAAAAAAAATACAGGGAAATATCGAATTAGAACAAGAAGTTCAAAAAATAAATCAAAAATTATACAGTAATGATTTAAATTTAACAAAGATATGGAAAGAAACAAGAGAGTGGTGTCTTGATGATTTTGAAAAATTTTATCTAGAGTTTGGAGTAAAATTTGATGAGTTATATTTTGAAAGCCAGGTAGAAAAGCTTGGAAAAAAAATTTCTTTGGAATTGTTAAAAGAGGGAATTGCAAAAAAAGACCAAAATGCAGTAATCATGGATCTTAGAGATGATGATTTAGGGGTTTTTGTATTGATAACCAGGGAGGGTTACCCATTGTATTCTGCGAAAGATCTTGGGCTTGCAAAAATCAAATTCGACAAATATAAATTGGACAAAAGCATACATGTTGTTGGAAAAGAGCAGGAATTTCATTTCAGGCAATTGTTTAAGACTTTTGAAAAAATGGGTTTTTTGGAAGCATGGAAAAAATCATATCATCTTATTTATGAACTCGTAATGCTTCCAGAAGGAAAAATGTCTTCACGAGATGGAACTATGGTTTTATATGAGGATTTGAAAAATAAGCTTATTGAAAGAACAAAAGAAGAAATTAAAAAAAGACATTTAGATTGGGATGAAATAGAGATTAATAACATTGCAAAAAAAATAGCACTTGCTGCAATGAAATTTGCAATGATTAAAATAGAAAATAATAAAACTCTTGTATTTGACTGGGAAAACGCTTTGAATCTGGAAGGGGAAACCGGACCATATATCCAATATGCATATGTCAGAACAAAAAGCATTCTTGAAAAAGAAAACAGGTTTGACCTGAAAAAATGCGAATTGGATGAAAATGAAAAACGAATAATAAGAAAAATGTGCGAGTTTGAAGAAATTGTCCAAAAATGTTCAGAGGACCTGAGTGTATATAATTTGTGCGAATATTTATTGGATATGGCCAATTCGTTTAATAAATTTTATACTACCTCCCCAGTCCTAACAGCAGAAAATGAAAAAAAGGATTTAAGGCTTGCAATCGTTTCTTGCTCTTCCCAAATTCTTAAAAACGGACTGGAATTGATAGGGATTGAATGTTTGGACAAAATGTAGAAAGGACAACTGCCCTAATTTTTTATCCAATTGAGTGTTTTTTCCAATTCCTTTTCTTTTCCAAAAAATGAGAGAATATTTAAGACATCTCTTTCCAGGAATCTTTCAAAATATGGGTGATCTTTAATTACACCCTGCCCAAAATCAATTAGATACACCTTATCTCCAACCAAAATATTATAAGGGCTTAAATCAGCATGAACAAAACCATTTGAATACATTAATTTTATTTGATTTAGGATTTGTTTTAGGTATTTTAATTCGCGTTTTGCACGAAATAATTGAGGATAAACCTTGCTTTCAATCCCTAAAAAATCCATAAGAAGAACATTTCTTATACAAATGTATGCCTTTGGGCAGTTAATTCCTATTTTATCGCACATCATAAGGTTTCGAAATTCTTTTTTTGCGAATATAAAGGCGAGATTTTTTCTATCTCTTTTTATTTTTGAAAATCTCGGATCCCCTTCAATATATTTCATTTTTTTAAAAAACTGGGTTGTTTCTATCCGGTATATCTTAAGAGCTAGCAAATTGCCTTCACTATCTGTGGCTCTATAGACATTTGCTTCTTTTCCTCTGCTTATTGGAAAATCAACAGAGCGAATTAGGTTTTTTTTCATTAGTTTGGAAATCGTTAAAAGAACGAATTTATCAAAAACAGAGTCCTCAATTTTCCATCGTTCAGAAAGAACATAAAATTCCCTAAGGGGTCTTTTTCTTTTGCTTATTCTTCTCGCCATCAAGTCACTTTTTTTTGCCGGATTTTTTCTTTTTAGAATCTTTTCCCTTTAATTTTTCCCGATTAGTTTTTGCAATGAATTTTTTTACCGGAATATTTTTCAATTGAATTTTTCTTCCATTTTTTGATTTTGAAACCACTGTAGGTATGCTTAATTTTTTATCTTCCAAAATTTCAAGGCCAACCATTGATAAAATTGGCGAAATATCAAACCTTTCTGATATCGCATTTTGTATTCCGGCATGATCTTTTTCTAGCTGGAATCTGCCAGAATTAAATTCAGAGGATAGATAATTTCGTCTGCAGATTTCCTTTAGTTCTGATTCAGTTCTGCAAAATAAGATAGATTTTACAGGCCCCACCAATCCATCAGAAATTATTTTTGACAGCATAGCTGTTTTAAGGCCCAGATAAATAAAATTTTCCATTGCAGTGAAATAATCTCCAAATATTGATTTTTTTGCTCCTGCGCCTATCCGATTTAAGTCACGCGAAATTACATAACTTGAAAAATCATAATATTTCTGATAAAACGAATTTAGATCTTTCGATTCAAGTGCACTTAAGAAAAATTCTCTTCCAAAATCATCAGAAGACACCAAATTATAGGTATTTAAAACACCCAGATCATTATTTGAAATTCCGGAAAAAATAATGGCAGTTCCCTGTAAATTACTTAGTGATTCAAGATATTTTCCATAAGAAAATAAATTTTTTGAAAAGTTTATTCTGGTCCTCATACTTTCTGGAATTGGATCAATTCCCTTAAGTTCTAGTGATTTTTTAAAATCAGGATTTAGCGAATCAACTAAATTCAGCAAGTGATGCGAAAGCTGTTTTCTTCCATCAGATAATGCAAAAACTTCCTCTCCCATACAAAGATTAATATACTGAAACTTAAAAACGTTCCGATTTGATTTAGAGGATGCCTTTTTTCTTAAGCCAGTTTACCTGAATTTGATTGTATCTCCAGATAACATCTGCTTTTTTATCTGCTTCGATGTCTCCGGGCTTTACAATAATAACATCTCCGTCACGCACCCATATCTTTTTTCTTAATTTCCCGGGTATTCTGCACATTCTTTCCTTTCCATCCTTGCAGTTAACAAGCAGGCGTGTTCCACCCATTAAAGCAATAACTATCCCAAGAATTTCCCCCTCATAAGGAAGCCTTACTCTTGAAAAGTCGGTTTGAACTGCAGTGGTACGTTTTGGTTTATTACTCCAATTATTTTTTCTAAAACCCATAATATCACTTCACTGGCCTTCGCGCTCCGCAGGCCTCACAAACCAATTCTTTAAAATTTCCAACATTTACTATGTTGGTATCAGGTTTTTCGCATACTTTGCAGATAACATACTCTTTTATGAAGTAATCAAGCTTATCCTTTAAAATATTTTGATAAACTTTTCTTTGAAGAATGGCCCGTTCCCCATCAATAACTATTGGAGTCGCAAGCTCTTTTGTTAAGTATTTTATCAAAAATTGTTTATCTCTTCTAAGTTTTGAACAAACCAAATCAATATTTTTGATTATTGTTTTGTTGCCTTCAAAAAAAGAATCAAATTCGGGGCGCTCAAATCTTGAACCCGAGGATGTTTGTTTTGGAAGATTGGAATATATATTATCCAATAAATTTTCATATTCATTATTATCGGTCATTAGAGAGAACTACGCAGGGAAATATTTTTAAAGCGATGTAAAATTTATCGAAAATTCTGTCCAGTTTATTCTGAGAAGTTATGTTCCTTCTTCCCAGCTTTCCAGATATTTCTTTTGTTCATCAGTTAAAAAATCAATTTTTATTTCAAGAAATTTAAGCTGAAGTGTTGCAATTTCCTTATCTATCTTTTCCGGAAGATCGATTACTTTTTTATCCAATTTTCCATTGTTTTTTACAAGATACTCGCAGGCAAGCGCCTGTCCGCAAAAAGAAGTTGCCATAACCTCAGAAGGATGCCCTTCTGCTGCTCCAAGGTTTACAAGTCTTCCTTCTGCGCATAAATAAATCTTTTTTCCAGAAACAGTATACTCCTCCAAATTATTTCTTATCTGCCTTTTTTGATATTTGTTATTCATCGAAGAAACATCAATCTCCAAATCAAAATGTCCTGAGTTTGCAAGAACTGCCCCATTTTTCATATGGTCTATATGTTCTGTTCTGATAACATGCTTATTTCCAGTAACGGTAATAAAAATATCCCCAATTTTACTTGCATCCATCAAAGGCATTACTCTGTATCCGTCCATTCTTGCCTGAAGAGCTTTGACAGGTTCAATTTCACAAACAATTATTTCGCTTCCAAAGCCCTTTGCTTTCAGGGCAACGCCTTTTCCACAGTCTCCATAACCGCATACCACCAGTGTTTTTCCTGCAAAAAGAATATTTGTCGCCCTCATTATTCCATCCAAGGTGCTCTGCCCTGTTCCATAATAATTATCAAAAAGATGTTTTGTTTTATTATTATTTACTGCAATTATCGGATATTTTAAGGCATTATCCTTTTCCATTGCCTTTAATCTTATTACTCCTGTTGTTGTTTCTTCGCACCCGCCAATTATTTTTGGGATTAACTCTGGATGTTCTTTATGTATTATTGCTACCAGATCGCACCCATCATCTATTGTAATATCGGGCTTATATGAAATAATTTTTTTTAGATACCTGTAATAATCCTCCTTTGTTTCCCCGCGATATGCAAAAACATTTACCCCTTCTTTTGCAAGCGCTGCTGCAACATCATCTTGTGTTGAAAGAGGATTGCACCCTGTTATTGCGACCTTTGCCCCCCCTGTGATAAGAGTTCTAATCAATACTGCTGTTTCTTTTGTTACATGAAGAGCCATCCCTATTGTAATATTTTTGAATGGCAGTTCTTTTTCAAATCTTTTTTTTACTTCAATTAAAGAGCCCATCCTAAGTTCTGCAACATCGATATTTTTTTTTCCTTGTTCTGCCAGGGATAAATCTTTTACTTCATAATTTTCATTAGAATCCATATTTTCACCTTATTAAAAATATAATAAATACAATTTATTAAAAAAGCATTCGTTTTTTTATAATGAAAAAACCATTGCAACCAAATCATGTTTATTATCGATAGGAGTTCTTTTTTAAATGGATGAATATATTAATCTTATCTTAGAAACTTAATTGGTGATTTTAGTGGCTAAAAAAGCTAAAAAAACGAAACCAAAGAAAAAACCAGCTAAAAAAGAGTCAGGATGCTGTTGCTGCTGCGATTAATCTGATTCTTTTTATTTTTTTTTCAAAATAACTGCGCTTTCCCGTGTTTCAACTTTCACGCGATTAAAAGAAGCATTTCTTTTAAGAGAGGTAATAATTTCCGATTCTACAAAACCAATCCTTTCGCCAATCTGACAAAATAATTCATCAACCAAAATGTGGTGATCGTGCATTATGGAATTCCCGACTACAAAAACAGCAGAGGAATCTGTTTTTAAAATTCTAAAAGACTCTTTTAGAACATTTTCAATATCGCTAAAATAAGAGCCTATTATAGGATATTTAATCCCAAATTCCTCAACTTCTATTGGAACATTTTCCAATTTTTTAACCCCCCCATGAAAAGAACCAATGGACCTGTTTCGCGAATCGAAAACAGAATTAATATTTAATGATAAAAGGCTCAATTCGATTCCATAAACTTTTGTATAATCAATATTATTCAGGTAAGGCGGGGAGGTTATTATCGCATCTGTGCATTCATTTTTTAGTTTTATTTTTGTGGCATCTCCAAGTTCAATTTCCGGAACCCGGCCTTTGATTGGACTATCCTCAAGGTCAACAATCATTTTTTTGATTTTTTTTCGGAATGCGATTTTTGCAGGAATTGCGCTTTTTCTTTTGTCAAATTTTAAAACCCCTCCGTCTTTTATTAAAAGAGAGGATTGTGAAACAATGGAGATTAAAGCCAACAAAAACAGATCATGCGTTTTTTTATCATCTATTTTTGAAATAAATTCCCTTGCCCGCAAAATAAAATTTAACGAGGACTTTGGGAATATTTTTTCCGGATTAAAAAATTCAGTGTTCCATTTAAAGGAAGGGATTACTTTTTCAATTTCGATAGAGAATTTTTTAAGAGTATCTTTGAAATTTTCAATGTCATTTGTAGAGTAATCCCTGCATTTTATTTTTGAAACAAAAACTGCCAGCTCGGATGCATCCATTCCAAAAGAAGAAAATCCATTTGATTTTGAATAAAGAAGGGTTGTTCCAATTCCACAAAATGGATCAACAATTAATCCAGATTCAAGTTTAAATCTGTTTATAAAAAAATCAACGCATTCTGGAGAATATGCTTCCTTATAATAGAACCAATTATATATCGGTTTGGATTTTGAAGGGGAAAAAGTAAAATATTCCCCGAATTCGGAACAATTTGAAAGATTCATTTTAATGCATCTTTGGAAAGTTTATCTGCAATTTTATTTTCCTCTCTTGGAATATGCTCGAAATGAATTTCAAAATCTTTTGGAATTAAAGATTCTATTTTTGATTTTAATTCTCTTAAGTGAACCTCCTTGATTCTGTACTGGCCGCTTAGCTGTTTTACAATTAAAAGGCTGTCTGATCTTACAATTAAACTTTTTGCCCCGAGTTCTAATGCTTTTGAAAGAGCAAAAAAAACCGCATTATATTCTGCAGTATTATTTGTTCCATTTCCAATGCTTTTTGATTCCCGGAATATTTCTTTTTCATCCTGAAAAATTACAAAGCCAATCCCCATCGGACCCGGATTTCCAGAACACGCACCATCAGTATATGTTATCATATTATGAAGTTTGAAAGAACTCTTTATATACATTTTGATTTAAATTTTTTTATGACTGAATTTATAATAAGACCATCCCCTAAAATATATTATGCCCAGCTGGTGCTTATCCTGATCATACTCATTTTTATCATTTTTATAATAGAAAAGATATTTGATATCAATCTTATTTTATGGATTGCAGGCATTTTAATGATTGGAATTATTGCAGGCATTAGTATAAGAATAATTTTGAAATACCAATATGTATGCATCAAAGATAATATGATAATAAAAACTGTAGGTATTTTGAATATAAAAAAAGTGAATGTTTCAATAAACAAAATAGCCAATATAAATACAAACAGGTCTATATTTGAGCGAATTTTTAAACTTGGAACAATAGAAATAGATACTGCCGGAACCAATAATGTGGAAATAAGGCTTGGAAACCTTCCGGAAAAGGAAATGGCCGAATTTTTAGAGATTGTAAGAAAAAAAGAGCAGGAGATGGGCAAATGAGGGAAAGTGAAAATCAAAAACTGAAAAATTTGGGTTTTGGAACAGTAACCAAGAATGGGGATACCATTTTCAATGAATATGAATTGAGATACTGCTTTGAAAAGGGATATATTAATAAAAAAACAAAATTCACTGGAAATGAAGACATATATGCGGTATTCAAAAATTTGAGACAGAATGGCATTATCTCCAGAATGAACAAAGATATTGAATTAATAAGAGTTTATCAGAAAGGATATAGGCCCGGTGAAGATAGAACCAAATATCTAATGAAAGTTTTTGGAAAAAAAGATATAATTGAAAGGGAGGATTTGGCAAAATTTCTTCAGATAAGCAAAAAAATGAGAAAAGAACTTATTTTTGCATTTGTCTGCAAAAATGAAATAGAATATATAAAAATTTCTCACACTGCCCTTTTTTGATAAATCTCAAATACCTTATTTACTGTTTTTGAATTGATTTTTATTCCCCTTGAATTATGGGGAACCAGCCCTCCTGAAAATTTTTTTGGGATATGCAAAAGCTCATGAATTAGTATTTTTATTTTTTCCTCTTCACTTAAATGGTCAAAATTTTCGGATAAAACTTCTATGACATAAAAGGGATTTATATCAAGGGCAGTTCTCCAAATCTTTGGAAGAGCCCATATCCGCGCGTATGCATTTGCCTTTGCCCCTGTAGATCTCATTGATAGGATTCTTGCATCGATTATATGGTCAAATTCCAAAACCGAAAGGATTTTTTCTATTTTTTCCTGTATATCCGGCGCTTTTTCTATTTCCACGATTTAGAATGATATCTGGAAATCAATTAAAAGCATTTCTTTTTTCCAAATATTTAAAAAGTGTTTTCTTCATAACAGGTTTATGCTTTCAGATGAGGTATTCAAACTTTCAAAGCTGATTCTTTTACGAAAGCAAAGATCGGAATTTTTATTCAAAAAAAATTATCTTTTATGGAAGGGTTCAACAAATAACATTCTTATATCGTCAATTGAATCAGAAATATTACAAATTGAAAAGGAGATAGGCCAACTTGAAAAAAGATTCAATGGAATGGAGATAATCTTTCCGGATGATAGAAAAATAAAAGAGCTGGATTTAAGATTAAAAAATATGTCAGATGAGGACATTTTTTCAGCAATGCAAACAAAAGACGGGGAAGCATATGAAATCATAAAAGAAAAATCAGAACTTATGAAAAATACCTACAAAAATTCAGCAGATGTTGCACAGATAAACCTAATTATTGGAAACTTAAAGGAGAATGAAAGGAAAATTGTTATTTCACTTCTCGCAGACAAGGAAAATTTTTCATATGATCTGATGCTTTCAAAGATAAAGGATGAACGCCTGTTAAAAAACCTCACACTGCTTTTTTCAAGGCTTGAATTTGATATACCTGAAAATCAAATTTCTCTTTCTGAAAAAAAAATAAATATAGGCCAACGGGCCCTCTGGGTTCCAAATGAAAAAGCAGATGAAATTGCAGAGATATGCAGAAACGCAGAAGAAATGTCAAAAAAAATACAGCTTTGGAACGCTCAAAGACAAATAAAAAAATTTACAGAAAAAGAAGAACAGGATTTTGCAAAAATACAGCAGGAATATTTGGATTTATTAAAGGAAAAGGACATTATAATTGAAAAATTTAGTTCACTTTAAATTTTTGGAAACATATGGCCCATCTGGTTTGTATCCAAATTTATAATAGTATTCTCGTGCCCCAATTCCGCTTATAACAATTAACTTATGTTTATGCTGTTTTAATGCCTCTTTTTCAGCTTCTTTTAAAAGCTTATGGCCAAAACCCTGGTGCTGAATATCCCCTTTTCTATCTATTGAAATTTCAGGGCCATAAATATGGAGCTCCCTGACTATTGCACCATTGCCTCCAATTTCTTTTCTCGGGCTTTTTTTTGGTATCCTTAGCCTTATAAATCCAATCAAATATTTTCCATCAATAAAAGAAATAAATACCTCTGTTCCATTGCTGGCTGTATATTTGGTTTTTTTTAGAACAGGGTGTTTTATTTTCTTTTTATTTAAGCCCAGTTCCCGATATCTTATCTCATGTATATTAATTTTTTTTTCAGTTATTCTTTTTTCGACTAGTTCTCTTAAATTGCTTTTTTTTACTCCAAAATCGATTAAATTTGAAGGGATATCCCGCTGTATTCTCATAACCCGCACATATTCCGGGATGTATTTATACCATTCAGAAATTATTTCAACTGCATTTGCATCGCTCATTGGAATATGTTTTTTATTTTTAACAAGTTCATATATTTCTGTTCCTTTCAAAATAAGGGTCGGATAAATTTTAAGCATATCTGGTTTGAATTGATCTTTTTTAAATATTTTTTTTATCATTTGGATATCCTTCTTTTTATTCGAACAATAGAGACCGGGCATTAAATGGTAACAAACCTTGAATCCATAATCTTTTGCAAGTTTTGTTGCAGAGATTACATCCCCTACATTATGCCCCCTTTTTATTTTAGAGTATATGTTATCATCAGGATTTTGAACCCCGAATTCAATTTTTGTTCCCCCATATTCAAGTATTGAATCGGCATCTTTTTTTGTAAAAACATCAGGCCTCGTCTCAATAGTTAGACCTATTACACGATTTTTTGAAGTTTCGTTTAGTTTTTTTGCATCCGTTAGATTTTTTGAATTTTTTTGGTTCATTGCATCATATATATTTTTTATAAACCAATTTTGATATCTTTTTGGAGTTTGAAGAAAGGTACCGCCCATTATTATTACTTCGCATTTATCTGTGGGATGGCCATTTATCTTAAATTGTTCAAGCCTTGTTTTTACCTGTATTCCTGGATCAAAATTTGATTCTTTTGCCCTTAAGGATGCTGGCTCAAAACCAGTATAGCTTTTCGGGGCATTTCCGGTATAAGGGCAATAAATGCACGAATGCCTGCATGAACCCTGCGGTTTAATCATAACTGCAATCGGGCTTACCCCAGAAGAAGTCCTCATTGGTTTTCTTTTCAATAATTTAATTAATTCTTTTGTTTTTTTGTTTTTTGGAATATTGCACAGGATTTGGCTATTTTTTGGCATTGATTTTAGATGGTATTTTTTTGAAATTTCCTTTTTAACTTTATTTATATCTTTTTCTCCGGCAAGTATTCTAGAGGTTATCTCATCTATTGCGTTTTTCATTTTAAGAAGTCACCATAAGTTGGATAATATGCCCATCAGAGCAAAAATTGGCTCTTGAAGAATCGGAAATATTACTGTTCCATGATTTACTGCCTTAAAATCATTAAATAAATTAGTATTGACATCTAATTCAAGATCATGTTTTTCAATTATCAATTTACTTGATTTTGATTCAACAATAATAATTGGATTGAATTTCTCCTGTTCATTTTCAACAATTTCATATACGATTGTTTTAGAGCTCATTTCCGGAACATATACTACCTTTTTGAAATTCCATCGAAGGGTATTTTCAGTTCTGATTTCAAAAACATCGCTTGCCAATCCCTTGTTTACAACAGTTATATAAAATCGTGCCGGCTGTCCTGCTCCGGTAGATATTTTTTCTGGTTCAATGTTTACATCCATAATATCATGCAAAATTTCTATTTTTCCTGTGAACTCAATATCACCAATATTTTCTGCTCCATCCTCATCTATTATTTTTATTTTTATTGGATAAGTGCCTTCCTTTTCAAGATTAAAAGAAGTTATAGTTATCTGCATTGGATCTTCATATAATTTACTTTCCGTGCTTTTCCATCCCTCCGGAAGATCATATGCCAACATTAAATCATAATGGCCCTTATATTCATCCTCAGAATACACCCACGGATTCATTTCAATGTAAATTGTTTGGCCAGGGCCCATTTTTCCAAGAAAAATCTCATCACCCCAATTTACATCAGTATCTGCAGGCGAAACCATATGAACTGGAAAAAAAACAGAACAGATACATAACAATGTGAACAAATATACTTTTTTCATATTTTTTTATCTAACATATAATTTAAAACGCTTATCTTTTTACAAAAAGGCTTCTGCATCATTTTTCTTTTTTTCAAGACTTTTTTCATATTTTAATGCCTGCTGGCAAAGTGGCTCTCCTCTCTCTATTTTTTTTGAGTTTCTGTCCCGCACATCCAAAAATATTGGGTGTTTTACTGCCTCACCAACAATTATTGCCTCTCCAACCCTTAAAGAAGTTATATTTTTGAGCATTCGCACATCAAGACCTTCGCAACTCTCGCCAATATGCTGAATATCATTTGGATTTGTTATTCTAAGAATAACATGAGTATTGCACTGCGAAAGGGCAGTGGTGCTTAGATTAACAGGCCGCTGGGAAATTAATCCAAGGCAGGCCCCGAATTTTCTTCCTTCCCTTGCTATTTTTTCTATTATGGGTTTTGATATATTTGAGGATCTTTCAAGTTTTTCTGTTGCAAAATTGTGCGCTTCTTCAACTAAAAATAAAAAAGGAGGTATCTTTTCCTTTTTCCTAAGGGAAAATAATTTTCTTCCAAAATATGCAACGATCATCCTTTTCTTTTTCATATCATCTATACTGCTTAAATCCAGAATAAGCATCTTCCCCGAAGAGATATCATCGATTAATCTGGGGTTCTCATTTTTTGAGATAAGTTTTATCTTTTTTAGCTCAAGAACCGCCCGCTTTATCGGATTTTTCACATTCTCCTGAGCCTTGTAACCTTTTGTCTGATAATTTTCAATTCTTTCCAAAAGATCAGAAAGAGAATAATTTTTTCGTTCAGCTTTCATTTCTTTTTTCATTTCATAGATTATATCGGAAATCAAAAATTTTCCAAAATCAGTTATCCTTGGGAACCATTCCAGTATCATTGAGGAATCAAGATTTCTAAATGGAATCTTTATATTTGATCCTTCAACTACCTTTACTTTTCCAGAATATTTTTGATCCTGGGCAAACCCAAGATATTCTCCATGGATATCCACTACAATTATTGAAATCCGGCCCTTTTCCTTTTCCCTTAACAAAATTTCTTCAAGAAGAACAGATGCAAAATGAGATTTTCCAGCTCCGCTCATTGCAAGAATAGCAATATGTTTCTGTAAAAGCTTGGTAAGGCCAAGTGTTGCCTGTAAATTGTGATTTTGAAGTTTTCCAAGATTTAATTCTCCCTGTTCAAAACCAAGAAACTTTTTGAGAAGGTCTTCATTTGCAGAAAATATTCTTTTACCTGGTTTTGGAGGGGAAAAGGTCCTAAATAATTTTTCATTTTGAAAGGTTCCAAGTATTTTTGTTTCAGCTATTACATGCTCCCAGTTTTGAGTTGGAAAATTTTCATCAAAAGAACCAATTCTCTCATATTCTGCTACACTTTCAGCTCTTTCAAAATACCTGTTCGCCCTATAAATTTCATGGATATACCCAAAAATAACCCCCTGTTCGCCATCACTTTGTACATATTGGCCTTTTTTTACAATATTTTCATTATTAGGGTTTAAAACAAATGAAAATTCAGAGGTTGACGGGCTTTCTTCTGTTGAAATTATTATCCCGATATAATCTTTTTGCATAAAAGTATTTATCCAGTTTCTTATAAAAATCTTTTCTAATCAGCAAAACAGGAATGTAATATTAAAAATTTGTTTCAATACCTTTTTAATTATTATTATTCTATATCGTGAGTGCAGAATAAATATGGGAAAACATTATATATTGCCAATACCTGATGCGATGGTTGGAGAAATTTTGGGACTTGTGGAAATAGTCTATTCTTATCGCGGAAAAATAAAAGTATCAGAACTTTCAGACGAGCTTCAGCTCGAATTGGATGATCTTGGAGATGCAATAGATATGGCTGAACTTTTAGACCTTGTAAAAGTAAAAAAAGGGGCAATTCACCTCACTGTTTTTGGGGAAGCAATTGCAATAAGCAAGATAGATGACAAAAAAAGAACTCTTAGAAAAAAGATAAAGGAAACAGAACCATTTAGATCTATAATTGAAATACTTGAAAAAGAAAAAGAAATTCCTGAAACAGAATTATTTGAACGACTAAAATTAAAATTTACAATAGAAAATATAGAAAAATTCAAAAAACTAATGCTTTCATGGGGGGGCTATACCGAAATCTTCGAGTATCATGGAAATAAAAAATTATTCACCCTTCCTGAAAAAGAATTTGAACCGATATAGAAAGTCAGATTACGATTTTTGAGGTTATTTCATCAACAAGGGCCTGAAAATCAAGATTTTTTTTATCCCTTGGCTTTGGAAGATTGACCTTAATGTCTTCAATAATTTTACTTGGCCTCTGCCCCATTACAAGAATCCGGTCTGCCATAATAATTGCCTCATCAACATTGTGGGTGATGGTTATTAAAACATCCGGCCCTGACCGCGTTTTTTCATACATTTTCAAAACTTCGTTTCTTAGGTTATTTGCAGATAAAGGATCAAGCGAACTAAAAGGTTCATCCATTAAAAGTATGCTTGGCTCTCTTGCAAGGGCCCTTGCAATTCCAACGCGTTGTTTCATACTATCGCTAAGCTCCATAGGATATGTCCCTTCAAAACCGTCAAGACCAACCAGATCAAGATATTTAAGGGCAATATCCTCTTGTTTTTCCTTTTCAAATGTTAAAAGCCCCATCTCCACATTTTCAAGAACTGTTTTCCATGGAAGAAGTGCAAAATTCTGAAACACGAGCATAACTTCATCGCTTGGGCCGGAAATTATTTTTCTGTTTATTTTTACTGTTCCCTTGTTAGGAACTTCAAGACCTGAAAGAATCCGGATAAGGGTTGTTTTGCCGCATCCTGAAGGGCCAACTATCACTATTGATTCATTTTTTTTAACGCTAAAACTAATATTTTCAAGCACATTGACTGTCCGGTTATTTATGCAATATGATTTTGAGATTCCATCGACTTTTAATCTGACCATTCAAACCACGAATTTATATTTTTCAATTGCAGAAAGCATCCTCTTCCAGACCAGCCTATTTACAAGCAACACCATAATCATCATTGCAAGCACGCTTATAATTATTGCGGTTGTATCCCCAACAGCAGCTCCCTGGCTCATAAGATAACCCAGGCCAAGTGTAGAATATACCTGATTATCATATACGATATTTTCACTTATTACTGTTGCATTCAATCCTCCTGCTGTTGCCTCAAGGCTTCCGACAATTATTGCAGGGGTTATTGCAGGCAGAATTATTTCTTTTATCTGGCTTTTTTTATCGATTGAAATCATTCTGCCAAGATCGTTTATCTCTGAAGGAATAGCTCTTATTGCCCTTATAAAATTAAATAATAGATACCATTGCACCCCTGTCATTATAAGCAATATTGAGGCTATTTCTATTGCAACCGAACCATTTCCAAGCGAATTTATAAGAAATACTACTATGATTGGAAAAATGGCAACAGCAGGAATACTCTGTCCGACATCAAAAATAGGCATAAGGTATTTCAAAAGGCTCGTTTTCTTTGCTATCAATATTGCAACTGAAAGGGTCCAGAAAAGCGCAATTGAATAGGCAATTCCAATTCTAATTGCAGTGTATAATGATGCGAAAAAAACAGATGAAAAAGTTATCATATTGGAAGTTGTGAAAAGAATTCCAAAAATTATCAGACCAAAAAGGATTGCAATCTGCAGAACAAATGCAGAAGATATTTTTTTTATCTCATCAAATTGTGTTTTCGGGGATATATCAAAAAATTTCAATATTTTCTCCAGAGTATTTCTTAAAAATGAGTTTGTAAGGGCAAAATTTTTTATATATCTTTCATAAAAAATTTCAAGTTTTGGAATAACTCTTGAATCCTCCCCTTCAAGATCATCTTGTCTTCCATAGCTATATTTTCTTGCTTTAAATAATAATGGCTGCCAAATAAATTTATTTATGGATAGCACCACACATGCAAGTATTCCTATCCCTAAAATTGAAAGGGCAATATTCCCGCTATATGCGGATTTGCTTATAAAAGAGCCTATTCCATCAAGGGAATATATCTCATTTGCAAAAATAAGGTATTCCCCGACAACTAAAAAATACCATGCTCCTCCCCATCCAGTAATGCTTCCAGATATTAATGGAGGATAAATTGCCGGAAAAACAATATGAAATAAATAATCAAGGCCTTTCACATTTGTAAGCTTGGCAACATCTGAAAGCTTGTTTGGGATTGTTTTTATTCCTTCAATAGTATTAAACAAGACAGACCAGGTCATGCTTGTAAACAAAAGAAATATACTGACAAGCTCGGTTCCATACACTGGAAAGAGATGGATAAAAAAAAGCATTGCAAACGGAAGAAAACCAAGTATCGGAATTGACTGAAGGATATCCATTATCGGAAATAATATTTTTGAGGCAGTGTGGTTATGGGCCATTAAAATGGCAAAACTTATTGAAAAAATAAGAGTTAGAATGTATGCGCAAATCATTCGCAATAAACTTTTAGAGATAAAATATGGAATTTCTATGACATCGGCTCCCATAAGAAAAATTGCAAAAATTGAAACAATAATTATAAATAAAAGGAGCTCTCCTGTTTTCATATTCTTTATATGTATATATCATTTATAAAGATTATATTCCCTAATATCAATCCGGAATTAGTGTATTTTATTATTCAAGGGCAACAAGACCTGGAAGTTTTTTTCCTGAAAGATATTCAAGAAATGCTTTGCCGGATAAGCTAACGTAACTAAAATTATCCTCCCGTATGCCAAATTTTTCAATTGCAGAAATGGTGTGCCCTCCGCCTATTATCGAGTAGCCTTTATTTTTTACGATTGCATTCAAGAGTTTTTTTGTCCCGTTTTCAAACCCTTCTTCCTCATAAACGCCAACTGGCCCATTCATTACAACTACCTTTGCAGGCTCAATTATTTTTGAATATTTATTGGCTGTGGCCTGTCCTATATCTTTTATTGTCCCGCATATCTCCATTCCGAAATCAACTTTTTGTTCGATAACAAATCCGTCAACCTCCAGCACAACATCAGCTGGGATTTCAACTTTATTTGGGTAATTCTCGAGGATTTCTCTTGCAGATTGGACATATTTATCTGCTCCGATTCTTTTTAAAAAATCTTCATTGTTTATTCCAATTTCGCGATATTTTGCTTTTATAAAAAGATTTCCCATCACGCCCCCCATTAATATTTTATCAACTTTTCCTGATTTAAGCCAGTATTTTATTATTTCTATGCTATCTTCAACCTTTGCCCCGCCTATAATGAAGACAATTTTATCTTTTCCTTCAAGCTTTTTTAATGCATTAATCTCCCTTTCAAGAACAGAACCCATAAAGCATTTCATTTTTTTTGAAAAACCCACAACGCTTGCATGTTCCCTGTGGGCAACTGAAAGGGCATCTAACACAAAATAATCGCAGAGAGTTGAAAGATACTCAAGAAAATTTGCATTAAAGGGTCGTGTAGTTTCATCTTCTACAAACCGTATATTTTCAAGAAGGAGGATATCCCTGTTATTAAGATTTTTAATTTCATTTTTTATTTTATCCCAGTTATTGACGCCCATAAATTTTATTTCCTTGCCGCATATTTCCCTTAAAAATTTGGCATGGTCACTCATGCTTAAAAAATCATCTTTTCCTTTTTTTCCCTGATGCCCTAAAACAACAAGTTTTGCCCCGCGATTGCTTAGCTCTGCAAGAGTCTTTGCATGCTCAATTAATCTCTTATTTTTTTGAAGGCATCCATTGCACACAGGCAGATTTATATCAACCCTTATTGCAATTGTTTTTCCAAAAACATCGATTTCATTTATCTTTTTCACTTTTTTTCACCCTGTTTTTTCCAATGCAGTTTGGATCTATACATAGTGAATATTTCTTTCTTCCTTTTATAACCCAGACTGTGGGTTTCTGGCAATGCTTACATTCTTTTCCAGTAGGTTTTATGAGCGCACTGGTTGGAAGCGGATACGCATTGCTACAGGCTGGATAGCCTTGACATCCGATAAACTGTTTTCCAAATTTCATTTTTATTATCTTTAAATTTAAACCGCATTTAGAACATTTGCCAATTACACTATGGGTCTGTTCTGTTAATTCTAGTGCTTCCAAAAGTTCGTTTCCAATTGTAATTTCTGATTTTTTCCAGTTTAATAATATCTCTTCTAGAATTTTTTTCCCTTCTCCAATAACCTCTTTGCTGTCTTTTTTATTTTCAGTGATAAGTTCCATTTCATCCTCTATTTTTCTTGTAAGCTCTTCATCTAGGATTTTATCTGCGTATTTTTTAAGTATCCTTTCAACTTCAAGCCCAAATTGGGTAACCTCAATTGAAGAACCAACGATATACTCTCTTTCATATAATTTGTCCAAAATTAAGGCGCGCGTAGCTTTTGTCCCAAGACCCTTTTTTTCAAGTTCAGAGAGAATTGAAGCCGCAGTATATCTTCTTGGCGGTTCTGTTTCTTTTTTTGTTTTCTTTTTTTCATCTATTGTTTCTGATCTGCCTTCTATAAATTCTGGGAGCAAAACATCTTTTCCATAATAATATGGTTCATAAAATTCTATCCAGCCTTTCTCGATTAGCCTGCTGCCTTCGCAAAGATATTGCTCATTATTGGATATTGCATGAACTTTTATGTTTTCTTTTTTTGCTTTTGGGCCAAAACAGCACAAAAACCTTTTTACAATTAAATCATAAAGTTTTTCCTCATCCTTTGTCATCTCGCCTGAAAGCCCGGTCGGATGTATTGCAGGATGGGCCGAATCTTCTTTTCTGCCCTGAAACGGGCTAAACCATTTATTCTGAAGTATTTTATCTGCATGTTTGGAATATAACCCATTTTTTGTGAGTTTTTCTATTATCTTTGGAAGGCCAAGCTTTGCTGGAAGTTTTTGTGAAGAGGTTCTTGGATATGAAATTAATGAATTTTCATAAAGCCCTTGAGCCAACTGAAGTGTCTTTGAAGGAGAAAATTTGAATATCCTGTAAGCATCAACCTGCAGTGAGGTTAAATCAAATGGTGGAAGGGGCCACATTTCCTGAATTGTTTTTTCCACTTTTTCAATTGATGCAGATTCGGATGTATTTTCAAGTGATTTTTTTGCCAATGCCTCATCCTTAAACCTATTTTTTTTGTGAAAAAATTTAATTTCTCTTATCAGGATATATAATTCCCAATATGGCTCTGGAATAAATGATTTTATTTTTCTCTCAAGTGCTGCAAGAAGTTCGAGTGCGGGCCCTTGCACGCGTCCAATACTCATTATCCTAAATCCTTTTGCAGATTTTAACGCGCTCATTAACGCTCTGCTTAAATTAATGCCGTAATACCAGTCAAGTATGTGCCTTGCCTCTCCTGCATTAATGTTTCCATAGTCCAAATCCTCCCTTTCTTTATATGCATTAAGTATATCTCCTGTGGTAAGAGATGAAAATTTCATTCTCTGGGCATTCTTTTTTTTGTATACGAACTTGAAGATATTTCCTGCAATCAGGCTTCCTTCTATATCATAGTCGCATGCGGAGATAAAATTTTCTGCTTCCATGGACAATGATTCCAAAAGCTCATAATAGGCCCGCGTATAATAAGCAGATTTTGAAACCTTGAAATTTGGAACCCATTCTATATCAAAAACAGGATAGTTATATGATTTTTCTTTTTCAGTCAGGCTGAAAATGTGCCCCACTGCCGGAGCTACCACTATTTTTTTGCCTTCGATCTCAAATTCATAATATGATACGCCTTTATTTGATTTTCTTTTTGCATTTCCATTACTAAGTATGTATGCTATTTTATTTGCGACTTTTGGTTTTTCTGTTACAATTAATTCCATATAATCAACTTAATTTTTTATTAACGATTAATATAAGTATTATGGTCTTAGAGATGAACATTTATAATAGTATTCTCATCTGAACGCTTGCACTGGATTTAATTTTGCTGCTCTTTTTGCAGGGATGTATCCTGCTCCAACTCCTATTATAATTGAAAAAAATATCGAACCAAAGGCAAGAATTGGTGTTATTGCCGTGTTTATTCCAAATGAGGTTATTAAATATGCCATTATAGCACCGATACAAAATCCGATTATTCCCCCTATCCCCCCAAGCAGCCCGCTTTCGATTACAAAAATAGAGAGTATATCTCTTTCTTTTGCCCCAACTGCCTTCATTATCCCGATTTCTTTTGTTCTCTCCATAATGCTCATAAACATTGTGTTCATTATTCCAACTCCGCTTACAATGGATGCAATTGCACTTATTGCAAGAAGAAATGTTCCAAGTGTTTCCAAAACGCCTCCAACGGTTTCTCTTATTTCATCTGGAGTAATTACTGAAAAATCTTTTTCATCTACATCTACTTTATGGGAAGATGCAAGCTCAAATTCTATTTGCTCTTTTATTTCATCCATTTCAAAACCCGGCTCTATCTGGGCATAAATCAATGAAATCTCATCTTTTGCAAAAAGACTAGACCACATCTCCTTTCCTGTTTCAAATGGAATATATATTGCAGAATCATCAGACTGGGATAGAGATGTCCCTATTTTTTTTAATATCCCAACCACCCTGAATTTTTCATCTCCGACATAAATGCTGTTTCCAACTTTTATTTTATTTTTTCCAAACATTTCATTTGCAGCATCATTTCCCAAAATAATTACATTTTTTTCATTTTCCTTGAAATTTCTTCCCTCTTCTATTTCTATCATATCCCCAAACTGATCAAGCATATTTGGAGTTACTGCATATATCGGGCTTGTAATTTGTGTATCCTTATATGATATGCCTGCTTTTCCTGTGAGCATTTTTGAAACAAGTTTTACTCCGGGAATTTTTTCAATTAGATTTACATCCTTTTCAAAAAGTTTTCCTGCCTGCGGAGCTGCGGTCATCGACTGTGAAGACATTCCCTGACTAATTGAAGATATCGGCATTATATACAAATTATCTGAACCAAATGAATCAAGCTGATCGGTAATATCTTTTTTGACTCCATCACTTACTGAAACTATCAAAACAATTGTAAGTATCCCAATTATTATTCCTGCAAGTGTAAGCCATGTTCTAAGCTTTCTCCTTTTAACATTTGCAATTGCATATGCAATTTTATCTTCAAATCTCATTATTCATACCTCAATGCCTCTATTGGTGATATTTCCGATGCATTCTTTGCAGGAATAAGCCCTGAAATTATTCCGACCAGTCCTGAAAATAACAGTGCTCCGATGCCTACCACTAAAGAAAAGCTTGCCTGAAGCCCAAACAAAATATTTATTAAAAATATTATTATTCCTCCAAGACAGATTCCGATAAATCCCCCAAGCAATCCAATAAACGAGGATTCAATTAAAAATAATTTAAGGATGTCTGCTTTTTTCATTCCAACTGATCTTAAAATTCCGATTTCTTTTGTTCTTTCAATTACATTCATAAACATTGTATTTGAAATTCCAATTCCGCCAACAATTAATGAAATTCCTGAAACAAGAACCATAAAAAGGGTTAATGTTCCAAGGATTGAATCGATTTGATCGCTTATGAATTGGGAGGTAACTATCCCAAAATCCTTATCCTCTTCCCTTACCTTCCTGTGGGAGAGTAAAACATCATTTATCTGGTCGGATACCTCCCCTACATCAATTCCATCCTTTATTACCAATCTTATTGCATTTATCTCTTTTGGAGCAAGTATTTCTTCATATAAATCTCGTGCATTTTCATAATTTATAAAGATTACATTGTCCGGATTAAAAAAAGAGCTTCCGGTTTTTTTAAATATGCCGACTACCTTATAGGTTTTGTTTCCGATTATAAATTTGCTGTTTATTTCAACTGGTTTTTCAAATCCATCTTCTGCAATTGCATTTCCAATTACTGCTGAATTTAATTCATTTTCATCCAAAAACCTTCCTTTTTCTATTTCAAGGTTTGTTGTTTTTTTAAATGAATCCGGTTCGATTCCATAAACTGAAACTGAAACCTGCTCTTCTTTATACTCTGCACTTGCCCTTCCATAAATGACTTTTGTAATAATATCGATTCCGGCAACCCGTTTTACCTGTTCATAATCACTCTCAAAAAGTTTTCCACTTGTTGAAAAAACCCCTGAAGCATATGCAAAACCTTCTGAACCTGAAAGAGAAACAGGAATTATGATTATTGTGTTGGATCCAAAAGTATCAAGCTCGGATTTTATCTGGTTTTTAAGGCCGTCTGCAAGACCCACAAGTATTACTATTGCAGTTATTCCAATTATTATTCCAAGCATTGTAAGCCAGGATCGAAGCTGGGTGCTCTTTATGTTGCGCAGAACATAAAGAGCCATTTCTCTTTTTTTCATTTAAGAATTACCCCTGCTTTGGCTCTTTTTCCTTTTTTTTCTTTTTAAATTTAAAATACCAAACCAGGATTGCAATTACCACTGCGCCAAGAATCAAAAATAATTCGTTTCCATTTCCAGAAACAGGCGGATTGATATTTACTTCCCGTATTATTTTTTCAGAAGTCCATTCACCTGACTGGTCCTTATATTTTATATTTACTGTTATATTTTGTTTTCCAAGAACAGATGGTTTTATTTTAAATTGAACTGTGCTAAAATCATCACTGTTCATTTCACCTATATAATCCACTGCCTGAACATCTAAAAGTTCAAATGCATCGGATTCAATTTCCAATTCAACATTATTTATCTTATACGATCCAAGGTTTGAAACTAAAACCACCAAGGTATGCTCTTGGCCCAGCACCAATGGGGAAGGCTTTGCTTCAAGATAAATCCCGATTGATACATCTGAGGTAATTGTTAATGGAATTTTTATTGACTCTGTTTTCTTTTCTCCATTTTCCCTCCATTCCAAAAGCGCATCAACCTGGGTTAGCCCTGGATTTAAATTTGCAAATGCAATAACATTCACTACCTTTTCCTCTCCTTGGCTAAATTTTCCAAGCTCAAGTTTTTCTGATTCTTTTAATTTTAAATCCGCGTTTGGAAATGATATTTTAACATCCCCTATCTCATTTCCAGTATTTTTTATCTGAAATTTAATATTATTTTCTTTATTGCTTATTATTTCACTTTCCTGAATTATTAAAATTATTGAATCCTGCTTTATTACATTAAGCCTTAGTGTTTTTTCATCTTCAATTTTCGTTCCAAGTTCATTATAATATTCGGTCTGGAATACCACTTCATTCGAACCTGAATTTACCCCGGATAAATCAAAAATAATAGAAATCTCTTTTGAAGTTTCAACATCCCCGACATAAATCTGGTTTTGATTTTCAAAAGAAAACGGGCTTTCTACCTTTAAAACCAGATTTCTTGCAGGTCCGCCTTCATTATTTATAACAAATTTAAATTCTTCTTTTTCTTCTATTGTATTCTTTTCAGTTTTGATTTCAATTAAGGGTTCATCCAGGATATTTACAGTGACAAGAGAGCTTTTTTCATTATATTCATCAGATGTTCCAGAACTGCTTACCCATCCATTTGCCTTTATTTTTATTAAATACGAGCCACTTTTGGCATCTGATTTTATTTTTATTGGAAATGAAATTGTTGTCGAAGAACCCGGATCCAATGTTCCAATTGAATAACTTTCTTTTGTTATCTCAATTCCTTCATAATAGCTTAAAACTTCAATAGTTATTCGTTCTATTGTATCTCCAGTAGTATAGCCTGCGCTTGAAATGATTGCAGTGCTTGACAATGTTGCACTGACATATCCATATCCCCCCGGAAGCATTGGGTCTGGAGAGAGAGTAACGCCTGTTATTGAAAGTCCGGAAAAGACTATGCTTATCATTATTAATCCAAACAGAATATTTTTTATCAGATTCATTTTATTCACCTTCTATTTTTCCATCTCTTATTTTTATTATTCTTTGAGCTTTTTTTGCAATACTTAAATCATGTGTAATTATAATTATTGTTTTTCCTTCTTTGTTTAAATCCTTGAATATTTTAAGTATCTCTTCCCCCCGTTTTGAATCAAGGTTTCCTGTTGGCTCATCTGCAAGTATTATCTTTGGATCATTTATAAGCGCTCTTGCAATTGCAACCCTCTGCCGCTCCCCTCCGCTTAACTGGTTTGAAAGGTGAGTTAATCTTTTTTCCATCCCAACTTTTTCTAAAACTTTAAATGCATTCTTATATCTTTTAGTTTTTTCAATTCCTGCAATTGTCTGAACTATCTCAACATTTTCAAGTGAATTTAAGCTTGGAATTAAATTAAAAGTTTGAAATACAAACCCAATTTCACTATTTCTAAGCTCTGCTTTCTGGTCTTCTTTCATATCCACTGTATTTATTCCATTTACAAGTATCTCTCCTGTTGTTGGTTCATCTAAAAGACCGATCTGATGCAAAAGAGTACTTTTTCCAGATCCGCTCGGGCCTATGATTGCAACAAATTCCCCTTCATTGATAGTAAATGTCGCACCATCTAAGGCAACAACACTGCAGTCTGCCTCACCATAACATTTGGTAACATTTCTTAATTCAAGCACAGGCTTATCTTTTTTCATTGTATCATATCCGAATAAAATTCCCTTGCAGGACCGGTTTTCATAAGTCTTTTTACTCCGAGAAGAATTCTTTTTCCTTTTGAGCTTATTGAATATTCTTTTCTTACTCTTTTTCCCTGTTTTATTTTTTTGGAAATTAAAATTCCGTTCTTTTCCATTTTATTTAATGCGGGGTATATTTTTGACGGGGTTAATTTTACAATAAACCCGCATTTTTTGTTTATCTCATCCATTATTTCATACCCATAGGATTTTTTCCTTGAGATCTTCCATAAAAGCAGTATATCAATATGTTTTTTTACTACCCCAAACCCAAGGTATTTCATGTACTCTTTTATTTCTTCTGATTCGCACTTCATAATTACATCTCTTTGGGATATATCTCTTTTGTGATATATCAAAAAAGATTTATAAAGCTATCCCCTTAATTAATTTATTTTAATATATATCCCTAGAAATAGTAACAAGAATATAAATGATGGAAAACAAAATTCAAAAGGATTATCCTGCCCCTTTGGCTGAACTGCATTCATTGAATAAACTGCATCATCTATTGCAAATGCATAAGAAAAAAGATTGCAGGATTCTTTCAAATCCCCATTAAGCATAAAATAATAGCCTTGGGTGTGATAAATTTTCCCCCAATAGGATTCCGGATTTTTGGAAGAATAGATAGATATTGTGGATTTAAGCAGTTCATCTGAAAAATTGTTGCAGACGCCTTTTTCAAGGTGCAAAACATATAAAGAACTGAAAATTGAGGCAGAGTATTCTCCATCCTCATAAAGTTTTTCGGAGGTTTGTATGTGCCTATTTTCAAAGAATTCAGAAGTTTTTTTTAGTTCTGATATTTCAAAAAGAAGTGCGTTTGCGTGAGGGATGAGTGCAGATTCGTCAAAAATTTCCCCTTTGGAGTTTTCCCGGGCTATTTTAAGAAGGGAATCTGAAACATGGCACCATGCATCAGCATACATAAGTTCTTTAAAAAGATAAAATTTTTCCTCTTCGAGCATATTTTCTTTTAATTGGGTGTTTTCAATCTGATAAACTGCCCAATAGTCCCTTAATTTTGAAGATGCGATCCATTCAAAATTTTGGGTTGTTTTTTTCGGATAATTTTTTTTATCAAGACATGTGAAAATTTCATTTTTCTTTTTTTCAAGATCAATGTCGTCCATATGAGATATTGAAGAAATTGAGATATAATCAAGAAATGCCATATTTGCAGAGCTAAAATAATATCCTTTTTCTTTTAAAAGTTTGGTATTATTCGCAACGGATTCATAATATTCTTTTAGCAGATCAAAGCCTTCGGGAATTTGAAGATTATCCAATTCCTGTTTTTCAAGATCAAGCATATCATCAACAACAGGAGAAAATATCTGAAGCTTGAAACTTTTGAAGGGATACTCTTCGATTTCTATTTTCGGTTCCAGCTCCAGATAAAAAACAGTTTCATTTTTTGAAATATTAAATAGTGTAAAATCCAAAACATCCTCAAAATAAATTTCCTCTATTATGGAGATATTATATTTATTTTTTATTTTTGAAATAAGTATTTTTTCAGGAACAGAAAGTTTTGGAACAATCATATAGGTATATCCCTGTCTTGCAGAGGCGATTGTTTTTTCATAAACACCGCCTACAGGGGTTATAATCCCATTTTCATCTATTCCTCCAGTAAAAATAACCCCATTTTTAACAGACCGGTTCTCAAGCAGGGCATAAAGGTTTACTGCGATTGCAAGTCCTGCGCTTGGACCATCTATAAATTGGGTGTTTTCTGAATTAAAATTTACAAGCAGACTACATTTTTCTTCTTTTGGAGAGTACAGGTGGACTATTTTTGATGCTGTTTTCAATGACTCCTGAATCTGGGTTCCAATAGTAGGTTCAACCGAAACAAAAATAGTTCCATCACCTTCGATTAATGTTAAATTTATTCCGATTATAGAGCCTGTATTTCCATAGACGGCCGGAGCATAAAAAAGAATTGAGCTGTTGCAGTAAGAAAATGACAGGGATAAAACAATAAAAAATATAAATAAATTTCTAATGATAAATCTGGCGGCCATTCTAAAAAACCTTTACTGCGAGTATTCCATGTTTTGTTTCAAAAAACTGGTATTTTTCAAGCATGTACATCTGTGTAAGTTTTTTTCCCCTTTCTTTTATATAATCTTCAAGTTCTCCCATTGGCAGATCTTCTGAGATATAGGCAATTGAATATTGAAATTTTCTTATTAGGCCTTCCTGCTCTCTTGATTTAAGCAACATGCTTCGAATTCCAGTCCCTTCAAATGCCAAAGACAGGACAACATCCTCAAGATAAATTGAATTTGGAATTCCATCAACAATTATTACTTTTTTTATATCAAAACAGGCCGCCCACCCAAGCCCGACTCCGACTAACTGCCTTCCAACATAGGCTCCAAAACTAAGATTATCCTTTACTATGTGTTCCACTTCTTTTTTTGTAACCTCAAAACCGTTTAACATTAGAAGTTTCATTGCATCCTCTGAATCCTCAAGATAAAGTTTTTTTATCTCAACATTTTCTGATTCTATGGTTCTTATTTCAGGAATTCTTTTTTTTTCTTCCTGTTTTTTTTCTTCTTTTTTTGTTTCGGTTTTAAATTTTTCAAATGTCATAGTCAACCAAACCTTGTTCCGCAGGCAGGGCAGGAAATCATAAAATAATCTGCCTCATAGCCGCATATCGGACACTTATATTTTTTTTTATGCGCAAGCGCCATTTCTGCTGAAAAATCATATTTGCATTTTTCATTCTTGCATATTGGCGCATCCAAATCATTTAATGTCTTACATTTTGGGCATTTTTTTCTAAACATTGAAGCTATTCTTACTCCGCAGTTCGGGCACCTTTCATATCCCAGATTTACTTTTTTTTTGCAGTTGGGACAGGGTTTGAATATTCCTGCATAGGGGTTATTCTTTTTCACGGATTTGAATAAAATATCAAAAAAACCCAAAATTTATTCACCTTTCTTTTTTTTCCTCCTGATTTTTTCTGCTTCTCTTTTTGCTTTTTCTTGCGGCATTGAACTTATATTTTCAAACTCTTTTGCCGTTGCAATTTCAGGATTAAATAAATCCGCAATCCTGTCTGGTATGTGATATGCAACGGTTGAAGCAAACATTTTTTTTGCAGTTTCATCTTCGGGATTTTTCTGGTATGCAGTATAAACTTCCTTTAAAGTTAAATTTCTATCTAGATTGGCAGGATCCTTATATTCAGTTGTTCTTGTGGAAAGATTTGGCTCCTGCAAAGACACATTAGTGTATATTAATTTGGCATCTGATGGACTTAAATTATATGTATTTTCAAGTTGTTTGTTGTCTTGTTCATAACAGGTCGTATATAAATAAACCAATTGGGCTGAATTGGAAACAATTTTGTGCAAATCAAGATCTTTAGCTTCTTTTGGGATTTCATATTTTCTTCCAAGCTCATTCTGAGTTACCTCCCTTGTATGCATCTTGGCAAAAAATTCGGCATTATCAGGACTAAGAGGTGATTTATCTTCCAGAAACCTGTAGGCAAAAAACTCCCTTGCTTGGCTATTCTTATAATTCTGATTATCAAAATTTGTTGCAATGGATGCATGATACATACTTTTCAGGGCATCTAGATTAAGTTTTTCAGATTCTAAATTTCCTCTTTTTTCCAGATTATAATAAGAAAGCGAGGCATCAAGCATTGCCCTGTAAAATTTATTTTCAACTTTATTATCTGTTTTTGGCTCTTTTTCTATCGCATCAGAAAGGGCCTCACTTGCCTCTTTGTAATATTTAGTATTAAGAATTATTTTTTCCTTATCTAAAAGTCCGAGTGTTTCCTTTTGATGGATAACTGATGAAAGCTCATGAAGTTGCTGTGCATAATGATCCCCTTGCATAATTTCCAATATTGCGTTTTTTCTTTCTTCGAATCGCTTTCCATAAAAGTTTTTATACATAGATTGAGAATCAGAAATACTAGTTAATGTGGTGCCAGCGCTAGGATACGAAATTAATAAGATATTTTCAGAAATATCAGAGGGTTTGATTACTTCCATTCCATGCTTTTCTGCAAAAGAATTTATTTTATTTGACAGGGAACCAAATTGATTTTGGGTTAAGCCAGAAATATTCATTTCAGTCCATGTCCCTATAATCTGTGATTCCCCCCCTCCAGTTACCTGTGTTACTCCTGCTCCTATCCCAATTTTTGTTCCTCCCAAAGTGGGTTCTGTTCCAAATTCCTTTCTTTCCACAATTAAATAATCAAAATAAGCTCCATTTTTCACAGAACTTTGAAATCTTGCCCTGTATGTGGTTCCTTCATGCCGGAATTCCCTGCCTGCCTTGAAATAATCCTCCACCTCATTTTCAATTTTTGCCTTTTCTTTATTAATCTCCCTTTCAGAAGGTTCTTTTCCCTTTTCTTTTTGTTTGTCTGTCCACTCCTTAAGTTCTGCATCAACCAATGCATTTTTTGCTCCTAAATTATATTTTTTTCTTTTTTCACTGTTATCAAGCAGAACCTGCTGGGTATATGCTTCATTTAATACTCCAAGAGTAACTGTCAGGGCTTTTTCAACTTCCAGACCATCTCTTTTCTTTCCATCAATAGTTTCTATTTTTCCGGTCAGGGAATCATACTTTCCTGCTTTTTTCCCTTTTTCATTATAAAGAAAATTATCTTCATTTATATATAATTTTTCTTTTTCTATATAAATAGAATTATTTTTCTTAAAAAATCCTTTTCTCATTTCTATAAATCTTTTTCTTGTAGCCTCATCAATAGATTCAGCAAAATAACCTGCAGTTGAAAGCCGTTTCTCTCTTCCTTTCTCATCTTTATAAGTTAATCCATATACTCCAACAGACATAAGAGCCCTGTCTGCAATTGAAGTGCCAATTTTTCCAAACATATCTCCATAAAGGATTGCTTTTCCTTTTTCTGATTTGTCTCCCATCAAAGTAGAGCTCCTTTCAAACAATTTTGGCAGTTCTTTTGCTGCCTGCACTCCTGAACCAATTGAGGATATTCCCTGTCCTACCATTGGAAGAACTGCTGCGCCTCTAATATCCCCTTTTGCCAGTTTTTTAAAATCTTCTCCTGACATTTTTGACAATTCCCCCTCATGCCCTTTTGTAACTCCGTAACTTGCAATTCTTACTGCTGCACCTACAACAGAAGCAGGGTCTATATATACTCCTCTTCTCCCTGCGCTGTATCTCACCTGTTTTCTAAACCGCGGAGTGCTCAAATCAAAACTTGAAAAGGGGTTTCTTCCAGAAAGATAACTTGCAGATGCAAGAATGGCAAAAATCAAAACAACAGGAAGGCAAAATGCAGGTGTAACATCCTCTTTTGGGGTATAGATGAAAGTAGAAGAGGTTGGAAAAAGGTATTTTGGTTTCTGCAGGTATTGGTCAATATTTGGAAAAAGGGATTGCGGAGTGTATCCCAATGTAATGACATCAATTCCAAATGCCTGAAAACATTCAACACATTCGCATTCAAAGGGGCAGTGGATAAAACGAAAGGTTCTTGGTTTTTTTGTATCAGAATCTCCAGATGTTCCATCTATTGAAACGCCAAATGCTAATTGAAATTCCTCTTTAAGATTTAAAACAAGCTTTCCATCTTCATTGGTGTATTTTCCAATTATTGCCTCATGTTTTGTGCTTCCATCTGTATAGGACATATAAATTGCAATTGGCTTATATTCTGCCTGCTCTCTTGGATTGGCCTTGGAATCATTAATTGAAATAAGGGTTATTTCCATATCATAGGTTTCCTCATTATAGGAAAAAAATATGTTTGAAGGAAGGAATTGATCAATCAGGTCACAGCAATTATTTTGAGAATAAATAAAAGGAATGATAAAAAAAACCAAAAATAACAATTTAAATTTCATTTTCAATTCACCTTTGTGCATACAATCTTATCCCCAGACAGCGAGTGCGGAAGCTCGACTCCGCAAAATGTTTCTTCAAGTTCGGAAAGATCCTGATAAATTGTGCAGTCATCATAAATATTGCCCGTGGTTGAATAAACTATCGGAAACGCTTCTTTTGTATCTGCGCCTAATCTTAAGAATGTTGTTGTATTCCCAAAACCATCATCCAAACAGCAGACAAGCCTGTTTCCATTATTATCATATAAGCTTGCGATATAATCCTTATATAGATTTAGGTCCCCTCCGGCATTTAAAATATTTTTCGGATTGAATAAAACATTGGAACGGATTGTTCCGTTTGCATAAGTTATTGTACAGGAAAAATCAAAATTTAGATCAGAGCAGAGCTGGCATTCCTCTTTAATTAGGGTATTCTCAGGGCACTTGTAATGGGTTTGGGGGTCTCCTGCCTTTGGAGTTGGGGCATTTGCAGGCATTGTGCATACTCCTATTGCACAGGATTTGTTAGCACAATCCTGCAGTTTGCACATCCTGGAATATTCATCTGTAGTTGAGTTCAGATCACATCCTTTCATTTCATTTAAAGTGTTGGCAGAGTAATCTGCATCAGTGCAAAGAACGCATTCTGTTTTTTCTACAAGCGGAATCGTATTATAGAAAAATTGTGGAGATGGATTCAACAGGAATTTTGAGGACTTCTGGATGTCGCAAAAAATTTGCGTAAAATCATCAAGGCTACCCTCAGTAGCGAAGGGAGAATCCAAATAATCCTCTGGATTATAATCAACCGGAGAATATGGAGAATAAGTTGAAGTCTGTTTATCAGATATTAACTCAATATCAGAATAAATCAATCCAACTATTCCATTCTTGGTAAGTTTTTTCTGGCTTCTAAATAAATACGCAAGATATGTTCCTGCTTCTTTTTCCGGGTTAAAACATGAGGCGCTCAAAAATCCAAAATTTGTTATAACTACGGGCTTTCCGGTTTTTTGAAGGATATTGTTGGCATAATCTGTCAGGTATTTAGTAATTAATTCATATTTTTGCTCACCTGATAATGCGCAAAGTTTGCTTGCGCCATCCCTTGCAAATTCATTTGGATAGAAATCAATTGCAATCATATCCACATCTTCAAAAAAAGATTTATCTTTATTAAGAAGATTTTTTATTACTAAATTGCCAATATCGGCCCTGTCTTTTCCAACCTGCTCATTATTTTCTCCAAAAGTTAATTGCAAACTTACCAGACATTTTGGACATGCCTGTTTTGCAGACTTGAAGGTTTCCTTCATTGTTTTAATTTCATTTTCGTTTTCTAAAAAATTAGAATCTATTAAATCACTATCAATTTTTGAGGTTATTAAAACAACAGGCCCTTGGTATAACTGTGATGCATATTGTTCTACAAAAATTTTTTGTTCTTGCAGTTCTTTTCCTGTATTAGGATTAATTGCATTAATTTCTGCATTAGAGATATCAATAATAGGAATTACATCACTTTTAAGATAGCTTGTAAGATAATAATCCAAAACATCGGAAGGTAAATCCTGCGCATCTTTTTGATAGGCAAAAGTTGCATAGCTGCAGGGTTCGCACCAGCCAACTTCAACTACTTTGGGCCTAAGATCATCACTACTAATAGGATCACAATCCCCAAGACTATGTATCTTAATCTCGTATAATGCAGTGTAGTAATTTGTGGGCTGGGGCTTAAAAAAAGCAAAATTATAATATTGGTTGGTATTTTCAATAAAGTGCGCCATATAATCCACAATTTCTTTTTTATTTCCTGAATCGGTTTTAAATGTATAATCGCATTCTCCGGGAATATAGGTATTATCCGTACAGCGCTTCAGGTTGCAGGTTTTAGCAAAATAAGTCTGGTCAAAATCATCAGGATTGATATATGCATAACCTGCATTCTCTCCTTCAATAAAAACGATTTCCTTGTGAAAAAGAGTCTTAACAATAGGCAATGCTGCCAATTCGTCTTCATTATAAATTGTATATGTGTGGTGGGTAAGCTCTAAATCACTGTTATAGTAATAATTAACAAATTCCCATGGAATTTCACTTCCGTCAGTTTTTTTCGCATCACATATAACATAACTTAGTGCCGGGTTTTCTTTTGAGTATTGTGCATTTTTGTCTTCAGGGCCCAAATAGCTGTGGGGATATAAATGATAATAATCATTAATATTTATGTCGTCATATATCCATGAGAGTTCCATTTCTCCGTCTCCATTCGGCGTGGCATGTACAATTCTGCAATCGCATGCAACTCCGTCTTGTCCTTCATCTGCAGAACAAACTTTCCTATAATATCCTAAAACATCAGGATTACAATTTCCAGACATGCACATCTGTCCTGATAGCTCATAAGAGCATTCATATGGTGCAAGATGATTTAACATTTGGTCTTTATAAATATCTATAAGGGTTTCTGAATAAAAGTCCTTATCAATTCCAAAATAAGATTCGGTATTCATGGGATTTATAGAATCTATCTCATTCATTGAATAGACATAACTATTGACTCCATAAAAATAATACTTGATATTATCCATATCCGAAGAATAGGGAAGAATTATCCATTCAGGTAAAGGACCAATATTAAAAATACTAAATTCAGAATAATCAATTGTTGAAAGTGATTCCCTCCACTCTCCGGTCATTGTACAGTAGTCTGCAGAAAATTGCTCTAAAACTTCTGTGGCAGTTAATTTTTCTCCTTGCTGTTTGGAATTATATGAAACCAGATAATTCATATATCTGTCAACCGGAGCACTAAAAGTATTTCCAGTTATTGTTTCAGGGCTCATGCCACAGTACTGATCAGATATTGGAAAATAATATTTGTATTTCTCATATCCTGCAAAGGAATCTCCCACTCCAAACCTGAAAGTGTTTACATATGCAGAGCCTTCTGTATTTTCAAGAACATACCTCAATGTGTAATCAAGAGGATTAAAAATACATTTTCCAAGATAGAGCCCTTCTGGTTTTATTGTGCTTTCACTAGTCAGGGAATCATAATCCATAGTGCCCGAACTTCTGTAAGTAGTAATAAACGGCTCGTATATAAACTGCCCGCAAATCATTGTAGTGCAGTTGCTTGAAAGACAGCCATCTCCGGCATCATCTATTTGTGTGCAGATTGGAAGATATTCATAAATTGCTTTTGGGTCTGAAGGGTCATCAAAGGTTACACTGCAGACCATTTTTTCCATATCACAGGATTCTGTTTCAACTTTTTCTCCTGTAGTATACTCGCATTCACCACTTAATGCAAATTTGTAACTGCAGCAATTTTTGGTTTCTTGTTCTTTAAATGTGCATCCGGAAAAAATAAGTAATGCAAAAAAAACAATCAAAATAATCTTTTTCACCAATTAAATCACCTTTGAAACAAATCTCATAAGCTCATAGGCATCTCCGCCAAAAAGGAAGGTCATGTATCTTACAAATATAAGAGTTATTGCAAAAACTACGAATGCGTGGGTAGTCATATAAACATAAAACTGGGATATTGCTTTTTTTGAAAAAGTAAGAGAGGCAATGCCTGTAGTATCATCTGCCATATTAGTAGTTGCCTGTGAAACAATTCCTGAAAAGGTTGGAAAGCAGAAGTTTGAGCTTTGGTCGATATTTGTTTTGGGGATAGCCGGAACTTCTACAAAGCCCGGGTCAGTTAAAACAAAAAGAATAGGAAATATGAAATAAAAGCCGAATGCCATTGCAATAAAGAATGCCCCTATCCCCCTGCTATACTTGAAACTTCTCAGGAACAATCCAAATGGAAGAAATACTGCAAGCATATTTGCCTTAAGATACATAACAATTGCAAGAATTGAGTTGCACGCAATAAGGGCAGTTATTACAAAATTATTCAGCAGTCTTATTGTTTCTGCCTTGTAATACCAGCTTGCAACCCAGTTTCCCTCAAAAACAGTTATCCCTACAACACCAATAATCATTGAAAGTTTTGTAAAAACTCCTCCTGGGCCCTCTTCACTTGTGATTATATCATCCTGAATTTGTGCAAGCTCTTTTGAGCGCTCAACAAACCTGCATTCAACTACATCTATTACATTTTTAAGTTCCGGTTCATTCCCATCGTTAAATCCAATTTCTGTCCCTCCGCATACAACATAACTATTTTTTCCCAATATTTCATTTATTGAAAATTCCTCCAATTGATTTATTATAGTAACTACAAAAAGGATCATTAGAAGTGTTGCAATCGATTGAAGTATTTCTGATTTTGAGCTTCTTTTTAATTCCTCAAAACTAAATGCCCTTGCAATTGCATAAAATAGTCCATAAACTAAAATTACTGCAAAAACTGCCAGAACGCAGGTAACATACCAATCCTGTCCAAGCAAAAAATCAATTTCACTCATTTTCAAACCATCCTCATAATCCTGCTTAAGTCAATTTCCTCTCCAAGGAGTTTTCCGATATAACTTACTGAAACAACTGCACCTAAAAGTGCAAGTGTTGGAATAAAAACCCCAAAAATAAATGAGCCTCCGGCAATTTTAAATATTTCTGTTTCCAGCCTGCTTCGTGTACTACTATCTGCCTCCAAGAAATTATCAATATAATCATCTGTTCCAAGATCAAAAGATGCATAAACTACCGAGCTGGCATCAGATTTATCAATTACCCATTGGGGGTCACCATATTTAGATTCCAATACATCATCTATTTTGGCAATATCTATTACATCATCTAAAATTAAATAAAATACTGATAAAATTAAGGGATAAACAATCATAAAAGAAAATGCAACTGCAATAAAAAGAGAGCCAAGCGAGCGCAGATATGGAAGGGAACGAAAAAATATCCCTAATGGCAAAAACAGCATTACAAAACCGCTTGCTGCATATTTTAATACGAAAAAAAATGAAAGATTGCTCATAAATGCAATCAATGTTGAATTAAATGAGATATTTAAAATGCCCATTGAAACAGATGCCCACGCATATGGAGAATATGAAATCATCGAGTTTCCAAAAAGGCATAACAAGGGTCCAAATGAGCAGTCATATCTTCCCCTTAAAAGAAGCATATTATAAGACATTAACTGGTATTGCTCTATATTCAGCGCTGTATGTATATATGCGCCGGATTTCAGGAAATATTTTTCTGCTGCATCAAAAATACTTATAGTTTCTGTAGATGGAATTGTAGTAAGCTCTGAAACTGCGCCAATATTTAAACTGCAAAATGACTGGACAAAAATAATTATAAAAAATATTGAAACCAAGGAAAAAAATAGTTGTATTATTTCTGTTTTTGACCATAGTGATATTTTCGGGTTTGAAAATATCTGTCCTATCATATATGAGAGTGCAATAAGGCCCGCTGTTGCAATAGATGAAACTGCACAAAGAATCAAGATATTATTAAAGAAAATATTAGCAAAATTTCCGCATACAGACTCGATGGCCATATTTATCACGCAAGCCTCGCAATTGCATTAACATCAACTTCAGTTCCGAATGCGCTGCTAAACCACCTTATTGCTGAAACCATAATGAACAGGGAAACAAAAAGCATTATGTTAGTCCTTATAAAAATCTGGTAGATGTAGTATTTTAAATTTCCAAGGGCCCCTCCTCCATTATTTAAACCAAGGGCATCTTTTACATTATTTGGATTATCCATATATAAATGGCCAACGCCCCCTGTTGATTCCACTTCACAAGAGTTTAAATGAAGGGATTTTTCTTCTGGCGGAGTATATTGCTGGTTTAACTCTTCCATAAAAACTACACTTAGTGGAAGAATAAAATAGAATGTTACTCCAAGTGAAATGAAAAATGCACCTGCCCCTCTGCTGAATTTAAATGTTCTGAGAAATAATCCAAACGGAAGAAATACTGCAAATCCAAACTTTTCTCCAATTGAGAGAAGTATCGAAAGCGCCTGAAGCTCTGCAAAACAAATTGCAATTGCCTGCATTCCGATTGAAAACGACTGTGAAAGTAACGAGTAGCTATTGCATGATGAAACAAAAAAGGATGATGAAAAAATAACGCAGATATAAGTTCTTGAAGACTCATACATCGCCTCCTGGCCAAATTCATTTAAAGAGATATAACTATTTGCAAGACTATCCATAATTTCATTCACTAAAATCAAAGAATGGTCCTGAATATTATTGCTACTCCCATACATAGAAGAGATATCTATTCCAAGATCATCCAAATAGGTTCCGATTCCTATCAGAGAAGCTGCAATTACTACTGTAAATATAAGCTGGACCATTTCTTCTTTTGTTGTTACTTTTAGAGTATCTATTTCAAAGCCGAATGCAACTGCATAAATTATTACTAATATTAAAAATGATGCAAAAACAGAAATACCTACATTTATCTGCCATGAAGAGAAAGAAACTGAAAGAATGGATAAAAACAAAAACATGAGCAGTAGTTTTTTCATTTCTAAAACACCTTTGAAAGACCGGGGATTTCAATGTCCCCTCCAAGGAGCGGAGAAAATGTCTTTATGAACATTATTGTAACAAGTATATTAAACAACGGCAAAATGTATGCCGGAAGAATAAATCCTGAAATGCTTTTTATATCTTCTGTGCCATACATTCCCTTTGAGGAAAGCTTGGCAAAATCAGAGGAAGAAATTGCCGTTGGCCCCGGCATTTCATCGCCGCACAGCATAGTGCAGTCAAATATTACCGGGGGATTAAAGTTTAGAAAATCATTTACAAAAAGGCATTCCTCGCAGTTACCTGTTTCTTTTGGAACTATAAAAATGCAGGACTGCTCTGCTGCTGTTTTAGGGTTGCCGATATCTGAAGGCAAATTACATCCATTTTCAGTTTCAACAAAAACATGGTTTGATTCATCAACAGTGCAATAGAAACATTCATGGGTTTCTGGCTCTGCATAATATTCCGGGCAATTTCCATTACTATCAACCTCTATACAATTATAAACTGAGACACAATACCCTGGGGTTTCTTTAGAATTATCTTCAGTTACAACAATTTTTTGTTGCCCTGTTTCTGAAGACATGGGCATGTCAATATCGCAGGAAAGTCCGCCAACAACAGAAATTGCTTCCTCAATTGTGCAATATGCCGGAACAAAAGCTTTTTGAGAAAAATTTAGTAATAAATCCCTTTCATTGTCAGAAAGTTTTTCATAGCAATCATCATCGCCTACATCGCATTTTTCTGCGATTTCATCATAATAGCTGCTTGTTGCAGGAAATTCGCCATCATCGTAATACAAAACCCTGCATTCAGGCCTTATATCCAAACATTCCTGGCTGCAATCGGATTTTAGGGGAGGAATTGTTTTGCAGTCCTCCGGGCACTTTTCATACTGCTCTAGGTATACTCCTTTTAATTTATCCACATCAAGAATCAGGTTCCTTTTGCATACTTGGGGTATTTTATCACATGCAGCTTTTATGCAGTTTTCCTCTATATTAAGGTCAATGTTTTCATAGTCTGGATATTCATTTGTTTCTGTGCATTCCCATTCCTCAGGAGCAATGCAACTATCGGTAAATATTGGATAGGGCTCTGCTTTGCATTCTGAAGGGCAAAAAACAGAAGAATAGACAAGAGTACTCGTTTCGTAAATATCAACATTTACCGGATTGCAGGTATAAATATTTCTTGTCGCATCGTCTATATGAATGGACACAGAATCTGAAAGGGATTTAAGATCAGAAACTTTTGAGTATTCCTCAAAAGTTAAATCAGAAGAATAAACAGGATAAACTCCCCCTTCTTTTTTATAATAGCCAACAGGAAGAGCATCTGTGCATTCAGTAGGGCAAACCATGACTCCGCCTGATGCATCCTCTATTGTTCCTCCATAAACAGTCATTGCAAGGGTGAGTGAATTAAAAACATACATCAAAGGAAACACAAACATCACCCCTATTCCTATTGCAATTAAAAGCCCTCCGAGCTTTCTTGTTCCATAAAAACATCTTGTCAAAAGACCTAAAACGAGTATATACGGCCCTATACTGTATGCAATATCAGTAGCTAAAAATTTTTGCGCATATAAGGATGCAAGGATAGGGCCATACTGCTCGGTAACTAAAGAAAGGCGTTCAACATGCAATATGTTCCATGGCGCTTCTCCTGCAGAAAAACTTCCCCAAAGCAGAGGAGGAATCAATAATGTGTGGCCTGTTGCCCCATGCCTTCTTCCCATTGCCCTTGCATATTCATAGGCATTTTCTATATTTGCCGTTGAGGATTCATGTCCAAGATCTATCAACTTTTGTATGTATTCATCAGCCACCTGATTTGAGCATGATTTGGCATCATCTGCATCGCAGTGATAGGGCACTAAATCTCCGCCGGAATTTACAAAAACAATAAACAATGATTCAAATGAGATTAACAGCACCATAAACACTGCAAGAATAAGCGCTGACGCTATTACCTGTCCCAATTCAACTTTTGCCCATACTTTTAAATCATCAAAATTAAATGCCTGGCCTATTGCATATGCAAGGGAAACAAGAAGTATTGAAAGAAGGATGATTCCAACTGAAAGAAATTTCCAGTCAGAAAACAATTCATATTGTGAGCTTTCAACATCTGAAATTAATGTGGGCAATTGCTCTTGAGAGGAGAAAATTGAAATTGCAAAAATTATAAAAAATAATAATTCTTTTGCCCTCATCCAATCACCCTTAATGCCTTATTTATCGAACCAAGAAAAGTTATCAATATTGCTATTGCAAGATTTGGAAGAAAGAACGCCTGTGGCAAAAGCCGTGCATAACTTAGGAAACTTACATTGCTTTTGCAGTCACCAAAAAGATTATCCTTAATCATACCTGCATATGAAGGATTTGATGTGCAATCCTCAGGAGTTAATATATTCTCGTACATTGCCCCGTTAAATGCATACATCAATGGAAGAAATACCTGTATTCCTATCACAACTGCAATTAATATATTCCCCATTTGCCTTGTTGGAAAGAATATTCTTAGTAAAAGTGCTGCAGGAAGAAGAATGGCAATTGAAATTGTTTCTGCATATTTCAAAAAGATTTTTTGCATTGAAAGGCTTATTAGTGCAGGAGTTGCAAATAAAGTATTCATCATATCAAAAGTCATTCCATATGCCTTTTTGTATGCTTTTGTAGGGGTCATTGTTGTTCCAAACATAGGGATATTGAAAGAATAAATCCACATTGAGCTCATTTCATAATCCACAGATAAATCTATTGAATTGGAGACAAGATTTTTTGCATCATTTTCCATTTTTGATACATAACAGGTTGATACTTCAACAGGGCCGCTATCCAGTTTATCAGAGCAGGCATCGCTAATTCCTGCAGAATCAAATGCAAAACCAAAAAATGCTGAAAAAATGCTGCAAAAAGATGCTAAAATCCCCACTACAAAAAGCAAAAGAATTATGGAGAATAGCAGGTGATATGATTCGTCTTTTGAAAACACAAGGGCGTGCGCATCATTTGCAGATTTTCCGTATATAAATGCAAGGGTTATTATAGAAATATTGAATAGAATTACTGCGCCTATTAAAAGCCCGGCATCAGTCTGCATTATCTGGTCAAGGGTGATTTCAATGCCGTTTGCAGGAAAAAAAATTGAAATTAAAATTAAAAAAAAGAATATGGCCCTCATCCGATCAACCTTTGTATTCCATAGAAATATCCTTCTCCGCCAATTGCCATTGAAATACTTTTTGTGCCAACTACAGTGATTATAATTATTAACAGGGCGTCAATTACACTTATTAGCAGGTATTTTATTACTGTTTCAAGAAATGCTGAAAGGGAGTAATATATCCCTATTACATCAACTTCTCCAAAAAATGAATTATAATCCATTGCAACAATTGTCCAAAACAATGCCTGGTAAGCTCCAACGGTTATAGGATAAACAACTGAACTTGCAGCAGTAAAGCAAAGTACAAAATTAATAGGGCAGCTTGGAGGAAATGCAGCGCAACATGCAACTCCTTCAATGATTCCCCATACAAACTCGCCAACTTGGATAAATGCTTTTGCAGTTCCTATTACAGCATCCCCTCCTCCGCAAAGCCAGCCGATTGCAGGATATGAAAAACTTTTGAACGGTTCCATATCCAGTGTCGGAGTGCCGATATTTTTCATTGCAATGTTATGAAATTCTGAAACTAAAAGAACAGAAACAGGAAAGATTATCGCAGCACCTATGCAAAGCGCTATCAAAGTGTTTCCTATCTTTTTTGTAAATGGGATAAATCTTAACGAAAGGGCAATTGGAAGAATTACCGGGGGGATAACCTTGGAAAAGTAATCAAGAAGAACTATCAGGGTGTAATAAATGAAAATTCCCTGGCTTATGCTTGTTGCGCCCTGCATAACCATGCTATTTAGGGCGGAAACACCGGAGTGGGGGCTGTTCATAAAACTATATGAAAAATAATACATCCATGCAGGCGCGGAATATCCAAAACCCGCAGCCATTCCTATATAATGCGAGGCAGTAACTAATTCCGAATATGCAGCTTCAAGCGGTTTTGTAAATCCTTCTAATGTGTTTATTGCAGCCCCTGAAACATCGGGTTGCCCAGTTAAAATATATGTTACGGAATTTGTTCCAAAAAATAATGCCAGCACAAGAATCATTAAAATTGCCCCTGAAATAAAGCTTCTAAGCTCTATTTTTACCCATGCTTTCAATTCTGGAGAATTGAAAAGGTCTGAAAGGGCCCAGGAAAGGGCAAAAATAGCACTTACAAGAAGAATTGTTGCAGGAAGAATAAATTTTTGAAGGTCATTTATACTAAAAAAAGAATCTGCTGATAAAAATACTGATATAACAAATAAAAATATCAGCAGAAATTTATAACTCATAATTTGGATAGGGATATAATGTTTATAAAGATTACCTGATTGTTTAAATTATGGAAAAAAATAAAATAGATGCATATTCCCCTACAAGAAGATTAAAAAAACATTTAACTTCTGGAAATTTGTGGCTATATATATTATCATTGATCAAAAGAGAGAAAAAATTATATGCATACGCATTGGATAGCGCAATTAAAAAAAAATTCGGATTTGAAACAAGCAAAGTTATGATTTATTTGGTGTTGTATAGATTAGAATCAGAAGGGCTTATCCAATCAAAATTTGAAAATAGAAGAAAATACTACACATTGACTAAAAAAGGAATTGAAATTCTTGAAATTGGAAAAAAATATTTGAGTAATCTTTCAAAAGTGCTTTAAATGAAAATAATCATAACCGGAACGCCCGGGTGTGGAAAAACCACAATTGCCAAAAAACTTTCAAAAAAAACCGGAATAGAACTTTATGACTGCAAAAAACTGATAGAAAAAATAAAGGCATTCAAATTGGATAAAAATAATGAAATGGAGGTTTTAATGCCAAAATTTAGAAATGCACTTAAAAAAGAGCTTCGAAAAAGAAAAAGCTGGATAATAGAATCGCATCTATTATGCGAGATAAAACTTGATTCGGATTTTATATTCATTTTAAGGTGCAATAAAAAAACACTTGAAAAAAGACTGATAAAAAGAAAATATGCCGCAAAAAAGATAAATGACAACCTAATGGTCGAATTATTGGATTATTGCTATTTAAAATCCAGAAAAAATCTTCGCGGCAAACTTTTTGAAGTTGATACTTCACAAAAAAGCGTTTTAAGGTGCATAAAGGATATTATATCTGCAATTTCCGGCAAAAGAAAAAGTATTGATGAAACAGATTACAGCAAAGAATTAATTAATTTTGTGGTAAGATGATAGTTATGCAAAATCCAAAAGGAATAATCGAGGCATCTCTTTTTATAAGCGCGAGAGAATTAAAAGTTGATGAGATAAAAAAGATATGCGGAATAAAAAATGAGCAGAAAATAATAGAACTTTTAAAAGAGATTCAAAATGAATACCTATCGCGAAACAGCGCAATAGAAATCTGCGAAAATGAAGGAAAATATATAATGAAAATAAAAAACGAATACGCAGAATCAGTACGGGGACTTGCACAGGATGTTGAACTTGGGCGGGGAGCAATAAGGGTATTAAGTTTCATAAATATGAACGACGGGAATATACTAAAATCAGTTGTTGCAAAAAAATTGGGGCCTTCGGTTTATCCATATATAAAAGAACTTGTTGATTTGAAATTTATAGAGCAAAAGAGTGCGGGAAGAACGAAAAGACTGATTTTAACTGAAAAATTCAGAAAATATTTTTCTTCTGCTCCAAAAGAATAACAACTGGTTTTTGTTTATGAAAATTGTAATAGCACTCGGGGGAAACGCAATTCTGCAGAAAGGTGAGGCAGGAACTGAAAAAGAGCAGAAAAAAAATATAGAAAAAAGCTGCAGATATATCTCAAAACTGATAGAAAAAAAACATAAAATAATAATCACGCATGGAAACGGACCGCAGGTTGGAAATATTTTAATTCAGCAGGAACAGGCCCGCCGGGAAGTTGAACCAATGCCCCTTGATGTTTGCGGAGCAATGAGCCAGGGGCAAATAGGATACTGGATAGAACAATTTATACGGAATTTAACCAAAAAAGAAGTGGTTACAATCGTTACGCAGACACTTGTTAAAAAGGGGGATTTGGCATTCAAAAATCCAACAAAACCAGTCGGACCGTATTATGATGAAAAAAAATCAGAGAACATGGCCTATGAGCTCAAAAAAGGGTACCGGAGGGTTGTCGCCTCACCCAAACCAATAAAAATATTAGAGATAAATTCAATAAAAAAATTAGTGGAAACCGGAGTGATAGTTATTTGCACAGGAGGGGGCGGAATTCCAGTCATAAAAAATAAAAAAATAGAGGGAATTGAAGCTGTAATCGATAAGGACCGGGCCTCGCAGGTCCTTGCAAACGAACTCGGCGTAGATGTTTTGATGATTTTGACTGCAGTAAGCAATGTATATTTGAATTTTCATTCTCCAAACCAAAAAGCATTATATAAAATAACTATAAATAAGGCAGAGGAATATTTAAAAGACGGGCATTTTGCAAAAGGAAGCATGGGCCCGAAAATTGAAGCATGCATAACTTTTATAAAAAATGGGGGAAACAAGGCAATAATCACTTCTCTTGATAAGGTATTGGATGCGATTGCCGGAGAAGCCGGAACTATAATTACAAGGTAATATCTATGAAAATTGCCATTATACATTATAATGAAATTGCACTAAAAGGAAAAAACCGGCCTGAATTTGAAAACATCCTGATAGAGAATATTCTGGAAAAATTGGAAGGCCTAATTAAAAGGATATACAAACAAGAATCAAGAATATTGATTGAATACTGCGAAAACGAAGAAAAAATAATTGAAAACCTGAAAAAAATATTCGGAATTTCATATTTTGGAATCGGAAAAAAACTAAAAAGGGATAAAAACGGGATCATAGAGTATCTAAATGAAAATATAGAATTAATCAAAGATAAAACTATCAAGGTTGAAACAAAAAGATCAGATAAAAAATATCCTGAAAATTCAATGGAGATAAATAAGGAGATAGGAGAACACCTGTATGAGAAACTGAAGCTGAAGATAGATTTGAAAAATCCACAAATAAAAATAAATATAGAGGTTCTTGAGAATTGTTTTCTGGTTTTTTTAAGAAGAGAAAGCGGACTTGAAGGCCTCCCCATCGGATCATCAGGAAGATTGCTGTGCCTTTTATCCGGAGGGATAGATTCAGTTGTAGCATCATATTTGATGATGGGAAGAGGTTGCAATATTGATTTTTTGCATATTTATTCTCTTTCAAAAGAAAGAGTAGCAGAGAGCAAAATAATTAAATTAATAAAAAAACTCGGAGAATATGGAAATAGAGGAAGATTATATCTAATTCCCTATTCAGTATTTTATAAATATGTTTTTGAAACAAATCCAAAATATGAGTTGGTTTTGTTCCGGAGATTTTTATATCGGATTGGAGAAAAAATCTGCGAAAAAGAAGATATACTTGGAATGGTCAGCGGAGATTCCATTGGGCAGGTTGCATCCCAGACAATTGAGAATATTTATTCTGCAACATATGGAATAAAGATTCCAATTTACCGACCCCTTGTCGGATTTAATAAATTAAAAACAATTAAAATTGCAAAAGAAATTGGAACATACGAATTATCCAATGAGGAATATAGGGATTGCTGTTCTTTGAGCTCAATAAAACATCCTGCAACAAAAGCAAAAAAAGAGAGAATAGATGGGTTTGCAAATGAAGTAAATCTCGATAGGATAATTAATGAGGCAATTGAAAAAATGGAAATTATCTAATGAAACATTGCCTTTTCAGGCCCTGATGCAGCAACAGACTCTGTAAAAAAGAACTTGGCGTTTTGTAAACAATCCTGCGCATTATTTGAATCCCCCAATCTTTGGTAGGCAATTGATGCTGCATGATATAATACAGCAATGTGAGAATCATAGGAAAATTCCAAATGAGATTGATGAAAATATTTTAAATCCTCTGCCATTTCCTTATAATCTGATGCAAATGCTTCAAGTTTTTCAACCCGAAGAGTTTTTGCAAGTAATACTGCATATTTAATGCTTTCTAAAATGAAATTTTTTCTTGAGATGATTCCAATCGCAATATTTCTTTGCGCTAACAGCAACGATTCTTTTCTTTCTAAATCCTTATCCAAACGAATACTATTGGCAATTTCATCGGCAACTCTTTCTTCGGCCATAAAAAGTTTTCTAAGTGGAATACTCTTACTTTTTTTTGGTTCTGGATATTTTCCTTTATACCTCATCTTAATCCCTTTTATAACTAATTAGGTAAGAAAAATATTAAATACTTTCGTATGCCCCCAAATCCAAAAGTCCATGGCCGCTGAGATTGAAAACAATTGTTTTTTTCTCATTCTTTTCTTTACATATAATCGCATGTTTTATTGCAGAATGTATTGCATGGGCGGATTCTGGCGCAGGAATAATCCCTTCTGTTCTTACAAATATTCTGGCAGAATCAAATACCTCTTTTTGTGGATAGGCTTCAGGTTCAACAAAATTATATTTTGCAAGAAGTGAAATAATCGGACTCATCCCATGGTATCTAAGACCTCCTGCATATATTGGAGGAGGAATAAAATCTTTTCCAAGTGTATACATTTTCAAAAGAGGAGTCAGACCTGCCGTATCCCCATGATCATATCTATAATCCCCTTTTGTAAGAGTTGGACAGGTTGAAGGCTCTACTGCAATAAATCTTGCATTTGAATTTCCTTTTAATTTATCTTTCATAAATGGGAATGAAAATCCTGCAAAATTTGAACCCCCTCCAACGCAACCAATCAAAATATCAGGAGTTTCCTGGGCAATTTCTAATTGTTTTTTTACTTCAAGCCCAATAACTGTTTGATGTAGCATTACATGATTTAAAACGCTTCCAAGAGAATATTTTGTATTTTCATTTTTTATTGCAACCTCTATTGCCTCGCTTATTGCAATGCCCAAGCTTCCTGGAGTATTCGGATTTTTCTTAAGATATGCTTTTCCAAATTCTGTTTTACTGCTAGGGGAGGGATAAACATCTGCACCATAAGTTTGCATCATAATTTTTCTGTGTGGTTTTCGGTCAAAACTAATTCTTACCATAAATACCTCGCATTTAAGGCCGAAAAAATTACACGAATATGAAAGTGCTGTTCCCCATTGGCCTGCCCCGGTTTCAGTTGATAAAGTTTCTGTTCCTTCTTTTTGGTTATAATATGCCTGGGCAATTGCTGTATTTGGCTTGTGAGAGCCGCAGGGGTTTAATCCTTCATGCTTAAAATAAATTTTTGCAGGGGTTTTAAGATATTTTTCAAGATATTTGGCCCTGATTAGAGGGGATGGTCTGCCCATTTTCAATAATACTTCCTTTATTTCATCTGGGATTTTTATCCTTGGTTCCTTGGACATTTCCTGTCTTATTAATTCTTTTGGAAAAATAATTTCCAAATCTTTTGGAGAAATTGGTTCTTTTGTTTGCGGATTTATTGGTGGAGGCAGGGCTTCGGGAAGGTCTGGCAAAATATTATAATAATATTTTGGGAGTTCGTTTTCATCTAAAATTATTTTATTATATTTCATATTAACGCACCTCAATTATTTTTAAAAATCATAATGACACCTATTCAATGCCCGGTATATACTCATATGTGAAAGATTGAGCTCTTTTGCAATTCTTCTTATATTCAGGCGCTCTACAAAATAGAGATAAAGTATTTTCTCAAGTATCTCTGAACTTATTTTAGAATTAGTTGAACTCGTGCCAGCGATAAGACAAATTAGACTGCAGGGCATTGAAAAAATCCAAATTTTTATTCATCTTATTTTCTAAATTCATTTTAGTTCACCTTATCGTGTGTAAAATAATTATGCTACGAAAAGTATAAAAAGAGTTGTAACAATCTACCACAATCTTTACAAAAATAGGTTTAAAAACACAATAGGATATAGATAATCACATGGGTTCTTTATCAACTATTCTCACAGATAATTACGTTCCAAAAAAAAGAATTAAACTTGTTCCACCTATTTGTGAGGATATAGAAAATAAAACTAATCTTTTAACAAGAATAAGGAATATGGATTTCAGACAAATCTTAAATTTTTTAAATAATATCCCTAAGGGTGGACAGATCTTAGAAAAAATGAATGAAATAAAAATGCGCACAAAGCATAGGCAGGGGTTTCTTCTTGAAACATGGTGCAATTTGCTTGAAATCACCCTGCCTTTAATGGAAAATGAAGGCAAACTGGATTTCAACGAACATGACAAAGAATTATTTATTCTCTGGATTTCCCTTTATTATTTGCAAAATGAAAAAATAGAAGGATATAAACAAGAAGCAGAAACACAAATATATGATTTTTTAAAAAAATCCAGATTTAAAGCAGACTGGGAAATTGCAGGATTATTTATGATCAGGGAATATTTTGTTGTGGATTTTGTATCCGAGGATAAAAAAACAAGCATTTTTTGCAATGTAGATATCGGAAGCAGAAGATTTAAAGAAATTTTTAAAAATGCAAAATTAAACAAGAAATCCGACTATTATAAAATCAGGGATATAACAGATGAGGAAATAAGCACATTGGTTAATAGGGACAAGTATTTGGTCCCCCAAGATAATGATGGAATGTGGGGGTATTATACCAAAGAAAAAAGGGGATGCCCAGTATCATTAAAAATAAGAAAAAGAAATGAAGAAATGAAGAAAAGATTTGAAAAGGTTCTTGAACAGTATAAATTTTCTAATATTTCAGAAAAAGAAAAACTTGAAAAATTAAAAAATCCGGAATTTATAGCAACACTAATGAGAGAATACATACAAATGTTTATGGAGGTTCCATCCCTTGAACAACTAAATGTGGTTATTGGCCTTAATACCCATATTCCTGATTCAGTGGTAAGAAAATATGGCGGAATAGTAAAATTTAGAGAGTTGTATGGTTTTCCAAAAGAAAAAAATCAAATTTAAATTAGAGTTCATCATGCGAATAGTAATTATCTGGTTTCGAATAAGAAAACAATTCTTCCTTTTTGAAAAATCTTTCCAATTCTTTTCGGGCATTTTCTTTTGAATCACTTGCATGAATTGTATTTTTTGAAACACTCATTGAGAAATCCCCCCGAATTGTTCCGGGAAGTGCCTCTCTTGCATTTGTAACCCCGACAATATTTCTTACAACCTCAACTGCATCTTTTCCTTCAACTGCAATTGCAACTATGGGGCATGAAGTCATAAAAGTTTCAAGGCCAGAATAAAATGATTTTTCAACTAAATGAGAATAATGTTGTTTTGAAATTTCAGGAGTGAACTGCATCATTTTTAATCCTGCAATTTTAAGTCCTTTTTTTTCAAATCTTGCAATTATTTCTCCGATCAAATCTCTCTGAACTGCATCAGGCTTTATTAAAACTACTGTCATTTCCATAAAATTCACTTTTTGTTTTTGCCCTGAGATGCCTTAAAGGTTCTATAGCTTTTTGTCCATTTCTTTTTTCTTCCCTCTCTTTTAAGATTGAGTGAGTTTTTTCTGCATTTGCTTGAGCAATAATAAAATGCTTTTCCATCTCTTTTTATGAATAGAATTCCCCTTCCTTTTGCCAAAGGTTCCTGACAGAATGTGCAATCGGGCATTTAAATCACCTGCTCTTAATTTCTCTTGCTTCCCTTTCAGTATCAAGGAGCATGATTATCATATCTTCCTTGACAGGACCTTTTACATTTCTTGTAAGAATTTTTCCGGTATCCGGACCTTCTAAAACCTTGCATAAAACCTGGTATATCTCACCACAGGAACCTGTTTTGGTTTTTATTTCGACAATTTTTGCCGGATATGCTTCATTTGCCATTTAATTTCACCTATAAATTATTTTTTCTTTTCTTGTTTTGGTTTTTTTTCAGTTTTTGGTTTTGCAATTTTTTCCTCTTTTGGTTTTTCAGAATGAAGCTCTGCTTTTTTTTCTTCAACCTTGCTTTCTGGCTTTGGAAGCCTTTTTAAGATATCCAAAAGGGCTTCTGATGACGAACCTGCATCATCAACTGCAATGCAGGATGTTCCAACAGACATTCCAACTGATTTTCCAAGATCAACTTTTGTTTTAACATATGCAAACTGAATTCCTTTTTCTTCACACAGCATTGGAATATGGATTACTATTTCCTCTGGGTCCACATCTTCTGCAATCACAACAAGCTTTGCATTTTTTCTCTCTATTGACTTTGTTGTTTCATTTACTCCTTTTCTTACTTTTCCGCTTTCCTTTGCATGAGAGATTACATCCAAAATTTTCGGGACTAATTCAACTGGCGTTTCAAATTTTATATAACTTGGCATATAGACACCTCATAATAAACTCATCGGTTTTAATTGTAATACTTATATAGAGAGTATTTAAAAAGATATCTTATTTCAAAAAAAGAAATGAAATAATGAACCAATTTAATATATTTTGCAAATAGATTTATAAGTATTATTAGGGCAAATAAAACTAAAAAGGTTTTTTGATGGACATTAAATATTGGGGGACATCAACTCATTTGGATATATGTGGATGTGATATAACAAGAGTTGAAAATAAAAAAGTAATAATAGAGTATATCGCGCAATTGTGCAAAATAATAAAAATGAAAAAATTTGGAAAAACAATCATAAAATATTTTGGAAAGAAACAGGGGTATTGCGGATATACTGCAATACAATTGATAGAAACATCCTCAATATGTTGTCATTTCGGGATTTCAAAAAACGGGAACATAGGATATGGATATATAGATTTATTTAGTTGCAAAGAATATGACTTTGAAAAAATGAAAAGGTTTTCAATTAATTATTTTGGGGCTAAAAAATCAAGAATGAAAATATTAAAAAGAAAATGAGGTGTGGAAAAAAAATGGAAAAATATTTTTTTCAGGAAGGCGATGAGGCAAAAAAAGGAAGGGGAATGAGAATAGAAATAGAAAAAGTAATAGAGGATTACAATTCAAAATTTCAGCGGGTACGAATTATGCAGACAAAAGGATTTGGAAAAATGCTTGTCTTGGATGATGCGGTAATGCTGACTGAATTTGATAATTTTGCATATCACGAAATGATTGCCCATGTTCCGATATTTGCCCATCCTAATCCAAAAAAAGTTTTGGTTATTGGAGGCGGGGATGGGGGAACAATAAGTGAAATAGTAAAACATAAAAAAATTGAGGAGATACATTTATGTGAAATTGATGAGGAAGTAATTGAGGTTGGCAAAAGACATTTCCCGGAAGTTTCACAAGGATTAAATGATAAAAGAGTTAAGATTTATACAGAGGATGGGGCTAAATTTATAAAAGAAAATAAAAATTATGATATTATAATTGTTGATTCGAGCGATCCTGTGGGCCCTGCTGAAATTTTATTTCAAAGGCAATTTTATTCTGATATAAATGATGCACTAAACGAAGATGGAATTTTAGTAACGCAATCAGAATCAATGTATTACCATCAGGATATAATTGAGAGGACTGGAAAGGAATTGCAGGATTTATTTCCAATTTATAAATATTATTTTGCCCTTGTTCCGACATACCCAAGCGGAGTGATCGGGTTTTCATTCTGTTCAAAAAAGTATGATCCGATAAATAATTTTGATTCTAAGAAAATTGGAAGTATTGAAGGTTTAAAATACTATAATAAAGAGATACATATCGGAAGCTTTGGAATCCCTAATTTTTTAAAAAAGAAAATTTATTGATTTTTTTTAAGATATCCATTTTTATATTTTTTGTTTTAATAGGTACTTATGAACAGTAATTCAATTTCTTTAAAAATGAGGGTGTGGGGAGCAACAGGTAGCAGGTGTGCGCCATTAAAATCAGGGGATGTACGCAAAAAAATAACGAAAATCTTTGAAAGATTGGGAGAATTTGGAATTGATAACCTTTTAGATACATATGGAAAACTTGATAATGGCAAGGTTGAGAAATTTTTATCATCCCAGCCACAATCAATTATTGGAACATACAAAGGAAATACTACCTGTATCGAGATACAAGCACCAGATAGTCCTTTAATAGTAATTGATGTAGGAAATGGCGCTGCAGATTTAGGAGGAGAACTTGCAAAAAGAAAATTTGTGGACAAAACAGGTTATAATCCACTCACTACATTATATGGAAATCTCATTTATATTCTCTGCACTCATGTTCATTGGGACCACATTCAGGGTCTTCCTTTTTTTGTTCCGATATTTTTTAGTGATAGTATAATAAATTTAGTTTCAAGACATAACCAAAGAAAATCGATGGAGGAAACATTAAGAGGACAGCAAGAATTTCCAAATTTTCCAGTGGAATTTGATGATCTTCCGGCTATGATAGATTGTAGCAACGAATTAAAAAGAACTGCACCTCCAAAAGTGAAAATTGGAACTGTCGAGGTTATACCTGTAGAATTATCCCATCCTGATGGAATATTTGCCTATAGATTAAATAATGCAGGAAAATCAATTGTAATTGCAACTGATACTGAACATAGGGATATAGTTGATCCAAGATTGGTAAAACTTGCAGGAGAAGCAGACATATTATATTATGACGCACAATACACTCCTGAAGAATACCCTAGTAAAATAGATTGGGGCCACAGCACTTATGAATGGGCAATTTTAACTGCATTGGCAGCAAATGTAAAAAGAGTTGTTCTTGGACATCATGAACCAACAAGGGATGATTTTGGGATTGAAGAGGTATTTGAAAGGGCAAAGGTCTTTAAAAAAGAGATTATAGAAAAGGAGCCTAAATATAGAGAAAGAGAATTAGAGGTAATTATGGCTCATGATGAACTGGAAATATCATTATAAAGTGGATGATCGATAATTAGATAGCCAGAGATTTGAAAAAAATATTTTTAGTCGAGAATTTGAGGGATTTGAAAAAGAAACCTTTATAAAGTCTCACTATCATATATATTGCTTACCTTTCTTATATTCAATAAAGGTTATCACCAAGTATATCAAAAATAACTTGGTGAATAGAGAAAATGGAAATCTATTTACTTATAGATTTGACTGAGTCTTCAAGAGTTTAAATGAAAGTAATGGTGTAACAACAACAATTCTTTAGGTACTCCAAATTCCAGTTGATCCTACTGGAGGGTACTGCTATCAGAATCCGAATAAACCATGCAAGTCTACTTTTGGGCTTCCAAAAGTGGCACAAGGCTGAGTAACACGTAGTCAACCTACCCTAAGGACGTGTATAACCTCGGGAAACTGAGGATAATCCACGATAGATGATTTATGCTGGAATGCTTAATCATTCAAAAGGCTGGCAAATTGTAGCCAGACCGCCATAGGACGGGACTGCGGGGGATTAGGCTGTTGGTGTGGTAACGGCTCACCAAACCTATAATCTCTAGGGGCCATGAGAGTGGTGGCCCCCAGAAGGGCACTGAGACAAGGGCCCTAGTCCTACGGGATGCAGCAGGGACGAAAACTTTACAATGCGCGAAAGCGTGATAGGGGGATTCTGAGTGGCATTGGCTTTGCCAATGTCTTTTGCCAAGTGTAAATAACTTGGAGAATAAGGGTGTGGGAAAGACTGGTGGCAGCCGCCGCGGTAATACCAGCGCCTCGAGTGGTACCCACGTATACTGGGCCTAAAGCGTCCGTAGCCGGCTTATTAAGTCTACTGTGAAATCTTAGGGCTTAACTCTAAGGCGTGCAGTAGATACTGTTAGGCTAGAGAACGGGGGAGATTGGGAGTACACCTGGGGTAGGGGTAAAAATCTTTAAACTGCGTCTAAAATTTGCAATTTAAAGATTACGATCCGTTGATCCTAGGTGGACTATCAGTGGCGAAGGCGCCCAATCAAAACGTTTCTGACGGTGAGGGACGAAGGCTAGGGGAGCGAACGGGATTAGAGACCCCGGTAGTCCTAGCAGTAAATGATGCAGACTCTGGTGTTTCTCTAACGTAAGTTAGGGAAGTGCTGTAGCGTAGAACCTTATAACTTAAATTTTTAAGTTTTAGGTATGTAAGTGTTAAGTCTGCCGCCTGGGGAGTACGATCGCAAGATTGAAACTTAAAGGAATTGGCGGGGAAGCACCACAAGCCGTGGATGCTACGGTTTAATTGGATACAACGCCAGAAATATCACCAAGGCCGACGGCAGTATGAAGGTCAGACTAAAGATCTTGCCTGACAAGCCGAGAGGTGTTGCATGGCCATCGTCAGCTCGTGGTGTGAACTGTCAGGTTAAGTCCTGAAACGAGCGAGACCCATGCTCTTAGTTGCTATCTATATCTGCGGATATGGAGCACTTTAAGAGGACTGCCCGTGTTAAATGGGAGGAAGAAGTGGGCGACGGTAGGTCAGTATGGCCCGAATGCCTTGGGCTACACGCGGCATACAGTGATTGGAACAATGGGCCGCAACTCCGAGAGGAGAAGCAAATCCCCTAAATCCAACCATAGTTCGAATTGAGGGTTGCAACTCACCCTCATGAAGCTGGAATGGCTAGTAATCGCGAGTCACTATCTCGCGGTGAATGTGTCCCTGCTTCTTGCACACACCGCCCGTCAAGTCATCCGAATATTTTTTCGATGAGGCCCTGATCATAGTCAGGTTCGAATCGGGGAAGTGTGAGGAGGGCTAAGTCGTAACAAGGTATCCGTAGGGGAACCTGCGGATAGATCACCTCCAAATTTAATTAAATTAAATTGGAACAAGTGGAGTGCAAGAATAACCATTGCTTTCAAAATTTATCTTGAAGAATTCAGCAGATCTTAATTTATTTTAAAAAATATTAGCGAAAGCTAAGCAGAAAATAAAAAAAAACAAATAATTAGAACAGCCCTCTGTTAATTTTTAAAACTTTTAATTCTTTTACAGGCAGTAATTCTTTTAGCCTTTCAAGTGATTTTTCAGGTTCTCCCCTGCCGCAGGCAAATATATCTATTGCTGCATAACCATGCTCTGGCCAGGTATGAATTGAAATGTGTGATTCTGCCAACAAAACTAACGCAGTAACTCCGTGCGGAGAAAATTTATGTGAAGAAGTATTAATAACTGTCATGTTTCCTGCAATAGAAGCATCTATCAATGCTTCCCTTATCTTTTCTTCATCATTTAGAACAGCTGGGTCTGAAAAATAAATTTCAGCAACCAAATGCATACCCAATTGTTCCTTGGGTTTGAAGTTTCTTACTGTTATATTTTGCATATTTTATTTAATTTACAAAATGTTTAAAAAGCTATTCCCTTAGTTTTCCAAGGTTTTTTTCAAAAAAAGACAGATTAGAACTGATTAAGGCAAAATCTAGCAGATTAGAACTGATTAAACCAAAAATAAACAGATTTGAACGCAAATCTTTTAAAATGAACTGATTATAGCTTATTTGTGATGATATGGACATACCTAAGGCTCCTATAGAGAGAATAATCAGAAAATCTGGTGCTGAAAGAGTAAGCAATGAGGCAGTGGAAGCATTAGTTGAATATTTGGAAGATATTGCAACAAGATCTTCAAGGCTTGCAATAACAGTTGCAAGGCATGCTGGAAGAAAAACAGTAACTTATGAGGATATTAAATTTGCAGAAAAAGAGCTTGGAAAAAAATAAAATTATTTTGAAAGTTTTACTCCTTTTCCGAATATATCCCTTACCTCGATAAAATCATAGTTTTTAAAATTATTGAAAGTTATCTCGATTTCATATTTTGAAGAATCCTTGTTAAATTTTAAGGGGCTAATTAGAACTCCATCATATAAATTGTTGTCCATGTTTAAAGGATCGATTCCTTCTCTTAAATTAAGGTCTATTTTTTTCTCTTTTTTTCCGTACACAACATATACCGAATTAAAATCAAGTTCTTTATTATCAGAAGATATTTTTATTTTTAAAGGGTTTGACCTTAAAACCTGCACATCCATGTTACCTCTATTTTTATAATTCAAAAATAAAAATGGATTTACATGCGGATCTGTTGGAACCAGAAAAACCTGAGAACATGATGCTTTTGGATTTGCAATTTGATATTCTTGTGAACAGGTAGTTTGAACTCTTATTTCAAAGTGCAAATGATTAAAATCAGTTGTTCCCGAATGGCCCATTTTCCCGATTACCTGGCCCTTGTTTACAAATTGATTCGGCTGGATTAAAATTTCATTTAAGTGCATATAAACCGAATAATACCGGGTATAATAATTTCCATGAAATAAAATCGGTTCTTTGGGAGTGTGCCTTATTACAATAACATTTCCCCCATTAGGATAAGTTGAGCTTCCATCAGGATAGATATTATACACAACTCCTTCATCTATTGAATAGACTGGATCATTTAAATTTCCTGCTATGTCGATACCTTTGTGAAAATCATACCTAAAATTATCTGATGCTTTTAGCCTTGGGCCAAACGGAGAGGAAACATCTGTGCTAACTGTAGGCCAAACTGAATCAGAATAGAGTCCCTGATTGAGTGTTGGCTCTAATAAAATTATTGCTGATCTATCCCCGAAAATAGAAAGTATTATTTCATTTAACGAAACAGAATATGATAAATTGGCTAATCCCAAAAATAAAATCAAGACGAATAATATTTTGTTTGTTTGTTTCATGATAAGATATAGATTAGGTTATTTAAATAATTTTTGTATTTCTAAAAATTTATTTATTGAACAGGTTAAAAACCCATAGGACAATACCTGCATTTTATTCTGAATTTTCACTCGAAATTATAGTAAGAAAAGGTTGGCCACACTTTAAAAAATTTCTTTTTCTAATATATTTGGTGAGAGGTATGACAAAACACATTCTAGTTCCAAAGGATTTGGATAAAGAGATGATATTGGATATTTTCAAAATCGCAAAAGAGTTTGAAGATGGAAAAAGGCCAGATATCCTAAAAAACAAAGTACTGGGATTGTTATTTGCAGCAGAAAGCACAAGAACAACTGCTTCTCTAAAATCAGGAATAATTAAAGGAGGAGGAGGCTGGATTGGAATTGAAGGTATTAAAGGAACTTATCTTGAATCCGGAGAAGAAGGAGTGATGGACACAGTTAATTCATTATCTGATGTATCCGATATAATGGCAATAAGGGGCCCGTATAATCCGGAAATGTTTAGAAATGTTAAAATTCCGGTATTAAATGCAATGATGGGTGATGACCACACTATTGCAGCATTATGGAATTTGTATAATTTATGGAAAAGGTTTGGAAAACTGGAAGGATTGAAAATAGGGGCATACGGATTGATAAGATATTCAAGGCCAATTAAATCATTTTATAGAATCTGGTCGAAATTTGGAATGAAATTTTATGAAAACAGCATTATAGACGGGGCTTCAAGCCAAAAAGAAGTAATTGAAGAGATAAAAAAGAATGGTTCGGTTTTAGAAAAAAAACCATTGGAAGAGATTATGAAAGAAGTTGATTTGTTCATAGTTGCAGAAGCGCTTCCTCAAAAAGGCGCAGATACAGTAATTGTAAATGAATTTAATTCCAAATTCAAAACCATTGATGAGAAATTTATGGAAAATTTAAATTCCAATGCATGCTGGGAATATATAATGCCAAGAATGACTACGGACGGAAGACTGACTACTTCTGAAAGTTTGGATAACCACCCAAAAAACATATTACCTGAATTTATGAGAGAAAGTGTATATGTGAATATAGGGATGTTTTATAAGTTGCTTCAACTTAACGGAAAAATATAATTAAGAGGATGCTAGAATTCCGCCGATAATGGTTTTCAAAACTGATTGATTTAGGGCAGCTGCAATTTCATCTGATCTTTTAAATGCAATCTTAATTTGCTCTTGGTCGGGCATTCTTTGTAAACTCTTAAAAGCATTGTTAGAAATTATAATTAAATTGGATGGATCCGGATCAGAAGAAAATATCAATGATTCTTCAAAAGAGAGTGCCTGCTTGGGGTTTGGATGATTTATTGCTGAAAATAATGCAAATAACATGCTATCCGGCATTCCATCTGTTCCAAAAGTCATAGGTATCTCTAAATTAGAGATACTTTTTAAGGGATTAATCTGGGATATTCTCTCACCCAATCTATCCCTATAATCATATATGTCTGAATTAAAGTTTGGTTGTATACAAACCTTAATTCCCATCTGTTTTGCAATTTGAATTATATTGGAATATCCTGAAAGTTCAAAATGTTCTATTCCTGCATTTAAATCCCTGCCAATTACCGAACGGGCAATTCGAATCATATTTAATGCATGGAGTATTCCCCTATCTCCTATTGCATGTATTCTCACATCCTTTATGCCTAATTGTTTAATAAGATTAAATGCATCAGTGTACAGCGCTCTGGAATCAAATGCGATTCCATTTGTATTTGCATTGGAATAATTTTCTGAAAGATTTGCAGTATAACTTCCAAAAGAACCATCAGAAAAAAGTTTTAATCCTACCTTATTTTCATTAATCCATGGATTCAATTTGGAAATTATTTCCCCATATGTTTGTTTATTTTTTGAGAAAAGCAGGAATAAATCCGGCCTTAAATAAATTTTATCGACTGGAAATTTAGAATTTTTCAAATCTTTCCATTCAAGATTTGCTAAAAGGAGTGCATAAACCTGAGTCGGTGTTGAAATAAGCATGTCATTGCAGCTTGTAACTCCCCTTTTTAACATATTTTCAAGATATGAAATTATGTGTTTGGATTCGTTTTTTGCCGCCTCGCTAATATCTTTTCCAAAAACAGAATCCATTAGCTCAAATGCTAAAAATACATATTCCTCGCTTAATTTTCCATTTGGAAGCATTTGTCCTGCAAGCTCTCGCCCTAACTCTTTTTTCTTTTTAATTGCCAATTGATTGATAACAGATAATGCTTTTGAATTTGCAATTGCCCCATGATAAGATGGATCAAAAATAATCACTGGGAGTTCGGATTCTATCAAATTAAGATCCTGGCTATTCAAATCTTTTATTAAGGTGGTATTTAAATCATAAGCAAAGATTATGCCTTTTTCCTTTCTTGTATCAATTTCTTTTCTAATTTTATCTAGGATTTCATGTTTATTTTTCAAACCAAAAATATAAATTGGATCTAACGATCCAATTATTGAATATAAAACCGGGTGGGCATGGCTATCTTTTAATCCTGGAATAAGAATTCCATCCTGATGGTAAATGCTGTTATATCTTCCATCCTGATTAGGGTTTGGAAAACTAGACTTCATATTTAGATCTTGTGTTGGAGAAATTAGAGTTTTTAGTTTTTCATCCATATCTTTTCTGGAGCCAACCCATCTCTTATTTCCAAATATTATTGCTGCATTGTCATTGCTACTGCCCATTCCTGCAACTCCTTTTGTATAGATCTGGGTTGGAATCATTGCGTGTGAGTTCATATATATCTATGATAGTATATGGATAGAAGTGTTTATAAATATATCTTTATGTGATAAATATCCTATTCGATACTTAAATAAAAAAGAAGGGAGAGGATTATGTTTTAACTAGACGCCTAAAAGGTTTGACTAGTTTTTTTATAAATCTAAATTTAGGTTTACTTATAATTCCGTCCCTTTCAAGAGGATTTCTTTCATTTAATTTTAATTCATCAATTACTTTTTTAAAGATCTGATTCAATTTTATTTGGGCAAACACTCTTACCTCTCCTAAAGTTTTTTCATTTTTAATTAATTTAAGTAAAAGATCCTCCGGGTGCATATAAGTATCTAAAAGGGCACACACATATTGTTTTCCAGCATATATTCTCATTGATGAAGGGGAATTTTCACTATTACATATTTTAACCATTTTATTACAGAATTTTATTTTATCATGCGAATTATTTTCGATCAAATCTAAGTATTTAGATCCAAAAAATTCGCGTAAAGATAGTGGGAGAGCCTCATCATTTGTTAACATATATACGATCGTAGGATTCCGTTTCATTACTTCAAAAAATTTCTGTGAAACAGATTCATAGAAATTTTCAGGTATTGCTTGGAATAACAAAATTACTATATTTACAAATATAATAGCAAAATTCCCATTAGAACTATCCTTTCTATATTCGTTATACTCAATAGAAAAAACCCCACATATTAATTCTTCAATCAACTTATGATATTGATCGTCTTGCAACACAGATAAAGAAATTTGATTTTTCGAAAGAGTATTAAAGCTTTTGATAAAGGAGTCAGCACCAGGCCAGTTTTTTTCTTTTACTGTATGTTCTATATAATACTTTGTCCTAATTTTTATATCATCAGAAGCAATATTTCTAACAGATGGAGAAAACATTTTGGTATCATTAGCTATGCTTATTAGATCAATCACGCTAGCTCCATTTTCAATATGATATAGGGCTGAATCATTTAAGTTATCCATAGCAACTTGTCTTATTAATGGATGAAAGTTCTCACTTTTGGATATATATACTATTTCATAAAGAGAAAAATGGTGGTTTTTAATAAAATGTAAAATTGCATTTGCCATATTATTCTTAAATGCTTCTCTTACAATAGGAGGTAACTCTTTATCATCAGATAGTTCTAACAAATTGAAAAATGCTCCATGATTCACACAAAATTCAATTAACTTTTGTAATGTGTTCTGTTTAACTGTTTCCTCATCAGACCCTGAATAGTAATGTAAGAGATAAACTAATGTATCAAACAATCTAATCTTAGTTTTCGCTTCTATAGAATTATAGAATCTATTCTCTCCTTTAAGATCCATTCTTGTTAATACTTTTTTCTGGATCGCTTGTTTAGTAACACCATCCACATTATTTAAATAACCTTCTAAATTTGACATTTTACCACCTTATATAACATTAGAACAGAACTTATATATTAAATATTCTCTTTAATTTTTTGCAAAAACATAATATTTTAATACTTTTTCTTTTAAAATGCCAAATATATGTGATATTTATGGAATACAAACTCGATAAAATCGACAGATAATAAGTAGACATAAAATATAATAGCAATCCCCCTTCTAAAGAAAGGGGGTTTAGCTATTTTGGTGATAAAAGGATTTACCTTTTAAAATAATCCAATATGCGTCTTTTAACTTCGACAAAAAACCCTTCCGGAAAAGATCTTGCACCAGTACTATTCTGTCCATCTTTTGGAGGACACCCATTGTTAAACTGGCCTGCGTATTTTCTTTTGTTTTCACTATTGTTCCATATTTGAGTCAAAGATTGTTCATTAATATCTCCTTGGATGGTTATATCATCACCAGGGCATCTAAGAACTATTCCATCTCCTCTCATAAACATTCCAACTGAGATCTGATTGCACCAGTGGCCCCCAACATAGGATGCTACTCCATATTTTTTAATATCACTAAGGGTATAAACTTCATGTTCTATTGCCCAAAGGTTTATTTTAACATAAAGGTCAATCAACTTATCTTTATCTGGAAGTATGGAAGATATTGTATCAAGTCCTTTTCCTGCAACCATTGTTGGGGATGATATTGGATGTATATTTCTCTCTCTTGCCCACACATAAGCATCATAAATTTCGTTTATATTATAAGGGGTTATTGGATTAAATACCATTGCAAGTCTTGTTGCCTGTCCTGGAACAAATTCATTAAATCCTGCCTCACAAAGTCTTCTTATTGCTTCTTCTCTTGCTTTATGAAATCCAATTCTGCCGACTACCCCATCTTCATATTCAGAATTAAAAGAAGTTACGCCAAATAAAATACTCACATCCAATTCTTTTAAAAGTTTAATCATTGTCTTTCCATCCATTCCATGAAGTTTTTGGCAAAGAGAATCATCTCCAAGAATATATGATTTAGTAAACACTATGGGGGTTATATTCCTTTTTCTTAAGGCAATTAAAAGTTTTATGAAGTTTGGATCCTCTAAAGGCTCTCCTGGGCCAATTAATTTTACAGATTTAAGACCAAGTTTTCTTGCTTCATCAATTCTTACAAGTAACTCATCATAACTTACAAAATCACGCACTTTCATTTTTAAAAATTCATTTGATCTTCTAAAGCAATGAGGGCATTTGAGTGAACATATTCCTTTACCACTCATATCCACATCTAAGGTTAGCAATTTACCTTTCTTTGCTGCTTGTTTTACCTCCCTTTTGGTAAAAAACCAGCCATTTACATTGTTAATAAAACCGTTAGGCATTTTTCCCGAAAACACCTTTTCAACATTTTGAGGTAATACCATCCTTTTCATATTATCACCACATCTATTAGAACATTAGAAATATATTAAATATATCTTTCAATTTTTTGCAAAAACATACTATTTTAATACTTTTTCTTTTAAAATGCTAAATATAAGTGATATTTATGGAATATAAACTCGATAAAATCGACAAACAAATCTTAAGTGAATTAGATAAAAATTGCAGAATTTCAGATAGTGAACTTGGCAAAAAAATACGCCGTTCAAGACAAACAGTTGCATATAGAATAAATCAGCTCATAAAAAATGGGATACTCACTGGATTTACAACCTCAATAAATCCAAATAAAATGGGTTTTCAGTTATTTAAAGTATATATTAAATTAAAAAATATTCCAAACAGAAAAGAAGTTCTTATCGATTCTCTTAGAAAATTTATAAATATATACTGGATGGGAGAATGCGACGGCTCATGGGATCTTATATTTGCAGCATATTCAGATGATATTTATGTTTTTTATGATTTAAAAAATAAGATTATTTCTGAATTTAAAGACATAATTATTGATTTTTATGGAGACTGGCTTTTAGATGTTAAGCAATATCCAAAAATGTATTTTAATAATGAGCTATGTAAACCTGTAGAATTTGCAGGTAAAATTATCCAGAATAAATTAGATAAAACAGATCAAAAAATATTAGAGTATCTCATTTCCAATGCAAGAAGTTCTACAGTGGAGATAGCAAGATATGCCTCAACAAACCCTACAACTGTAATTTCAAAAATAAAAAGGATGGAAAAATTAGAGATAATACTCCAATATAGAGTCCAAATTGATTTGATAAAACTAAATCTTGAACATTATAAGGCAATGATCAAAATTGACAGTTATACCAAAGAGGAGGAAAAGATGTTATTGGAATATTGCAGCCAAATACCTCAAATCCAATATTTTATAAGAAATATTTGGAGAATAGAACTTGAATTCGTGATTAAAAATTATGATGAATACTATGGAATAATTAAAAAATTAAAGGAAAAATTTCCAAATGTAATAAATACGATAGATTCAGTAATTCTTAGAACTGATGAATGGACACCTGGATATAATTATTTAATTAAAAAATAAAACAGGAATTACATTATCCTTTAACTACCCCTATAGGTTTCATTCTTGCAGTAATTTTGCTTATCCCTGCCTTTACAACGCTCTCAACTACTTCATCAACATCCTTATAAGCATTTGGAGCCTCTTCTGCAATTACTTTGGGGTTAGTTGCGCGAACATATATTTTATTTTGGTTCCAGAGTTCATCTCTTAATTTATCTCCCCTAAAAGACCTTATTGCCTCCCCCCTGCTCATCACTCTTCCTGCACCATGGCAGGTTGAACCCCAGGAAACCTCAAGGCCTTTTTCCTCTCCAACTAAAACATAGCTTGCAGTTCCCATTGAACCTGGAATTAAAACCGGCTGTCCGATTGAGCGATATTCAATGGGCAATTCTTCCCTTCCTTTTGGAAATGCCCTTGTTGCTCCTTTTCTATGCACCAATAATTCTTGGGTTTTTCCATTAACAAGGTGTTTTTCAAATTTTGCGATATTATGCGCAACATCGTATACAAGATTCATTGAATCAGAAGTTCCTTTTCCAAATACCTCATCAAAGGTTTCTCTTACCCAGTGCATAATTACATGCCTGTTTATGAATGCATAATTTACACCGCATTGCATTCCTTTTAGGTATTTTTGTCCTTCCTCACTTTGTATTGGAGCATAAACTAATTCTGGATCAGGAAGTGAAATATTATTTTTCCTTGCATAAGTTAAAAGTATTGGAAGGGCATCAGAACAGATTTGATGGCCATAGCCTCTAGAACCGCAATGAATCATTACTGCAATTTTTCCTTCTTCAAGACCAAATGATTTTGCAGAATTTTCATCATGTATTTTTTCTATTTTTTGAATTTCTAAAAAATGATTTCCCGCACCAAGCGTTCCAAATTGTGTTTTTCCTCTTTTTTTTGCAGTAGGAGATACTGCTGTTGCATCAGCTCCAATCATTCTTCCATATTCTTCTGTTCTCTGTTTATCTTCTTTCCTGCCATATCCTTTTTCTATTGCCCAATCAATTCCAAGCTCTACTGCACTGTCTAGTTCTTCATGAGAGATTTTTAGTTTGCTTTCTGAACCAACTCCTGAAGGAACATTTTTGAATAATTTATCGCATAATTCTTTTATTTTTGGGCGGACTTGGTCTTCGGTTAAATTAGTTGTTAACAGCCTGACGCCGCAATTTGAAACTACTATTTGCTGTGCAATAAATTTATGAACTCCTTCTATAGTAAAATCAAAAACCTTTCCAGAATAATTAGTTTTTGAAATATCTAAAATAGGCGAGGCTAATGCACCAAAGGAAGAATAATATTCTTTTTGTTTGGCTGCAAAATCATTAAAACTTTTAATTGACAATGGAGCTCTAGCACTTTTATTTTCATAATATGCTCTTTCGATAAATCTATTGTTTGCCCATTTTCCAGAGAATCTTTTTTGAAGTTCCTTTAAGGAAAACCCTTTTGATTTATATTCAACTACCTTTGCCCTTATTTCTTCTCTTTTATCTCGATATTGCCTCTTATATCTTATATATAAAATCGTGCAAAGCCCAAGAAACAGCCTATCTTCATTATACTCAAAACCTATTTTTGAATATAAATTTTCAATATTTTCTTCAGTTCCATCAATTTCCAATCTTAATCTTATCTTATCTTTTATTTTTTCAACAAAGGCAATTTTTGAAACCTCTACTGAAAATTCCTTGAGAAGCTCTGTTAAATCAAGAAAAAACCCCCTTAAATTTTCTTCTAATTTTTCTTCCTTGTTCATACTTAAAATAGGCATATAAAATCCGGTTTTTGAAGAGGTTTTTGGACTAGAAAGCTCTGCTCCAAAAAGAGATGCAAGATATAATCTTTTTATCCATAATGGAGATTGCCTTATCCAGTTTGGAATTCTAAAAATGGTTTTTGTCTTATTTCCGAGTGGAGCTTCAAGTTCGAGCAGTTTTTTTGCAAATTCATCAGAATACACATGAAGCTCTGAATTAGTTGAAATAAATTCTTTTTCATTTATTTTATGTTTTCTTGTTCTTGTACGCAAATGGGAATGATAACCTAAAAAAGTTACATCCTCTTTTATTTTTTCAAGATCTTTTTCCTTTCCAAAAAAAGTTACTCTCAACTTTTTTCCACAATAAGTCAGGGTTCCGTCTCCAGTCAAATATCCAAGTAATTTTGCATATCTTGCAATTTCTTCTTCATTTCCATCAAGTGGGGAATATTGAACTCCTTCGAAAGGATATACCAGGATTAAATCGCCCTCTTTTAATTGATCTGGAAGTTTTTTTCCATTTATAGTAAATATTGGATGGTCAGGAGTTAGAGAAACTGCATTTGAAAGAGTTGAAACAGAGTAAAGAATTCCTTCATATTGTTTATACATAAATGAAATTGCATTTCGATTTAAATTTCCAGTGCATAGGGAAGATTTTCCATGCATTAGAATTGTTCCATTTGTCTGGACCATAAAGGAAAAATCATTTTCAAACTCTTTTATTTTTTTTGTATAGCCAAGGGAAGTTAAAATTTTTGAATCTGGATGAAGGCAGTTAATATCATACCCTATGCCTCCGGGGGAAACAATTCCCTCATTTGCATCAAAGGCTGCAACTCCTCCAATTGGAAAACCATATCCTTCATGGCCATCGGGCATAACGCAGGCCCGATCAATTATTCCTGGAAGGGACGCTGCATTTTTTAATTGGATAAATGTCTTATCTCCCTTCATTTTCTGGACTATTCTTTCTGTTCCAAAAACATATGCAGGGACATTCATACTTTCCTCTTTTTCAATTTTCCATATTGCATCGCTTACTTTTTTTAATTCAGACATAAAAATTACCTTTTTAAAGAAAGTAATATTAGGGGTGTAAATATAAAACTCTTTGCATATGTGATTTCATTAAAACAATATAAAACATAAAAAGTAACATTTAAAAACACTATTATTCAAAATCATATTGTGACCGGAAAACAAAAAAGAAATCCTTACACAGTTCTTGGGGTTAGGCAGGATGCAAATAAAGAAGAGATAAAAAAAGCATTTAAAAGACTTGCAAAAAGATATCATCCGGATAAAAATCCCGGGCATGCAAGTGCAGAAGTACGCATGGGGGAATTATACGAGGCTCGCGATGAATTACTAAAGAAATCAGATAAAAAAAAACCCAAAAATAAAGATAAACCAAAAAAAGAATACACTCATGATAATATTGTAGATATGAATTTGCGAACTCTTAAAGAAGTTATATTCGATAATACAACCGATGAAACAAAAACTCTGGCAGCTGATGAATTAATAAAAAGAATAAAGGAATATGAAGGGGAATTTCCAAAAAATATTCTAAGTAGCATAATAAACGGCCTTAATCTCTGGCTTATAACAAGTGAAAAAGGAAAAGAACTTTATACAGCTGCTATAGAAAGGCGGGAAATGGAAAATGAAAGAAAAAAACAAGAAATTTTGAATAAACTCAAAGGTCTTTAAAATTAATTAATTTTTAAAAATATATTACAACAAAATTAAGAAAAAAACAGCCCGCACCTTTCTGGACTCGGTCGAAGAACCTGCAGGAAAGAGCCAACATAAACCTAGCTCATTGGTTATTACTGCGTTCTTCATAATACAGAATTACTTAAATGGCACAAGCTTCATGCGATGAGATAAAGCCCAGACATCACATTGCTGGTTATAGCCAAACAGAGAGTTCTGCAATATACCTTTTTCCAAGGCACCCGGAAAATCCAAAGGCGCGAGCATAATATATAGATTGGAAAGGTTTAAATGAATTGTGGTAAAATGTGGAATAAATTAGTAATATAATTGCCTAATATACTCTCAAAACTAACCTATAAGCAGATTAACCCAAAACAAAGAAATGGACTTGGGGGGAATTTCATAATAATCTGATTGTTTTCAGTTTTGAGTTTTGTGCATAATTAACCCAAAACTTCTAAACCCTAAACCCAAAACAGTATATTGAACCCCCTGCCTCTCCCATGCCAAGGGAGCGTTCTACCGGTGAACTACAAGCCCAGTAATTTTAATTATGCTGGAGAGATATATATAATGCTGTCTCCTCTCAAAAGAACGGTTCCGATTCCTCTTTTAACTTCTCCGTCTCTAATTTCTTCAGCCTTCTCAAGTACAAGATTCATGTGCACATCATATGCTACCATCGTTCCTCTAAATTCAACTCCGCCTTTAAGTCCGATTACTACATTGTTGTTCAAAGATCCGTTCAATATATCAAATGGTCTTTTCTCTCCCATATCAATTCACCTCAAAAAATAAAATTAACTTATTCACATTGGATTATTTTTTAAATGTTCGGCTTTTCCATTTTCATCAATTATAATTATTACATCCGCAGTATTTCTAAGCGCTACAGAGAATGCAACATCTGTTGCAGCAATTATTGTTTTTTTTCCTTTTGCCCGTGCCTTTACCAGAACTGGCCTGAAATCAGTGTCCCGCGTCATAAATGCCAATAAATCAATATTCGGGTCAAGAACATATTCCATTGCCTCAATTGCCATTGTAACATCAACATCCCCTGTTGTTGTTTCAGTATCAAACCCCTGATTAATCATTGCTTCAATTAATTTTTCAGAGGCATATTGGTCTAGGTATATTTTTGCAATTCTGATTTCGCCATATTTTTTTATTTCATTTAAAACAACCTTAAGATCGATGTTAAATTTTTTTCTTATTGTATTCGGCCCGTCTATAAGAAATGCGATTCTTGGTTTTTTATTGAAAATGTTCTTAAAAAAATCCATACCTTTCACCTAAATTGAAAAATTTTGAGGAAGTTTTAAATGTCTCGTCCTCAACATCCTGAAAACTAATACTCTTCACATCAGATATATATTGTATTGCTTTTTTAATATCTTGTATGTCCCTCACAACATAAGGAGCATCAGTTTCCACAACCAAAAACTCAAGAGGTATTTTTTGAATTACCTCTTTTCTATTCTTAGAATGCATGGGGGATATCGAAATTAATCCTCCAAAATCGATAATTTCTTTTGCAAGAAGATAATCCCCGGAAAAATAATGCATGAGAAAATCTCTTTTTTCCCTCCTTTTTAATATTTCAAACACCTGCTTTTCGGATTTTCTTGAATGTATCACAAGTGGAAGATTTAGCGTATTTGAAAGATCGAGCATTTTATCAAAAAGAAAATATTCATCTTTTAAGTGCTTTTCTGTTTTTGCCCAGTAAAAATCCAATCCAACTTCCCCTATTGCAACCGGATTTTTGGATTTTATAAAATCGATCCAATTATCCAACTTTTCAATTCCCTCGATTATTGCAGTTTGCGGCGCGATTCCAAGAACATATGGAAGATTTAATTTTTCTCCCATCTCTGCTGTTTTCAAATTTGATTTGTGGGAATACCCGACTAAAACCGGAAAGATATTTTCCGGAATGGAAAATGATTCAAATGAATCAATATGAAAATGGGTGTCAATTATCATTAATTTTAATTATTGATTGATAATTAAAAATATTTGTATTAAAAACAGAAAATCTTCTAAAGGGTTAATCTTTATAAAACCTATCCTTATAATTATCTTAAACTAGATATATTATTGGTGTTTTTAATGGTAGAGAAGATGTTTGGTTCAGCAAAAGATATAAAAGAAGGAAGGCACATGCTAATAGACGGCGTGCCATGCAAGGTAGTTCAAATAGAAATATCAAAACCTGGAAAACACGGCTCTACAAAAATGAGAATTACCGGAATTGGAGTATTTGACGGGCAAAAAAAGATTACCCTGACTCCAAGCGATGGGGATGTTGAAGTTCCAGTAATAGAGAGAAGAACTGTCCAGATCCTTTCGGTGAGTGGAAGTATTGCAAATGTAATGGATGCACAAACATATGAAACATATGATATAGAAATGCCTCCAGAATCTCTTGCAACCGCAGAGGCAGGAAAAGAGGCAGAAGTAATGCAGTGTATGGGAAAACGAAAATTTGAAAGAATAAGGTGAATGAAATGAAATTTGAAAAAATGGAAGAAACAAAAAACGCACTATTTGACAGAAAAGAAGCAAATGCACTAATTTCTTTTAGCGGGCCTACTCCAAAAAGAGAGGAAATCAAAAAAGAAATTTGCTCAAAAATCGGGGCAAACCCACAATTGAGCGTTCTTTCAAAAGTTGAGACTCAATACGGATCTACAAAAATTAATGTGAAACTTCATGTTTATGAAAATGAAGAAAAAATGAAAAAAACAGAACCTTATCACTTGTTAGTCCGGGATAAAATTGCTGAGAAAAAACCAAAAAAAGAAAAGGCAAAAAAGAAATAGGTGAACACTGATGGCTGAAAAAAAAGTTGAGAAAAAACCAAAGGCAAAAAAAGAAAAAAAACCGTACAAGTATAAATCCGGAAGATCCTGTCCTAAATGCGGAGACGGAGTAAAGCTTGCAGAACACAAAAACAGGGTTTCATGTGGGCGATGCGGATATTACGAAAAGAGATAAAAGAAGTTAGATTTTTAATTATTTCAATTTTGCTTCTTATTTTTTATATTATTGGTTCTTTTTTTGGAATTTTAAATATTGAAACCGGAGTATTGTTGCTGCATTCATTTTTGATTTTTTTTGCATTGGCTTTCTTATATGAAAAAAATATCAAAGAAACTTTCATAAAACTTAAAATAAACTATAACTGGGAAAAAACAGCAAAATATGTCTTCTTCGGATTTTTTGGAATAATAGTATATCTTCTTTTTTTAGGAATTGTCCTTAATTTCTTTGGAATATCTGATCAGTATAAAACTATTGAAAAAATAGAAATGTTCACCCCCTTGGTAATATTTGCTGCAGTTTTTATAGGGCCTGTAAGCGAGGAATTGTTTTTCAGGGGGTTTTTAACCCAAAAGTTTGGAATACTGCCATCTTCGATTATTTTTTCACTTGCACATTTTGCATACGGTTCATATACCCAGATAATTGGAACTTTTGGAATGGGATTGATTCTTGCATATATTTATAAGGATTCAAAAAGCATTTTGCCCTGCATTTTAATTCATTTTCTTTATAATCTATCTGCTATACTTGCATTTTGGTGGTTGTATTGATAGTTCTTGGAATTGAGAGCACTGCACATACGCTTGGAATTGGAATTTGCAGAAATAAAGAAATATTATCAAATGAGATGGATACATACAAACCTAAAAATGAAGGAATAATCCCTAGAAAAGCAGCAGACCATCACAGCGAAGTTTTTCTTAAAATATTAAATCAGGCACTATGCAAGGCTGGTGTGAAAATTGAAGATGTTGATTTGATTTCTTTTGCCCAAGGCCCTGGAATTGGAGCTCCTTTAAAAGTTGGGGTTATTGGGGCAAAATATCTTGCTTTAAAATATTCTAAAAAAATAATCGGAGTAAATCATCCATATGCCCATATAAAAATAAGCGAGCTGTATTCCAAAATTGAAAAGCCATTGATTCTGTATATCAGCGGTGGAAATACCCAGATTTTAATTGAAAAAAAACCTTTTGAATTTCAAATTCTGGGTGAAACTTTTGATATCGGAGTTGGAAACCTATTTGATAATTTTGCAAGAAAACTTGGAATCGAATATGCATCAGGTGCAGAAATTGAAAGGCTTGCAAAAACTGGAAGATATATCGAGTTTCCATATACTGTTAAAGGGATGAATTTAACATTTTCAGGGCTTTTAACTTATGCAGAAAATTTAATTGGAAAAGAATCCAAAGAAGACTTATGCTATTCCCTAATGGAAACTGCCTTTTCAGAGTTATGCGAGGCAACAGAAAGAGCCTTATATCTTACCAAAAGAAAAGGGATAATTGTTTGCGGGGGAGTTGCCCAGAATAAGCGCATACAGCAAATGCTCAAAACTATGTGCGATGAAGACGGAATTGAATTTGGTGTTGCACCAGATGAGTTCAACAGAGACAATGGAGCAATGATTGCATATGCAGGGTATTTAATGCATAAACAATTTGGAGATCGAAAAGTTGAAGTTTTGGATGCAGACCAGAATTATAGGATTGAACAGATAAAAGAAAAAATGAAAAACTAATATATATTTAAACATTACCACACACAGTATAATAGTTTAATATGGGGAAACTTATTGGAAAAAAAGCAAAAACTCATTATCAAAATAACTGGCATTTGATAGGTGGAAGATTGCTTGGTGAAAAGGCCTGGCAGTTATATGACAAAAGCATGGCTATAGAAGAAGCTGGTTTTAGCATAAACCCAAGGGCAGTACTTTCAATGGAGTGGACTGAGAAATTAAAAAGTAATGAAAAAAGATATACTGATAAAGAAATTGATGATCTAAAACTCATTCTTAAAATATTAAACAGTAGCCCTTTTTTGGTTGTAAGGTCTTCTGCAAATGGGGATTCACGGGGGTTTGGAGCTTATAAAAGCGTATTTTGTAAAAATAATTTAAACGAATTAATAACTGCAATAAATGAAGTGCTTGATAGTGAAAATACTCCTTCTGCAATTGCATTTAGAAAAGATGCGGGATTTAATTCTGGAATGGCAATAATTATCGAACCTATGATTGGAAGAGAATATAACTGCTTTTTGGATCCCGCTTTATTAACAAACTAAAACAGATGGGGAGAAACATTGATGAAACAAAAATAATCAACGGGCAATTCATTGATGTTTTTGCGCCGGCAATTTCAGGATTTGGATATACTTCAACTGCATATAATGAGGGATATATTAAATTTGTTTTTGGTCTTGCAAGTTTGGCAGTTGGAGGATTTGGAGAACTGTTCAATTTAAAAAATATTAATGGAAGAAACCTAGATGATTATTATTTTTCAAGAAATAGAAGATATCGGGAACTTGCCTGCATGGCCCATGTAATTAATGAAAATAATGAGTTTGATACCGGAAGATATATCTTTGAGGAAAGTGAAACTCCAGATATATTTAATAAAGCAGATACATTGGCCAATAAATTTACTCTTTTAAAATTAAAAGAATCCATGATACAATTAGAAAAGTTAACTGGAGAAAGATTATATCTTGAATTTGCAAGCGTAATGGATTTGATTGAGAATGCCCCAACAGAACTCAATTACCTAACCCAACTTTCAGAAATTAATACACAAATAGATTATATGGAATTTCCCCAAAATCCAAAAAATGTTCTTCTTTTATGCGGGGATGAAATATATGGAAGCGGAAAAGTAATGTGTAACGGAGCATTTTGGGTTTGTGATAGGGGAAGTTTAGATAGATTGGCAGAGTATAATAAAACTCATAAAAATTACGCATTAGTTTTAAGCGCACACAATGTAAGTACAGCATTTAATTTTGTGGATATGGGATATGAAAATTATAACAATATGAGTGCAATGATAATACTTGGAAAAATACCTTATGGGGGAACTTTAAGGGGCCATATGGAAGGACTTTTAAGGGAAGTAAAAAAAATTGCAATACATGATAATAAATTAGAGGCTCTGTTTTTTATAAAAAATCTGATGGAAAAAATGGGGCTTGCAATACCTAAAGACGAAAGAAAATACCCAATTGAATTTAACTGTCAACTCGAAGTAATTGCAAGTGAATCTAAAGGAAGAGGATTAGTAACCTATCTAGGTTAATACGGCTCCACATGAACCTGAACATGAGAAATATCATCTTGTTTTAGTATTTCTTTTTTAACCTCTTCTGCAATTAAATGGGCTTTTGCAACATTTAATTCTTTATCAACTTTTATAGTAATATCCAAATGAAATGTATCCCCAAAATAATGGGCAATTACTTTTGTATTTTTTACTTTTTTATTTTTTAAGATTAATTTTTCGAAATTATAGATTACCTCTCTTTCAGGAGAACTTCCCATTAAAAAATTTACATTCTTTTTTCCAAGGTCAAATGCGTTTTTGAAGATGTATAGGGAAACAAGAATTGCAGATACGCTATCCAACATTGGATAACCCAAAAATGCGCCTGCAACCCCAAATAAAACAATTACTGAAACTCCGACATCGTTTTTGCTATCCATCATATATGCCTGCATTGCCTGGCTTGGCTCTTTTTTGTTTATGCTTCTAAAATAAAAATAAAGAACAGATTTTGTAACCAAAACAAGCAAAACAACCCCTATAGTGACTAACCCTACATTTAATATAGAAGGTGAGATTATTTTTTCTACTGCACTTTTTAAAATTTCAAATGCAAGAATTGCCGCCAAAATTGAAACAACAAATGCAGATAATGGTTCTGCTGCATAATGACCAAATTGGTGATCTGAATCATTTTTCTTTTGCCCCTCTTTTACTGCCAAATATATTCCAATTGATGCCAAAATATCAGTAAATGAATTCAGGGCATCAGATAAAAGTGCCAGACTTCCTGATATTAAACCAAAATATAATTTAATGATTAACAAAAGAAAATTGGCAATAAGGCCTATTTTTGTTGATTTTAGTTTTTCCGACATATAAATATAGATAAAAAAGAAATAGGATTTAAAGGATATGTTTATTTTCCAAAACTAAGGATATTTAGTTTTTCCAGTATTAACGATGAGAATTTTTTTGTTTTTTGGAATTTTATTTCTTATCTGGAGAAGCAATGCCAAACCTGCAATTCCTGAAGGTTCACACTTTATTTTTTGGGCTTTTGCAATTTCTAATGCATCATTTAAAAACTTCTCTTTTATTGGATATACCTCTGATTCTGATCCGCAAAAACCGGCATTGCGGTATAATCTAATCCATTGTTCATCAAAATGAATGAATGGAAGATGCGGAGCATATAACTTATCTGCTTTTGTTTTTGGATTATTAGAGGTAGCTCCTAAAAAATTACATTTTCTCAATATCTCTAGTCTGCCTTTGAAACGGGGGTCGTGATTTTTAGTTGAAACTTCTTTTTTATTAATATTTAGGATATTTTCAAATAGGTTGCCTGTTCCAAAAGGTATGAAACAATAATCCGGAGAAGAATTTATTATTTCATAACTAAGCCAGTCATAAAATCTGGTTGTAGGGTCCAAGGCTTCGCTTGAAGTAATATCAAAACCATTGGGATTTTTAGTTATACCTAAAATCTCCTTCCACCCTAAAGATTTTTTTTTCAAATCAATCGTATATATTTTGCAACCGATTTTTTTCATTGCATTTAAAATAAAGTTATCAATATTTTTATCAATCAAAACCCTAAGATTTGGCAGATTATACTTTCTAAGTTGCGTCTGGATTGCAATTGCTGCTGAACCTGATGAAATTAATGACATTGTTGGGAGGGCAGTTTTAATTTGTCCTCTTTTTTTGGCAATCAGGAAATTTCTGTAAGTTACAATTATTTCCCATGCCATTCTATCCTTGTGAGTTCCTGTAGGATTATAACTTTCATCTTTTAGCCAAACATTTGAAAACCCTAAAACTTTGATTTTATATGTGGGGGTGGCTGGAAATTTTGGATTATCTGCTGGAAATTCCGGTTTGTTTGGATCATTTTCTGAAGCAACAATTATTGATTTTAAGATTTTTTCTTCTTTTTTGGATAAGTTCATAATAATCAATTAAAACATATTTATATATAAAGGTTATTTTCCAAGCGCCCTCATTATACCTGCCTTATCAAAACCGATTATTATCTGTCCATTGATTTCAATTACCGGAACGCCCATCTGCCCTGATTTTTGAACCATTTCCATTGCAGCCTTCTGGTCGATGCCAACATTTATATCTTCAAATTCATAACCAAGCCCCTTTATGAAGTCTTTTGCATAGACGCAATAAGGACAGGCCGATGTCGAATACACTTTTATTTTTGGTTTTTCCATTTTTTCTTCACCTCTAATATTTTCTTGATTTTAAAAATTCAAACAATAAATCAAATGCCTTGATTATTCTTTCATCTGAAATTGAATAATAGATGTTTTTTCCATCCCTTCGGGAATTTAAAATTTTTTGATTTTTCATAAATGATAGCTGCTGGGATACATTTGCCTGCAAAAGCCCTGTTTTTTCAATTATTTGACAAACAGATAATTCCTTATATCGCAATTTATCTAGTATTTCAAGTCTTGCCGGATTTGAAAATGATTTGCACATTTGGGAGCGCAGTTTATATAATTCTTTTTTGTTCATATTAACATATTACAATAATAGAATATGTTTAAATACTTTTGTATCTTATAAAGTTGGAAAAATTGTTTTAAAGACCGATTTTTCAAAACAAAAACAATTTTAAATATCCCTAAGTTATATATACAAAAAATTTTGAGATAATGGGGTGAAAGATATGGGCATACTGGATGGTGTAATGGATACAGTACTCAAACGGACAAAGGATAATTTAACTTATAAGGCCGGAGATATTGCAACCGGAAGTGTTGTTGCAGGGGCAACAAAAGGTTTAGATGCGCTAAAAAATGAAAAAGGATCAAAAAAACCTTTGGAAAAATGTCCAAAATGCAAGGCTAAACTGGAACCAGATGCAAAATTCTGCCCAGAATGTGGATTCCGTCTAATTGTAAAATGTGAAAAATGCAATATAGAATATGTTATAGGAACAAAATTCTGCAAGCAATGCGGAGAAGCATTGAAATAAAGATGGCGCAAATGATGACATTTGATATTGAAACCGGGAGAATTAATTTATATGTATTAGGTCCAAATGGATTTATAAAAAGAAAAAATGGAAAAAAAATAGGTATTCCCTCGGTAGAAACTGAGGCTAAATTAATAGAAGAATTTCAAAAGACCAAAGATCACAGCAAATTGGATAAATTTAAAAGCGAATATCCAAAACTTATGGACGGGGATACTATTAATTCTGGAAAAAGAACCAGAATACAAATTAATATATCCTATAATAAAGGAAAGGATAAACCAAATAATGATTTTAAATATAGGGTTTCAAAAACAATTTTTGCAGGACCTAATAGCGAATTACAATTATCTGGATTTGAAAAATGGGATGTAACTAATCCTAAAACAAAAGAAAGGCATTATGGTGAATTGGTAAAAAATGTATTTTTAAAAAAAGGATTTTTTCATGTCTCTTATTCCCATACTGAGGATCCATTTACAACTCCTATTGCATCAATGACAGTTAAGAACGGGGATGGTTCTGGTTTTTTTGATATTTATGAAGATGTAATATACAGCTGTCCTATGAAATCCACATCTATTGGGGCAATCGGAATGGAGTACACAAATTTATTGACAAAAAAATCATTTCTTGCAAAATCAAACATGCCTGAAGAGATAATTATAACAAAGGATGCAATATACCGAAGGGGTTTACTTCAAATGGATGATATTTTTCAAAATAATATTCAGTTAATTATGTCTCTTCAAGAAGTAATGACCCGGGCAATGCCTTCAATTGACCCAAACGACATGGCAAACCAAATGAAAGATATGGGGAGTACTGCAGAGCAGAACCTTGCAGGTTTAGAAACATTAAAACAAATGTCTGCAGAAGATTTGGAAAGACTTATGAAAATAAGCGAGGCAAACGGAGCCAAGGTTACTCCGGAAATTATGCAAAAAATGAAAGAATTGCCTGAAATGCTTAAAATGATGGAAGAAAAGGGCCACATGAAAGATATAAAAAAATCATTTGGAATGATGAAAGGTTATGCGCAGGGAATGGGAAACGCAAATATAGAGCGAATGGCAAAAATGTCTTCAAAAAGTATGGAAGAATTGAAGAAAAAAAGAAATGAAACTACTAAAATAAATGGCGTTGCTATAGATGAAATTTTAGAAAAACCAAGAAAGTATAAGCCGCTAACAAAAGAATTTGGCGCAGTAAAGGTAGGGTAAATTTTAATGACTAAAAAAAATAAAGCAGAAAAAAAAATTGAAAGCAATGAAGAATTTCTTGCAAGAATTTCAAAGATTAACAAGGATGCTCAAAAAAAAATAAAAAAAGAGATGGAACTAGATCCAAAAGAAATAGAAGAATACAAAGAAAAGGGAAAGGAAATCGGAAAAATATATGAGGAATTAGAAGAATGCGAAAAAATTTCCGCAGAGTTTAAGATAAATCCTCCGATAGTGATTACAAAACACATTAACGGCATTTCTATTAAGTATGAATACGATGAAAAATTTAAAGATAAGATAAAATTGTTAAAAAAACATTGCATAAGTTTTATTAGTGCCACAAAAGATACCTCAATATTTTCATCAAACTTTAAAGCATCTGGAAAAGCATATGTTAAACGTATGGGAAGAAAAATACTTCTTCCAGAGAGTTCTATTCCTCCCTGTGTTAAAGAATTTGGAATGGGAAGTAGGGTGCTAGATCCAAAAAATTCTGGTTTTATATTGGAGGATGGAGATATTATCGGAACAGAAAATGATTCATATGTCCGCATTAACGATTTTATTTCAAATGAAGATTATCGTCGGGAAATATTCATTTATCCTAATTCAGAGGTCGTCTTAAATTTGAATAAACAAGAAACCCATCCTGCTCCAGCATTTATGGATCCTTCAAAAGTTCCCGAAATAATAAAGAAAAATTCTTCAAGAACACTAATAGAATATAAAATAAATAATTTCCTATTAAATGAAGGAATATTTAAAATTAATATATTGGATAAAAATAAAAATGCAAACAGAATCCTAAAATTGCCTTCAGAATGCCCAGAAATTGAATTTTTACACTCTTCAAAAACAATTGAAAATATTATTGATAAAACAATGGCAAAAATGGCCCCCAATGTTGCTGCGATATACAATGCTAAAGTGTCCAAAGCCAGATCATCAAAAATATGCGATGAAATATCAACATTTATTGAACTTTGCAAAGATAACTCTATCGTAATATTTGGAACTATGAATTCTGTAAAAAATAAAAACAGCGGAAAAATGGCAAGTGTAATACTTCCAAAAGCTGCAAGCAGGGATTTTGTTGTGCCTGGAAAAATTACTGTTATTGGCAATCAAATTTATTCTGATGCTTCGGAAGTTATTGACCCCAGAGTAAAGGCAATAATAAAAAATAATATGGCATTTGAACAATATGCTGCAATTATGGAAGGCAAACAAGAGTTTGAACAAAAACTTAAGGATTTTAATGATAAAAAATCCAAACCAAAAATCCCTGAAAGTTCTGCATCCAAAAAAGAAAAAGAAAAAAGAAGATCAGAATTATTGGATGAATTAACTTATTTAAAAGGTGCAGGGGATAGTGAAATGGCGGATGCAGTTCAAATGCAAATTAATGAATTGGATGCTCCAAAAGAGGATTCCAATTTTAATGAAGAATATATAATTAAAATGCTTAGATGGTATGATAAAGAAATAATAAGATTAAAACCAGACCTTGATACAAACTTTCCTAGTTATAATCCTCCAAATGAAAGAGATTTGAGCAAGTAAAACAAAAATTATGGAACGATTAATCTTGCATTTTCTATTTTTTTACTGGTTTCAAGTTCATTTAAAAGTTTTTTTATTTTGTTTGCATCTCCGTTTAAAACAAATATTTCTGCGCATTTTTCCTTTCCAAGCCCAGTATGGATTTGAGTATCAGTAATATCTGAAAACCTATGCTTTAATTCTGTAATAAATTCTCCTGCATGCTCTTTTAGGGTAATTATAAGAATAGCCCGTACATTTCCTGATAATTTTTCCTTTTCTTTTTTATCTTCAATTAATTTTCTAATTCCTGCCCGAAATACTTCGGATTTCCCTGAATACCCCTTTTCTTTTATAAGAAGGCTTATTTCCTCTAATAATTTATTATTTACAGAAAGACTTACTATTGGCATAATAAAAAGAGGAGGAATAAATATTAAAAGTTATTACTTTTTTAATAAATTTTTATAAATTAGGGATAATGCAAAAACCAGAACAAGTGTAAATACAACTGCCCCTCCTGCTGCCAAGTCAAGATAGTATGAAGCGCTAAGACCTATAATTATAGAGGAAATTGCAATAACTGCAGAAAAAATTATTGAATTCTTAAAGCTTGACCTGAATAAAAGGGCAGTGGATGCAGGAATTGCAATAAACGATGCAACAAGAAGTACCCCGACAACTCTTAGGGAAATAACTATTGCAATTGCACATAAAATTAAAAGGGCAGTATTAAACCTTTCAACATTTATTCCTGAAACCTTTGCTCCTTCTTCATCAAAAGTAATATAAAATAATTCTTTATAGAAAAGGAAAACAAATGATAAAACTCCTATTGCAAGAATGGATATAAGGTATAAATCATTTTGGCTGACAGAAAGAATGCTTCCAAATAAATAAGAAAACAAATCTGCATTAAATCCTCCAGAGTAACTAAGAAGTATCACACCCAAAGAAAGGCCAAATGAAAACATTATTGCAATTGCAGCATCTCCATAAACCTTCATTTTTTTTAATTTTTGTATTCCAATTACGCTAAGAATTGAAAATATCAATGCTGAAATTAAAGGATAAATTCCAAAAAACATTCCTGCTGCAATTCCTCCAAAAGAAATATGCGCCAGTCCGTCTCCGATTAGGGCCATTCTTCTTAAAACCAAATATAATCCAATTATCGAACATACCATGGCAATTAATATTCCTGAAATAAATGCCCTTTGCATAAATCCGTATTCCAAAAATTCAAGCATATAACTCACTATCATGCAGGATGGATTTTGTTCCTTTGGCATAATTGCACAGTAAATGGTGTTTCTTATCCTTTTTTAAATCATGGAAAATTACTTTCTGATTCACGCAGGCAAGCTTATTTATCTGCTCTGATGCAGCACTCACATCATGGGATACCAATACCAATGTTATTTTTAGCTCTTTATTTAATTTTTTTAATATCTCATAAAAATTTTTCTGTGAATTTGAATCAACTCCTGTGGTAGGCTCATCCAAAAATATCAATTCTGGTTCCTGGCATAATGCTTTTGCAATAAATACTCTCTGTTGCTGGCCTCCGGATAATGAACCTATAAACTCATCTTTTTTTTCCAAAAGTCCGACTAGATTTAATGAATGTTCAATTTTTTTTAAATCATGCTTATCTAAATTCTTAAAAGCCCCGAGTTTTGGAAATCTTCCCATGGAAACAATCTCAAAAACAGTTGCAGGAAAATTCTGGTCGAAATTAGTTGCTTTTTGGGGGATATATGCAATTTTGTCCCATTCCTTAAATTTTTCGATATTTTTTCCAAATAATTTTACTTTTCCTTTGTCTGGTTTTAAAATTCCAAGAAATAATTTTAAAAGGGTAGTTTTTCCTGAGCCGTTTGGCCCGATTATTCCAAGAAAATCCCCTTTTTCTATTTTTAGGAAAACACTATCCAGTACCAATGTATCTCCATATTTAAATGAAACATTCTCCATTTCAGCGATTGTGTTTTTCAAATCCTTTGCACCTAATTGCAATCTAATGCTTCCTTTATATTTATAATGTTTTTTCTCATCAGGGAGATATAATCCTCATTTTTTTCCTGCTCTTCTTTTGAAAGCCCGTGGATGGTATTAAAAACCATTATTTTTCCGTTTATCTCTGTTGCGATTGTATCTGCTGATTTTGGGTCAATTAAGCTCTCAAAAAAGATATAAGTGATATTTTTTTCATTCGCCTGGTCTATTATGTCCATTAGATCTTTTGCAGATGGCTCCTCGTCATGGCTTATTCCTGTAATCGGGATTTGGATACACCCATAAGATTTGCAGAAATAACCTAGGGTTTCATGGGTTATTAATATCTCTTTTTTTCTGCATGTTTTGAATGCCTCTTTTATTTCCATATCCAGTTCTTCTAATTGATTTGCATATTCATATGCATTCTTTTGGTAAATTTCTTTATTTTCCGGATCTTTTTCTATCAATGACTCTTTTATGTTCTCAACTTGAGTTATCGCGTTTTTTGGATCAAGCCATATGTGAGGGTCCATACCCATATGTTCCTCTTCAATTTCCCCAAGTTCATGTTCTTTTTCATGATGGTGGCCTTCGATTAATTCGATTCCATTGCTTGTATCAACTATCAATAAATTTGGATTTTCAACTCCTGCAAGTAAATTATCAATCCAGGGCTCAAGCCCTGCGCCATTGTATATAAAAATATCGGCCTCATTTAATTTTTTTATATCTGATGGTTTGGGTTCATATGAATGCGGCTCTGAACCTGCAGGAATTAAAAGGGACAATTCAATTTTATCTTTTGCGATATTTTCTGTAAAATCATATAAAGGATAAAAGCTTACAACTACTTGTAGTTTATCCTGTTCTTTTTGTTCATTTGAAATACAGCCAAAAAACAGAACTATTGATACGAATAATAAAATCCAAAAACCAAATTTCATATTACCACTGACATTATTTGGCATTATTAATTTTTAAACCTTTTCTTAATAACTTTTATTTAAAATGATAGAAATAATATTAAATAGATTATTCATTATAGAATGAAAGAACAAAAAAATAAGAAAAAGAAAAAAGAGATTATGCTTTTGATTTTGCCTTTTTTTCTGTGCCTGCTGCAAGCAAGAAATTGAGGTTTTCTCCTTCGATTACATATCCGCCTTGTATTGCATCAAGTCCTTTTTTGAGTGCAAAACCCATTACAAGACCGATAATAACATCAAGAACTAGAGTAATCAAAAGATTTAATATTCCTGCTCCTGCATTTGCCATCATTACCACAATTGAGGCTAAAACAGCTCCAAACAATCCTGCAAACAAATAATAGAATGCAAAAAGTTTTGCTGTTGATTTTGTTTCAACTGAATTGACGGTTAATTTCGCAGATGAAACAGTTAGCCCAATTGGATAACCCTCTTTTCCAAATCCAAGATTAACCCCATAGGCAATTAAAAGACCTGAGATAAATCCAAGGATTGCAAGGGCTATTGGCAAGATTATTGCGCCTATAAGAAGAACTGATTTTAACATTTCAACTATGCCAATAATTGCTATGGCAGTTGTTGCATCTGAAGATAGAGACGAGGTTGACATTGCTGCACCAAGAAATGTATCGATCATACCTGCAAACATTCCATAGAATAAAAGCATGATTAATGCAAGCAGAATCCCAAATATTAGATAGCTTGCTGCAAGAACTATCCCTGTTTTTGTAACATCAACTGATTTTAAAACACTTTTATTTTGGGTTGTCTCAAGATTTACAGGATATCCTTTTGCAAATCCTAAACCTACATTTATTCCAAATGCATTAATTATTCCAAATATAAATCCAACTACTACTGTCCCAATTAAACCAATGACCAGAAGCATAATTCCTGCTCCAATATTTGCAATCATTGTAATTAGGCTTATTAGCACCAATGGAATAATTATTATTGATAACCATTGAAATGCTGTAACTATTCCATATTTTATGGCATACAATTTTTTTATTACAACCTGCTGACCTGATTGATATGAAACATCTACTGGAAGTCCATTTGCATATTTAAATCCATAATTTGTTCCAAATGCATATAGAGCTCCAAAAACTGCTCCAACAATCACCATTGCAATCGGGAACAGAATTATATACGCTAGTGCCAGTCCAAGATTAATAAGCAGCATTGGTAGTCCAATAATAAGACCCATGACAAGCCCTATTGCAAAAAACATATAGGCTGCCAGTTTGGCTGTATTCATTACTGGAATCTTGCTAAACTTTATTGTTGAATCCATCATAAAATCACAATAATATTATTACTATTAGGTTTATAAAGTTTATTTTATCAATTTTAAAAAGATAAAATGATTTCATGGGAATTAATATTTGCAATTGTTCCGGGACTTATATTGTTTATTTATGGAATTGAAAATTTCAGCAAGGAAATACTTCATACTGTTGGAAATAATTTTAGGTCTATTTTATCAAAAATGACCAAAAATCCAATCAAAGGAACAATTTTTGGGGCAGTGGCAACTGGAATTGCCCAGTCCAGTACTGCAATAACAGTCATTACAATAAGCCTGGTTAATGCAGGAGTTATTCCTTTTTCTCAAAGCCTTGGAGTAATAATCGGGGCAAATATCGGAACAACAGTTACTTCCCAGCTTGTTGCACTGCAATTAACTTCTTTTGCTCCTGTAATTCTTCTTTTAGGATTTGTAATAGACATTTTTGGGAAACGATATAAGTTTCTTGGAAAACCGATATTCTATTTCGGGCTTGTATTTTTCAGTTTAAATTTAATTTCTCTTGGAATTACTCCGTATAAAGATGACCCTCAAATAATAGACATTATTTCCAAATTATCAAATATTTATCTTGCAATCATTGTTGGAGCGATACTTGCATTTTCATTTCAATCAAGCTCTGTTGCAACAGGAATAGTAATTGTTCTTGCACAGGATGGACTTATGGGAATAACCATTGCAGTTCCTATTTTGATTGGGGCAAATATCGGAACAACATTTACCCCGGTTTTAACTTCACTTAAAATGGATTTGTATGCTAGGCGGGCAGCTATTGCCCATTTTATTTTCAATTTTGGGGGAGCATTGATAATTTTGCCTTTTTTAGGGGTTTTTGAAGGAGCTGTAATTAATATAGGGGGGAGCATTGCCCAGCAGATAGCAAATGCCCATTTATTGTTTAATTTAATTATCGCAGTAATATTTTTGATTATTATTACTCCGTATAGAAAATTAGTGGAACATTTGGTTCCTGGAACTGAAAAGGAGATTGTGTTTGAAACAAAATACCTGAATGATAAATTCCCTTTATCCAATCCGAAAGCAATAGAATTAATCGAAAAAGAAATTGTTAACTCATTTGAAATAACCCATGAGTTATATAAGGAGGCAGTTAATCTTCTTGAAAAAAATGATGATTTATTGTTCCAGAAAGTTGAAAAAATGGAATCCTTAAATGATTATTTGAATAAAAGAATAGAGGGGGCAATACTTGAACTTTCCAAAAGAAAATTAACCAAAGAACAGGCAGAAAAAATTTCATTGCTTGTCCGTATGTCTAATGAAATAGAACGAATCGGGGATTCCTGCAGGGACATTAGTGAAATCTCCAAAAAATATTTTACAGCTAAAAAATTACTGTCACCTGAAATAATTATAAGCCAGAAAGAGATTCAGCAAAAAATAGAGGAAAATTTTATCATTCTTTCAAAAATAATTCCAAAAATATCTAAAAGGGAAGTAAAAATGATACGGGAAAATGACATTGAAATAAGAAACCGGATAAATAAGGGGTATTCTATGCATATAGCTATGATTAGAAAAGAGGGGGATGATTTGGACAGCATATTTTTAGAGATAATATCTATAAATGAAAATATTAATTCCAAGAATCGGGAAATTAGAAAATTGGCTGAAGAGTATTCGCAGTTGTAATAGGGATATTAAATCTTTTTTATAATAATTTTATTTAATGATGATCTCAATATTTCTGATTTGTGATGAAGATCTTGAGTTCTGAGTGAAAAATTAAGTATTAAACAAATCAGATAAAAGAAAAAAAAGAAAAAATTAGAAAAAAATTATTTCTTCTGCACTACATAGTATATAGTATACAATGCTGCAAGTCCAACTAATACATATACTGCATTAGCAAGCAGTGAACCTGCTCCAAAAATAGTTGCAACCAAATCAAGGTTAAAAAGTCCTACCAGACCCCAATTTAGTCCTCCAACTATTACAAGGACCAATGCAAGCAAACTCAATGGATTTTTCTCCATTTAAAATCACCTTAAAAATACCTCTTGGACAATATTTATAAACCTTGTCTTATCCGACTTTGGCATTTGACGAAGAGATTAATATATAAATAAACCCCCTAAATTAATAATATGGATATATTTCAGGCAGTAATACTTGGGACATTGCAGGGGATATTTGAATGGATTCCTGTAAGCTCTGAAGCAATAGTAACATTGGCTGGAAAATATTTTTTTGGATTTGATTATTCCGATGCAATATCCTATGCGATATGGCTCCATATTGGAACATTAATTTCAGCAATAGTTTATTTTAGAGCTGAATTGATAAAAATAGTAAAAAGCATATTTAACAAGAATGATAAAAAAGAACTTCTTATTTTTTTGATTACTGCAACTTTTTTTAGCGGGATTGTTGCGCTTCCATTACTTTATTTTGCATTTAATTTCCCATTTCCTGATTGGATTTTTACAATTTTTGTTGGATTATTTTTAATAATCATCTCTTTTGCACAGAAAATGCAAAAAGAAGGAATTGAAAAGAGATTAACAATTAAAAATGGGATTATACTCGGGATTTTTCAGGGCTTTTCAGCTCTTCCCGGGATAAGCAGGTCAGGAATTACTATTGCAGCACTCTTATTTAGAAAATATGACTTGGAAAATGCATTCAAATTAAGTTTTCTTGCAAGCATTCCGATCGTATTTTTAGCTCAGATATCTCTTCCTCTAATAAAAGAAGGATTTTCAATCAGCCTTTCAATGATTATTGGAGCAGGGGTTTCAGCAGTGATTGGATTTTTAACAATTGGAATCTTAATTAATTTTGCAAGAAAAGCAAACTTTTCAAAAGCAACATTAATACTTGGAATAATTGTAATCATTCTTGGTGTAATCACTTATCTTGCATGAATCACATTTATAATAATTGGTAAATAAATAGGATTGGTCTTTATGGATGAGGCAACCAGAGTACACAAACAATTAGGGGGTAAAATAAAAATAATCCCAAAAAAAGAAATAACGGGAATTGAAGACCTTGCATTACTATATACTCCGGGTGTTGCAAAGCCCTGTTTGGAGATTGCAAAGAAACGGGAATTGGTCTATGAACTAACCATGAAAAAAAATTCAGTTGCAATTGTTACGGATGGAACAAGGGTTTTGGGGCTTGGAAACATTGGGCCTGAAGCTTCTCTTCCGGTAATGGAAGGAAAGGCAATGATTATGAGCCAGTTTGCAAACCTTGATGCCTTTCCAATCTGTTTAAACTGCAGGGATGAAGAAGAAATAATAAAAACAGTAAAATATCTAGAGCCGGTATTTGGATTAATCAATTTAGAAGATATTGAAACCCCAAAAGTATTCAAAATACATGAAAGACTGACAGAAGAAATGAATATTCCTGTATTTCATGATGACCAGCATGGAACTGCAATGGTTGTTTTGGCAGGGTTAATTAATGCAATGAAAGTTTTGGGCCTGAAAAAAGATGCATTGGTTGGAATAATCGGAACTGGCTCTGCAGGATATGCAATTGCAAATCTTCTCTTATATTACGGATTTGAAAATCTTATCTGTTTTGACTCAAAAGGAGCAATCCATGGCAAACGAAATGATCTTGAATACCATAAGGAAAAACTTGCAAAAATAACAAACAAAAATAACTTTAACGGAAAACCTGAAGCATTGGTCAATGCCCAGATAATAATTGCTGCCTCAAAACCAGGCTCTATTCCAATTAAAACAATACAAAATATGAAAAAGCCAAACATTGTCTTTGCCCTTTCAAACCCTGATTCAGAGATAACGCTTGAGCAGGCAAAAGAACTAAAAATAGACATATTTGGGAGCGGAAGATCAAATTCTCCAAATCAGATAAACAATGCTGTTTGTTTTCCAGGTTTTATCAAATCTCTTTTGGATCTAAATATAAGAAAAATAAAATATGAAATGTATGTTCTGGCTGCTAAAGGAATCGCAAAAACAGTTGAAAACCCAACAAGAGAAAAAATAATCCCAAATCCTTTTGAAAAAAAAGTTATTATAAATATTAAAAAAGAAATGGAAAAATGCCTGGGTTGAATGAATGGAAAAAAAGAAGATGATTGAGGCAGTTTTGAAATTGTATGAAAAAACTGCAACGAATATTCCAGAAGATGTGCTTGAGGCGCTTAAAAATGCAAAATCCAGGGAAACAAACCAAAATGCAAATGGGATACTTTTAGATATAATCAAAAATTGTTCCATTGCAAAAGAAAAAAAACTTCCGATATGCCAGGATACAGGGATACCAATATTTTATATAGAATACGGAGATAATTTTTCACAAGATGAGCTAAAAAAAATAATAATTGAGGCAACCTGTATTGCGACAAAATCTGTTCCATTACGGCCAAATTCAGTTGATTCTTTGAATGGCAAAAATTCCAATGATAATACCGGAAATGGAATACCCCAGATTTATTTTACCCAAAAAAAAGGAAAAGACCTTAAAATTTCTCTTCTTTTGAAAGGAGGGGGAAGTGAAAATATAGGCAAGCGGTATTCGCTTCCGGATGCCTTGCTAAACGCACAAAGAAATCTAAACGGAGTTAGAAAATGCGTTTTGGATGCAATATTTCAGGCTCAGGGAAAAGGATGCCCTCCTGAAATTGCAAGTGTTTGTATTGGTGGCTCAAAAGACCTTATTTCCTTTTATGCAAAAAAACAACTTCTTGAAAATATTGGAAGAGAAAATGAAAATACAGAATTGGACGGGCTTGAAAAAAGAATATTGAAAGAAGGCAATTCTCTTGGAATTGGACCAATGGGGCTTGGAGGGGAAAATACCCTTTTGGATGTAAAGATACTCGCCTTGCACAGGCATCCTGCATCATATTTTGTTGAAGTATTATTTTCCTGCTGGGCTCTTAGAAGAAATACAATTAGAATAAATGAAATGGGAGAGATAAAATATGAAGATTATAAACTTGAATACCCCTATTAGTGAAAATGAAATCAAAAAACTAAAGATAGGGGATTTCATATTCTTGAATGGAGAAATTGTAAGTGCAAGAGACAGGGCTCATTTATATTTAACACAAGAAAAAAGAGATCTTCCTTTTTCGCTTGAGGGGGGCGTTATTTATCACTTGGGCCCGATTGTAAAAAAAGAAAAGAATGAATGGAAGATAATTTCTGCCGGCCCGACAACAAGCATGCGTGAAGAACCTTATGAACATGATTTAATAAAAAATTATGGAATACGGATAATAATTGGAAAGGGCGGAATGGGGGGAAAAACCCTTGAAGCACTACGAGATTTTAAGGCAGTTTATCTAAGTGCAATCGGAGGGGCCGGAGCATATTTATCAAATTGCATAAAAAAGGTCGAGAATGTATATATGCTTGAAGAATTTGGAATTCCTGAGGCAATGTGGAAAATTAGGGTCGAAAATTTTCCTGCAATAGTAACTATGGACTGCCACAAAAACAGCCTTCATGAAGAAATCAGATTAAAATCCTCAAAAATTCTTGGAGAATTAATCAGATAGGTTTAATAATATTTAATCTCTAAATAATACTATGGAAAAATTAAAAATGAGAAATATATTTGCTCTTGTTTTAGTGTCGGCATTTTTTGTTATGTTATTAATGCAGTTTTCTGGAAGAACTGATTTGATGGAAAAATATAATGCACTCAATCCTTTTGATTATACCTATACATTTGGAGACGAAATAAGTATAGGTGTTGGAGATAAAATATATTATGAAAAAGGCTACATTCAGGTTGATGCACTTTATTGCGGGTTTGGAGGAGAAAACAGATATACGATAGTCCAAACTGATGCAATGTCCAATCCACAAAAGATACTTATTGGAAAAACAGTTAAAATAAGCGGAATAGATTTTATTGTTTTGGATAAAAGCTGCGAAAATGAGGAAAAATTAGTTATGCTTCTAAAAAAGCAGGATGAATAAAAGATTTCATCGTAAGTTATAAAAACCTCATTCTTTTATTTCTGATAATGGAGATACTAGCTGAGATCGGAATATTCTTTTTCATAATATTTGCAATATCCATTTTTATAACCTACAATCTGATCAAAAAATTCCACAATAAAAAGGAAATTGTGAATGTATTTACAATAAAAAACAAAAAAAGAAAGATGAAAGACCTTCTTTTCAATATTTTGTTTTCTCCTGTTTACTGGATAGTTCAAATAGGAATAATTGCCAGCTTTTGTTTGATATTGCTATCTTTAATGATCCAGTATTTTAATTATTCAGAAGAACAGGCTTTGGCAGTTTTTCTTGCTTCCGGACTCATATCTTTTTCTATTGCAATAATGTATGCTACAATTATATGGATAACAGATTACAAACATAAAGAGCCGCTGGCCATGTTTCCGACTCTTTTTTTATGGGGCTGCACTGCAGCAGTTCTTTCCTTTTTTATAAATACCTCCATTATATACGGATTTGGATATTCCCAGATAAACTCGGTAATTGTTTCACCTTTTGTTGAAGAGGGACTAAAAATTATCGGACTTTTAATTCTTTCAAAAAGCAGGAAATTTAATGGTATTTTTGACGGGCTTGTTTTTGGTTTTATAATTGGAACCGGATTTGCTTTCATTGAAGACTGGGTATATTATACCCAAAATTCTCCAATTGGAATTGGAATCTATGAATGGGTAAGCTTTATTTTTGCCAGAAGCATTCTTGCAGGGGCAGGGCATGGAATATTTACTGCAATTGCAGGGGCAGGAATTGCAATTGCAAAAGAAAGAAAAGAAATAAAATGGACGATTTTTGGTTTTGTCGGGGCAGTCCTGATTCATTCTATATTTAATTATCTCTCAATAATAGATGGAATCTCAAGATATGCAGTAGATACCCGGATTCATTTCAGTTCGCTCTATCTTGCAATAATGCTGATTTTATTTTCAATACTGTTTTTTGAGCTTTGGAAAAAGGAGGAAAAATCAGTATGTTGAATAAAAATTATCCTGTTTTTTTTCCTTGTTTTTAAGATAATACGCAAAAATGAATCCGAAAAGCAGTCCTCCAAGATGTCCTGCAGAGGCTATACCTGATGCAGCATTAAAACTTCCAAAAAGTTCTATTGCAACAAAAAGCATTGCAGCAGTCCTCATTCTCATTGGAATAAACCAGACATAAATCATCATGCCCGGAAGCAAAACTGCCAATGCACCCAAAACTCCGTATATTGCTCCTGATGCCCCCAAAGCTGGAACAAGTGAATCTGAAAACCCGAGCATTACATTCAGATAAGAGCTTAAATAATAGGTGATACTTCCTGCAATTCCTGCTCCAAGAAAAAGAATTATAAAATTATTTCTTTTTATCTTGCGTTCTAAAATTGGCCCGAACATGAAAAGTACGAAGGCATTAAAGAGCAGATGCATCGGATCTGCAGGAGAATGTAAAAATACGCTTGTAATTGCAGTCCACGGATGGGTTGGAAAAGTTGCAGGATCAAACCATAATGCAGAGGTAAAGGGCATTCCGAGAAAAATTTCAAGAAGATATACTATTACAAATATTCCAATTAAAATTAATGAAATCATAAATAAGTGTAATACCATTTTATTTATAAAACATTTCGTAAAAACTAATTATTATGGGTGAAGAAAAGGAATCAAAAACCGAAATGGAATTTCTAAAAAAAGGAATCTATTATGTTGCAGTGTTAATTGGAGTTATCGGAATTTTATTCAGCCTTGTTTTCGGATTCTTAATTTACGGAGCATTAGACAATACTGAAAAAATAATAGAAGTTCAATTGGATCAGGTAATTAATAGCATTATTGAATTGGAAGAAGGCCTTGAAGGCCTTGAAATTGAAGTTTCAAATATTAACTCGACCCTTTCGATAATGAAAGAATCGCTTGGTGGATTTTCAAATTCTATTGAAACCCTCGGAAACACCATAAAAAATCTTGGAAGCGCGGGAAGTGCATTCGGGCTTGGCTCTGATTTAAAAGAAACCGGAGAAGATCTAATAGAAAGCGCAGAAAACCTTGGGGATGCCGGAGAATCGATTTCAAATCACACCGAAACCATTGAAGATATTGGCAAAAATGTTGGAGAACTTCAAGATAGCATAAAGGCCCAGCGAACTGACCTTTTCTCTCAAAAGGAGAATATAAAAGGAATAATATCAAATATAAAAATAGGAGTAATTGTTTTAGTTTTTATTCAGATATTGTTTTTCCTGATGCTCATACTTGTATCTGTTGGACAATTACTTTAGCAGTGCATTAAGGATATCATAAGCCCTTGAAGTATCTGATTCTTTTACAACTATTAATGTATCAGTGTAGCAGGAGATGATTTCTTGTATATTTATTCCTTCAATTGCCAATGCTCCAAGAATCATTGATAAAACCCCCGGGGTATTTTCCAATTCCTCCCTGCTTTTAATTGTTATCAGATTCAGATTTTTTTCCACTGCTTTTATTTTTCTTTCTTTTTTAAGATCCAAAAGCTGCTCTTCTTTTAATATATAAGTTACTGATAAATCGCTTTTTGCATACGAAATGGGTTTTATATTTAACTCTGATGAAGAAATGACCACTGCAATCTTATTTTTTATATCCAATGAGCTGTTTTTTAGAACTGCTAAAATCTTTTGCTCTAAATCCTCTTCCTTTTCGATTAGTTTTTTTGATAATCTTTGAAGTGCAACTTTTATTGCTCCTGTTTTTGAATGATTGCCATATAGCTCATAGGAAATTTTTCGTGCAAGTGAGCTGTAGTTTATTATTCCATCTCTTAGTGATTCTTTTATGAATGGCCTTCTTTTCACATATAAAGAAATTAGATTTGAAATATTTTCCTTTTTCATTTTGTATCTCCTGCAACTTTATTGTTCTAATTGAAACAAAAGATATATAAAGAAATTATAAATTTTTTTCCAGATCATTAATATCAAAAACTATTGCATTTTTTGTTTTATTTTTAAAACTTTTTGCAATAATTCCATAGAAAACATTTTTCTTTTTATGGTTTAGGAATTTTTCCTTTTCCATTAGAGAGGACAATATCATTTCCGGGTTTGCATCTTCCTTCCATTTGCATTCAATAAGCATTATTGCATCATCCCTATCAGAAATTAGAACCATGTCTATTTCCTGACCTTTTCTATCCCACCATCTGCCGATTTTGTCAAATTTAACCGGAAGATTATTTTTATTGTTTAATTTTAGTATAAATTCCCTTGCAACATTTTCAAATGAAAATCCTGAAAATGAATCAAAATCCTTTTCTATTAATTCAAATAAATATGAATAATTCGCTTTTTCATAAATACTTTGATGCCTAAATATAAATTTAAACCAAAATCTGAAGAAATTATCCTTTAGAATAAATCTTCCAAGCTTTGTTTTCCACGGTTTTTTTTCAGTTATCGGAATTTCATATTCTATTATATCCAAAAGATTTCCCAAATCATATAAATAAGGGGAAATGGAAGAAGGCAATATTCCTGAAAAATCAGAGATTTCTTTTTTTGTGGTTTTTCCAAGGGCAATTGCATTTAATACTGCATAATAACTTAAATGCTCTTTTCCAAAACCTTCTATTAATGTATCATTTACCTCATTTTTTAGCGGAGAAAACGGATTGAGAAATATGATTTTTACAACATCCTTCCATGATTCTATAGTTTCATTCTGCAAAAGACTATAGTAATAAGGAATCCCGCCTATAATTGAATAGATTTTAAACTGGTTTTCAAAATCTTTTATTCCAAGATCTTTTAGTATTTTTTTGCATACCGAAAAATCCAATGATTTTAAGGTCATGTCCATTGTCGCTCTTTTAAATAGTGGGGAACCCTCATTTATGAATATTTTTTTTATCATTCCTATATTTGAGCCGGAGAGTATCAGGGCATTTTTTGGAGGATTCAAATCCCAGAATTTTTGCAGTTGGTTTATTGCAGAAGGGGAGATGCCCAGAATTCTCTGGAATTCGTCTAGTATAATTGTTTTTTTGCTTTCAAAAATAATTTGAAAGAAATGCTCCCATTTTTCAATTTTTATGTAATTTGGAAGATTCAACTCCTTTTTTAATATTTCTTCGAATTCAAATAAAAGATTTTTTTCAGTTTTTTTATTGTCTATAAAAAAATAGATTGCATTTTCTTTTATTGAATTAAGTATCAGGGCGGTTTTTCCAACTCTCCTTCTGCCTTTAATTAGAATTAGGGCCGGGGATTTTTTTATTGCATCTTCCAATGCCTTTTTTTCAGCTTCCCTGTTGTAGAATTTCATAATAAGATTATTTTCATAACCTTTTTTAAAGGTATCTATTATTTTATTAGGTATTATATTTATATTCTTAATATTTTAGGTTATTTTTATAACCTTTATTTTCATAACCTTTTTTATCAGTTTTTAAATTATAAAATAATATCCCCTGCAACTTTATTGTTCTAATTGAAACAAAAGATATATAAATAAGTTCAGTTGATATAAAATTCTAATTCTCGAAAGTGTTTTTGATGCCTGATGTAAAAAAAGTTCTTGTAATAGGTTCCGGACCGATTATAATCGGACAAAGCGCAGAATTTGATTATTCAGGAACACAGGCATGCAGGGCACTAAAGGAAGAAAAAGTATTTGTTGTTTTGGTGAATTCTAACCCTGCAACAATTCAAACAGACAGGCAAACAGCTGATGCAGTTTATATTGAGCCCCTGGATATTAAAACAATTGAAAAAATAATCATAAACGAGGGAATAGATTCAATTCTTGCAACCTGCGGAGGGCAGACTGCACTCAATCTTGCAGTTGAGCTTGAAAAAAAGGGAATACTTGAAAAATATAATGTTAAGCTCATTGGAACTGATTTTAACTCAATTGAAAAAGCCGAGAGCCGGGAATTATTTAATTCCCTGATGAAAGAAATCGGAATTCCAATACTTGAAAGCTATAGTGTTAAGGACCACTCTTCTGCTTATTCTTATGCCGAGAAAATAAATTACCCTGTAATTGTGCGCCCTGCATTTACCCTTGGTGGAAGCGGAGGGGGATTTGCAAATAATGAAACCGAACTTAAAAACCTGCTGGATGTTGCATTCAAGCTTAGTATGAATCATGAGGTTTTAATTGAGAGAAGCGTGAAAGGATGGGAGGAATTTGAATATGAGATTGTCAGGGATTCGGGTGATAATTGTATTGTCATATGCAATATGGAAAATTTTGACCCAATGGGAATACACACAGGAGAAAGCATTGTTGTTGCGCCTTCACAAACCCTTTCTGATAAAGAGCACCAAAGATTTCGTGATGCTTCAATTAAAATAGTGCGGGCTCTTGAAATACAAGGTTCATGCAATGTCCAGTTTGCATATAACAGGAAAACTAGAGAATACAGCGTAATTGAAGTAAATCCCCGCCTTTCCCGTTCTTCTGCCCTTGCATCAAAAGCTACTGGATATCCTATTGCGCGCATTGCAGCAAAAATTGCCATTGGAAAAACCCTAAATGAGATCATAAATCCGATAATTGGAAAAACCTCCTCGCTTGAACCATCTCTTGATTATATAACGGTTAAAATTCCCCGCTGGCCTTTTGACAAGTTTTCTTCTGCAAAAAGAACCCTTGGAACACAGATGAAAAGTACCGGAGAGGTTATGGCAATTGGAAGAAGTTTTGAAGAGGCTCTCTTAAAGGCAGTGGCAGGGCTTGAGATTAAAATTCCTGTTAAATTTGATTATATCAAACATCTTGAGCCTGCAACCAATCTCCGCTTATTTGCACTCTTTGATGCCTTCAGGGATGGAAAAACAATCGAGGAGATTTATTCTATTACAAAAATAAACAGATGGTTTTTGAAAAGAATTGAAAAACTGATTTTAACCGAGAAAAAAATTGAAAATGAAACTCTTACAAAAGAAAACCTATCTGAATATAAAAAACTTGGGATTAGTGATCTTAAAATTGCAAGCCTGAAGGGAAAAACAGAAGAGAATATAAGAAATCTCAGGAAATCTTTTGGAATAATTCCGGTATATAAAATGGTTGACAGCTGTTCTGGAGAATTTGAGGCAATAACCCCTTATTTTTATTCCACTTATGAATCTGAAAACGAGGCAGTTTCTTTGAAAAAGAAAAAAGTAATAATTATCGGATCAGGGCCTATAAGGATTGGACAGGGAATAGAATTTGACTATTGCTGCTCTCAGGCCTCCTTTGCCTTAAAGAAGATGGGAATTGAATCTGTAATGATTAATAATAACCCTGAAACAGTAAGCACTGATTTTGATTCGAGTTCAAGATTATATTTTGAGCCTTTGGATTATGAGAGCGTATTGAATATAATTGAGAATGAATTGGATGAGAATTTATTAGGGGTCATAGTGCAGCTTGGAGGACAGACTTCAATTAAATTGGCTGAAAAATTAAAAGACAGGGTTAAAATACTTGGAACATCTTTTGAAAGTATAGACATTGCAGAGGACAGGGAGAAATTCAAGGATTTGATGGACAGGCTTAAAATAAAACAGCCCCCAAGCCTTACTGTAAGAAAAAAAGAAGAGGCATTTGATGCTGCACAAAAACTTGGCTATCCAATAATTGTGCGCCCTTCTTATGTGATTGCAGGGCGCGGAATGCAGATTGTGTTTTCTTTAGTGGAATTGGAAAAATATATTGACAGTGCAATTGAACTAAGCGAAGATAAGCCTGTATTAATTGATAAATACCTTGATAATGCAATTGAATGCGAGGTTGATGCAGTATGTGACGGCTCTAATGTATTCATTGGAGGAGTAATGGAGCACATTGAGTTTGCAGGAGTGCATTCAGGGGATGCAAATATTGTAATTCCTTCCCTCAATTTATCCTATAAGATAGTTGAGAAAATAAAAAAATATACCCGGGAGATTTCACTTTCCCTTGGAATAACCGGATTTTTGAATATCCAGTTTGCAGTCAAGGACAATGAAATTTATATTTTGGAGGCAAACCCGCGGGCAAGCAGGACTGTTCCTTTTCTTTCCAAATCAATTGATATTTCCCTGGTTAAACTGGCTGTTGAATCAATGCTTGGTGAAAAACTTTTAGAAAAAGAAAGGAAAATAACCCATTATGCAGTAAAGGGGGTTGTTTTTCCTTTTCTTAAACTTCCCGGAGAGGATATCTTACTTGGCCCTGAAATGAAAAGCACCGGAGAGAGCATGGGAATTGGCTCTGATTTTGAATCAGCGTATTATAAGGCATTAAAATCAAGTGGGATTTGTGTTGCTTCCAAAGGTTGTGTCCTTTTGACTGTCCGCAAAGAAGACAGAAAAGAAGTTTTGGAGATTGCAAGAAAACTGCATTCCCTTGGATTTATTTTATATGCAACTCCTGGAACTGCATTTGAACTTCGTGAAATTGGAGAGATCAGAATTGTAAATAAGCTTGGAAATGAAAAAGAAAGCTATGATATAATTGAATTGATTGACCTTGGAAAAATAGATCTGGTGATTAATATTCCCTCGCAGGAAGAGGAAAGCTATATTGACGGATTTATTATCCGAAGAAAAAGCATTGAATTTGGAATTCCATGCATTACAAATATCCGCACTGCTGTTGAGTTTGTTGAAGCTATTGAAAAGTATTCAAAAGAGGAATATGAGATACGGAGGTTTTATGATTATGAATAAAAATGCGGTTCTCATATTATCAGATGGAAGTGTATTTTTTGGGGCTGGATTTGGGGCAATTGGCTTTAGAACTGGAGAATTAGTGTTTAATACTTCAATGCAGGGCTATCAGGAAGCGTTAACTGATCCAAGCTATGCTGGGCAGATTTTAACTTTAACCTATCCTTTGATTGGAAATTATGGGTTGGATATAAAGAATTGCGAGAGTTCCAAGGTTTGGGTATCAGGGTTTGTTGTAAGGGAGTTGGATTTTTCTTCTGGCCTTGATAAGTATTTGGAAGATTTTGGGGTTGGAGGAATTTTTGGAGTGGATACCCGTGAAATTACCAAAAAAATAAGAGAATTTGGGGTAGTTTCATCCTGCCTTGCAGTATATGAGAATGAAAAACCTGATATTGAAAAGATAATTAAAAATTTGAAATTTGAATATTCTTTGACTGATTTTGTATCAAAGGTTGGCACTTCAAAAGTTGAAAGGTTTGGAAGTGGAAATAAGAAGGTCGTATTGATTGATTTAGGGGTAAAGATGGGAATAATCCGTGAATTGAATAAAAGAGGAATTGAAGTTATTTCTGTTCCATATAATTTTACAAGCGAGGAGATTAGAAAGTTTAATCCTTCCGGAGTTGTAATTTCAAATGGCCCGGGGGATCCTGCTCTTTTGAAAAATGTCCATAAGGTTATTAGAGAACTTTGTGATTTGCCTATGTTTGGAATTTGTCTTGGACATCAGTGTATTGCCCATGCATTTGGAGGTTCTACTTATAAATTGAAGTTTGGGCATAGGGGAAGTAATCATCCTGTTTATGATTGTTTTAGGAAAAAGGTTCTAATCACTACGCAAAATCACGGGTTTGCTGTTTCCAAGGTTCCTTCTTGTTTTGAAGTTACTCATTATAATCTATTGGATAATAGTAATGAAGGGATGAGGCATATTTCTAAACCTATATTTTCTGTTCAGTTTCATCCTGAAAGCTGTCCTGGGCCAAATGATAGCAGGGAGTTGTTTGGGGAGTTTATTAGGGGGATTTAAAGAAAGTTTTTTATTATATTAATACAATTTTTATATATGATATTAATTATTAACTGCGGAACAAATCATCTTGAGGATATTAAAAATCATTTAAAAAGTTTTAATTGTTTAAGCAGGGTTATTGGGTTAGATGAGATCAAAGGGTTTGATTTTAGTTCTTTTTCTGGAATTATTATTTCTGGCGCGCCAACCCTTTTAACCAAGAGTGATTTGGGGAAGTATTTGGAGCTTTTCCAATTTGTTAAAAAAGTTAAAATTCCAATCCTAGGAATTTGTCTTGGCCATCAACTGATTGGTTTGTTGTATGGGGCTAAGGTTTATTTAGGAAATAATATTAATAAAATGGAAACAATTGAAATTATAGAAAAGGATCAAATATTTGAAGGGATTTTAGATAAATCCCTTTTTAGAGAAGAGCATAGCGAGTATATTGATTTACCTTTGGATTTTATTTTACTTGCAAAATCAAAAAGCTGTAATAATGAGGCAATGAAGCATAAGGAAAAGGATATTTATGGTGTTCAATTTCATCCAGAGGTTTCTTTTGAAATAGGAAAAAAGGTTTTGGAAAACTTTGTTCGGGTTTGCAAAGGATAGGATTTTATTTTCTGTTTAATTTTATACTGGGGCTAGTCTTAGGCTAAATGATAGTAAGGGATTGTTTGAGGAGTTTTCTTTTAGAAAGAAGATTTAGAGGAACATCAAAAGAAAATAAAAATCAAAAAATTCTAAAACTTTATCTAAATAAGTGTATATATGATAAATTTAATAGATATTAAACCTAGTTTAGAAGAAATAAAAACAAAAATAAATGAAGGAGGTATAAAAGGGGAAGAAGAAAATCAATTTTATGAGCTTAAAGAATGTGAAAATGGACTACCAGATAATGAAGATTTTTTTAAAGGGATTATATCTTTTTACAACAGTCTCGGTGGATATTTCATAATAAAAAGTGGTGATAAAAATAAAACTAACGAATGGATAAAGGAACGAAAATGGGCGTCAATTGAAAAATACAAAAAAAATAAATTAGAAAAGTTAGATAGTAACATAGAATCTCATGAAAAATATTCAATTGATAAAGATGATTATTTTATATTAGAAGTTAAAAAATCAAATGACCCATTTGAATTTATTAAATATGATGGATTAGTTCCATTACGTATTGGCGCTCATACAAAACAGATAAAATTTAATGATGCAGATGTCGAAGTTTTAAAAGAAATTATGAAGAAAAGAATGAGTATAAATTCGATTAAAAATAGTGCAAAATTTTGGGAATTATTTTGTAAAAGATATCAGTATATTTGGGGAAATGAACTTAATGATAACTCAAAAAAAGATTTTATGGATGATTCTATAGTTAAACAAAGCATTAAAGAGAGTATAAACTCAAAAAATATTGGTGAATTATATGAATTAAACGAATTAGCAATTAGATTAAACGAAAATGACGAGATTAAAACTATGTTAAATAATATAATGACTGCAATAGACATAAAAAAATTTCGTAGTGGAAAAAATATCATAATTACCTCAATGTATGAAATAATGAAGTATATCTCAGAATATAGAAAAAATTCAGAAAAATTAGATAAACTCATAAAATGGTTAAAAAAACTGAGTGATTAAACAGAAAAACAATTAACTTTTCTTAAAGATAAACAAATGCTCATGCATTATTAGTAAAAAATTATATTTACTAGATAAACTCTTCCAGTAAGGAGTTGTTTTGCAGTTCCATTGAATTTTAACGATATCCTCTTTTAACTTAAATCCAGCCCTTAAAAAAACATCCATAACCTTAGAAGAAAGTGGAATATACATTCCTTTTCTTCTTGTATCTCCAATAAGAATAGCGCAGTATTTATTTGGTTTTAAGACTCTATAGAATTCCTTTGAAATTAAATTAATTTCACCCAAAAACTGATCAAGATTATGAATATTTGAAATATCTTTTTCATTTTCAGGATTATACTTTATAATATCCAAATAGGGCGGATGGCAAACAATAAGATCGATAGATTCATTCTTTAAATTCAATTTTCTAGCATCTCCTAAAAATATACTTTGTTTTGTCCTGGTGTGATAGTCAAATTTTAATCTACTTTTAGTAAACTCAATTGCATTTGAATTTATATCAAAACCAATACCATTCCTATTCAAAAGTTTTGCCTCAACAAGAGTTGTGCCACTTCCACACATTGGATCTAAAATTAAATCATTTTCTTTTGAATATCTTAGAATTACATTTCTTGGAATGTATGGTGAAAAATTGCCCCTATAATCTCCTTTATGTGTTGCCCAGTCCCCCCTATCAGGAAAAGACCAAACACTAGTATTTTCTAATTCAAAATTTTCAGGCTTAATTTTCACAGATTACACTCCTGTAATTACCTCTTTTAATGCACCTAATTTTAAAAGCTCTAAATTAAATACAAAATGATTATTATCAAAGGTTTCTCTTAAAGGATTTCTTGCAGTAAGCCAGCCTTTTCCATCGGTTATCCATATTAACTCTATTCCCTGTTTACCTAATTCATTAAACAAAGTTTTGAATTCTCCACAAACTGATTTAAGTTTTGAGCCACCGCCATTGTAAAAATTAGATTCAATAAGATATAATTTCTTATTTTCAACATTAAAAATAGCAAAATCAAAACTTCTTTGGGATTTCTCAAACTTCACTTCAAAACCCCATTTTAATTTTATTTTTTTAGGTGTTGCTTGGGCTAAATATTCAAAATTATTGGAAATAGCATCCTTAACAAATACCTCGGTTATCTTTTCCATTAATTTTCCTCCTCTGTTTTTTCTTCCATTGGAATCAAGCCCAACTTCCACACCAAAAACATAATCAACAAAATTTTTAATTTTTTTATTTTTGAAAAGTTCAGTTAATTGAGTTTCTTTAAGAAAAATGAAATAGTTTTTGGCTTCAGAATCACTTACAGCGGTTTTATTAAAGTCAAAACTTAAATAGGCTAAATCTTTCTCTTGATAATCTTTAAGAATTTTTAAATTCTTTTCTCTTACTGCAAGCAAAACTGGAATAGCTTTTATTATATTTGGGTATTTTTTTACAAGAGAAATAAAATCATTTTCCAAATTTTGGGAATCCAAAAGAGAATTTAGAAGATTTAATTCAACTTTTATTCCATTTAAATTCTTATTTACTTTATCCCAATTAACAAAATAATCCCAAGAGGTAACAGAAGGAATTAAAGTATTTATTAAAAAATCGAACACTTTTTCTTCATTATTGAGATCTTTTTTATTATAAATTTCTAAATGGCGCATGGGATTCTACCTCATAATTTAAAGCTACTAGTTCAGATACCAGACCTCTTTTATCTGCTTTGCAATTTATGGCCCTTCTGGCATCAACTCTTAGAGTATTATAATTAGAATAAAGATCTACAATAAACGGCGCTGTACTATTGCTAAGCATAACAAATGCACCCGAGTTATCTAATCTATTATAGGTATCGTTAAGCCTTATTTGGTCTTCCTCTTTAAACTCTAATTTAGTATAATTAGTAAAATTTGAGGTTTTTGATATTGGATGATAGGGAGGATCAAGATATACAAAATCCCCTTTTTTAACATTTTTTAATACTTGTGAAAAGTCGCCATAAGATAATGCAGCTCTTTTAAGAGATTCTGAAACGATCATTATATTTTCCTCATCACATATTTTTGGGTTGGAATATTTTCCAAAAGGAACATTAAATTCTCCTTTAGAATTTACCCTGTAAAGTCCATTAAAAGCGGTTTTATTAAGATATATAAAAATTGCTGCTGTTTCCACCAAGTCATGAGGTTTACTTTTTCTTATATTATAAAAAGTATCTTTTTCATTTTTGTATTTTCCAGATTTTAATTCCTCTATAAGTTCTTTAGGCCTGCTTTTGATTATTTGATAAACATTAATCAAATCGTGATTAAAATCATTAAGAAATGCTTTTTTTATAAGACCTTCAGACCATAGTTTAAAATATAATGCTCCGCCACCCAAAAAGGATTCATGATAATTGTTAAAAGACTCTGGAATATTGTTAAACAGGGTATCTATTAATTGTCTTTTTCCACCTGCCCATTTAACAAAGGGTTTTGGATCGTTGCGATCTTTTTTCATAATAATGCCTCTTCAACAAGCTTTTTATCACTTTCTCAATAGAATAAGTGATATTATATTTATAAAGGAAACCAGGGAGGTGTACTCCGACCTAAAATAAAGATCTTACATTATAATAACATATCATAGCATACTTTTGTACTAACATAATAGCATGTTTTAGTATGTTTTTGTACTATTATGTTAGTATGTTTTACTATATTTTTATATAAACATGATGATACATCTTTGAAAATACGAGATAAACTCATAGTAACGCCATCCTCCCAGCATCAGTTATCTCAAATTTCTCATCTACATATCCACTATCTTTTAATTCCTTTAAATGTTGATATAGCATTCCACGGGTTTTGGAAAGTTTATCTGCAATATCTGAAATACTTCGACCATTTCTATTGGAGATTTCTTCAAGTAATATTCTTTTAGGCTCACTTAAATTATAGGTTAATTTGGGAAGTTCTACAATGGAATTATCCTCAATTTTATTACACACTATTTTAGAAACTAAATCAGCTCGGGCATAACATCCGTATAATACGCCCTGAGCTAGTAATTTCCATCCCCCTGAAACATTAACTATTACTTCTTTCTCTTTTTCAAGTAAATCTACTGTTGTTTTTGCTATTTCATATAAATCTGTTCCATTAACTTTTACTATTTCTATTTTTGCAACAGTTCCAAAGGTATCTTTTACCTTTTCTATTGCTTTTGTAACTATTTCTTTTGGCTCTTTATCTATCATTAGAATTACCTTATTTGCTGAGTATTTATGCATTGCAGGTAAGAATGGCTCAAACGAATAGAAAGTTGAGATTAGAGTAACCATAAATAGTATAAGAAATGTTAAGTTTATAAATAGTATTGTATAATTAAAAGCTATACAAAAGGTGAACATAATGAAAGAATACCAACCAAGAAGTGAATTTCTTAAAGAAAAGTTAAAAAAAGCAAATAAAAAAAATGCGGAATACTTGATGGATTTATTAACTTTGGAAAAACTAATAGTAAATGAGGAAAAAATAACAGGATTTGCACATTCAATGAGATTGCACTCCTTAAAAAGTGAATATGAAAAAGAATATCTTCAAATGCTAAAAGAGCTTGACCCAAAAGGATATGCAGTATATCTTGAAGATAAGAAAAAATATAAGACAGAAAAGAAACAAATAGTAAAACAGGAAAAAGACGAAAGAGTACAGGCAATCGAAGAATTCATTAATGAATATGTCAGTACAAATAAAAAAAATAAGTGAAAAAAATGAAATTTAAGGCAATTCTTTTTGATTTGGATAATACTCTTTTAGACTTTCTAACCTTTAAAAGAGAAACAGCAAAGACAGCAGCAAAGGAAATGAGAAAATACGGCCTAAATGATACAGAAGAAAATATTTACAAAAAAATATTCGAAACCTATGATTTATATGGAGTGGAATATAATAAGACATTCTATCAGGTAATAAAACAGTATAATTTAGAAATAAATAAGGCAGAAAGAATACAGCAGGCAGCAATTGTTGCATATTTAAAAAGAAAATTTGAAATCCTAAAACCATACCCGGAAGTAATTGAAACTTTAAGAAAATTAAAAGAAAATTATAAGCTAGGAGTTGTAAGTGATGCTCCAAGAAATAAGGCATGGATGAGATTAGTCTTATCAGGTTTAGATGATTTATTTGATGTGATTGTAACCTTTGATGATACTAATGAGCATAAACCATCTAATTTTCCATTCAAAAAAGCATTGGAAGAATTAAAATTAGAGCCAAATGAAGTCTTATTTGTTGGAGATAACCCCGGAAGAGATATTAAGGGGGCTAATGCTTTAGGAATGAAAACCTGTCTTGCAAAATACGGATTATGGGACAGGTCATCAGATTTTAAGGCAGATTATGAAATTGAAAAATTTGAAGATTTATTAAAGGTGGTCTGAATGGAAGATTGGAAAGTGAAAGGAGAGGCAATAACTGAGTATGGAGAAATCATATTATACGAAAATATAGAATCACTTGAAGGAAAAATAAAACAAAACAGGCCAAAATACATGAACATGGTTTTAAGCAAAGAAGATAAAAAAGAGATTATAAAAGTATTTCCAAAGAAGTGTAAAAACTGCAAATTCAGTAAATTCTTTGGAATCAGGGTTTTGGAAACCTCCTTGGGTTCCGGAATAGACATATTTTGCCCAAACTGCAAAAAAAAGTTAAAAGAAATTGAAAATAACTGGTAGTTATGGATAATCTTGAAAGGAAAAATGAAGAAATTACCGCATTATTGCCAAACCGCCTGTTATATAAAAACAATCATCCACTAGTATATATAGATTATAAGAAAAAGAACAATTGTACTTTTCTTTAAAGAAAATAAAAGGAGGGATTAAATGAAAATAGAATTTAGTTTGTCAAAAGAAGAGTGGTCTGAAACAGATAAATCTGATATGTGGCTATATTCAAAACTTGAAAACGGAGAAATTCCGGATTCACCAAAATACATAAAAAAGATCTATAATAAACTGGTTGAGATAAAAAAGGAAACAAAAAATACAAAATTTGATTATGTGGAGATTCAGGTTCCAGAGCAATTTAAGAATAATAAGGATATACGAAGATGCGATCAAAACTTTCTTTCAATCTGCGCCCATGTTTTTGAGAATTCTGATAACAGGATAAGCGGAGAAGGGGGAGAAAAACTAAATTTTATTATGTCTTTTAAGTGATTGGTATGGCCTCAATAACCATTTACGGAGGGGTAAATGAAATTGGGGGAAATAAAATACTTTTAGAAGATAAAAATGCAAGGATATATCTGGATTTTGGAGAATCATTCAATTTTGGGGAAGAATTTTTCTACGAGTGGCTAAAACCAAGGGATGCAAACGGACTTGAGGTTTATTTTGAATTTGGACTGGTTCCAAAAATAAAAAAATTATACAATAGTAAAAAATTGGAATTTTCAGATTTAGAATATGAAAAACCTGATATAGATGCAGTTTTTATATCCCATTCGCATTCAGACCATACAGGACATTTAAAATTTTTAGATGGAAAAATTCCAATTTATCTTGGACATGGAACAAAAAAGGTAATGGATATTTATGCCAAACTATATCCTGGATTTAAAACATTTGGAAAACATAATACTTTCCAAACCTTCAAATCAGGAGATAAGATAAAAATAAAACATTTAATCATAGAGCCGATCCATGTAGAACATTCTGTTCCGGGAGCTTATGGTTTTATTATCCATACCTCAATTGGACCTATAATATATACAGGGGATTTCAGGTTGCATGGCCCAAAATCAGAGTTTACCAAAGAATTTATAAAAAAAGCAAAGGACTGCAAACCCTATGCAATGCTTTGCGAAGGAACAAGAATGGAAAAAGAAGAGGAAAAAAACTATACTGAAGGGGAAGTTGAAGAAAGGGCAACAGAAATAATAAAGAACTCGAAAGGACCTGTTTTTGTTTATTTTGCAATGACCAATGTGGACAGATTCATAAGTTTCTACAAAGCAGCTGTAAAAAATAATAGAATATTGGTTATTGATACCAAATTGGCATATATTATAAATGAATTGGGAGAAAAAATCGCAGATCTTCCGGATGTTCATACGGATAAAAATATACAGGTTTATTACAGGATTGCAAAAAGCAGAACTTTTTGCAAAAAGGATTATAAGGATCAGTGGGACAAATGCTTTTTTGATAAAATGATTACCCATAATGAGATAAATAAAGATCCTGAAAAATATGTCATTCATTCAGGATTCAATAAATTAATGGAATTGGTGTATATCCAACCCAAAAATGCGGATTTTATCTATTCTTCTTCAGAGCATTTTCTTGAAGGAGAGGAAAATAAGGAGGAACGAAGGGTTTTGGAAAACTGGCTGAAGCATTTCAAGTTTAACCCTCTTTTAAAGACTCACTGCTCAGGCCATGCGTGCAGAAAAGATATCGAAGAAACGATAAAAGAGATTAACCCAAAAATCCTGATACCTGTGCATACGACTGTCCCAAAAGAGTTTGAGAAAATTCATGATAATGTCTTGATTGTTGAAAAAGGAAAAGAGTATGAGATAATAGCTAAAGGATAAATTTAAAAAAAAAGATTATTTAAGATGGAAATAAAATGCAAAAAAAATCATAAATATTGTGAACTTAGAAACATAAAAGGATAGCTTTAAAAACATTTTTGCAGATAAATATCATTGGTGTTAAAAAATGACTGATTATAAACAAAAGCAACCGATAATAACTAAGAACGCCACTGCAGACATGACAAAAACTGAGATATCTGCTTCTACAAACCCTAAACGACTAGCACAAATGTTAGAAAGTCTAAAACAAGATGAAAGAATGGCCGGTCTAAAAAATCTTGGAACAAATGTTGACGCGCTTCTTTATGTTTTTAATAAATCTTATTATAATGATGTTAAAGAAGGTGTTGTTAAACAATTGGAATCTATGATTAATAACTTAACTAATGTTAACGCACTAATATGTGTTGCTTTGAATTCTAAGGATTTGGAAATAGGAAAAAGGGCTGTTGAAAAACTTTCCGGAAATGAAAACGCACTCAGAGATATCTTGAAACAACCTTGGAAAACGGAGGGTGATCCAATCAAAATAGAAAGTATCCATAGATTAATAGAAATGACTGATAAACTAACCAGTCCAGAATCATTGGAATATATTATTATGGCGCATTTTACAGACTCAAAAACTACGAAAATGGCTATTGAAAGGCTTTTTATATTAGCAAACAACGAAAAGAAAAAGAATGATGTACTTTCCGAATCTGAAAAAATCTTATGTAAACTTGCCAACAAATGTAAATTCATTCAGATCCGAAATAAAATTGTTGAATTTTTTTCAGAAAATGTGCCAGCATTAGAAGATATTATTACAACTGTACCTGTAAATCAGGACATTGCATTACTAGTTGTTGAAAAGCTTTCTAGAGATAAAGAAGTATTGGAAAGGATCGCTAGAAATAGAGATGCACGTATACCGATCCAGGCAATGATACAAATTTTCAAAGTTCTTTCTGGTGATACAAACGCAATAGAATATGTTGCCATAGGCCCTTCACGACTGGATGTGACACGAAAGGCTATTGAAATGCTCAATGATGAACCGGCCTTATTAAGGGTTAGCAAACACTCACAAGAACATAAGATGCTGGTTGTTGAAAAGCTCAAAACTATGGTTGATCAATTAACTAATCCTGAACTATTAAATCTTCTCTATCAAAATGAAATAACTGAATTAATTGCTGGGAAAATTATTGCAAAACTCGCATCTATGGTTAATGAATTAACTAATGATATATCATTACTATATGTTGCAAAATATTCTGAAGATGCAACTGCCAGAAAAATAGCTGTTGAAAAGATTAGCGAGAACTTAAAGGGTGGGCAAAGCGAAAATATAACCAGAATGCTTGATATTGCTGAAAAAAGCAAATATGCAGATACCAGAATGGATGCTACTAAGATAATAGCTGAATTTAATAACAGACATTTATGCATTATTGCTGTGCGCTCTAATTATAAAGATTCTGCAATGCTGGCTGTTGAAATGATTCCTAATGAATTCATAGGCGATTTGACATATGTTGCTATAGAGTCTAAACATTCAGAAGTCAGGGCAGCGGCTGTTGAAAAGCTTTCTGGAAATGAAGAAGCGTTAAATAAAATTGCCAATGAATGTAAGTATGAGGATACCAAAGAAATGGCGAAAAGTAAAGCAACTTCTAAAGATTCAGAATTTGTAACTGGATTAACAGATATATTATTAAAAACTGATGCATAATTACAGCAAAATTCAAAGAATTGAAAAAAACAGCAATTGGATATTTTAAAGGGATTAATTTACAGGCTCTCTAAAATAAGCAAACCCTACCTTAACTATTGTCAAAGGATGATAAAGCAAAACATTTATTCCAATTGATCTTCCATGATCAGATACTGCAAGCTTTGTCATAAGAATGCGCCCTTCAATATTTCCTGCAAGCTCTGATAAAAGCTTTGTCCCTCCTTTGCTCATAAAAATTTCAGACATCCTTTTTCTTCTCTCTTTTGATTTTAAAAGCCTGGTAAAGATTTCATGGGAATTTAGTCCGTTTGCTGTGATATAGTCAAAAAATATCTTTCTAATTTCCTTATTTTCAAGAAGCCTTGAGCATAATTTTGAATTTTCATCTGATTTGGAAAAGGAAACAAAGATAGGACCTAAGGTTTTTGGATCCAAAAGCAGTGGCAAGATCTCTTTTGTGGGATCTTTTGAACTCAAAACAGGTTTTAGATCATATGATGGAAAATTTTCCTCAACATTTTCAATAGTTTTTACACAGCTTCCAAGCCCTCTTAAAATTTTGTATATTGCAGGCCAGCCGTAAACAGGACTTTTTAGAAGGCCGATTGCAACAGCCCTTCCTTCCGGAATTTGACCAAGCCTTATAAAAACTTCAAGGCCAGCTGTTGTTTTTCCAATTTCAATATAAGATTCAATTCCTTCTTTGGTTTTTAAAAAATCAACCATTAATTCTATTGCACCCTTTAGTTTAAGGGCCTGGACAAACACCTTAAATAATTCCTTGTCTTTTGCAAGCTTTTCAAGCTCTTTTTTTCCTTCCTCTGTTTTTATATATTTTTTTAGCGTTTGGTCAAAAAACGCAGTTACTAACTGGTTACTGCCAATACCTAAGGCTCTAATCTCATCTAATAGCCTGATGCGAGAATTAGCTTGAGAACCTTCTAAAAACGGACTGGATCGTTTAAATCCAGAACCATCTTGGTCTGATTTTCTTTCTGGATGGATATTTCTCTTAAAAAGGCTGTTTGCCAAGAGAACATGAATCTCTTCTCCTAAATTTTTAAGCTCCTTTTTTTCGCTTTTTTCAAATTTTTGTGAAAGCTCATAAATAGAATATAAATTATCAAGTTTGCCTTTTGAGATTATCTCAGCCTCATAAAAGCCTGGATCTGGGTATATGGAAAGCAGATTTTTCAGATTATTATGAAATTCAAATCCTGCTTTTATTTTTTTGAGTTCGCAAACATCTGTGAATTCAAACATGAGATATATTTTGGATATTTTAATTTATAATACTATTTGAATTATGAATAAAAAAATTAATTTCAAAAAACATTAAAAAGATATCGAAACAAATAGTAAAATAATATTGAAAAAATCATTAGAGGAATTATCATGCTTGAAATTAGTTTTTATGATGAAATAATAAGAATATTTTTTTCTTTGTTTGCCGGATTATTAATAGGATATACCAGGAGAAGCTATCCTGCCGGAACAAGAACTTTTATTCTAATCTGCCTTGGTTCAACAATATTTGCAATTATTTCAATAGATCCGAGTATTTTTGGAACAACCAGTTATGATCCAAGCAGGATCATTTCACAGATAGTAACAGGTATTGGTTTTATAGGTGCAGGAGTTATTTGGAAATCAAATGCAAGAATAGGCGGACTTACTACTGCTGCTGCGATATGGACAACATCGGCCATAGGAATATTGATAGGAATTGGAGATTACATGCTTAGCGTGATAACGCTAATTATAGTTATGGCTGTTCTTTATTCCAAGCATATCACACGAAAAAAAGGATTGCGGCAGTATTAATCTTATTTTTATAAAAATAGAATGATTGTATCAAATGAAACATTTAAGTTCAAAATGTAACAGTTAATGCATAATATTTAAATATCTAAAAAACAACAATAGAACTGGCAAGGTGAATTAATTTATGAATAAAAAAAAAGTTGTATTGGCTTATTCCGGAGGATTGGACACTTCGTGTATCTTAAAATGGCTCACAGAACAAGGATATGAGGTAATAGCATATATTGCAGATGTAGGGCAGAGAGAAGATTTTAAAAAGGCTGAAAAAAAGGCATTGGAAACCGGAGCGTCCAAAGTTTATATAAAGGATTTGAAAGAGGAGTTTGTAAAAGAATTTATATTTCCTGCAATATCTGCAAATGCAATATACGAGCATAAGTATCTTTTGGGAACATCACTTGCAAGGCCTTTAATTGCAAAAAAACAAATAGAAATTGCAAAACTGGAAAATGCAGATTATGTTGCACACGGAGCAACAGGAAAAGGAAATGACCAGGTAAGATTTGAATTAAGCTATTATGCCCTAAATCCAAAAATAAAGGTAATTTCCCCTTGGAAAACAAAGGAATTTTTAGAGCAGTTCAAAGGAAGAACAGATTTAATTAATTATGCAAAAGAAAAGAAAATTCCAATAACCCAGACCCACCAAAAACCTTACAGTGAAGATGATAATCTGGCCCATATCAGCCATGAGGCAGGAATTTTGGAAGATCCGGAATACACTCCGACAGAGGATATTTTTTCAAAAACAAAATCAATTATGGATTCACCGGATAAGGAAACAAAAATTGAGATTATTTTTAAGGATGGAATCCCAATTAAAATAAAAAATCTGGATGATGGAACAATTAAAGAAAATCCGCTGGAATTATTCCAATATTTAAATAAAATAGGCGGAGAAAATGGAATTGGAAGATCAGATATGGTTGAAAATAGATTTATTGGAATAAAATCAAGAGGCGTTTATGAGGCTCCGGCATCAGCTATCCTTTATGCGGCCCACAGGGATATTGAATCAATTGCAATGGACAGAGAGGTTATGAGATTGCGGGATATGCTTAGCCCAAAATTTTCAGAAATAGTTTACAATGGATTTTGGTTTAGTCCGGAAATGGATTTTTTAATGGCTGCAATAAAAAAGAGCCAGGAAGCAATTGATGGAGTTGTAAAATTGGCATTATGCAAGGGAAATATAATAATACTTGCAAGATCATCCCCGAGCTCATTATATGACAAGGAACTATCGAGTATGGATATAGAAGGGGGATTTAACCAGATAGATTCTGCAGGGTTTATAAAAATAAATGCAATCAGACTGATGGCGCATAAGGCAATTATGGATAAATACAAAAAGGTGAAATAAATGAAGCTTTGGAATACAGGATCTGATGTAGAAAAAGAGGTTGAAAAATATCTCTCATCAGATAACTGGGCAGACCAAAAATTGGTAAAATATGATTGCATTGGTTCAATTGCTCATGCAAAGATGCTAAAAAAAGTAGGGATCCTAAATCAAAAAGAGCTTGAAAAATTAATAAAAGAATTAAACAATATAATCAAGCTGGATAAGAAAGGAGAATTTATAATTAAACCTGAAGATGAGGATGTTCATACAAAAATAGAAAACCATTTAACAGAAAAACTTGGAGATATTGGAGAAAAAATACACACCTATAGATCAAGAAATGATCAAATTCTAGTGGATATGAGATTATTCCAGAAGGATAAATTAGGGGAAATCAAACAGGAATTAAAAGGATTAATTAGGGTAATTGCAGTATTTGAAAAAAAATACAAAAAAATTCCAATGCCAGGCTACACCCACATGCAAAAGGCAATGCTGTCTTCGGTTGGATTATGGGCTGAAGCATTTGAAGAGTCCTTGAAAGATGATTTAATAATTTTAGAAAATGCAATCGAATTGAATAATCAAAATCCATTAGGTTCTGGGGCATCTTATGGAGTATCTGAAAAACTGGATCGAGATTATACAACTAAACTTTTAGGATTTAAAAAAACCCAGAATAATGTTTTATACTGCCAGAACAGCAAGGGAAAAATTGAATCAAATATTTTGAATTCATTATCACAAATTATGATTAGCTTGTCTAAAATGAGCCAGGACATCATAATATTTTCTACAAGTGAATTTGGATATTTTAAATTATCAGAAAAAGTAAGTACTGGCTCAAGCATAATGCCCCAAAAGAAAAATCCGGATTTGGCAGAGTTAATTAAGGGAAACTCAAATGTAGTACTATCTTATGAATTTTTGATTAAAAATACAATTAATGGATTAAATTCTGGATATTTGAAAGAAACTCAGGTAATAAAAGAACCAATAATTAAAGGATTGGAACTGGTATTTGACACCATCAAAGTAATGAAAATTTTAATAGAGGAGATAGAAATTAATGAAAAAAAATGCATTGAATCCTGCACAAAAGAACTGTTTGCAGCAGATGAAGCTTATAGACTGGCAAAAAAAGGAATTCCTTTTAGAAAAGCTTATTTAATGGTTGCAAAAAATTTAGAAAAATTAGAAAATAAAAATCCAAAAAAAGAATTGGAAAAAAGATTAAAAAAAGGGATTTTCTAGTTTATGCTTTAATTGTTTTAGGATAATAGCCCATACTCGTAAGTAAAAAGAAAATTCTATCTGAATAATCGAACTGCTCTAGATCATGCAATGATTGGCCTAATTCAAGCAAATCAAAAACAAGGGATATTCTATTTTTTATTTTGTTTTCTTCTAGGCATTCAAGTATTAGATCAATTGAAGGGATTTGCAAATCTGAATCAAAAAATTCGCCCAAATTCTTTCTTTCGCTAAAATCCCTGATATATTCTTTAATCAAATTTTCAACAAATTCAAAAGAGGAATCAAAAGAAACTATTCTTTTTATATTATTTGCAAGCATGTTTGAGGTGTTTAAATGAGATGGAGGTAAAAAAACATAAAATCTTAAAAGCACTGATAAAACCCCTGAAATTGCTTTTGGATCAGAACTATCGTCAAGATCTTTTGCAAATAGTATTGATTTGTCCAAAAAAACCCTGAAAAAAAGTTCAGCGATATCCTCGTTTGCCTCGGCAAGAGAAGAATAGACCCTGTATAAAAATAACGGGCATTCTATTGTTAAGATTAATCTTTTTGACTCCTCCACTTCTTTGGATCGAAGTATATCCACGAATTTTTTAGTTGAGTTAGCCCACCCTTTTTCAGATAATTTTTCAAGTTCAGCGTATGCAAATTTTCGAAATTTGGGCTTGTTAGAAAACGCGCATTTAATCATTAGGGCATGCCAGGAAAGAATTGTTTTTTTTGCAGCGAAAGCATTTACTGGCACATTTAAATAGTTAAATATTTTATTTACCCTTTTTCTCATATTTTTAAGGCGTCTCATATTAGGGGGGTCTCGATATATTGGAATCACAGTTATAAATTATGAATAAAAAAGTATTTAAATATAACTAAAAGAAAAAAATTAGGAAAGAAAATATGATTCGTAGAGATCAAAATTATTTTTTGGGTTTCCAACGATATCTATTTCTTTTCCTGTTCCAAGTTTTCTGGATAATTCATAAACAAGCATATATGTTGCAAGATCCTCCATTGCAAAGCCGGTTGAATCAAAAATAGTAATTTCTTTTTGATCTTTTCTGCCTTTTTTTGCACCGGAAATAATCTCCCCTAAATGCCCGTATGTCTGTTCTTTTGAAAGCTGCTGGGATTCTCCCTCAATTAAGGCTTGTGGATAAAAATCAACTACTACTTTTGAGCGCAGCAACAAATTTTTATCAAGCTCAAATTTTCCCGGAGAATCCCCTCCAACTGCATTGATATGCTTTCCAGAACAAATCCAATTATCCAAAATTATCGGCTTTCCATCCCGCGCCTTACAGGTTGCACTGACAATCAGGTCTGATTTTTCACAAAGAGATTTTGAATCCAAAATCTCTGCATCAAAACCCAGCTTTTGGGCGCTCTTTTTATACTGGGCGCACGCCAACGGGTTTAAATCAGAAATATACACCTTTGAAAAACCGCACACTTTTGAGATTGCATGTGTTTGTGGAATTGACTGCGCTCCTGCGCCAATTATTCCAAAACTTTCACAGTTCTTGTAATAAAGGTGTTTTGTTGCAACTGCTGAAGCTGCTGCGGTTCTTAGGGCTGTTAAAAGTGTAGATTCAGTCAAAAGAACCGGAAAACCATTTTGCCCGTCTATCAGGGCTCCGCAGCCAATTATTGTAGGCAAATTGAAATTCCTGGAATTAAGCGGATGGGTATTTATCAGCTTTACTGCAAAAAACCTGTCATCTGCGCATGGCATGGATTCAACTGTTCCTTTTTTGAAAAAGAACTCATGCCTTGCCGGAACTGTTATATTCCCTTTGGCAAATTCCAAAAAACCAGTTTCAATTCGTTTTATTAATTCCTCTATAAAAAAATCGAGGCCTACGCTAGTCACTAATCCTACTAAATCCTGCTCTTCTAAGAGCAATGTTTTTTTCTCGACATGGAAGTAATCCACCCATAGATTTCACCTTTTGGTCTAGCTATGCCTATTCTTGACTTGGCAGGAAAGAATTTAAAAAAGGATTAGAAATATTTTTTCAAATCAGCTTTTGGATAAAATGTTTTCGCAAACTCTTGTTTTCTGTCAAAAGGAACTGTGCAGTCAAGCCCCATTTTTGAAGTTATATATGTATTTGGATCTGCAGAAGGATCAAGCGATGAGCCTTTTTCATTTTCCTTTATTACAATATTCTTTGATGCCTGAAAACGGGTTGCAATTGCCCATTCAACTTCGGCCGGATTTGTGATATCTATATCCGAATCAACGATTACTACATGTTTTAGGGATTTGTGGCCTTTAAAAGATGCCTCGATTGCATCACGGGCGTCTGAATCTTTTTCCTTTTTGATTGAAACTGCTGCATGAAGCCATGAGCACCCCCCGGGAGTTATGTTTACTCCTGTGCATTCGCAGATTTTATTTACCTCCTTAAATATCGTTGGTTCTTTTGGCATTCCCATTAAAATTTTGTGTTCAAGGCCTCCTGGAAGAAGGGCATGAAATATTGGATTATTCCTATAATGGATTTTTGTAATTTCAAAAACCCGCTGCTTTCGGACAATATCATAGGTTTCAGTTAGATCCAAAAATGGGCCCTCATCAGTTATTTCTTTTTTTACTTTTCCCTGCAAGGCAAATTCAACATCATTTGAAACCTCAATTCCATTGGATAATTTTACTGTTTTTAGCGGCATGAGCGAATTTGCAATTGCAAGTTCATCAAAACCTAGATCAAGAGAAATTGCTCCGGATAATAAAACATTTATTGGAGAGCCTATAATTACTGCAATATCCAATTCCTCCCCTCTTTTGTCTGCCCTTTCTATAAAAGAATTAAGGTGCCGGTTTAGGATGCGGGCAACCACCTTGTTTTTTTCAATCACCATCATCCTGTGAAAAGAAAGGTTTCTTCCATATTCAGGATCATTTGCGATAACTATTGCAGAGGTAAAATAAGGCCCCCCGTCTTTTTCAAGATAAACCGGAACAGGGATCTTTGAAAGGTCTGGGTTGGATAATGTATTTTCAAAAACAGGGCCGGTTTTAACTAACTCCGGCTTTTTCGGGTTTTCAATTGCATTTATTAATTTCAAGGTTAATTCTTCTTTTTTGCATCCAAGATATTTGGCAACCATCTCTTTTGTTGAAAAGATGTTTCCGGCTATTCTAAACTCAGATTCTTTTATTTTTGGAAATAACACAGGGCAAGGCTCTGAAGTTTTAAGGATAGAAGAGGCCTCAAGATCAACAGATACGGGTGTTCTGCATTCCATTAATTTCTTTTCAGACTGCAGTTTTTCTATAAAAGTTCTAAAAGAATTCATAAGATGGTATGGATAATAAGAAATAAAAAGATTGAGAGGGCATATATTTAAATATTTATGTGAAGAATATTTCATATGAATTCCTGTTATAGATTTTTTATGACGCTTGCAAACCCGCTGAGAATGAGAGTAATTTTAACACTTGAAAAAAAACAATACTCTGTGCTGGAACTTTCAAAAAAACTTAAAGTAGAGCAAAGCAAACTGTCCCATGCACTGTCCCTTCTTAGAAAATGCAATATCGTTCAATCAAAAATAATGGGAAAGCAAAGGCTTTACTCATTAAACAAGGAAACAATTGTTCCAATGCTTAAAAATTTTGGAAAGCACAGAAGAAAATACTGCAGGGAATGTAAAAAATATAGAACAATAAGAAGGGAGGCAATTAGATGAAAATTTATTTTGACCATTCAGCAACTACGCAGGCAGATAGCAGGGCAGTGAAAGAAATGATTCCATATATGATTCAAAAATATGGAAACCCGTCATCACTCCATCAAAAAGGGTTGGAGGCAAAAAAGGCTCTGGATGGAGCAAGAAAACAGATTGCAGATTTCATAAATGCAAACGATGAAGAGATAATATTTACCTCTGGAGGAACTGAAAGCGACAATCTTGCAATAAAAGGAGTTATAACAAAAGAAAAAAACCATATAATAACTTCGGTAATAGAGCATCCTGCAATACTTGATACCTGCAAAAGGCTGGAAATGGAGGGAATCAGGATAAGTTATATTCCGGTTGATAAAAACGGAATAATAAACCTGAAAAAACTTGAAAAGGAGATAACCAAAAATACTGCAATTGTAAGCATAATGCATGCAAATAACGAGATTGGAACTATACAGCCGATTGAAGGAATAGGAAAGATTTGCAGAAAAAAAAGAGTTTATTTTCATACTGATGCTGTGCAGACATTTGGAAAAATAAAAATAGATGTTTCAAAAATGAATATTGATTTGCTTTCTGCCTCCTCACATAAAATTTATGGGCCAAAGGGGGTTGGATTATTATACATAAGAAAGGGAGTAAAAATTAATCCAATACTAAATGGAGGGGGGCAGGAATTTGGAAAGCGAAGCGGAACAGTAAATGTTGCAGGAATTATCGGGTTTTCAAAGGCAGTTCAATTATGCAAAAAAACAATGGAAAGAGAGCAAAACGAATTATTAGAAATAAGAAATTACCTGATTGAAAAAATATCAAAAATAAAATATGCAAAATTAAACGGGCACAAAACAAAAAGATTATGCGGAAACATAAATTTCTGTTTTGGCGGCGTGGAAGGAGAGGCGCTGGTTATGCTTTTAAGCCAGAAGGGAATATATGCATCAACTGGAAGTGCGTGCTCTTCAAAAAGCCTTGAGCCAAGCCATGTTCTGACCGCAATTGGATTGGCACCAGAAGATGCCCACGGCTCTTTAAGAATTTCCCTTGGAAGGGGCAATACCTTAAAACAGGCAGGATATCTTATAAAAATACTTCCTAAAATAATAGAAAAATTAAGGAGGATGAATCCGCTTTATGAAAAAGAAAATTAAGATAACAAAAGATATGACTTTTAGTCAGGTTTTGGAAAAGTGCCCAAAGGCAATAGAGGTTTTCATGGAAGAGCAGCTTTATTGTGCAACATGCCCTATGAAAAGCGCAGAAACAGTTGAGCAGGGATGCAGGGTGCATGGAATAGATCCTGATGAATTCGTAAAAAAATTAAACATGAAATGTGATAGGAATGGATGAATACACCAAAAAAGTAATGAAATTTTTCACAACTCCAAAAAATATGGGCGAAATAAAAAACGCAGATGGAACTGGGATAGTTGGAAACAGGATCTGCGGGGATGTCATGAAGGTTTATATAACTGTTGGGAAAAGAAACAAAGAAAATAAAGAAATTGAGTATATAAAAAATATAAAATTCAAAACTTTGGGATGTGTTGCAGCTATTGCAACATCCTCAATGATAACCGAGCTTGCGAAAGGAAAACCTATTGAAGAAGCAAAAAAAATAACAAGAAACGATGTCGCAAAAGAACTTGGCGGCCTTCCTAAATTAAAAATGCACTGCTCAAATCTGGCTGCCGATGCCCTAAGGGCTGCAATAGAAGATTATTACAAAAAGAAAAGATAATTTTTCAAATAATATGCTTATTTTTTCCATCTTTTATATAAGTTATTTTCCACGCCCAGCTGATCAAGAATTTTTCCGGTGATAAAATCAACTAAGTCCTCAATTTTTTCAGGCTGGTGATAAAAACCGGGGGAGGCAGGAAGTATTACTCCTCCTGCAAGAATAACTCTTTCCATATTCTTGATGGTAATATAAGAATAGGGGGTTTCCCTTACAACAAGAATGAGTTTTTTTCTCTCTTTTAGCGCCACTTCTGCTGCACGGGAGATGAGATTTGAACCTGCCCCATTTGCGATTTCACCAAGAGTTTTTAGAGAACATGGACAGATTATCACTGCATCAGGAGAATTTGAGCCGGATGCATAAGGACAGGAAAAATCATTTTCCTCATAATCATAATTACCAAGAGGGGAATGCTCTTCTGCTGAAACTTTTTTTGCCCCATTGCTTACACAAACCAAAACTTCATGTTTTAATTCTTTTAAAACTTCAACAAGGCGCTTTCCATAAAGTATACCTGAGGCGCCTGTAATTCCTGCAAAAATCTTCATGAATGAGTAATTTTGCAAACGGATTAAAAAGATATTTATTTTTTTATTATATCAATAACTGCAAAAATTATTCCAATTCCAATCAAGAGATAACCAATTCCCGGATCATCTGAAAAAAGAATTCCTGCGATTACAAATGCAAATGCAAGGCCTGCAAACGGAGTAAGTTTTTTATTCTCCTTATTTTTATTCAGGAAAAAAAGAGATATGGCAATTACTGCCAAAACAAGAATGGATATAACGATATAAATGTGCGATGCGTCCATAAAATCACATATGTTGCCTTATAAAAGATAATAATTATATCTTATTGGTTTTAATTTAAGGTATCAAAAAATTAATAAATGATAAAGGTATAATGGGTATATGCAAATTCTAAAATTAGGTGGAAGTGTTATTACAAAAAAGTTTGACTATATGGAAGCAGATGAAAAAAATATTGAATCGCTTGCAAGAATGCTCGGAGAGAATTATAATCCGAAAATGGAGCTTATTTTAGTTCATGGGGCAGGTTCTTTTGGCCATGCACCGGTAATTGCCCATGGAATAAGTTCCGGGGTTAAAACTAAAAAGCAGTTTTTGGGTTTTGCAGACACGCATTCATCCTGCACTTATCTTTCAAATCTGGTGGTAGACAGGCTCATAAAAAACGGAGTTCCTGCAATTACTGTGCCTCCAATTGTTATAGTCAGGCAAAATAATGGAAAGATATCCAAATTTGATGCTTCAACAATAAAAGAGCTTGTAAAAAAAGGATATGTGCCTGTTCTTCACGGAGATGTAGTTTTGGATTCAAAACTTGGGGGATCTGTTTGCTCTGGAGATAAGATAATTGCACATCTTGGAAAAAACGCAAAAAAAATAATACTTGCAACAAATGTTGACGGAGTAATGGCTGATGGAAAACTGGTTGAAAAAATAACCAAAAAAAATATGAAGGAAATTGAAAGATACCTAAAAAAATCCGATGCACCTGATGTAACAGGGGGAATGCAGGGAAAAATAAAAGAATTATTTGGGCTAAAGAAAACATCTTATATTGTAAATGGAACCAAGCCCAAAAGAATAGAAGAGATACTTAATGGAAAAAAAACAATATGCACTGAAATTTACATCAAATGATGTTTTGAAGGCATAACTCCTTTTCCTATATGACACTCTAAAACTTCCTCTATTCCCGGGATATCTTTTAAAAGGGAGGAAATTATTTTTGCGTATTTCTTAGTTGTGTAAATATGTGCATTTGGACCTGCATCAAAGGTATATGCTCCAAGATAAAAATCATTTTCCTTGTTTAGATTTTCAATTTCTTTGATTATCTTTTTAGAAGTGGAATTTAGATAAACAAGGGGAGGAATGCTATCTCCCATTACCAAATGCATATTATTGCTCTCCTCCATTATAATCGGTGCAAGTTTTTGAAAATTGAAATTGAGGACATGCCTTTTCGCATTTTCCAGTCTTTTGGAAACTTCAGCCAGTCTTTTTTTATAAAGTTTTGAGGTACTGGCGGTTATACTCATTCCTTCCCGCGAACCGACTTTTTTTTCGGATTTTTCAACAATTCCGATAACATTTCTTAAATCTTTTAGTTTTTTTTCGCTTAAGAGCTGTTTTGAAAAACAATCCGAGCCATCGGGTTTTATTCCGGAATTCCATTCAACTGCCCCTCCAAATACAGATCTTGATGCAGAGCCGCTTCCAAATCTTGCAAGCAAAGATAATTGTTTTGAATTCAAATCAAGATCTAGGGCATTTGATGTGGCATGCGAGAGTGCTGCAAAAGCTGAAGCAGAGGATGCAAGTCCTGCTCCTTTTGGAAAGGAGTTTTCTGAAAAAACCTTTGCCTTCATTTTTGTTTCTGCAAGTTTTCTAAAAACATCTATAAATGATGAAACCCTTTTTGTCTCATTTGGCCCGGATTTTTCATCATTTATCCATAATTCATCCAAACCAAAGCTTTCATCAAAAATAAGAGTTGTTTTTGTCTGGAGTTTTTCATCCATTGTAAAAGAAAGGCTGGAGTTTGCAGGAAGAATTAGTTTATTGTTTCTGTTTCCCCAGTATTTTATTATTGCTATATTTGCATTTGCAACTGCAGTTGAAATATTCATATATAGATATTGGACAATTAATTAATATATTTTTATATTGCTGCCTATTTCATTGGTGATATGTGTAAAAATCGATTTCCAGGCTTTCTTTGGGGATGATAAAGGCCCGAAATTTCATCTGGAGAAACAGGAGTTATTGTAAATTTGAATTGTTGCTGCAGTTTTTTAAATTCAGCAGAAGGAATATTCTGGAGGCCCCCGTATTCTTTGCTTAACTGAGTTAATGCATCAACTAAATTTGATGGAATTGGTTTGTATTTAAGAGGTCTTAATCTAAGTGTTTGTGAATTCATAATTATGTATGTTATAGAAAATATTTAAAAGGGTTTTGTTTTAAGGAAACTGATGGAAAATTTGGAATTTATCCTAAAAATCATGGAAAGGGAAGGGAGAAGAAGAAATGCAAAGGTTTTCGAGCTTGAAAAAGAAAACATGGGAAATCCTTTTAAAATGCTGATTTCAACAATTCTTTCTTCAAGAACCCGGGATGAAAATACGATTATTGCAACAAGGAAATTATTTTCAAGAATAAACAATGCAGAAGAACTATCAAAACTAGACATTAAAACAATTGAAAAACTGATTTATGGGGTGGGGTTTTACAAGACAAAGGCAAAAAATATTAAAAAAACATCAGAAATACTAATTAACAAATTTAACAAAAACGTTCCCTCTAATTTAGATGATTTGTTAAAATTAAAAGGGGTTGGAAGAAAAACTGCAAACATTGTTTTATCAAGGTGTTTTGGAAAGGATGCACTAGGAGTTGACACCCATGTGCATAAAATAAGCAACAGGATCGGATGGGTTAAAACAAAAAAACCAGAGGAAACCGAAAAAAAATTAATTAAGATTGTCCCAAAAAAATTTATAAGAAAATTTAATTTGGTATTGGTTTCATACGGGCAGACGATATGCACCCCAAAAAATCCAAAATGTGAAATATGCAAAATAAGAAAATTTTGCAGGAGAGTTGGAATTTAATTATTCAATAATTGTCAAAAATCCATCAAAACCATTTATTTTAATTTCTTTTAGTATTTTTTTGGCCTCTGTTTGATCTTTTGCAAGGGCAGTACAACACCCTCCTCCTCCTCCTCCAGTTATTTTTGCGCCAAGGGCGCCTGCATTTTTCATTATTTTTATCAGTCTGTCATTTTCCTTTATTGAAACCCCTATTTCTTTTAAAAGAATCTGGTTTTCATCCATCAACCTTCCAAGTTTTTCAATTTCCCTCCTTTCGAGTGAAATTTGGGCATTACTAATTATTTGAATCATTTTTTTGGACAGATTTTCAAATTTTTCAGGATTATTCTTTTTAAAATCTCCAACCTTTGCAACCATAACAGATGTCGGGCCAAATATTCCTGTGATTCCGATTATCACAATTAATGGGGATTTTAGGCTTATTTTCTCAAATTTATTTTCAGAAGGGGTTTTTCCCCTTGTAAATTTTAACACTCCTCCAAGTGCAGAGATAGTATTGTCTATTCCTGAAGGATTTCCGTGAAATGCCCTTTCCCCCTGATAAGAATAATCAATTATCCGGTTCGCTGTTAAATGTAGGGAATACTCATCATCAAGTGCCCTGACAATTGCAACACAAAACGCAGCAGAAGAACCAAGCCCCCCAAAAGTTGGAAGATTTCCTTTAAGATAAATTTTGAATTTATCCTTTATATTCATTGCAGAAAAGATATTGTTTATGCATTTATAAGTCATTTCTGGAATTGTTTTATGGTCTCCGGGAAAGAATTCGGTTTTTTCTGATTTTATTAGTTTAACTATTGCCTTATTTGAGATGGCTCCTGCAATTGCCGGAAGATTATGAACTACGAAATGCTCTCCAAATAAAATGATTTTCCCGTTTCCAAACCCTTCACCCATAATAAAAATATATCTAAGAAGGGTTAAAAAACTATTTTGCAACCCTTCCTTTTACTTTTGGAGGCTTTATATCCGGATATGCCTTTGTTAGCATATTTGGAGTTGAATAGGGAGTATAACCTAAACTTTCACAAACCTTGCAGATAAGATATGCCAATTTCTTCTCATCTTTTTCATCTATTGATTTTAGGCAATCGATTAATGCAGACAAGGATTTTCTTTTTCCAGCCACGATTGAACTTACTTTGGCCTCATCCAAAAGTCCTGCAAATTCAAAGGATTTGTTTATGATTGTAAAATTAATTGAGGAAAGGATGCCGGCAACTTCATAATTTAAAACATTCTCAAGGGATAGTTTTTTTATCGAAACCCACCCATGGTAATTTGCAATAAACACTATTTTTCCAGGCCGCAGTTCTTTTTTTGGAGCAATCGAAGAATTAAAAAATTTTGGGGATAATTTAAACGAAACCTTGCATTCGCTTAAAAGAGTATGGATAAAATAGCTTTCTGCAATCGGAAAAAAATCCTTACTTTTGCAGCAGGATTCAAATACCTGTTTTAATTGTGAGCTTGAAACAGATTCAAGAGAAGAAATTGCAGCCTGCAGGCCTGTCCCCTTCACGATAGTTTTAATAAATTCATCAATTTTCCTATTTTCTATTCCTGCAAAAGAATATGCAGCAGAATCGATTGCCTCTGAAATTTTGCATAAAATGTGGATAATGTCCTCTGTTTTCGCATCTAAAAGATCATACTTTTCTTCTATATTTAATGAATTGTATTTCCCTGAAAATATTAATTCTTCTGGCAAAAAATCACCTTTAAAATAAATGAGGTGAGTAATTTAAAAACATTTGTGCAAATAAAAAGTTGTATGATGTGCTCCTGTAGCTCAGTTGGTAGAGCGCGTGCTTGGTAGGTTCTTTTTGACTTATTATAAACTTGTGGAAAAAAATTTATAAAAACCGTAAGATAAAAAATCAAAAAGAATTGCAAAAAGCACGAGGTCGTGAGTTCAAATCTCGCCGGGGGCTAAAATGGATAATCTGATTGTTTTGGGTTTAGGGTTTTGAGTTTTGAAGTAAAACTGGTTTTTGGGATAATCTGATTGTTTTGGGTTTGGGGTTTAGGGTTTTGCAGGTTTTGAAAAGATTGGGATAAAAAAAGCAAATTTTTCAGGCAAACGATTAAAAAGCATTAGAGAATAATAGGTTTAGAGGCAGACAATTATGGAAGAGCAGTACGGAATGAAACAGCAGCACGGAGGGGACGACGACAGTTCAACAGAGCAGCCTCAAGCAGAAAAAAAATTAAAGCTGGACAAATACCTAAACTCATCGGATTACAACAGCACGGATATTTTCGAAAACCTGCTAAGATATTATAAATCCGGAAAAGATGTAAAGCCAGAACTCGAAAAGGTAAAACACGAAAGGATGGCAATTCTCAGGGCAGGCATAAAAGCAACAGAAACCGGGCTGCCATATATGAAAATGAGCAAAGGAATGATAGGATATTATCTAATAATGATAATATTTGAGATGAATTGGGAAATGCTTTTTAAGAGTTTGGTTTCAGAAACATATAATCCAAAAACAAAACATCCCTTTCATTTAATACTTTCAATGAATATGGCTTATGCGAAGAAAACAGAGATATTTGAAGATTACATTGAAGAGATGTTAGTTGATATAAACAATGAAGAAGCACTTTCGCTTGTAGCAGAGATGTGCAACAAGAACCTTTCAAAAAAACTGAAAAAACATCTTATGCTCATCTCAAGGGACGACATTGGAAAAAACAGGAAGAATGCAATTGCAGCATTATCACAGATTGCAGATGAGGATGAGGGCATTGCGGGATTTTTTGAAAGCATGCTAAAAAGAGCAGATGAACAAACAATAATATTTATATTAAATGCTCTTTCAACAAATAAAAAAATAAAAAATAATGCACTTTTGGAAGCTGTACGGGAACTTACAAAAAACAAGAATCCGTATATCCAAAAAATTGCGCAAATAATGGTAGGTTGATATGGAGATAGTAAAAATACCAAAAGAAAGGATAGGAGTACTTTTGGGAGAGGGCGGAAAAACAAAAAAAAGGATAGAGGAAACTGCAACAATAACTCTCCGCGTTAATTCCGAAGGAGAGATAATACTGGAGGGGGAAGAGGACAAAATTTATTTTGGAACCGAGGTAATAAAGGCGATCGGAAGGGGGTTTTCTCCGGATGATGCAATAAAAATAATAACAAAAAACAAGTCTTTTTTTATGATAAACCTAAAAGAATTTGCAAACACCCCTAATGCAACCACAAGAATAAAGGCAAGGGTAATTGGAGAAAATGGAAAGGTAAAAAGTGAAATAGAATCTGCAACAGGATGCACAATTTCAGTTTATGGAAAAACAATAGGAATAATCGGGGATTATGATTCAATAGAATATGCAAAGGAGGCAATAACAAAAATAATAAAGGGCTCACAGCATTCAACAATTTTCAATTATCTGGCAGATGCCAGAAGAAAAATAATTCAAGAGAGGCTGAAATAATGAGCAATGGGGAAATGGCAAAAAATTTCAAAGAGCATTCGGTTGCAGAATTTTTCAAAAAAAATAAGCAGATGCTTGGATTTTCAGGAAAGATAAGATCTTTGACAACAATACTCCATGAGTATATTACAAACAGCCTGGATGCCTGTCAGGAAGCAAAGATACTGCCGGAAATTTATGTCGAAATAAATGAAATAGAAAAAGAAAATGATAAATATCAGATTATAGTTGAAGACAACGGGCCGGGCATTCCAAAAAGCCATATTGGAAAAGCACTTGGAATGATGCTTTCTGGAACAAAATTCCACAGATTTATCCAGCAACGGGGCCAGCAGGGCATTGGGGCTGCAGGATGCACAATGTTTTCAATGCTTACTGTTGGAAAACCAATCAAGGTTGTTTCAGGGCATAACAAAAAAACTATTGAATGCGAGGTATCTGTTGATTTTAAGACAAACAAACCAATAATTGAAAACGAAAAGGAAAACGAAGGAGAATTTGAAGGATTGAAAATTGAAGCGCAGTTTGGGGAAGTAAAATATGAAAAAAGCAATTATGGAGCATATGAATATATTAGAAGAACCGCACTTGCAAACCCGTACCTGAAAATAACTTTTAAGGATCCTTCAGGCCAGATTGAAATTTTTCAAAGATCCACAGAACTGCTTCCTCCAAAACCAGTTGAAATACTGCCCCACCCTCTTGGAATAGGGCCGCATGATCTTTTGGAAATAGCGAAAGTGGAAAAAAAATATACGAAAATGTCCTCATTTTTTCAAAACAGGTTTTCAAGATTTAGCGCAAGCAAAGTTGCAGAATTAAAAGAAATTATCCCGGATGTTGATTTGAATATAAGCCCTGAAAAATTAGGCTGGCAGGAAGCTGAAAAGATAACCAGCGCATTTTCAAAAATAAAATGGATTGCCCCAAGCCCTGATGGAATAACTCCTATTGGGCAGGAATTAATAGAAAAATCATTTATAAATGTATTAAATCCTGAAATGGTTGAGGTAACAGAGCGAAAACCCAAGATATATCGGGGTGGAATCCCATTCATAGTAGAAGTTGGAATAGGATATGGGGGGGGGATTGAAGCTGCCGGAAAAAAAGGGGAGGTTATGAGATTTGCAAACCGGTCTCCGCTGCTTTTTGATGCAGGAGGATGCGCAATAACTGAAACAATAAAAAGTATCGACTGGAAAAGATACGATTTGAAGAATTTTGAAGAAGAACCAATTGTAATTGTTGTGAATATTTCAAGTGTCCATATTCCCTACACCAGTGCAGGAAAGCAGGCAATTTCTCCTGAAGAGGAGATAGTAGATGAAATAAAAAATGCAGTGATGGAAACATGCAGAACAATACAAAAACATATCAGCAGTAAGAAAAAGGAGCGTGAGATGGAAGGAAAACGAAAGGCAATTTCAAGATATATCGGGCAGTTTTCAAAAGATCTTACAGAACTTTCTGAAAGTTCGGATTCTGAAAAAATAAAGGAGATACTTGAAAGCATGATTGGAGAAAAATATGGTGAATAAGATGGGCAAAAAGATAGATATTGATGAGGAAACTGCGCTTCAACGATTGAAAAATCTTGGAAAAAAAATGTATATCGAAGTTTTAAGCAGGGAATCCCCAACATTTAATACTCCACTAAGGTCAAAATCAAATATAAACTATGATGCCTCTTCTGAATGCCTGAAATTGGGGGAAAAGGAAGAGAGGCGGACGCTTCTCAATGTTTCGCAGTCAAGAACCTTTATGCAAACTGTTGCAATAGCAAACAAGACAAAAAAATTTCTTGATGAAAATCTGCACACAAGCATCAGAGGTCTGTATTACCAGCTTAAATTCAGCCTTGGTGAGGATTTGGATGAGAGTTTATTTGAAGAGCAGGGGGAATCAAATGCATTGATTGAAGATTTGGAAGCATCATTAAAAATAAAACGGGAAGATCTTCATTTGACAACAGACAGGAAAGGAGTTCTTGCAGGGCCCATAAAAATAAGGGATGTTTTCGCAGGGGATGAAAATATAATAGATGGGGAAAAACAGGGAAGATCAGGATGGATGATTACAAGCGATGTTGACAACGGAATGAGTTTTTTAGATGTCCGGGCAAATTATGTTCTGGTAGTTGAAAAGGATGCATTATGGCAAAGATTAAATGAGGATAAATTCTGGAAAAAAGAAAACTGTATTCTCATAACTCCAAAAGGGCAGGCTTCCAGAGGAACAAGACGAATGATAAGAAAATTGGCAGATGCAGGGCTTCCGGTTTATGTTTTTACAGATTGCGATGCATGGGGATGGTATATTTACTGGACAATAAAAACAGGAAGCATGAATCTTGCATATCTTGGAAGGGCATTTGCAACTCCTGAAGCCAGATTTTTAGGAGTGACAATGAGCGATATTGAAAAATTTGAGTTTTTGCAAAAATTGACAATCAAGGCAAAAGATATTGATATCAAAAGAGCAGAAGAAATGCTTGGGTATGAATGGATTTCAAAACATAAGGAATGGGTTATTGAATTAAAAAAGGTTTTAAAAACTGGAAAAAAAATAGAACAGGATGCACTTCAAGGACAACGATTGACATTTGTTGGGGAATATATTCAGGATAAAATAAAAAACAAGGAGTGGCTTCCATGAAAATAGACGGGTTGGAAAATATCCCATCGGTTGCGCTTGCAATAAGGGCAAACGAGATATTTTCGCAGATGGAGGAAAAAAAATACCGGCCAGAGAATATCGCCCAGCTTGAAGAATTAAAGGAAAGGATGATTTTTCTTGGTTTTAATGCCCCTTTTTCAGCGCTTCTGAAAAGAACTTATATGGAAACAGAGGAGGAAAGCGAGGAAAATTTTGCGGATTTAAAAAAACAATCGCAATATTTTAAGCAGATTGCAATGCTCAAAAAAGGTGCGCTTAAAAGAACCGGCATTGCCTTATCATCACATTATCTTGCAGAATCATTTATTAAAATGGGATATAGTGATATCATAGATTATCTTGCACTCGATGGAAATTATCTTGAAAATCTTTTTGACTCGGGAGTTTTTGGGATACGGATATACCGGGAGATAATGGATATTTTTGAACAAAGATCTGAAAATATAGAGCATTTTATTGTTGAAGTTTTCTGGAATAATGAAAAATATAAGGTAAAGGTGTCTTCAAAAGAAAAGATAGAGAAAAGAATAAACGAGGAGTTTGGGCCTGATGCAAAGATAATGAATATTACTTCAGGAAAGAAAAAATCCCCTATAATACGATCTAAAAGCATAAGAATTTCCCTTGTAAGCGCAATAGTTTGCTATGTATGCGCAAGTGAAAAAAACAGGGAAATGATTAGAAAAAAAGTGATAGGGCTTTTGATTTCTCCCATATTTAAATTTTATCTTAAAAAATCCGTTCAGGAAAGAAAAATAAATAATTTATATAAATCCCTTTTGGCAGAACCTGAAGAAAACCAACTCAGGATATTTAATCTTCTTGGGGAACTGGAAGATGAATTAAAAAATGCTGATAAGATTTTAACTGAAAAAATTAATCTGGAAAAGAAACTTAAAATTGATTCTGAATTGATAGGCGCCGGAGTTCTTAGAATAAAAACCGGAAAGGGGAATGAATGGATATCCAGATATCTTGGAATAGAAAATGAAAAGGTTGAACTTGGGAAAAATTATGTTGAATCATACCTGAAAGGTGGAAGAGGAAGGGAATTTCTTGAGAACATCAAATAGGGTCGTACTTTCCGGAACAAGAAAAGAAATTATAGACAAAATAAATGAAAATAAAAATTCGAGGGTATTTTTTCTTAAGACAAAACCAAGCACTTCTCTTTTTTTATATTTATTGAATAATACAAAAATTGAAAAACTAATTCTTCTGCCTTCGATAAAAAAAACAATTCCAAAAAAAGTTCTGGATGCATTGAAAAAAAGCAGAATAATAATCAGAATTAAAAAAATGAAAACTGGAAGGCCTTTGAAAATAGATATAAAAAGATTTGAAAAGATTGCCGGAAAAAATATGAAGGACAAAAGAAAAATAGAAAAATTGAAAATCAGCAGAAGGGCATTTTATTATAATAAAAAGAAAATAAGGGAAATTAATTTTGAAGATTAAGCTTGAAAAGATCTATATTTCCCTCTTGCAGGGGCAGATTCCCACAAAGATATTTATTTTCACATTCAACTGAAAGGGAATATTGTTTTCTAAGCCTTTCAAAGCCGAGGTTTCCATATTTTTCAGGAATGGACAAAAAGGTTCTGTCTTTTTCCGGAATGCTTCCGCAGTAACCGGTCGGGTATTGAGCAGGGTCATAATCCATACAGCAGGCAACAAATTGGATAAAATTATCATCATTATTGCAGCAGGCACTTGTAACTGCCTTGCCATCTAAACAGCAGGCAGTGTTTTCATCTGCATTTTCACATCCCGTGTCAGTTAAAGTCCGTCTTGAATAAAATGACATTGTCCATTCTGCAACTGTATTATCACTAACCCCATAATAGTAATAATGGGCAATAAAAGAAGTCAGCCATTTTTTTTCAATTGAGGTTTGAGCATTTAACAGATTTGAATTGGTATTGACAAATGATTCTGCATTTTTCCATGCTTCTTTTAAGATCCAGGTTCCATAGCATGCATTGTCATTTCCATTAAATGGATTAAAGTAGCCTCCTTCTGCGCAGGACTCTGCAATAAGTCTTTTCTTGCTGTCTTCTTCATAAATACTTTGAAGTGCGGGAACATCGACAGCATACTGATCTGTATTAAGGTCTGAAAGGGGCCAAAAAAAAGCGCTGCTCCAATAAGGATAAGGATAGGATGCCCAGGCATCAGGATTTATCTGCATAAGGCCAAACGAACAAGGTTTTTTGTCATCATTTAAATCCTGGTTTGAATTGGTGCGTTCAATTTCAGAAAAATAATTTAAATCAAAATAATCCGCGCAGCTATGCTCTCCTTCTATTGCCTGCCTTGGATCAACTATATATAAAACATCAAGGGCATTGCAATTGTTCCACCCATTTGTTTTGTTTACAAAACTCAATGCACAATAAGATGCATCCGGATTGGCTGTATTAAGTCCGCTCTCTGCCCAGGCAGTTGCCCTGACAAATGCAGGATCTAAGCCTCTAAGGGATGCCCATAAATCAAGCTCTTCAAAATAATCGCATTTTTCTCCGATTGCAACCTGCACATCTTTTAGGCCATACGGATCAAGCTCACAATTTTTGCAGTCAAAATCACCTTCGGCTGCGCAGTCTTCCCGCAAGCATTCATCAACACACCCAAGACAGGAAAGTATAAGAGGAGAGGTATCATCTGTTGCAACATAATGTTCTTCTGCAAGACCGGTGGTAGTTAAAAAATTTAAAAAAGTATCTCCTGTAAATCCAAAATTGCAGACAGTTCCTTTTTCTTTTGGAAGGGTAATTAAAAGAGGATTCGGCCTTGAAAGGTAACTCCTGCAACCATAAAACCATGAGCTGAATAAAGGTTCATTTGGAGTTAATTTTCCATCTTCTATATTTATAAGGCCACAGTTTTCACAGTCAAGCGGATCTGTTGGAAGGCCTGCTGAATAAAATAAGTATGGTGCTGCTCCAATCACTCCGGAAGAAATCGCAGCAGGCATTACTGTGCTGAAAAATTCATAATATGCATTATTTTTTTCATATTCTGAAAAAAAGCATTCACTCTTTGAAGGCTTGGAGGTATCAACAAGAATATATGGCCACAATACTGGTTTGGATTGGTTAAACCATGCATATTTTGAAAACTGGATTGCCTCATAATAAAGGCTGGGGATTGTGCATCTTGAAGAATCAAAATGATTTGAATTTGCCCCGAATGCAATCATATCAACACTGTTGTTTACAGTAGGGTCTGACAAAAGTTTTTCAAGCCCCTCATAATCATTCATCCTTGGCCCTGCTGCGATAATGCAAGTCGGGCAGTTTTGTTTTAAATTAATTATCTGCTCTCCAACTTTTTGAATAATTTGCGGATTGGAAGAATCAAAATCGATTTCTGCAACTATTATAACCGGTCCTGCACCGGACAATTCTTTTGCGATTTTTTCCGAGCTTTCAAGATTTATTGCTGTTCCATTGCTGTATAAAATATAAACAGGGACAATATTTCTTTGAAGATAGCATACTGCCTCGGACTTTGGAACAAATTCATATTCATTATTATCTGAAACCAGCCAGTGAACTGCAAAATCAAGTGAATTATTGCAGTAGGTATTTCCATAGGTAAAATCCCATGGCCTTGGGCCCATTCCAAGCATAAAGGATTTTGGCTCCTTGTTTGCATTAAGATAGGTTACAACTGAATCTGAATTACAATTTTCATAAAAACCGCAGTTTCCCCCTTCAAGAGAATAATCCAATAATAAATTAAAGGGCCATGGAGCTGGAAAACTTCCTTTTTCGCATATAAAACAGGTGCAATCTGTTGAAACAGGACTTAATATTAAATCAGCACGATAATCTGATGCCCCTGTTTTAGCGTAATATTTCTGAATATCTTGCGATGTGCATCCAAACATAAAAAAGATTACTGCAAAAAGTATAACAATCCCAAAAAAGTTTTTTTTCATAAGATAAATTCACCCATAATATTTTAAATTGCCAATTATCTGCCGCAGCCAGGACACTGGGAACCTCTTGTCTTGATAGTTCTGCAATTAGGGCAGTAGACTCTTCCGATAACTCCAATTCCGCCCATAAATTGCGGGGCAGTTATTTTGTATGCATATTTCATACTTTCTCCTTTTCTTTTAAAATATGAATAAACAGATTGAGTGATGCCTCGCTTATGCGGATACATCTGCTGGTTATACTCATCCATACTCATTCCAAGAGAACGGGCATCCTGATAGTTCTTAAATTTATTTACAGCATACGCGCCAACTCTCCAAATTCCAACTCCAATCGGATCAACCATCATTGCCCTTCTTTTAAATGCAGGACCTGAAAGGCTTCCATACATGTCGTGTTCTGCCTCTCGTTCAGTGACATGCAGGAGAGGGGAAACAGTTCTTTTTATAAGATTTGATGCTGCCTGACTCTTTAATTCCTCATCACGGGAATAAAAAGAACTAATCGGAGGGCCTCCGGCAGTTGGAGAGGATGTGCTGTATACAAGCTGGCCTGCAGAACCAACATCAGCTCTAAGTGTTCTTCTTGAATCATAGTATCGGTCAGCAGGGTTTGCATTTGCAGTGATTGCCCAGTAAGAGGAGTTTTCCCTTCCAAGGGCAAACAATTCTTTTGAAGGCTGGGTTGCATAACCTGATGCATCAGCTCTTCCAAGAAGCCCTTTTTGAAACGGATCTCCAAGTTTGGTTTTTGAAACCCAGTTATCAACTTTTTTTTCATATAATTTTAATGGAGAAGTTGTCCCGTGTTTATCCAGTTTTTCTTCAATAAATGAAGTAGCATGCTGTATCCCCGGGGCATGATGCATAAAATAAGTCGGAGCTTTGAATATTGCTCCAAATGGGGCTCTCCAGTTTATTCCTGCATATAAAGGATTTAAAAGAGACCTTGCTCCTTCAAGAAGGGAAGGAGATTTAAATGTCCATCGCTCCATTGGATCTCCAGAAATATCATAAGTTGTTGGAGTTCCTTCTGTTCCAACTTTAAAAGACCGATACATTGAAACAAAAGGCACCATTGCCCATCTTTGCATTTTTACAAATATGTTTGGAATAATCATTGCCCCTTTTTCCATTGTTGAATAATAGGGGGAATGTGATTCAACATTAAACGGCAATTTTGGACCCAAATGATAAAAGGATTCCATCCAAAGCATTCTTCCCTGCGCTGTTGAAGAACCAGTTGGATGCCTGTCAATTGTAAAATCCCATGCAGTCTGATATTTGAAAAGTTTTTTTGCAACATCTTCATATTGGGGCTTTAGGGAATTATATAACTCCCTGTCTGCCTGATTGGTGAGATTTTGATTGAAATGCCCTCCTAAAATATTTGCAGAAAGATCATGATACCTTGCACGGTATAATGAACTTATGTCATTTACTGCATCAAGGGCAATTGCATTAGAGCCAAATATATTAACGAAGTTTCGCTCAACTGCATATCCAGCTGATTTGAAAAATCTATTGAGAGGGGAAAATAAGCCTTTTTGCTCTTTTAAAAAATCATCTGTACTCATTAACCTTAAAAGATGCTGTCCATTCTCATCTCTTATTGAAGTATTTGCAGGGGTCCAGTCATGTGTTTGTTTGGCATAGCTGTATGCAATTGCAGCATAAGCTCCTGCGCTGATTTTATTCTCTTTTACCAAATTCTTTGCATATTCCAACATTTCAGGAGTGTATTGTCCGTGATTAATTGCATTTAAAAGTTGTTTTCCTTCTTCTCCTGAATGGATAAGTTCTTTTCTAAGCCCGGATCTTTCCTGCTTTTCAGGATCGAATTTTCTCAAATTCCCCTGAGCATCCTTATATGCAACAACCCCATTGAGAACTATGTCCATGCCGCTTAACGGGACCTCCTCGTTTATTGCAATCATATGCCCTTCATTTGTTCTTGCCCACACTCCTTTCTGATAGGAATTATAGGTTAATTTTTCTCCAAAGAATTTGTGGTTTCCATTACTGTCTCCATGCGCCATTAAATGGATTATATCTTTAAACATTCCATTTTTTACTCCATTAATTATGTCTTCTGAACTGAAATTTCTAAGGCCTGTGCCATATTGACTGCGGATTTCTTCTGGAGCAAAATGTTCAACATATCTTCTTATTGATTCTGCAAGAATTGTCTTATAATAATCTGCAACCTGTCTTGCTGAAGGCCCGAAAGCATTCATTGAATCTTCATTTAAATGGGTTTTTATTCTATCAAGCAAATATCCAAGCTCATATACCCCTCTTTTATCATCACGGGCTATTCCAAATCTTGAAACGAGCCTTTCCATATCCACATGATGGGGATCAAAATCAGCTTTATCAAATATTCCTGTAACAGTACCATTGACGGTTCTCTCATGTGAAGTATTGGGGTCCTGATTTGTAAGCCAGAACCATTTCATATCCACCTTCCACCAGTTTTTTAATGGCCCTGATTCTCTCCAGTCCCCAAAGGCATAATCTTTAAGATTTGAATTGTGGAGTGCTGCTTCTAGTCCTCCTTTTAAATGCTGGCCGTCAGGCAAAAGCAATCCCTGAAGATATCCTCTTGCAGTATTTATTATCTGGCGAATTTGCACATCAGAATGAATTGAAGCATCAATTCCATACATTTCATTTACAATTTTTCCATAATTTCCATGAATTGAATTAAATAAAATTGAACTGCCTGCATTGTGGCTGTTTTCTGCAAAACCATGCTCAATATTTTCCAAAAATGATTTGAAAAGCATCCTGTTCCACATATCAGTGTGCATATTGTCATAAATTAGATTTTCACGATAAGAAGAATAATAGAATTCCGCGCCTCCCGGATCATGTTCGGTGTGTTCGTGGAGATGATCTTTTAGGAGAAAAAATTTTTCCTCATCTGGAATTGAGTTTCGATGGAGATTTCTAAGAAAATTAAAATGAACATCAAGCCCCATTAGATTTGTACCTTCACTTCTTGCAAAAGCAACTATTGCCTCGCTTCTTCTAAGTTTGTAATCTAATTCGCTTTCTCCCGGAATTCTTTGGATTCTGTTTAATTGTTCAATTAATCTTTGCTCAAGTGCAATTACTTCTGCCTGTTGCTGCATTGGAAGCTGATTTATTAGTTCTCTAAGATGCAAAAGGAAATCTTTTGTTTTAAAATTCTGAAGATTCATCTGGCCTATAAGTTCTGGGTCAAGATATTTCAAAAACAATCTTTTAAGAGTATAAGAATCGACATCTAAAAGCGCTCCTTCCATAAAATATTCATATTGTTTTTTCAAAAAATCAGGAATATTTCCTATTCTTCCAATATCAATGTATTTTCCATCAGAAGAGATGGCAAGTGATTCTATAAAGCCGAGGGATTCTGCTTTTATTTTTTTTAGGAGATTTCCCTTAATTCCTGCAGATTCCATAGAGGCAATCTCTTCATTTGTTTTCTTTTTGGCCTCAAGCGCCCTTTCTCCAATCGCCTGCCGGACCCTTCCGGCTTTTCCGGCAGTAAATGCATCTGCAACATCTGTTGCTGCAACAATTGTGCTTGAGGCAACACTCCGGGTTATTCTTTTCATAAATTGGAATGATGAAAATAAATTTCCAACTGAAGATTTGATAAAGTGTCCTGCAAACGGAACTTTTCCAATTAGATTCACAGGATAGGATACTGCTTTTGATGTTTGGATTGTTCTTGCAATTGAACGGCCCCTGTCTGGGCCTCCTCCAAAAATCCCCATATATTTATTCTGCTCTTCTCCAAGCACTCTTAGCTCTGCCATTGTAGCGATTGAATGATCAAGCCCTCCTCTTTTTTTCATTGTATTTAAAATATCCCTTAAATCCCCAAATGTTCCTGCAGAGACTCCCTTTAAAAAAAGATTATTCATTTTATCTTTCGTGTGCGAATCATATGCCCCTGAATTTATTCTGTTAAAAAGAGCCTTTAGATATTCCGGAGCATTATTATACATCGGGTGTAAATTCAATCCTTCAGATTGTGCATTATATGCCCTGAAAAAATTGTCAAATGATTTTTTTGCCTCCTCTATTCCTCTTCCCAATCTTCCATATGCCATTGGCGCAAGTATTGAACCGGATACTGCAAAGGATTTCGGACTTGGAAGTTTTGGGGTTGTTATATCCAGAAGAGAGAGCGGGTTTGCACCTGATGCATACATTGAGGCAATCAAAAGACCGAATAATAATGCTGAAACAAAACAGATATAATTTCTTGAAGGATCATTTGAAATTTCAGTTAAAATCTTAACTGCGCCCTCTGAATATTTTGTAAAGATATTAACCGGATTAACACTGTCGCATATCACCAATGGAAGATAGGTTGATGAAGGGGAGATAGAGTCCAGTCCTTCAAATTTTGCAAAAAACCGGGTGCAGTTTTTATCTATATACTGTTTTTCAACTGTGCATACCCCGTAATAAACCGGATACGTTTCTCCATCATAGACTATATTCTTTATTTTGTCGGTTTTGACCGGACTGCAATCCGGCAAAAGAACCATTCCTTTGGAATCATCAAGATAATAAATATTTACCTCTGCATTTTCAAGTGTTGCAAAATTGGAAAGTCCTCCGGTTATGCTTATAATGGATTCTTCTGCCCCGCTCTCAACCTCTTCCCAATTTGTTGACAAATCAGGGGCTATTTCTTTCGAATAATCAATTCCAAATATATAAACAATTACTTCTATCTGGTTTGCTGAACTATCATAATATATGTTGGTGTTGCTCTGGGTTTTTGAGATTGAAAGATAACCTGTATGGAAAACTGAAAATAATAGGAGGAAAAAGGTAAAAACTAAAAATATTTTAGTGGTATTTCCCATATAATAAATTATTGATATAAGTATTTATAAAGATTTGTTTCATTAAAAACTACTTTTTAAAACAGCATTTACAACATACCGATAAAACTCTTAAACTCTTCCAATTAATATAATTTTATGATTTTAGGATTAGTTGGAAAGCCTTCAAGTGGAAAAAGTACATTTTTTCAGGCAATAACATCAATTCCTGTTCCAAGGGCACCATATCCATTTACAACAATTAAGCCAAATCAGGGAATTGCCTATGTTGAAATAGAATGTGTTGACAAGGAATTTAATACCAAATGCAATCCAAGAACAGGATTTTGCATAAATTCACGAAGGTTTGTTCCTGTAGAAATACTAGATGTTGCAGGGCTTGTTCCCGGAGCACATGAAGGAAAGGGGCTTGGAAACAAATTTTTAGACGATTTACGAAAAGCAGACCTATTAATTCATATTGTTGATGCTTCTGGCTCTACAAATGAAAATGGGGAAGTGGTTGAAGCAGGAACCCATAATCCCTGTCTTGATGTTAAATTTCTTGAAGATGAACTGAACTTTTGGATTAAAGGAATATTGGATGACAACTGGAATAAATTGGTGCGGGAAGGAAGAATGAAAAAAACAGAAGAGGTATTATCAGAGCAATTTGCAGGGCTTGAGATTTCAAAGGATTCTGTTATAAAAACCTTAAAAGAATTAAAATTGGAAGAACAGCCAATAGAAAACTGGAACGAAGACGAGAAATTCTCCTTTTGCAGAAAATTAAGAGAAATCGGAAAACCGATAATAATTGCAGCAAATAAATGCGACAAGCCAACTGCTGAAAAAAACATAGAAAAATTAAATGAGAAATACCCCAATTATTTGATTGTGCCCTGTTCTGCTGAAGCAGAGATCACATTAAAGGAAGCGGCAAAAAAGAATTTTATAAGTTATATACCCGGGGACTCTGAATTTAAGATAAACAGGGAATTAAACGAACAGCAAAAAAAAGCAATGGACCTTTTATCAGAGCTTATAAAAAAATATAATGGAACCGGAGCACAGAAATTGATTAACAGCGCTGTTTTTGATTTTTTAAAATATATTGCAGTTTTTCCCGGGGGAGTAAATAAGCTTGCAGACTCTAAGGGCAATGTCCTGCCTGATGTTTTTTTAATGAAACCTGGCTCTACTGCACTTGATTTTGCATTCGCACTTCATACTGATATGGGAAGAGGGTTTATAAAAGCAATAAATGTAAAAAGCAAACAGCCGATTGGAAAAGAATATATATTAAAACACAGGGATGTTGTTGAAATTTATTTTAAAAAACCATTAGAATAAGAATAATATTAGAAAAATAAAAAAAATAAAAAGAAACTGTTCTTTTAAATACAGAAACAAAATTAGTATCTTGGTTTTCTGTGTTTTGAATAACAATCCCTGCAGTAGACGGCTCTTCCTTCTACTGGTTTGAATGGTACCTGAGTCTGCGCTCCGCAATCTGAACAAACTGCATCATGCATTTCTCTTGGTCCACCAAAAGATCTTCCTCTTCTATTTTCATTTTCTTCCATTTACATCACTTATTTTATATATTTTACTTGATATAAAAATCAGATTGAGAAAAAGAATTTATCCTTACTCTTTCCTACTTTTATAAAAAGTAATATATTATTTAGGAATAGAAAGGTATATAAAGGAATTGCATAAACACAAAAAAACACAATTTGAAAGAAAATGATTTTTCCAAAAAGTTTTAATGCCTAGATCACTAACAGTATAGCTGTGAAAAAAGAAAAAGTGTCTGAAATGCCGGTTCAAACCGGCGTATATATATTCAAGGACAAGTATGGTACAATCATATACATAGGAAAGGCAAAAAACATAAAAAAAAGAGTCCAAAGTTATTTTTCTTCAAAAAAAATTCAAAGCCCGAAAACACAACTGCTTGCAAAAAATATAGGGTCAATTGACTACATAATAGTGAACAATGAGATAGAGGCATTACTACTTGAAAATAAATTGATAAAAAAGCACAGCCCAAAATATAATATTGATTTAAAAGATTCCAAAACTTATGCATATATTGCAATAAGCAGTGAAAAATTTCCAAGGATATACTGCACCAGAAAAATAACTGGCAGCGACCAGTATTTTGGTCCTTATGTTGATTCACACTTAAGAAAAAAAGTAATGGGGCTTTGCATCAAGATTTTTAGAATAAGGACCTGCAGAAATCTGCCAAAAAAAGAATGCCTTAGTTATCATATGGGCATTTGCACTGCACCATGCATAAATAAGATTTCTGAAAAAAAATATTTAAGGCAGGTGTTGGAGGCTGCAGAGTTTCTTGGAGGAAAAACTGCGCGGGCAATAAAAAAATTGACAGCTGATATGAAGAGGGCATCGGACGCTTTGGAATACGAAACTGCGCTTGAGAAAAAGGGGCAGCTTGATGCAATAAATTATTTGAATGAAAAACAGAGAGTTGATTTAATAAAAAAGTTTGATCAGGATGTAATTGCATACGATATTTTTGGGGAAAAAATCAAGATTGTTATGTTTTCAATATCAAAGGGGGTAGTGCTTGGAAAAAAAGAGTTTTCATTTGATTATGATGAGGATGCATTTGAAAGTTTTATAAAAATGTATTATTCAAACAATTATGTCCCAGAAGAGATAATACTTAATCGAAAATTCTGGGAAAAGAAGCAGGAAAAAAATTTAATTGAAAAGTACCTAAAGAGGCTGACGGGAAAGTGCACCCGGATTATTGTTCCAAAGTTAGGGGAAAAATTAGAAATTTTAAAAATCGCAGAAAAAAATCTGGAACATGAAATGGAAAACAAAATTCTAAAAGAATTGAAAGAAAAACTTGGCCTTTCCAAAATTCCGGTTGCAATTGAATGCTTTGATGTTTCAAATCTCGGGGAGAAATTTATTGTCGGCGGAATGACACGATGGGTTAATGGAAATCCTGACAAGAATAATTACAGGAGATTTGAGATACGAGGCGTTAATGGCCAAAATGATGTTTCATCAATAAAGGAAATTGTGTATAGAAGATATAAAAAATTAAAGGAAGAGAATTTAAAATATCCTGATTTGATCCTGATAGACGGGGGAATCGGACAGCTGAACGCTGCGGTTAGCGCATTGGATGGGCTTAAAATTAAAATTCCTGCAATCTCTCTTGCAAAAAAAGAAGAGGAGATATATTTCCGGAACTGCAAAACGCCCTTAAGATTGGATAAAAATCTGGAGATGATGAGATATTTAAGAAAAATAAGGGATTCTGCCCATAATTTCACAATTGCATACAACAGGAAAAAAAGAGAGCTAAAATTCGAAAAAGACAAGAAATAAAATATCTTTCAGATTAAGCTTATTTTGATGGAATTTAAATTAAAATCAAAATTTAGCCCAGCAGGAGGACAGCCAAAGGCAATAGATGAGCTGATCGATGGATATGAAAAATATCCAATGCAAACCCTTCTTGGAATAACCGGAAGTGGAAAAACATTTGTAATTGCCAATCTGATAGAAAAAATAAGAAAACCGACATTAATTATTGCGCACAACAAAACACTGGCAGCACAGCTATATTCTGAATTATTGGAATTTTTTCCGGAAAACAAAGTTGAATATTTTATTTCTTATTATGATTATTACCAGCCTGAAAGCTATATCCCAACCACAGATACATATATTGAAAAAGAAGCGCAGGTAAACAAGCAGATTGAAAAAATGAGAATGAAAACTGTAACTTCGCTTTTAAGCAGAAATGATGTTATTGTTGTTGCATCGGTTTCCTGCATATATGGGGCCGGAAACCCTAAAGATTTCAAGGAATTGTCATTTGAAATTGAAAAAAACAAAAATTATAAACGAAGGGAAATAATTTCAAAATTAGTTTCAATGCAGTATGAAAGAACCAAGGGTGCAATTGAAGAGGGAAAATTCAGGGTTATTGGAGAAACAATAGAAATTTTTCCAACATATGCAGAACATATTATAAGAATTGAATTTTTCACAGAAAAGATAGACAGAATATTTATAATCGAGCCGATAAAAAATGAGAAGCTTGAAGAACTTGACAAAATAATACTATTTCCTGCAAAACAGTTTGTCTCCCCGGTTGAAAAATCAAAAAAGGCAGCAGAACAGATAAAAGAAGAGCTTTTTGAAAGATTAAAGGAATTGTCTGAACTTGAAAAGGAAAGATTAAAACGAAGAGTAAGTTATGATCTGGAAATGATTGAGGAGATGGGATACTGCAATGGAATTGAAAATTATTCCAGATATTTTGATGGAAGAAAAAAGGGCCAGCCCCCCCATACTCTTCTTGATTATTTTCCAGATGATTTTCTTTTAATAATTGATGAAAGCCATCAGACAGTTCCGCAGATTAGGGCAATGTATGAAGGGGATAAATCCAGAAAAAGAAATCTTGTTGATTATGGATTCCGGCTTCCTTCTGCTTATGATAACCGGCCTTTGAAGTTTGAAGAATTCAAAAAATACATGAAAAAAATTATTTTTGTCTCGGCAACCCCGTCTGCTTATGAAATTGAAAATTCAGGGCAGGTTGTAGAATTAATTATAAGGCCTACCGGATTGCTTGATCCTGTGGTGGAGATTAGAAAAAGCGAGGGGCAGATTAAGGACCTAATTGGGAAAATTGAAAAAACAATTAAGAAAGGAGAGAGAATTTTGATTACAACACTTACAAAAAAAATGGCAGAAGATTTAACAGAGTTTCTCTCACAAGAGGGTATAAAAGTAAGATATATGCATTCAGAAATTCAAAGTCTTGACAGAATTGAGATTATACGCGGGCTTAGGGCTGGTGAATTTGATGTACTGGTTGGAATAAATCTTTTACGGGAAGGATTAGATTTGCCTGAAGTCAGCTTAATTGGAATACTTGATGCAGACAAAGAGGGATTTTTGCGCGATGAGAAAAGCCTGATACAAACAATTGGAAGAGCCTCAAGAAATTCAAATGGAAAAGTAATAATGTATGCAGACAGAATTACTGGTTCAATGAAAAATGCAATTGAAAAAACAAGGATTAGAAGGGAAGAACAGATTGAATTTAATAAAAAACATGGAATAATTCCAAAAACCATAATAAAATCAATTGCACCCAAAACAAGGGAGGTAATTGATACTAAATATTTGGGAAAAGTCGAAGTTGAGAAAAAATTAATAGAAATGGATGCCAAAATGAGGAGGGCAGCAGAAGAACTGGATTTTGAAATGGCAATCGAATTGAGAGAATTAATTGAACAACTAAAAGAGAAAATGAAAAAATAAATTATTTTTTTGCAATAGGGCTATAAACCCGGAACTCAAAACCCAAAACTTGCTTCGGAGCCCACCCCCCTAAGTTTGTTTTTAAATTGTAATATTTATATTAAATTTATATCAAAGATGAGTATATATGCTGGATAAAATAATTGTAAGGGGGGCAAGAGAGCACAATCTGAAAAATATAACAATAGAGATACCACGGGATAAATTTGTAGTTTTAACAGGGCTTTCAGGCTCTGGAAAATCAACGCTTGCATTTGATACAATTTATGCTGAAGGCCAAAGAAGATATGTAGAATCCTTATCCTCTTATGCAAGGCAGTTTATAGGATTAATGAATAAGCCGGATATTGATTCAATCGAAGGGTTATCCCCTGCGATTTCAATTGAGCAGAAAACGACCTCAAAAAATCCTAGGTCAACTGTTGGAACAGTTACGGAAATTTATGATTATTTAAGATTATTATTTGCAAGAATTGGAATAATTTATTGCCCAAAATGCGGATTAGAATTAAAGCCACAGACACAGGAAATAATCGCAAAACAAATAATGGAAGATGTGGACCAGAAAATAATAATACTCGCACCGATTGTCAGGGGAATGAAAGGATTTCATGAAAAGATTTTTGAGGACTTGCAGAAAGATGGTTTTGTCCGTGTAAGAATTGATGGGAATATTTACAGGCTTGATGAAGTTGAAAAAAAAGTAAAGCTGGAACGGTATGAAAAACACTGGATTGAGGCAGTAGTTGACAACCTTGAGATAAGTGAAGAAAACAGATTAAGAATTTCAGACGGAATAGAGCAGGCATTGAAAAAAGGAAATGGAACCATGATTATTCTTGATCCAAAAGAAGAGCAAAAACAAAAGGAAGAATCAAAAGAAATTTCAAGGGGAATTGGGGAAAGGATCTATTCGACTTTTGGGGCCTGCCAGAATCACCCTGAAATTGTTTTTGAGGAACTGGAACCAAGAATGTTTTCCTTCAACTCGCCTTTTGGGGCCTGCCAGACCTGTCTTGGGCTTGGACAAAGGGTTGAAGTTTCTCCGGATTTGCTCATTCCAAATAAGAATAAGAGTATAATGGATGGTGCATTAACTGTTTATGGAAAAATGGATTTGAAATGGAGGGCCCAGCAAATTTCGGCAGTTGGAAAAAAATACGGATTTGACCTTTTTACTCCTATAAAAGATTTCACAAACGAACAACTGGAGGTATTGTTATATGGAACTACGCAGCCTCTTGTTGCAAAGTGGAAAGATGGCTCGGATATGCATATGGAAAACGGGTGGGAGGGAGTAATCAACCAAACAATGAGGTTATATACCCAAACAGAATCAAATTATATGAAAGAAAAATACGAAAAATTAATGATTTCGATTCCATGCAGCACTTGCAAGGGAAAAAGATTGAAAGAAAAAATACTTGCAGTAAGGATCTGTGAAAAATCAATAATAGATGTTACGGATTTGAGTGTTGAAAGAGCGCTTGAATTTTTTAACAGCCTGGAATTTAGGCTTGGGGAAAAAGAAAAAATAATATCAAAACAAATCTTAAAAGAAATAAAAGAAAGGCTTGGATTTTTGAATAATGTCGGCCTTGGATATTTGACTATTTCAAGAAGTGCAAGGACGCTTTCTGGCGGAGAGGCGCAGAGAATAAGGCTTGCAACACAGATTGGCGCAAACCTGATGGGAGTATTATATATTCTGGATGAGCCTTCAATAGGACTGCATCAAAAGGACAATAAAAAACTCATAGACACCCTGCATAGATTAAGAGACCTTGGAAATACCTTAATTGTAGTAGAGCATGATGAGGATACAATAAAGGGGGCAGACCATATAATTGATATTGGTCCTGGCGCCGGGGTAATGGGCGGAGAAATCTGCGCAGAAGGAACACTGGAAGATATAATAAAAAGTAAAAATAGTTTGACCGGAAAATATCTTAGAGGAGAAATTAGAATAGAAGTTCCAAAAAAAAGAAAAGTGCCAGCCAGTTTTATTGAACTGTTTGGAGCAACTGAAAATAATTTGAAAAGCCTTGATGTTTCTTTTCCAACCGGAGTATTATGTGCAATTACAGGTGTTTCCGGATCTGGAAAATCAACACTAATGAATGAAACACTTGTAAATGCATTAAAGAAAAAATTTGGTTATTCGATTTCCAAAGAGGGAAAATACAGCAAGATATCTATTCCAAAAGAATGCAATGATATTATTGTAATTGATCAAGAGCCGATTGGAAGAACCCCCAGATCAAATCCTGCAACATATACCAAATTATTTGACGATATGCGAAAGATTTTTGCAAATACCAAGGAAGCAAAAGAAAGGGGATATAGCTCTGGAAGATTTTCTTTTAATACTGTCGGGGGAAGATGCGAAGAATGCAAAGGCGATGGAGTAATAAAAATTGAAATGAATTTTCTGCCGGATGTTTATGTGGAATGTGAAGAATGCCGGGGAAAAAGGTATAATAGAGAAACACTTGAAATTTTATACAAGGGAAAAACAATTGCAGATATTTTAAATATGGCGGTCTGTGATGCACTTGGATTATTCCAAAATTATTCTTCAATTAAAAGAAAACTTCAGACATTAAACGATGTGGGGCTTGGGTATATAAAACTTGGACAAAGCGCAACAACCCTTTCTGGAGGGGAATCGCAGAGAATAAAATTAACACGCGAGCTTGCAAAATTCAAAAAACCCGGAACAGTTTATTTATTAGATGAGCCAACCACAGGGCTTCATTTTGAGGATGTAAGAAAACTATTAATTGTTTTGAATAAATTAGTTGAAAAGGGAAATACTGTTTATATAATAGAACATAATCTTGATGTAATAAAATCCTGCGACTATGTAATTGACCTTGGTCCGGAAGGCGGAGAGAAAGGCGGATTGGTTATTGCACAGGGAAGCCCGGAGGATATTGTAAATACCAAGGAATCATATACCGGGGAATTTTTGAAAAAAGTATTAAAATGAGGATTCTATCTGGGCGCGTAAACCCTTGAGAGCTGGAATTAAATAATGGGTTATGTGTGTTGTTGTTTTTGTATCATCTAACTCATTGCAAAGTTTTTTTGCTTTCTCAAGTAAATTTAACCCAAAGGACAGATAATTTAAAGAGGTTATATTTTTATTTAATTGTTCGAATTGAGGATTGGTATCTGCAGAAAGTATATCAACACATAGAGAAGCTGCAGAAATGTAATCTTTAATTGCTTGATTTTTAGCATTTTTGTTTCCGGATTTTAATTTTTCAGCACTAGAAAATAAAGATTCTATTTTTAATGAAGTGCTTTCAAAATGAGTAAGAAACGGATTGATAGTAAGTTTTGGTGGTAGGGTTAGAAAACTACCCGGTGGCACTATTTTAATTATTTTAAAGGCTAATTGTTTATTAGTCATATCTTCACAATCTTATTATTTATAATAGTATTTAAAAATGTATCTTTGTGGGTTTATTCCCTTTCTATATCCACAATCAGGATATCAAAGGTCAAATTTTTTCCTGCAAACTCATGATTAAAATCCACTGTTCCGGTTTCATTTGTCATATTTATTACTTTTCCTTTCCAGTTATCTTCAGTTATAAGTATCGTTCCAACTGAAATATTTTCAGGCATCATTTCTAATGGAAATGTCATTATCAGATTTTGTTTTATTTGTCCGTATGCTTCATCAGGAGTCAAATGGATTGTTTTTTCCTCTTCAATTTTCATTCCAATAATTCCTGCCTCAAATCCTGAAATCATCTGTCCTGATCCAAGAAGAAATTGAAGGGGCGCATATGAAGATTTGGCAAGCCCTGCCTGCTGTCCGATTACTTTAATGGAGGTATCAAAAACAGTTCCATCATCAAAATAACCTACATAATCAACTGTAACTAAATCCCCTGTTTGTGCAAATAGGATGGTATTGTTTGTTTGATTCTGGCCTGTATTCGTGTCAGGCTGGATTTCATTTCCAATGCATCCGAATAATAGTAAAACTGAAAATAAAATTATAATAATATTTTTCATAAGTAACACCTGAAAATAGGATAAAAGGAAGATATTAAATATTTAATTAAAAAAATAATTGTAAATGAAAAATAAAAGTAAGATAAATAGGAACATACTAAATTTGGGTTTTGTCAGCTTATTGACCGATATTTCAAGTGAAATGATTTTTTCAATACTTCCGGTTTTTATGTCGTCGGTTTTGATGCTTGACAAATCAGTGATAGGATTAATTGAGGGTGTTTCCGAATCATCATCAAGCATATTCAAGTTTTTTTCTTCAAAATCAGAAAAATTATTTGGTGGCAGCAAAAGAGTTATTCTTTTTGGATATGGGTTGTCTACATTTGTAAAACCTCTTTTTGCATTCGCAAGCAATTGGTGGCAGGTTTTACTATTTAGATTCGGGGACAGAGTTGGAAAGGGGATACGGGGCCCTGCAAGAGATTCAATAATTGCAAATTCATCAAACAGAAACAACCGGGGATTTTCTTTCGGACTGCATAGAACGATGGATTCAGCAGGGGCAGTTATAGGACCTTTGGTTGCATTCTTTATTCTAGCATATTTCAATAACAATTATAACTTGGTATTTTTTTCCTCATTTATACCGGGTATTTTAGCGGTTTTGATTATATGGTTTTTTGTAAATGAGAAAAAGAAAACTGCCAAAAAAATCTTAGAGAAAGAAGAAGTTGGATCAAAAAACAGTTGCAAATATAACTGGTTTTTAGTTTCTGTATCCTTATTTGCACTTGGAAATATGAGTTTTGCATTTCTGCTTATACGGGTGCAAGAAATAGGAGTTGAAATTGAATTCATTCCAATTGCATACTTATTGTATAATTTATCTTATATGTCATTTTCAATTCCATTTGGAAAATTATCAGATAGGATTGGAAAGATAAATTCATTATCTGTTGCATTTTTTATTTTTGCTGTTGTTTTTGCAGGATTTGTTTTCATAAACGAGGTTTGGCTTGCAGTTTTATTTTTGATAATTTACGGGGTTGGAATGGCCGGAATTGACACAATCCAAAGGGTTGTTGCATCAGAGATAGTTCCAAAAGAAAAAAGAACCAGCTCATTTGGAACTTACCAAGGATTAGTTGGGATTTTAGCTCTTCCTGCAAGCTTAATTGCAGGAAGTTTATGGGGCGGCCTTGGATTTAATTATGCATTTTTGTTTTCTTTTATTATGAGTTTGGCAGCAGTATTGGTGTTGCAGGAGGTTAAAAAATAAAATACTTTTTGTGTTTCATTTACTGAGGTAAAATAAGAAAAATTAAGATAGTTATTGTGAGAAAAAGAGTTTTTGTGCAAAGTTCAAGAAGATTATTAACTACACGAAGGATAGCTAGTAAAGAACATATATCTTGGCTAACTGCTAAAGAAAATCTAGTAAAGCTTAAAAAGAATAGATACATGGAAAATAAGGATCTTGGAAATAGGGTTTATTGGTGGATAAAGAAAGATGAATAACTATAACCTTTATAAATGTTTCATAGTAGAATATATATACTATGTTCCCTGGTGATCTTACGGGGTCGCCAGATGAAGTAAATAATTAAAGCTTCACAATTTATACTATGATGTCATTACCAAATACTATCGTCTTTTTAGAGAATCATTATATACAATTAATAGGTAAGAAACTAGGAAAGGATAGAACTTATGATATGAATCAATTAGCTATTACTTTTTCTAAACAAGAAGGGTATTGGTGCAAAAAAGTTTATTTATACACAGCACCTCCATATCAAAGTCCAAAACCAACTCAAGATGAAAAAATTAGAAAAGCAAGTTATGATAAATTTCTATATTATATGAAAAAAATACCCAATTTTTTAGTTCGAGAAGGTCGTTGCCAAAAATTAGATTGTAAATATAGCGAAAAAGGAGTAGATACTTTAATGACTACTGACTTAGTTCTTCTTCCACACGAACATAATGATATAAAAACAATAATTGTTGTTACATGTGATACTGATTTTGTACCTGTTTTAAATAAATTACGAACAGAATGCAACATAAATGTAATTTTATATTATTATTCTGATTTTAAACGCCGTTCAAAATTTTCTATGTCAAATCATTTATTTACGGTTTGTGATAAAAAAGTATTAATAACTAAAGAACATTTTGAAAAATCCTTAAGAATAAAAATAAATAAATAATACCTTGATGGAAGCACCATCAATGTATAAATTTTTATGAATTATTTAACTTTCTTATAAACTTTAAATTTAATTTTTTTGTACTTATTCCATTTCCATTTTTCTCCAGTTATTTCTTCGATTTTACTAACTTGTTTTATTGTAATTTTATAACCTTTTTTTATATCCTTAATTATACTATTAAGAAAATTTTTTTCCCAATCATTTTTGCATTTTTGAAGAAAATGTTCAAGATAAACAATTTTATTAACATTCTTTTTTCTTATTGTTTTTCCGAATTTACGGATACAACAATTACCAACTGTAAGTATATTATTATTACGTATATTTTTTATAAAACACCTTTGATGAATTTCATGACCACAAATGCAATGAGACCGTTCTTTATCTCTATATTCTTCTTTCCATTCTTTTATACATTCGTCCTTATTTTTGTTAACAGAATGAGCAATTAAAGTTTCAAAAAAATTTTGCGAATACGACATAGTATCACCTATTCAAAAATAATCAGGCAAACTCCTAAATAACTTATCCTTTACCGTAAGCTCATAGAATCCTTTAGCCTCATTGAAATTAACTTCCAGTTTTAACTCATACCTCTCTTGTATTAGAACACAAATATTATGCACTAATGCACGGCAAAGTATCTCATTAATCATAGAAGTATCGCTTCGTGCCCTTATCCTTTCCCTTAATTTCCTTTTAACCATAGCAAATAAACTTTCAGCATTACTGCGAAAATGATAATTCTTCATTAATCCTTAGAAATTCCATAATTTTAGATACTTTTTGTGATTCGTATTTTCTGGTATATTTTGATTTGAATACTTTTTGTGTTTCATTTACTGAGGTAAAATAAGAAAAAATAAGATAGTTATTGTGAGAAAAGGAGTTTTTGTGCAAAGCCGAAATAAACGAAAGCTTTAAAAAACCTATCATGACAATATCATGATTATAATGTGATAAGTTCATGATAAACTTATGACCCGTGATCGAACTATGGATGATAAGAAACAAAGTGTATATAAAACTGACGGCTCGATGCTTGAAAGAGAAATCAACGCGGACTTGGCAGAGCAATTGGCAAAGTTCAAGGACCCTGTGGTTCTTGGAGAGTTGGTATACAAGCTCCTTGAAGAAAGGGAGAACACCAACCGCATACTCAAAACGCTTCTAAGGAGAATTGAAGAACTTCAAAATGCAAAATCAGAAAAGAAAAAAGACGAGATTTCGGCTGAAATTGGCGCAATGCTTCCAAAAATAGACGAAGAAATAATGAATGCTGTAAAAGGGCTTGGAAAAGCTACAGCACAGCAGATACAGGAAAAATTCAAATACAAGGGAAAAAACGGAGCATCATCAAGATTAAACAGATTATACTCGCTTGGTCTTTTGACCAAAAAACAAGTAGGGCGAAAGGTTTATTTCCTCCCGAAATAAAAACCATAAAAACCGCAAGGCGATAAGGGAATGGGCACCTCCCACCTCCAATTATTTTTGCCCATTCCCTCAATCTAATTTTATTTATAATTAAAAAAAGTTAAACTGTCTCAGAACCAGGTGTTTTGCTTCCAATTGAATAATCAGACATACCTGCTTTCCACATTGAACCATACTTTTCATTTATTTGCTCTTCTATTGACCTTGAATGCTTCAATGCAGATTTTATGTGCGCAGGTTCAATCAGATTAAAATTTCCTGAAACTGCAATATCTCCTGAAAGTTTTATTAAGCCTGAAAGATTTCTAAGCCTTAGTGTAATTGCATTTTCCTCGTTGTCAATTTTTTTTGCAATTAATTTGGCCTCCTTTATTATCTCTTCTACTGCATTAAAAGAAGCATGAGGAATTTTCCCGTCTTTTTCAATTTCCTGGGCAACAAACTGGGCAATTTTTATCCTGTTTTCAGAAGTATCCTTCATTGTAGTATTCAAAAGAATTTCATATCCGTCCCCTCTAATTCTTGAACGCAGGGGGGGAATTAAACTTGGAAGATCTATAATATTTGTTGCTCCGACAAAAATAAAATCACATGGCACTGAATCAACTCTTATCGATGCTCCTGAACTTGTTGGATTTCTTCCAACTATTGGAAAGCATTTTTCCTGCATTGCGGTTAGAATATATCTTTGAAGATTTCCAAGCGTTGATAGCTCATCTATAAATAATACTCCCTCATGGGCCTCGTGCACTGCCCCTGGGATAACTCTTAAGTATGCAGGAGTTCCAATCTCCGGATGATCTCCGTATGGATCATGCTTTACATCCCCTAATAATTCGGTTTCACTTGCACCTGAGGCCTGAACAAATAATTTTCTCCCAAGCGGAACCAAAATCTTTCGTTGTATTTTTTTTTCAATTTGTCTTGATTTTCTCAGGTCTTCCTCGTTTAATACAAGAATTTTATCATCAATTGTTTTTTCATAAGTAATTGTTTCCTCTCTTCCATTATCCATTCTTCTTTTGGTTTGTATTCTTTGGACTTCTCTTGGCCTTTCCCTAAGTATCAAATCCTCAAACGGGTTTTTTGAAATAAAAGACTTCTCATGGCCGCATGACGGGCAAAAAAGAGTATAGGAATTTGATACCTCTGCGCATCTTTTGCATCTTAGGCCAAATTTTTCAGAGACAAATGTCGGAACAGATGAAACCTCAACTATTTTTCCTATTTGTATTTTTGGCCTTTGTTCTCTTGAAATTTCATCTGATTTTTGAATTTTTAAAATGGGCCGTTCTGAATTTTGTTCATTATGAACTACGGATAATTCAAATTGTGGTTTTTCAAGAATTGATGCAATGGATTTTGCAATCATTGATTTTCCTGTGCCCGGAGGGCCTACAAGCAACAAATGCCTTCTTTGTTTTGGAATTAGTTTTGCAATAGCAACTGCCTCTTCCTGCCCGATAACCCTTTCAAAAAGATTTGCAGGGATTTTGATTTGAGAGGTGGAATCAAATTCAAATTTAGCCATACTAAAAAATAAGAAAGAAGTATATTAAAAGTTATTTTATTTCAAGAATTTTCCCAATTAAAATATCCGGAGGATACGCACCTGTAAGCTCAAGCGTTTCATTGACTATTGTTTTTGGGACCCCCATCACTCCGTATTTTTCTCCAATTTCTACAAATTCATTTACTTCAAAAACTTCTGAAGTTATTTTCGGGTTAATCATTGCAAAATCAAATGCAGTCTTCATTGCAGCAGAGCAATATGGACAGGTTGGAGAAACAAAAACTTTTATATTAACCGGAAAATCAATTGAATTTATTTTATTTTTTAAATCTTTTGAAAGCAAGGATTCATCTTTTGAAATATCTATTAATGTTTGGATAAAGGGGATAAATTCATGGCCTGCTGGAAGACCATGATAAATTAAATTTCTTTTCTGCATTCCCATAATTATTAATGCGGGAGCATTCGAAATATTATATTGTTTAGCGCGCATAATATCTGATTCAATAGAATAAATTTTGAGGGATATTTTGGAACCTGAAAGAAGTGATAATTCCTCTAAAAAATTCTGAAACTCGCTGCAATAATTTACATTTTGTTTTGAAGATATGAATAAAATTAATGAGATTGGATTTTTTAATTCCTTAAATTTTTTTTCTAGTTGATTTTTTGCATTTTTATCTAACATAACAGCACCTTAAAAAAGAGAAAAAGAAAAAATTTATTTTCTGGTTGCAATCAAAAGTCCGAATATAAGACCTAAAACTCCAACGATCATAAATCCTAATCCAGCATAAGTTGTAAGGGTATCTATAAATCTTGCAGCGCCGTATAGAAAGAAAACTCCGCCTACAAGATAAAATCCTGTCTTTAAAACAACAGGCATTGATGCTTCAACTGCGTTTTTTATTCCTACCTCGATTGCACCCTTAAACATATCCCCTAATTTATGTACTTCATCTTCTGCAAATGATTTTGCTTTGTTGACTTCTGTAAAGACAAAATCATTTAATAGATGATTTATCAAACCAATCATAATTAACACCTTTATTTACTTAATTTTCCAAGCAAAAGGCCCAATGTAAATGCCAATGCAACAGATTTCAATGGATTTGCTCTTATATATGCTTCAACTTCCTTTTCCTCTTTTGCAACAAATTGTTTTCCCTGATCTATTTTTGGTCCTGCCTGTCTTTTTAATTCATCCACTTTTCTTTTAAGTAATTCCACATCCTCTTCTATTATTTGTTTTGGGTTTTTTCCCATTAACTCCACCTCAGTTTAGAATACGAGAACAAGATTTATAAATATACTCTCGCTGCAATGCATTCCAAAATTAAGATTTCTATGATCGCAGTCTATCTAAAGAACTTCGCTTTCAGGAGCCTCTATAATCACTCCAACCTTTTCAGAAGGCCTATAACTACAGATGATGCTCTGCCGCCCGCCAAAATTGGTGGGATCGTAACCACGCCCAACAGGACCAACTCTTCTTTTAGTTCTCCATACATATCGTTGGCCTGCTGATTGATCTCCATTTTGAAGTGTCGGAATTCTATAATCAGAGTCTGAAAGATACCATCCATTCTGTATTGGGAATCTTCGAACTATACCTACTGCGTTTTCAAGGCTCATTTCTACTGGAAGAGTTATTATTCTGTTACTATCCTCTATTAAAGTATAATTTGGATGCTCTGAAACTAAAATAGAATTTTGTTCTCCAAAGTAAATTGGAGGTACAGGATATAACCAGTGTTTTTTTGTTTCGGAATCAACATATTCTATAAAATGCCTAGTGCCTGCCATTTTCTCAAGTTCATTATCAGTAATCGTTAGAAGGGATTTTTCACTAAAAATAGTATTGGGTTCTATATATGCGGTGTGTGTTCCTGTCCAGCACCATAATCCTTCATTTATTTGTTCCCATTCATCTGTTTGTAATGCCTTATCCATTCTTTTATTTAGGGCTAGAAACCCATTTGCACGGTCAGTTAATACTAATGCTTTTTCAAATGGAACTCCTTTACTTCTTTTTACTAATACTTTTAATTTTGGTCCTCTTAACCTTTCTTTTGGAACTCTTAGAATCAATTCTGCCATAAATTTTAACCTTACAGGATAGTATATACAGTAAACTTTAAAAAACATCTCTCAACACATATTTAAAAATCTAAGAAAAATGTAAATAAAAAATAACGCTCCTGTCGGGATTTTCACCAACCCAAATTACAAGTTAACCGCATGGGTTTTGGGTAAGCCCTAGCCTTTGCCCATAAGATAGGCACAAGTCCAAAGGCTAGGGGTTTGAACCCGAGTCACTGAATCTCTCCAATTCAAAGGCATAAGAAATACCTCATGACTTTTTGCAACCATGCTTTTTGCCATCGGAAAATCCTTATTCAAAAAGCAGATGAGAGTCCAGCGTCCTTGAACTGCATTCCTTTTCCATACCAGAACAGATATGCATTTGACCGAGCTAGACTACAGGAGCTTGAAGAATAGTAATATTTGATAAAATATTTAAACTGAACATATAAAAAAAATTAATAAAAACTTGAAAATAAAGCCAATGTGTGAATCAAAATAACAGGATACTTGTTTTTACATGTAGTTTTCATAAAATACAATTAAAATTGGATTAAAATGAAATTGGATTATATATTTGTCGTAAATAATGTATTTTTAAATATATCGTTATAATTATACTAATATGGTGTTCATATGGTTGCAATGATTAAAATCTCAAATGATTTAAGAGATAAAGAATTTAGGGTATATAAAAATATGCCTTTATCTGAGGCGTTATGTAGCAATGATGCAAGATTATTAAGGGTAATTGAAATGTTAACTGCCTTGAAAATGAAGGGGCATCAGGAATGCCTGACAGAATCTCCAGTAAGAACTTCAATGATATTTGCACATAATAACCGGAAAAAATTATTTGGCAATGAGATAGAATACCCCGGAACTGATGGAATAACATATATATTCAAAGTTCCAAAAAAATATCAAAATATCAAAAATGGGATCTTTTTAACTGAAGAATATATGATTGAGAGAAAAGATAATAGATTAATAATATCGCCAAATGAGAATGAAGTAGATTTAATTCTTCCAATTCCAATAGAGGGCTGGTGTGAAATAAACCCTAACGCACCGATAAAAATAGTCAACTCCCCTGGAAATAATTCTTTATATTTTGGAGGTATAAATTCGAATATTCTCATTGGAGCAGCAGTAATAGATGTAACCGGAGATAATTGTAATATTTACATGGATATAGATCCGGGAAGCACAAGCATTCCTCCTAATAGAATGATTTCTACAATTTTTTTATAATCCAATATTTAACAAACCAGTAATACAAAAAACGGTTTCAAAAAAGTTTAAATAATTATTGTTATATATAAAGAAGTTAGGTGAATATATGCAACAACAAATGGCAACTAAATTAAAAAACGCAGAAAGATTAACTGAACTAAGAAACAGGATATGTAAAATGGGAACTAAGAATGGTAGATTAGCATATGACTATATAGAGAGGAATAAATCATCGATTGGAGTTTTCTTTACTCAAATGATGCCCTTGCTCGAAAAAGAAAGGACATTGGATAGTAAAGAACCGGCAAACCAAAACCTATTTCTTATTGCATGCCATTTGGGAGAAATACCTTTGTACCTCCAGATAGTTAATGGAGGGATGCTTAACCTTCAAAGAGAATACGGGAATACAAGAAATACCCTACTTGAAATGGCACTTTACGAAACAGCCTTTGGAGAGCATACCATCATTATGGAAAATTTAATACTAGCATTTAATGCGAATGTCGATACCATCATCCATAATGAGCCCCGGATGATCAATCCACGCAAAGGTGAACCTGGGATTAGCAATCCTTTAATTGGCTGCATTGTAGATGTAGGGTGCCTGAAATCATTAGAACTACTAATGGAATATGGTGCGGATTTATCAAAGAAATACTGTGAAAGGGAGTTCAGACGCACGGGTATTTTTGAACTCGCATTAGAACGATTCTTTAAACAACACAGGGAGAACGGGGCTGATGAAGACAGTGTTGAATTCAAAATTGCTCATGCAATTGAAAAACAGGGTGTTAGAACTGAACTCTTACCATCGTTATTTTCAGTAACGGTCTCAACAGAATACTTAAGTGTTGAAATAAACAGAACGTGCCATGCTAGGGTAACAGAGCATAACTGGAGTCATAAAAAGCCACTCAAACCAAAGTGCAACGGACAATGTATATATTTAAGTGACGAATTAATGGAATTACACAATATGCCTAAAATCATTGCCTGGAATCCGCCTCAACACAGTAATACATAATCTTCTTTTCATTTTTCTTTTTTGCTTGCAGATAAATGCTATAACAAAAATAGAGGGTTATTTATGGACGGGCCCTTCCAACAACAATTTTTTTATAGTCCAATACTTAACAAACCAGTAATACAAAAAACGGTCTCAAAAAGGTTTAAATAAACTTTCTTTCATAAACAACATAATGGAACAGAATTATAAACAAATGCCTCAATTAGCAATTAAAGATCGCGCGCGTATATGTGAACTTAGCAATAAATTCTGGGATCAAAAAAAAGGTATGCTCGAAAGAATAAGAAAACCAGTAAGAACACTTGATCCGAGCACACAACAGGAGATTAATTTTCTGGCAGGAATGATAAATAAATTTTATAGCAAATGGGCAGGGTTTTCAGAGCTACGAAGCTTTGCTGCGCAGGAACTTGGAAAGCTTGAAGCAGTTGGAATGGAAAAACATTCAGACCTCTTTTTTGATGCAATAGCACGCTCTGGGCTTGATGCAAACGGAATTAATGAAATAATCCGATATATAGGATCTGTTCGGACAATAAGCGGAATATTTGATTCTATGGATCTAGATGATCGAATACATAATTTAATTGAAGAAACGATTTTTTTGAGAACTTATGAAATTACAAAGGATTGGGATGCAAATGAAATAAATAAAGATGAAACAATATTTTTAATATTTTTATTCTTTTCCGCAATGGAAAGGCTGCACCTCATTCCAAATTTGCTGGAAAAATACAATGATTTTGAAGGGCACACAAAAAGATTGGCCAAAAGTAAAACTGCAGAAGAGGCAATACGCAGATTCATAAATGGAGTTTATATAGAAAATCTTAGTAGTTGTGGCCGTTTAAAAAATTCAAACGAGCAGAAGACAGTTCCAGAGGTATTTTCACTTTTAGAAATTATACTTGAAATAACAATAGAAAATAGATATCAGGGTTATTTAAAAGAATTAAATCATTTTTCATCAATCCTTTATAGATTAAATGCCTTGGAGGCAAGCAAAAAAATAGATTCTGCTCTTTTTATGCTCGGATATTCTGTCGATAGAATCTATGGATCAGATGGAATGCCACAGAAAATGGAAAAATATAATTAGATAGATTTAAATTCTTTTTAGTTCATTATTTATAACAATGATAAAAAGATATGCGCCCTGCCAAATGAAAAACTTTCAAGACGCACGCAAATCATTCTGGGATGCTGCAAAAGGATTATCCAATCAGGAAAATGAACTTAGTTTAAATGATAAAAAATTTATAAGCAGACGATGGGAAACGATTCTTGAAGGTCTCGATAAACTAAAGATGAATCCAAACAGAGAACTAAAAATGCAAATGCTTCATGAATTAGTAGTAATGGAAAAAAGATTTGGCACGTTTTTTGATTCGACCAGGGAGATGTGCAACTGGTTTTATCGATCAGATGAAAAAGATAGAGAAGAAATTATATCAATTGCAGGGAATTTTAGAACAATTGTAGGAATGCACCTCTTTCTCCAAACTGAAGAAAATCCGGGATTTCTAGATTTATATCAAATTTTGTTTGAAAGAGCTTTTGAACTAGCTTTGGATATGGATTTAAGAAAGCATAAAAAAGAAATCACTGCAATGATCGTTATAATCCACGAACTTTTAGAAAAAATAGAGATTGGTCGTGTTTGCAGAATAAATGCAAATGATGTAGAGGATATTTTCGTGAGCATAGCCCGTCATAAGAGAACAGAAATATTCATAAAAGATGTTGTGGAAACACATTTAGAAATAGTAAAGGCACTAAAAATTAGAGCTGCTGAAACCGGAATACTTGAATTAACAATCATTATGCCTTCGTGGGATGCAATATTGAGAGCAACTGTCCAATATGGGTATAAATCATATGCAGAAAGTTTACATGAAATAGAATTAAATTGTCCCGGGTGTGGAGCCAGGGAAGCATTAGCACTTTCTGGTTACTATAATCCGATAAGTGATTTTCCAAGCGAGGAAATTATCTAAACTGTAATATAAAAAAAATTATTGGGAGTAGGGGATTAGATTTGGAAGAGTGATTTCAACAAGTTCCATTAATTCTTCCTGGCTTAAACCCAATTTTGCACCTTTATATCCTGCAATCATAAGAGATTTTATTTTTTCTTTGTCCATTTTTCTCACCTCGGGAAATTAGTTTGGCAGAAAAGGTATTTAAATAAAATTAGGGGGGTGGGCTCCGAGTCCAATTTAACCTTAATGGATGCTATCAAATATTTTTTAGCTTTTCGCTTAAAGCAGTATTAAGATCACAAACTTGAGTGTTTATGTAATCATATTCACCATTTGTAACTTTGACATTTTTGATATACTCTTGAGCTTTTTTTAAAAATAGAATGCCTTTATTTACCCAATGACGACCAACTTGCCTTCTCATAAATGTATCATATTCATATCCAGTATTTGCAAGTTCCAAACATTTTCTTGAAACCTCTAAATACGTGTTAAATATTGGCATCGGATTTTGAAACGGACAGGTTCTAGACTGGGAAACAAGTGTAATCAAATTATTTATTTCTAATTTTAGTTGTTTTCGTACATTATCCACAGAACTAAGTAGGTCATGTGCTTTGTCCAAAGCCTTTTTAGGATCATTTTCTTTTCCCCTAGCAACTAATCTTTCTGCGCAAATAGATAATCTTCTTTTTCCTATTTTATTAAATGTCATAAATAATCACAATAAATATAATGTACAATAGTATTTAAAAATGTATCTTTATGGATTTATTGAGCGTATCAAATGACGCATAAAAAAGGATAGTTGGGATTAAACTATTGTTTTGAAAAACCAAAAGGATAATAATTGAATTTCGACTCCTCATAGCAGTTTATTGATTCTATTGTTAATAGGATATCTAATAAGTCATCTTTTAGTTTTCTTAAAATCTGATAAAATTTCTGGTCTTCTCTTGCTTCAACATCTAATTCGTAGTTCCATTTTCCAAGGTTTTTAAGGGCAAAAACTATATTTTCATGTGCTTCAAAGTATTTGAAAACCTGATTTTCCTTTTCAATATCTAAAGGAATAGTATTGAGAAATAATTTATGATAAGAATAGTTTATTTTAAATTTATTTAATTGGATTTTAAATGCCTGGATTAATCCCTGCTTTTGCATTTTTTTGATCCTCAAATTCACCCCATCAGGAGATAATTTTACTTCCTTTGCAATTTGCACTAGTTTTGCCTTCCCATCCTTTCCTAAAATTGAAAGGATTTTTTTATCAATCAGGTCTAAATCATATTTTTGCATTTCTCCTTTCCATTTGGCTTTTTTTACCTTTGGAATCTGGGTTGTCGAAAGGAATTTTCGTGGATAGGTTTCACCACTAAGAGTTACGGCAGTATCGTAGGAGTGGATATTGGTTTGGTATAGACTAAGGAATTTATTAAATTCAAGATTAAAATCCGAAGGATTTTTGGCAAATAACGAAAAAATAATGTCGTATTTTCCTTCGCATTTTGTGATGAATGCTATTTTTTCCCAATTCACCAGATAATTGATTATCTCATCCTCCTTTTGGGCAGTTGTTTTATGCAAGGATATGTATGCTTTATAGCTGGAATAGCCAATCATACCTAAATCTAAAATCATCAGGGATTTATCTAAAACTTTTGATTTTTCTAAATTATGGATTCTGTAGATTATAGTCTCTTTTCTTATGCCCAAAAGTTTGCTCATTTTTGAAGCAGGCATCCTTGAATTTATATCCAGGGCATAAAGAATATTTTTATCCTTCTCATCTAATACCATATATTATATTAGTCACTTAGGTTTTTTAATATTTTCTATTATTTTAAGTAATTTTATAGGTTTTATTCAAATTTTTTAAGGAAAAATATAATTATTTCAAATGTGTATTATTTTTGGTGGTTAAAAATGAATGTTTTACAATTAAAACCTGTTGAAATAAAACAAGGACAACAGATACTGATGCCTCTAGGTAAAGAAGTTTCTTATCTAGCTGCAAGAGAGTTATTAAGAAATGTGGGGGGACTGCCTTCAATAAAAGATATGAAAAATTATGTTTCTCTATCGGATTTATATCCTAAATGGGCACATCAAAACTCTCGAAGAAGATTTGAACATAATCATAGATATATTATAGAAAATGATATTAGAATGTGGGTTAGAGAAATTCTGGCAACACCCTCAAAATACCAAGAGATATTTGAACCAGGAAAAGATTTTGTTTTTGGTGCAGATTGGTGTTCCGGAAAGCCGGATAGAATTACAGTTATTCCTGCATCATTAATTCCAGATATAGCATTTGATAGAAAAAAAGTTGCTTTATTTATTGATCCTGATGGTTTTGAAATAGATGATAAAAGAGTAGTAATATATGCAAAACCTGAAAATGTTAGTGTTTTCAGAATTCCAGAGAAAAAATCTTTTAAAAACAATAAAATATGGGATTTGAGAATTGGGCGTAGAAAAAAAGGATTTATTCTTGATTGTGAAGAGTTGAATCTTGAATCAATATATGAAAAAACAGAAGGTTTTGAATGTAGCCATAATGTTATATCTCCTATAAAATACTATCATCTTCATGTTGGCAATTTTAAATATATTGGGATAAACGCAAAAAATAGCATTACTGCAGATTCAGTTAAACCTTTATTTTATCTTGAAAGAAATCAGGATAGAATAAATGAGATAATTAAAGAAGTAAATCAAAATATTGGACTTGTTTTTTTACAGATAGTAAAAAATGCAAGTTTAGAAATTGAAAAACTTTCTGCACTGATTAATGACCATTCCCTGAGAAATATTAAAATGCTAAATGAATTTTTAAAAAAATAAAATAATTGCAAAAGACCATAGGAGATTAGTTTTAAAAGTGTTGCTACATATATACTAATGTATGAAGAGAGTATTAATTGATCCTAATAAACGACAAATGGAAAATATGAAAAAAACATACACAACTGAGAGATTGGGATTATTTGAAAAAAGTTCGGAAAATATACGACAATTGAAAGTGGGAGCAATAGTAGTAAACCAAGGATGTGCACATCAGTGTTCATTTTGTATGGCTTCGGTACCATATTTTAATGAAAAATTATTGCTTCCTTTAGAAATTATAAGAATGGCAAAGGCAAGAATAGATTTTGCGACAGATATTTTATTAACTGGAGGAGAACCATTAGAACATCCGGAAATAATAAAAATTGCAGAAATGTGCTCTAACGGTTTTAGTATTGTTACAAATGGGTTTTCCGGAGAAGGAATCCCAAAAGATAAATGGCAGGAAACTTTAAACTCTTTAAATGGAATAAAAGATGGAGTAATAGAAGTCTCTTTTCATTTATTAGATAGATGGAAAGGAAATAAACCTGGAAGAAATATTATTTTAAAAAATAAAATATTTGATACTGCAAAATTTTGTGCAAGGCTACTGTGTGAATTAGGATCCGAACAACAAACCATAACAACTTATTTAAATACGATTTTAGATATCTTAGAAACTACTTTTAAATCAAGATATTGCAAAGTAAATGCTTTTGGATATCAAATTCTGGAAGGAACTATGATAAATGAATTGTATAGTTTACCTGTTTTACCTCTCTTACCTTTAATAATACAAAAAGTAGGGAAAGGAAAGGATATGGTAGGATTATCCAATACAAACAATATATTGCCATCTCTTCGCAAGCGATATTTTTCCAATTCCTTAAATATAATAGAATCGACAACAGATGAAATATCAAAATTAATATTATTAACAAATGGAAAATTACTCCCAGCCTGTTTAAGTCTTGATGGAACCACTTATGATGATGAGGAGTATATAATAGGAACAGTAGATGATAGTCATGAAAAGTTAGTCCAAAATCTAAAAGAAGCAATAAAAAGATATTGTGATAGAGAAAAGGATATTAGTAATGACAGATTGGAATCTAATATACTAGAATCTATTGAAGACAATAGGCTTCAAATAGAGTCTTATTTAATGGTATTAGAAATATTAGGTGATCCTAAGATTAACGAGCTTATTAACAACATTGAGAGATACTGTGACCTGAGAGGTCGTGTAAATATGCCAAATTTAGACCCAAGTCTAGTAACAGCGTATACAATTACAAAACATAATGAGATGCTTGCCCAATATTCTTAAGCTACTTTTTATCAGTAACCTTAATCAGATGATAGCCAAACTGGGTTTTAACTGGTTTTGAAATCTTCCCAACTTTTAAGGAAAATGCCTCATTCTCAAATTCAGGGACCATCTGGCCTTTTCCAAAAAATCCCAAATCCCCTCCTTCCTGCCCACTAGGACAGGTAGAGTATTTTTTAGCCAATTCCTCAAAGGATTTTCCCTTTTCAATCTCTTTTAATAAAAATTCTGCCTGATTCAATGTAGGCACTAATATATGGCTTGCTCTAATCTGCATAAAAAAACCTGCTAGGAAAAGATTATTCTTCCTGTGCATCTTCTTCTGCGAATTTTTTTATCTCATCAAAGTTTTCAACAATAAGTTTTGCCTTTGATTTTCCAAAGCTGAACGGATATTTATCATTCTCATTTCTCATGAGTTTGATTAATTTATTTCCTCTGTATTCTCCATATTCTACTGGCATAATAAATCACCTATATAATATATTTAATATATTATAATATAATAGTAAAACTTAAAAGGATATATGATATGCTATTTGCAGTAATTACTTATTACTTCAACATAATTGTTGTATTCTTCAACATAGCTGTTATAAACAGAAACATCAGAAGTTTTATTCATAAGAAGGATTAATTCATCTGTTTTATTTAGGGCATTTTGGTATTTTTCAATTTCACCTATATCTTCCATAACCGCATCATAGCTTAGGGATTTTCCCTTTGAAACAAAATAAACATCTGGTATGCTTTCAAGTGTTATATTACCATAATATTCTGCAGAGAGATCAGTAAATCTTGCGCATTCCTGCGTTGTTTCTATAAAACAATAGCCTGAATTATAATTGGAAAGGGATTTGGGGCAGGATATTCCAAGGGCCATATGATTCTCTTTTTCATAATAGAACAGAACTGATCCATATCCCATTTCTTTTGCAATTAATGCTCCAAGAAGGGATTTGTCAGAGCACACCCCTGAATTATAGTATAGGGTTTCATAGGGAAAATTCTGCGAATCTGTTTCTGAATAAAACCCTTCCCAGTCATAAGGAATGGACTGGACAAACCTTAAAAGAATTTTTAATTTTCTATCAGAATCAGACTCATTTACCCTTAGAATTAGATTATCTATCAAAGGATATTGATCTTTACTAAATATAAATTGGTTAAAATAATCCTCCTCCCAATTATTTTTACATGGCTCATAGCAGGTAAATCTTGGATCATTTTTGTATTTGATTAAAAGATAGGGGTCAAATTCCAAAATAAGATTGTATGATTTTCCTTCATATCTCCAGCTATAACTCTGCTTATTTTTTTCAAGCAATATAGAATTACAATCAAAATTGGTTTCATTTGAGCAGAAATCAAAGGTTTTGGGATTTGAATCATCACAGGAATCAGGACATGATTTTTCAAGGCAGGTTCCGTTTAAACAGCCATAGGGGCATTCCTCAAACTCATAATTCCATTCGACTCCGATACATTCCGGATTGAAAAACCGGGTATCTTTATCGCAGTATTGTTCTTTTGGAGCTCTAGGGCAGGTTGGATCATTGCATTTTGAATTTTCACAGCCATATACGCAGGTTTGGTGGCCATATTGTCTTGAGCCATCCTTGCATTTTACATCATAATAGAGCGTATCATTCAGGCAGTATTGCTCTTTTGTTCCAGTACAATTAAAAGAGCCATCCGGATTTGAAACAAGAGAATAATTATTTTTGTCAGAAGTTATCGAATAATTATGTTCAAGGGGATAATCATCAAAAGACAGGCACCCAAAAAATAATATAAAAATTGCAAAAAAGAAAATAACCCTCATAATAACTTTAATTGGCAAAGATTTAATTATCTAAGCCATAAGGCCTTCTTTTATGAAAGATACTGAAAGTGCGATTAACAATAATCCGATTACCTTGGAAAGAAACCTGAGAAACATATCCCCTGCAATTGCTCTTATTCTTGAAGCATTCAAAAGCATTATCCATGTAATTAAAAACGCAAGCGCAAGGGCAATTAAAGGAACATATAGTCCGATTTCATCTTTTAGAACCATTAAGGTACTTATCAATCCTGGACCTGATAATAATGGAGTTGCGATAATTACTGCAACTGCTGCCATCTCATCTTTTTTTGAGTTCTGGCCGTGTGTAAATGTAAATCCCAAAACATTTTCAAGTCCCAAAAGACCCAGGACAATTCCTCCTGCAACCTTTAAATCATTTAAAGTAACTCCCATAAAAGATAAAACAGCAGAGCCTCCAAACATAAATACTACTGCAATAAGACAGGCAATGATGACTGCCCTTGTTGCAACATATCTCATCTCTTTTTCCTTGCATCCTTTCGTTAAGGCAATAAATGGGGGTATGCTTGCAAATGGATCCATAATAAGAAAAATAGTAATAAAGGAAATTGCGATTTGATTTAACAGATCCATATGAAAAATTTGATACACTTGTTTAAATACCTTTCTTAATCCAAATAAGTACATAAGCGATGAGGGGTGTTAAAATGAAAAATGAAAACGGGTGGTGTCTCTTTTAGAAGAGAGAAAAACAGGAAGAAAAAGAGTAGTTGATGAAAATATAAGAAACTTAATTTTAGAGATGTATTGGAATAGGAACATGGGATTAAGAAAAATCGCAAGTTCTGCTGGAATTTCCACAATGACTGTCTGGAGAGAAGTAAACCGCATTATGCCTGAAGAGATATATCAGAAGATCTCAGCAATGAGGGGAGAATAAATGTGCGGCGGACTTAATTTATCATGGGTTGAAAAACCAGTTAAAAAAAGGCAGCAGAAAGCAAAACCAAAACTGGTAAAATTTGCAGATATAACAAACTTAACTGCAAAAGCAAAGATAATAATTCAGGAAATTGAATCTGCAAATGGAAAATATCCGGGGATAACTGCAATAATTGATGCAAAACAAACTCTTGAAGAATTAAAAAAGGGAGAGAATGCAAAAGAACTTTCAATGATTAAAAAACTTGAAATGGCAATCGAGCCACTTAAAATAGATGCCAATCCGGCAAATTATTGGTAATATATTTTTTTATTTTTTAGGTGTTATCTATTGATTATTACCAGCAAAACAACTAATACTTCCAAAAAGGAAAGAATAATCGCAGCTCCTCTTGCAGAAAAGATAAACAATGGAAAAAAAGACAAAATAGCAAAAATTCTGGAACTTTTGGAATATAAAAAACCCGGAGTGTTAATTATAATAGATGCAATAAAACTGAAAATAGAATTGGAACAAGAAGAGATTGCTGATTTCAAAATGATTGCCATATTAGAGAATGCAATAAAAAAACATGAACCTATAGAATGGCTTTCTCCGGTATGTTGGTAATATTTTTATTTTTTACACAATGCAGTTGCCTGAACATATTTTGAAGAATACTTCCCGATTTCAGAAGGGCCGTGCCCGCCAACCTCAAAGCTAACATAAAACAGTTTGGCTGCACCTGCATTAAATGCACCTCTACTCATTTCAACAACATCTGAATTTTCATTATCAAATTCGACTTCTGTTACCCAGATAGGTTTTTCAAGATTATTCTCGATCAGAATGTTTTTGAATGATTTTACATTCAGGGTATTTAAATCTCCTGAGCCAATATAATGAATATTTGCAATATCAAAATAACTTCCTCCTCCAAGTCCAAATACCTTTTTCCAGAAAAACAAAAATTCCTCCTGTGAGCCTGCGCATCCTGCATGCAATACCTTGCAATCAGGACAGGTTTCCTTAATAGTTTCATAGCTTCCCTTTAATATTTCAAAATAATCGTTTTCATCTCCAACAAAAAAAGTCAACTCATCCGATTTCATTTCAGGTTCATTTAATATCTCATAATATTTGACAGGAATTACAAGGCCGGGCATATCATTAATCCCATCTCCATCATATCTTTCCGTCAGTGCTTCAAGGAAATTTTTGTATGCCTGCATATCCTTTGGTTTGCATCTGTATTTTGGAAGCCCGTCAAACTCATCCTTTCCGCGATAATTGAATATATCATTATCACTTACTTTGCATGAAGAATCGCTTTTCTGGTCCCATTCTGCAAAGGGCCACACTGTTGCAAGAATTGAAATATTTTTCTCCTGTGCAGCCATTACATATTCATCCGGATATGAAAAATCATATGCTCCTTCAATTTTTTCTATATAATCCCATACAAAAGGTCCGGGATGCGGCCTTGCCCATCCTCCCCCTATCAATCGTATATTTTCCATTTCATCCAGAGCCCCTGACAAAAATCCAATACAATTATTTTCAATACCTACAGGTATTATAGCTTCAATTTTTTCCGCCCTGACAATAATTTCTTCTCCGCCGGGATTCTCTTCTGCTTTGTTTTCAGCAGCAGATCCATTATTTACATAACTGGAAAGATTATTGTTGACTGGTGCGGCATTTTCATCAATAAAAATAGCACTGGAGTTATTCTCCTGTTTTTCCTGCGCTGTGCAGCCAAAAAAAATTATGATTCCAAAAATGATGCATAAAATAAAGGGAATTTTATTTTTCATAAATATTTACATTTGAGTATATATTTATATTATTTTGTTTTCTCAAGATATAAAAATTTAATTATCTAACTTAGAATATGGAACTTGGTTTAGAGGAGCAAAAAATGCTTGACGGTGAATTTGGAGAGGCAGTTCAGGAATCAATGGAAATCTTATGTGCTCTTGGAAAAATTTATAACGCAGAAAAAATGATTCCTGTATCCTCTGCACAGATTGCAGGGGTATCTTATAAAACAATCGGGGATGCGGGTTTAGAATATCTGGAGGATTTGGCTAAGAAAGGGGCAAGTGTAAAAATTCCATCTTATTTAAATCCATCAGGAATGGATAATTTGGAATGGAAAAAAATGAAGGTTCCCAAAAATTTTGCAGAAAAACAAAAAAAAATAATTGATGCCTATGTTAAGATGGGAATCAATCCAACCTGCACATGCACCCCTTATTTGATAGGGATCAGGCCAAAATTAAAAGAGCATATTGCATGGTCTGAAAGCTCTGCTGTATGCTTTGCAAATTCAGTGCTTGGAGCAAGAACAAACAGGGAAGGAGGGCCTTCTGCACTTGCCTCTGCAATATGCGGAATTACCCCTTATTTTGGATTGCATTTGAAGGAAAACAGGATTTCAGATATTAAAATAAAAATAGAGGCAGAATTAAAAAATTCTTCTGATTTTGGGGCGATGGGGTATTTTCTTGGTAGTAAAATAAAGGGAAAAACCCCTTCTTTTGTTGGAATAAGATCTGCAGGCGAAGACTGGCTGAAAGCATTGGGAGCTGCAATGGCTGCAACAGGTTCCTGCGCATTATTTTATATGGAGGGGATTACTCCTGAATTTATTTTAGAAGAAAATTCCGAAGAGATTATCTTTGAAGAAAAAGATTTAAAGGAAATAAAAGAAAAAATAAATTCTGAAACCAAAAATACAAAACCAGAATTAATTGCAATTGGATGCCCCCATGCATCAATTGACGAAATAAAAAAAATCGCAGATATTTTAAAAAACAAAACAATCGGATGCGAATTGTGGGTTTGCACTTCAAAAATAATAAAAGAAAAATCAAGAAAGCTTGGTTATTTGGATGTTATAGAAAGGGCTGGAGGAAATATAGTTGCAGACACCTGCATGGTTGTATGCCCGATTGAAGAAATTGGATATAAAATTACTGGGGTTAATTCCGGAAAGGCCGCAAAATATCTTCCAGGCTTTAACAAACAGAAAGTTATTTTCGGGGACCTGGAAGAGATGATTTCAAATGTAATTAGATAATTTATTATTTTCTTTTGACTTTTTTTGCGCTTTTCCATAAAAGCATGAATTTTTTCCTATATCCGTTTGCAACTTTTTTGCTTTTTATTATTATCAAATGGGCTGGATGCGAGAATACTACCATGGCCAATTTATTTCCATAAACAACATACATTATAGACGCATCAAAATGTTTTTTTGGTAGAGCTTTGTAATCTACAACCTCTTCTGGTCCGGGAAAATACAAATCATCCTCTGATATAATATCCATTTCCTTAAAATTTTTTCTTTGCATAGTCCTAAAATAATTTTTTACAGCAAATTCATCGAGTTCGATTGTTTGTCTCTCGTCAAGGCCCATAACCATGCAACAGCCCCCCACACTCTCCAATTCTTTTATAACATCCGGATTAAGAACTCTTAGAATGCTAGATCCGTTATAAACGGATATTTCGCATTCCTTTTCTTCTTCTTTATATTTTTTTAGTTCATTTTCTATTTGTTCTATAATAGACAGTTTCTCTTTCCAGAAATCTTTTATTCCATCAATTGTCCGTGATTTATATATTATTTTTCCATTCAAGGTGAAGGAACTTATGAGCCCTTTATTTTCAAGTTTTTTTAAAATATCATAAATGTTCGGCCTGTGCATATTTAAAATTACGGCAATCTCAGAGGCATTCATTCCGCTGCTTTTTGCCAAAACTAAATAAACTGAGGCCTCATTTTTTGGTATTCCTATTTCTTCAAGCATTAATAATAAATCCATATGAATCTGTAGTATATATTTATACTATTACTATTTAAATACAGCTTTTGCCCATTTTTAATATATGGATACAAATGAATTTATCGACTATTTCAATTCTAACTGTGAGATACTTGGAATGGACTCTTTGGAAAAACGAACGGATAAATTATTTACGGAATTTGTTTTTTATTCTGAAAAAATAGAATCCAAACACTGGGAGAATTTATTTAGGCATGTTTTTAAAAGAAAAATACCTTTTTTGGATTTTTTTGATTTAAGCAGAGTATTCCCAATAAAAATTTGCAGACTAACGATAAAAAGATGCAATAAAACAATACGCTTTTATTTAAAATCTGATGAAAAAATAAATGATTTAGTACCATTATTATTTCCGTTTAAATTTGATGAAAATGATTCAAGTTTAGAAAAAGAAACTAGTGGGGGGTTGCCAAACAATTTTTTCTTTATAACACGAACAAACATCTTAGATTTTATTATTAAGGAAAAGGTAACGACAATACAGCTTGCCGTTTTTCCAGTATTTGGAAAATTATTCTGTTTTGCAAAAATAAATGATGATGAAAATAAAAAAAAGTTGGCATTTATAAAAGATCCGGAAAACTTTCTCAAAATTGATATGGAACACAACCCTTCTTTTTATTTGGAGGTAATCCATCATCCGATACTAAAATCAATGCATATAAATTCCTCAAAACCCCTATTCGAAAAAGAGGGTACCACGATAGGGGTGGATAATTATAATGTATTTAAACATACACTAATTACTGGTATGTCCGGAACTGGAAAAAGTAAGTTCATTGCTATGAAAACCAAAGCCATATTAGATAAACATCCTGACGCAACAATAGTTATTATAGATCCTCATGCAGAATTCAGAGAAACCATAAATTCTGGGAAGATAATAGATTTTAGAGAAAATTATATAGAACCTTTGGAAACAGGGGGAGCTGAAAGTCCAATGACGATACAGCTCATATCTCAACTGATATCCTCTATAATAGACAATAAAAATAAATATGCTGAGCGAGTCCTTTTTTATTCTGTCCATCTTCTTTCAAATCTTAAAAGATTAAATTTATTTAATATAGGACTTATACTTACCGATTCTGCAAAAAGAATGGAATTTGTTTCAATGACTACAAATGATGAAATAAAACGATTTTTTTCAACAGAATTTGAAGATATATACATACACCACTTTAACGAGGCAATTCTTCCGGTTCTAAATTTTATAGGGCAGTATGAGCTTTATATGGGAGACAATAAAAAAAGAGAATCGTTAATTGATATTATCAAAAATAATAGAATTACCACTATTTCATTCAATCCCAATTATTTTGGAAGAAATATGATAAAATTTTTTGCGGGGGCTATAATACAACAAATTTATATACTGGCATTAACACGAAAATTGGATTCCAAAACTATTTTGATAATTGATGAATTCCCAATAGTTCAAACAAAAGTTGCGAAGGATATCCTTACTGAAACGAGAAAATTCAATTTATACCTATATCTTTCTATGCAATATCTTTCTCAAATTGACTCCGAGATTCTAAACTCTATTTTAACTAATATGTATAATCTTATTATTTTTAAAACTAGCAAACAGGATGCAAAATATTTGGACGGGATTATGGATATAAAAGTTGAAGAATATTTTAGAAAAAATTGGTCTTTAACAGAGATAGAAGAGGAGAAAAAAAATCTTTTTACCTATCTTGCAACAAGAGAATGCATCATAAGATTGTATGGCACCGATGAAAAATTTATGATTCCGATGAAAGTGAAAACTGTAGATGTGAGCGAATGGATTTAGATCAGGTTTTTAGTTCTATTTGCCGTATTTTATTTAAATCGGAAATAGGAAATATCAATGAATTTTACAATTTTTTGAATCGTTATAATGAACCACCAAAAAAATTAAATTCTATAATAAGCGGACAGGAAGTATATGTATCAAATTATTATTGTAATAATTCAAATTTTATTTCTCTTGATGAATTGGATCAGTTGAAAATTAAACCTATAAGAGTATATGATTTCAACGATCCGGATGCTTTACTGCATGAAATTAAGAAACGGTTTGTTTATGCTGGAAATAAAATTTTGGGTAATTCCATGGACGTTTCAGAAAGTGAAAACTGCACAGATTGCTTTCATGTATATAAATCAAAAGAAATAATGAATTCAGAGCACATCATCTATTCGCATATGATTCGAGACAGTAAATTTCTTATTGGATGCTCGTGGGGGGCACTGAATAATTTTTGTATGAACACTACAGAAATTGCACAAGTTACGAGATCATTTGAATCAGCTTTTCTTGTAAAATGTAGCGATATATATTACTCATATAACTGCAAGAATTGCTATGAAGTCATGTTTTGTTCTCATCTCTTTTCAAAAAAATATTGCATTGGGAACAATGAATTTCCAAAGGAGGATTATTTTAAATTAAAGGAAAAACTAATTGGAGAAATGCTTGAAAAATTGAAAAAAAACAAAACCCTGCCTTCTCTTATTGACTTCCATCTTGGAGGAATGCCATTATGAATGAAATCAATGAAGCCTTTTCAAAAACCTCAAAATTGATTTTTGGAAAAGAATTTTTTCAAATTGATGATTATGGGAATTGGCTTCTTAAAAGAATTCCAGGGGGGGATCTATGCCAATCAAAAACTAGCAACAAAATGATTTATTTTCCAGGGGAATATGCGGTATTTAAAGAAATTCCAAAAAACAGACTAGCAGATCTCGAATCCTTTATTAATCTTGGAAAAATAAAGATAGCATTAGATAAAACCGATGATTTAGCTAAGATTTCAAAAAAATTAGAAAAATCAGCATTATTCATAGTTGAATTTATCAACGGGCAGAACCAAAATGTCGTTGATTCAACAATTTATCAAAATTTATATAATTGCTATAAAATTCTTGATTGTTTTGATTCTAAATATCTAGCATATACATTTTGGGTTGATAATTGCGAGTATGTTTTTGGTTCTGCAAAATCTTTTGATTCAAAATTTTCAATTCATATATACAATTCAAAAAAAATAATTGGCTCCTTTGAGATAGACTCATGCGTCAACTGCAGTTCATCTATGTTTTTGCATAATTGCGAAAACACACACGATTCTATATTTTGTTTTAATGCAAAGAATCTCCGTTATGCAGTATGCAATGAAATTTTGCCAAAAGAAAAATTTTTCGAAATAAAAAAAATGTTAGTTGAAGATATGATCAGAAATCTGGAAAAGAATCATTACCTGGAAACAGATATTTATAATTTAGGTTTGGGGGACCACCAGTAATTTTAATCTTTTTATTCCATTTAATTTATGAAAATATATGGAAGAATGATTTCAACAGGAATTGTGGCAGGGGAAGTTTTAATTTCAAAAGACCCTATTTCTTTTTTAGGGGGAGTCGACCCAAAAACAGGGATAGTAATTGAAAGGGGGCATTCAATTGAAGGAAAATGCATTGCAGATAAAATATTGGTATTTCCAAGAGGAAAGGGCTCGACAGTAGGCTCATATGTAATGCTTCAATTAAGGAAAAACAGGGTTGCGCCAACCGGAATAATAAATCTGGAAGCAGAGCCAATTATTGCAGTCGGAGCGATAATTTCAAAAATTCCAATGCTCGATAAACTGGAAAAAGACCCGTACGAATTTTTAAAGGATGGAACAATAATTGAATTAAATGCAAAAAAAGGTTTTGTGCAATGTTAAACAGGTATAGCAAAGGTTCAAGGGCTGAAAGGGAGCTCATAAATTATTTTTCAGAAAAAGGTTTTTCAGTAATTAGGGCTGCCGGAAGCGGGGTTTCCTCCCTTTCACCAGACCTTTTATTATTTAAAAAAGGAAAACAGTATGCAATTGAATCCAAAGCCTGGGAAGGAGAAAGGCTTTCAATAAAAAAAGACCAGTTTGAAGGATTGAGAATTTGGGAAGAGAATACCGGAATAACCTCATATATTGCATGGAGGAAAAACAGGGAGGGATGGAATTTTATACCCTTATCTGTGTTTAAGGAAAATGAAGCATCATATTCTATAAAATGGGAAAGCGCAAAAATGATCGGAAGAAGATTAGAGGAAATGATTTAAATCAAATACAAAAATCTTTTAAAATGATAATAGATATAATAGTTCTATGACATTTAAAAAATTAATAAGTATTTTTATAGTTTTTGGGATCATTGCAGGTATGTCTGGTGCATACTATCCTTATGAAGAGAAAGATGATGAGACTGTAAGGCTTAAAAATGCGATCTGCGTGGTAGTGGATCTTGTAAAATCTTTGATGAGTGCGGTATTTCTCATCTTAATAGTTCTTTCTGCAATAATTTATGGAGCCGGACAAATCCTCGGTGCTGAGACAAGGGCAAGGGCAAATGTCTGGGCAACTTCAATGTTTCTTGGAGCAATAATTGGAGGATTAATTTATCTTGTAGTTCCATTATTTATGAATGAGATAATGGGCGAGGATGTAACTGTTGCATGCGCAGAGTAAATTGCATTTATAAATTTATGTATATAAAGTGTTATCAAGGGTGTGAAAAAATATGGAGCTTGCAAAAATAATATTTAATATTGTAATATTGATAAGTTTTGCCGGAGTATTGATAGCAGCATCAGATCCGGAAGTAGATATTGGAAATGCGGTCTGCAGTGTTGTGGATATAGTACGAACTATTATGGGAGCTGTTATGCTTATCTTAATAGTTATGGCTGCAATTATTTATGCTGCAGGGCAGGTCATGGGTGCTGAGACAAGGGCAAGGGCAAATGTCTGGGCAACTTCAATGTTTCTTGGAGCAAT
>JBAZMS010000001.1:0-407866 GCA_041649555.1 Candidatus Micrarchaeia archaeon | reverse complement strand
TTATGGGAGCTGTTATGCTTATCTTAATAGTTATGGCTGCAATTATTTATGCTGCAGGGCAGGTCATGGGTGCTGAGACAAGGGCAAGGGCAAATGTCTGGGCAACTTCAATGTTTCTTGGAGCAATAATTGGAGGATTAATTTATCTTGTAGTTCCTGTATTTATAGAGAAAATAATGGGTTATGATAGTGGTTGGACGAAGACAATGTGCTGATAATGGTGAAAATTATGAAAAATCTGATAATATTTTTAATTTTGGTTGGGCTAATTAGTTCTGTGCCAACTGCCCCTGATATAGATGTAACAGCAAATCCAGAAGCAACACAAATAAAAAATGCAATCTGTGAAATAGTAAATATTGTAGAAACTGTTATGGGAGCTGTTATGCTTATCTTAATAGTTATGGCTGCAATTATTTATGCTGCAGGGCAGGTCATGGGTGCTGAGACAAGGGCAAGGGCAAATGTCTGGGCAACTTCAATGTTTCTTGGAGCAATAATTGGAGGATTAATTTATCTTGTAGTTCCTGTATTTATCAATGCTCTTGGAATTGGCGGAATGACTGATGTCCACACCCAATGCTGAAAAATATTTTTTATTTTTTAAATGAAAAGCAATATTTTGGAATAAAAAAGAGTATATATAGGGCTTAAAAACTTAACTACGCAATAAAATAGTACTATTTAATCAATAGGTGTTATAATATGGCAAGAAGACCGGCAAAAGCATATAGAGACCCTGACAAAGTCGCATGGACAAAATATTCGAAAACAAAACCAAGAAGATCGTATATCAAATCAATGCCTCACAGGGATTTAAACCAATTCAGAATGGGAATTGAAAAGGAAGATTATGATGCAAGAATAAATCTTATCAGCATGCAGGATTTAATAATAAGCGATAATTCTCTTGAAAGTTCGAGACAGAGCGCAAACAAGCATCTTGAAAAAACAGTTAGTGGAAATTACCATCTTATGATAAAACCCTATCCCCATCATGTAATAAGAGAGAATAAAATGATTGCAGGAGCTGGGGCAGACAGGCTCCAGAAGGGTATGAGAAAGGCATTTGGAAGACCAAGTGACAGAGCTGCAAGAATTTATAGGGGCCAGCAAATTATGACAATAAAAACATACAAGGCAAATATCCCAAATATTCAAATAGCAATGCAAAGGGCAATGAGAAAATTATCAGGAGCCTATTCTGTGCAGATAGAAACAGAAGGTGAAAATATTTGAAAGATGACATCACAATTGATGATGCAATAATTAGTACGGATGTAGACAGCCTAGTTAAAATCCTTTCAAAGGAAAAAAAGATAGAATTAAATGAACTTGCAAGAAAAGCGAATATGTCCAAGACAGAGGCTGAAAAATGGCTTCAAATCTTAGAAGAGGAAGGATATATAAAATTAACATACAACCTTACACGGGTTTATGCCTCATGGGCCGGAGAGAATAATTCTCCTGTCCAATATGAAGAGGAGCCGGAAGAAAAAGAGGAGTATTCATCTTATGAAAAAGATGAGGCTGCAGAAAGCCAAGAAAAATTGGAAAACCGGGAAGATTATTCAGAAAATCCCGAATCAAATTATGAATTTAAGTTTGATGAGGAGAATTCAAAAGAGGCAATTGAAAATTCTGAACCTGAAGAAAAATTAATTGAAGATGTAACAAGAGTATATCAGGGGCAGGAAATAGAAGAAATGCCTGAAAAACTTGAAATTGAAAAACCTTTAGATGAACTTGAAGAATTATATGAGCAGGAGATAAAGAAAACTGAAGTGCCTGAACCCAAAAAAACCAAAAGAACAGCACTCAAAAAAATCCTTTCAGAACAAATGGAAAAAATAGAGGTACAAAAAGGAGAAATTGCAAAGCTCAAAAAAGAAAAAGAAAAGATATACAAGGAAAAAATTCTTCCTCTTGAAAGCAGAATGAGCTCTGATTTAACATTTTTCACAGAAGCACTCTTAAAAAAAGAAGAAAAGATAATAGAACTGAAAGAAAAGGCACTTGAGCTTCCGGACCGGGTTTCAGATTTAGAAGAACTTGAAAATACAATAAACAGTATTGATTTGGAGGCAAAAAAGGTAATAGAACAAATACGGGGAAAAACAAAAATTCTTCTTGAAGGAACAAGCGGCGCAAAGGAAGAAGTTTTGGAAAAGATGAATGAAATTGAAGAATCATTGGATGAGAAAAAATCAAAAACAGAGCTCATTGACTCAGATATTAAAGAACTCGAACAGGGGTATTCAAAATTAAAATCAGATGTTGAACTAATTGATGAAAAGGTTTCAAAGCTAAATGAATTATCGGAATCATTGAAATATTCAATGGAAGAAATGGATGATGCAAAAACAGAATTAAGAGAGAGAGTGGATGATATTGAATATGCAATGAAAAGAAGGCAGGACCAGTTTGAATCATTAAAAAAAGAATTTGAAATGCTAAGTGAAGTGGAAGAGGATTTAAAGGAATATCTGGAAAATTACGAATTAAAAATAATCAAAATAACAGAATACCTTAGAAGCTCTGATAAAGAGATAACGGAATTGAAAAAATCCGCAGATGCAGAGCATATGAAAAAGTATCTAAAAGACCTTGAAGGGCTTGTTGAAGAATATGATGATGATTTAAATGGAATAATCGGGGATGACCAAAAAATAGATCAAAAGATAAATCTCGCAAAAAAAAGATTGACAGATCTTATATCTGAAAGCAAATTGGCAATACAAGGAATGCATGAAAAAATATATGATATAGATGCTTTCGAAGAGGTATCAAAAAGAATTGAAGAAAAAAAACAAAAAACAGCAAGAGAGATAGAATCGCTTAAAGGAAAACGAGAAAAAATAAAGGAAAAAATAAAACCTGCCAAAAAGGGGAAAAAAACAAGAATGAGAAAAAAACCAGATGGCAAAACGCCCAAACAAAAGGGTAACAAACAGGTTAAAACTAAAAAAAGAAAATAGGAATTATTTTCTTTGTTTCGTTCGCGCATCATCTATTTCTGCAAGCCATGAATCCCCTATTTTAAGCAGATAATTTCCAAATGTTTTGCTAAGTGTGATTTTCATAGGTCTGAATTTTCTTTTGCTCTCTATTGAAACAATTGTGTGCCTTTCAATCTTTATCATCCCGACCCTTCTAAGGCGTGGCAAAACCCGGTTATAAAAAGTTGCCTTTGAAATTCCATTGGATTTTATAAATTCGGAAATTTCATCTCCGTGCATTTCAAGTTTTAAAGACAAATGTGTAAGAAATCCAAGCGCAACCTCATAATATTTGGGCTGGTATTTTTTTGAAAAAACAAAATTTACAATTTCAGATAAAGACCACAAATTTCTTGTCAAAGCCCCGGTGTCATCCTGAAAAGACCTGATTTCTTCAGAATTGTATGGAGGAAAATATAATGAAAGGGAGGATGGAACTCCGCGTGATGCAATTTTTTGATTGTTTTTTTCTTCAGCCAAAAATATCCCCGAAACCTGATGTTGCCTGTTCTTCTTCTGCGCGTATTTTTTCAATTATTTTTTTTGACACCTCTTCATTGGATTTCAATGCGACATCCTTTAGCCTTTCTAATGCCTTTTTTATAAACTCCTCATTGGATTTTATGTAAAGATAAACCTTCCCATGCCCTTCTCCTATTGATGGGCCATCCTTGAGGATATAGCCAACTCTTGCAAAAGAATCGGCATCAAGACTGCCTGATTCAAGAATTTTTAAAAGATCCTTCTTTTTTGAAGAATCGCATTCAAATACGACTTCCATTGGATTTCACCATAAAAATAAATGGGCGAAGTAAATAAAAAGATATACTTCTTATTTTTGTTATGGATAAAAAAATTTCACAGATAATAACAGATATAAAAAAAATAAAAATACAAGGCGCACGAAATGTTGCCAGAGCAGTAGTAACGGCAATAATTTTGCAGGTTAAAAATTCAAAGGCAAAAACATTTGATGAGCTTTACTCGGAACTTTTAATTGTCTCTGATCTTTTGGCATCAACAAGGCCCACTGAACCTATGATGAGAAACTCAATAAAGGATGTTATAAATTTTACAGTTATGCAGATAAGCTCTGGAAACAAAAGCATTGACGAGGTAAAAAAGAATATAGTTGAACATAGTGAAAAATACCTTAAAAAAATGGAACATGATTCCCAAATACTTGCAGACTACGGGGCAAAAACAATAGAAAATGGAAGTTTAGTGATAACATATTGCCATTCATCAACAGTAACCGGCATATTAAAAAAAGCATTTGAAATAGGAACGGATTTTCGGGTAATATGCTGTGAAACAAGGCCAAAATTTCAGGGTAGAATTACTGCAAAAGAACTTTCCTCTGCTGGGATAGACACCACTTTAGTGGTGGATGGCGCTTCAAATGTCTTTATGAAAAAAGCGGATTTGTGCCTTGTCGGAGCAGATGCAATAACATCTACTGGGGATTTAATAAATAAAATAGGAACTTCATGCCTTGCACAGATATCGCGAATACACAATGTTTCATTTTACTGTGCAGCAGAATTATACAAATACAATCCATTAACACTTTATGGAAATAAGGAGAAAATAGAGCAAAGAAGCCCGAAAGAAATTTGGGAAACCCCCCCAAAAAAACTAAAAATAGAAAATCCTGCTTTTGATTTTACAGAAGCAAGGTATATAAATGGATACATTACTGAGGAGGGGATTATATCCCCGACCTCTTTTTCATCGGTTGCAACGAGGCATTTTAAAGAACTTGGGTGATTTTTTGGAAGAAGAAAAAATAAAGAATATGAGAGAGAAAATAGATGTCTGGAAAATACAAAAATACAAATGCAAGGCAAAAATATTTGATATTCACACTGGGAAAAAAATTGTTATCCTAAATGAGGCAGAGGCAAAAGAACATGATATCTATTTGGGATACCGGACTACAATAAAATACGGCGAAATGGAAGCTGTTGCACTTGTTGACCTTTCAGAAAATTATGTAAAACCTGGAGAAATTGGGGTATTTAGAGAACTTGCAGACGAGCTTGGAATCTGCGATTCGCAAGATCTTGAGATAATCCATATGGACCAGCCCAAATCACTTTCATATATAAAAGATAAATTAGAAGGGAGAACCCTTTCAGCAGAAGCAATTGATTTAATAATCAAAGATTTGATGCAAAACAGGCTCGGAGATGTTGAGCTTTCTGCATGGATTTGCGGAGTGTACACAAAAAGGCTTTCAGATGAAGAAATAGTTGCCCTGACAAACAGCATAGTTAATTCCGGGGAAACATTAAATCTTGGAGTAAAGCCTGTTTGCGACAAACATTGCATTGGGGGTGTTGCAGGAAACCGGACCACAATGATAGTTGTTCCGATAGTTGCAGCTGCAGGAGCATATATCCCAAAATCATCTTCAAGAGCAATAACTTCTGCTGCTGGAACTGCAGATGTAATGGAACTTCTGGCCCCGGTTGATTTGGGAATGGATGAATTAAAAGAAATTGTTCTAAAGGCAAAAGGTGCAATGGTCTGGGGAGGAGGACTCAATCTTGCAAGCGCAGATGATAAGCTAATAAAAATTCGAAATCCTCTAAAACTTGATCCGGAAGGAATGTTATTATCCAGCATTCTTGCAAAAAAGAAGGCAGTCAATGCAACCCATGTTGTAATTGATATTCCTGTCGGAAGAGGGGCAAAAATAGAGGACATGAATGCTGCAAAAGCACTTGGGGAGCATTTTATAAAAGTAGGACAGCAGGGACTTGGAATGGATATAGAATCAATTATTTCAGATGGTTCAGAGCCCATAGGTTCAGGCATAGGAGTAGCACTTGAGGCAAGAGATGTGCTGATGGTTTTGGAAAATTCAAAAATACTCCACCAAGGGGGGGACAGATTCTTTCCAAGCCTCAAAGGACCTGAGGATTTAAAGCAAAAATCATGTTTACTTGCAGGAAAACTTCTCGAACTTTGCGGAAAGGTTGAAAAGAATATGGGGTATGAGGTTGCAGAAAAAATTCTTTTAAGCGGAAAAGCGCTTGAAAAATTCAAGGAAATAGTTGAGCTTCAGGGCGGGGATCCAAAAGTAAGTTCACGAGATATCGATATTGGAAAATATGAACATAATGTTTTTGCAAAACAACCAGGAAAGATACACCATATAGACAGCAAGATAATTTCAAAAATTGCACGTCTTGCAGGCGCTCCAAAAGACTCAGGTGCAGGAGTATATTTATATAGGTCAAAGGGGGATACGATAAGAAAAGGTGAGAAATTGTTTACTGTTTATTCAAGCAGCAAAACAAAACTCAATTATGTAATAAAAGCACTTGAAGAATTGGAACCAATAGAAAAAAGAAAGTTTATACTTGGAATCCTGGATTGAAAAAATTAGAGGGGAAGACCCCTTATTTTTTCTGCTTCAACTATTTTATTTACTGCTAAAATCATGGATGCTTTTCTAAGAGAACATTTTTCTTCTTCTGCAAGTTTTAAAATATCTTTTGTGGCGCAAACTATTTTTTTCCTAAGTTTTTCTACTACCTCATCCTCTTCCCAGTAATAGCCCATTCTGTTTTGTGCCCATTCAAAATAACTTACAATAACCCCTCCGGAATTTGCAAGGATATCTGGAATAATAATTGTTCCTTTTTCAAAAAGAATTTCATCTGCCTCCGGACTTACCGGCCCGTTTGCAAGCTCAAGAATTATTTTTGCCTTTATGTTTTCTGCATTTTTTTGGGTGATTACATGCCCAAGGGCTGCTGGAACCAGGCAATCACATTCAAGCTCTAAAAGCGATTCATTTGAAATTTCTTTCGCGTTCTTGTATCCTTTTAGGGATTTATTTTTATTTTTATATTCAAATACTTCGGAAATGTTCAACCCATCCGGATTATGAATTCCTGTTGAAGAATCGCTTACTGCAATTATTTTGTATCCGGCTTCAAAAAGAAGTCTTGCAATATGATACCCTGCATTTCCAAATCCCTGAATTGCTATTTTTATATTTTTTGAAATTCCTTTTGAATTAAGATATTCTTCTAAAACAAAAAACCCTCCTTGCGAAGTTGAATAAGACCTTCCTTTAGAACCTCCTATTTCAACAGGCTTTCCTGTGATCACGCCAGGCTCTTTTTTTCCTATTATTTTTTCGTATTCATCAAGCATCCAGCCCATAACTTTTGGATTTGTATTAACATCTGGGGCTGGAATGTCACAATCCACCCCTATTATATTTGCAATTGCATCTATATACGAGCGTGATAATCGTTCAAGCTCTTTTTCAGATAATTCTTTTGGATTTATGCAGATTCCCCCCTTTGCGCCTCCATAAGGTATATCTGCAACAGCGCATTTTAGGCTCATTAAAAATGAAAGTTCGCACACTTCTTCTAAATCAACTTCCGGGTGAAATCTAATTCCTCCTTTCCCAGGTCCCCTTGAATCATTATACAATACCCTATATGCCGGGATTATTCTAACTGTTTGGTTATCCATCACTAACGGAATGTTTACATTTACCGCCCTTTTTGGCATTTCAAGAAATTCAAGATTTTTGCTTATTAATTTTTTTGAGTCTTTTAATTTATCCAATTCCTTTTTACACATACTGCAAACTAAATCTTTACAATTTTTTTCCATTTAAATCACCAAAACTAGTTTGATAAGATGATAATTGGGATATTTTTAAAAGATATCTAAATTGAAATCAAAAATATAAAAAATAAAAAAAGAAAGAGAAACTATCTCTTTTTCTTTCCAACGAAAACATGAGATACTTTTCCGTATGAACCTTCTCCTGCAAGATCATAGATTAATTTTAATGCGACAATCAATGCTGCTGGCATTAAAAACATCGTAAGATAGGAGATTATGTCGGTTACAATTGGAAGAACATCCGAGAGTGCTGGAAATGTCTTAAATATTTCCAATGCGTAGTTAAGTTGTAGTAATGCAATTACTGCAATGAGGAATGGCATTGATTCTTTATCCCCGACATTTACAAGCCCTACGACTATTCCTAAAAGTCCCAAAACCCATAAAAGCATAGTTTTATTGCTTTCTTCAAGTCCACTTCCTGCAATGCTAAGCACTACTGCAATTACGAATCCAATTAAAAAAACATATGGACCCCATTTCTTTAAATCAAAACCCATTAGTGATCACCATACTAAAAACCAACATAATATTTATAAAGCTTTTTGAAAGTAACGACTAATTGCTGGAGTACAAAATTGAAAGATAATCCGGCAAATACCTGATAAAACAAAAATTGCATAAAAAAGAGATATAAGCTTTAAAAGGATTTCCAAGAAAGTAGAGTATGGCAGATGTTAATGTTGACAGGAAAAACCCAATTTTAAAAAAATCGAAAATTTCCACAGGAATAAATGATTTGGATATACTGCTTGAGGGAGGATATCTAAAAGAAGGGCTAATAATGATTTCTGGACATAGCGGAACAGAAAAAAATGCATTTGCATTCCACTTCACCCAGGCAGGAATTGATCTTGGCGAAGCTGTAATATATATAACTGCAGATATGAGTCATGAGGAAATAAACAAAAAAGCGGATGCGCTTGGATTTGATTTTAAAAAAGCAAACTCTTCTGGAGAATTAATATTTATAGATTGCTACTCCTCTTCATCAGACCCTGCTAAAAAATCAGATTCTCAAACAGGTATAATTTCGCTTCCCGGTGCAAATTCTCTCAATGACCTTTCAATTGCAATAAAATCGATTCTGCAAGAACATGAACAAAAAAAAATAAGGGTGGTATTTCACTCTCTTTCAACATTTATATTGTATAATCCTGCAAGCTCGATAATAAAATTTATCCAGTTTGTTGGAGGAAGGCTAAAAAAATCGAATGCGACCACATTGTTTATAGTTGATGAGGGAATGCATGAAAAAACCCTTTTAACTTCAATAGAGCATATGATGGATGAGAAATACTCGATTGGAGATGGAGAAAACTTTTCAATTAGTTCAGCTTCGCTTCCGATGTCAATTCCATTAAAAATGGGCTCTGCTGGAATTGAGATAAAATAGGTGTTAATTATGATTGAGGATATTTTAGAAGAAATGAAAAATGAGGGATATAGGTCTGCAGTAATCCAAAAAGACGGGACATTGTTTAAATCCAATTTTCAGTTTGAAGAGCCTACTCCATCGATTGTAGCTTCAATGCTCAATGTTTCAGACGCGCTTTTAAAACAGGCAGAGGGGAATGGAAAAGAATATGAGCTTGCACTTGAAGATGGCTCAATTCTTGTTGGAATTCCTATAAATGACTATTATCTGGTTTCTATATTGGAAGACCGGGAAAAGAAAAAGATAATTAGAGAATATGCATCTAAAATGAAGGATGAATTAAAATAAATTTTATTTTAAACTATTTGGAAAAATCATTTTGGAATTCAAGATTCAAATTTTTTACTAATTAGACTAGCCCAAGCATCCAACATTTCTTTCTTTTGCTCTTCATCTGAATTTTTCCATTTCTCCAGATTATTTTTAATTTCTTTTGTAAGACTCGATACAATTAACCATGAAAAAAGCCCATCCAAATCAACAAGTACTTCTCTTCCATGTATTCCTGCAGCTTCCCAGATTTCAGGATTGTCTTTTGCATGATTGATTATTCTTCTTAAATCCAGCTTAAGATGTTCTAAATCTGTATTATATTTGCAGGAAAGCAGATCAAAAATGATGTTTTCTTTTAACTCATCAGGAGCATTATCATAACCGCAGTCTTCGATTTTTTTAAGGGTTTGAAGTATGGTTATTCCAGAAGGTCCGACATCTATTGAATGGTAAAAAGATTCTCCCATTATAAACCTAAGCGATGACTGAAGCTCTAATTTTATGTTTTCTTTTATCTTTTCTTCTACTTCCTTTCCTACCTCTTCGATTTTCCTAGCTTCTTTTATTTTATTTAATTGAGTGTTATAAAGAGAATCATAATAAATTTTCACTGCCTTCTTTTCAACCTCCCCAAACTCTATACCTTTCAGCCTGAACCAAAGAATAATTGCCCTGGCCTCTTCCAAACCATCCAATTCCTCGCAGAATTTATTCGAATCCCGTATTAATTTATCAACATCAATGCTTTTCACCATTTCCTGAGTATGAGGATCTTTCAAAAGCTTGAGCATTTCCTCTTTTCTTTCAGGAGCAGGATTTGCGATATAAGTATAACTAAAGCCTATTTCCCGAAAATAAAAAGATTTGAAATCCAAAGAGTTTACAAAATCCAATATTTTCTCCAGATTTTTATTTTTTATCTCTCCAGCCGGAAATTTTTTATCAGTTGTAGTTGTGTTTGGACCTGCAATTATTTTATTTTTTCCCATGAATATCAACCAAGATAAGTATATTAGTTATAATTATTGAAGAGTTAAGTTTTTATATATTGTTTTAATAGGTGTTTATGGGAGGGAAACAAATTCTGTCTTTATCTGCTTTAGGCTGTTTAGGGAAGTTATCTTGGAAACTCCTTTTCTGGATAATACTGATTTCACAAATAAGTAATAGGAATCTATATCCTTTGTTCTGACCTTAACTAATATTTCCCATCCCCCTGTGATTACATCTATGCTTTCTATCTCTTCAAATTTTGACAGTTCTTTTGCTATTCTTTCCGGATTTGAATATTCATCCGGAGAGGTATTGATTAGAACATAAGAACAAAATCCTTTTTCTATTTTTTTATAATCAAAAACTGCCTTGTATATTAGTATCTTGTTTTCTTTTTCCATTCTCTTTATATTATAATGTATCGTCGTTGAAGGTTCTTTTATCTTTTTTGCAATTCCTGATATTTGCGGGGTGCAGTGCCCCTTGGTCAGCAGGGGGATTAATTTTTCCTCTATATTTTTCATAAATTGAATATTATACGAAAATATTATAAAATTATGCATTATTTTCGAATTTTATTCAAAAGAATTAATATAGGTGGCTTGGCATAGATTAATCTGTAAAAAATCTTATGGGGTGAGATAGATGAATAAACAAATGGCAATGAAAGTGCCAAACTTTCAAAGGATTTGGAAACCGATGAACAGATCTCTTATCATCAGTGGAATGCATATACAATTGCATCTGGCTCAATTTGAAAGAGAGATTACATCTGAAAAAAAGATAAGGGTCTTAAACGCATTTGAAAAAAAAGTTGATGTTCTTTTTGATAGTCTTTATAGGATAAAAAAGTTATGGGAAGTATTTGCAGGAAAATTCAGGTTTGACTTAGGATCGTCAAAAAAATGTGATTAAAATGAAGAAGGATTTTTTAGATATTATACAGGTTGGAATAGGCCTCGTGGATATGCGAGAGCAGGTTCTAATACTTCAGGAAAGGATTGAGGAAACAGAAAAAAATCTCCAGTTGGCACTTGTTCAGGATAATAATCGTCTGACTGAAAAAAAGTCTGGAGAAAACAGTGTAAAAATTAGTGACATAATCGAGGGAAGGATCAATATTGCAGAAGAAAAACTCAAAAAAACCAAAAATGAAGAATTCAAGAAAAAAGTAGAAAGATTAGAAACATTGCTGAAAATGGTTCCACCCGAGATTTTTGGGAACCATCGATGGATCCATGAAGAGGGATGCGTAAATCTAACAAAGTTAATTTGGGACCTAAAAAAGGAGGGAATGAAAGGATTTGAGGGTGAAATTATCGAGATTTTTGCTGCATTTTTGGAAAACGTACGGAGGACCAATGGTGTTAGGGAGCTTGAAGGACTGATTTTAAGCATCTTGGAAAAAATGGCTAACAAGGAGAAAAAACTGACAGAGGTTGAAGAAGGATTAAAAGAGGTAATAAGTAAATGCCCTTTTGTAACAGAGCATGGATTATTTGCAATAATAAAAAACAGTGATACACATAGTAAAATTAAAATTGAGGCTTTTAAGCGGATAGAAAAAATAGAAAGTATGGAAAAAAAGGTAATTTCAGCATTAAATAATTCCACTTACTTTTTTGAAGATATTGGCGGCAAAAATTCAATGGATGCTCAGATGAGGTTTGGAGGAGATATTGAATCTGTTGTGCCAGATCTCAAAAAGGCAATAGAGCTTTCCCAGCAAATTGGCCTTCACAAAATACTTGCAAGGATTATGATGTTGCACCATGCAGAATCATTTGAGTGTGAGGTTTTGGCTTTAGGTAAAATAAAAGAAATTAGGGATAATTCTGAATTGGAATTAAAAAAAATAAAAAATATTTTGAATGGAAAAAGCTTTGATCCTGCAACAGCTGGAGCATTAAGGGAATTTTTAAACAGGGCGTTGACAATAAGAAAGGAGTGCGAGGTGGTTCTCAAAAGCAGGCTTGGGACAAACCTTGAAGAGATAAGAGGTACTAAAAACCCACTCGCAGGAGATGGTGAAATAGTTGGGCCTACAAGAAGATTTGGAAAACCTAAACAAAAAGAGAATTGGCAAAGGATTAAAATATGGTAAAAAAATTTCAAACCGAAAGTAGAAATAACCACGCGGGAATGAACCGCATTTCAATACCTTTTTTCTTTTTAATTTCAAAAATATTCTTAGTGATAACAATTGCACGCTTAATTTTATAATTTTCTAAAAATGAATAAAGACCTTTCAAATCTGAATCTAAAATTTTAGATTGATATTTTACTTCTATAACTTCCGGAGATTTACCAAAAAAAACAATATCAACCTCGTTTTTATTTTCATCCTGCCAATAGAATATGTCAAATCCTAATGATTTAAGGGAATTGAAGATGATAGTTTCTATTTTAAGGCCCAACTCGATTTCCTGTAACAGCCCGAATGAATGATCCGCTACATAAATTTTTTCATTTTTTTCAAGACTTTTTACCTTGCTTCCTGAATAAAAAGAACTTTTTGAAATTAAAAATGAGGAACTTAAATATCCCATATAAGATTTAATTGTTTCAAACTTAGTTTTTAATGAATTGGAAAGATTTGAATAATTAATAACATTTCCCGATTCTTTTATAAAAATAGAAAACAATCCTTCTAAAACATCTGTTCTTTTGACATCAAATATATTAACAATATCGCGATAAAAAGTCAAATCGACCATGCTTTTAAGCAATGATTTTCTTATTTCTTCAGGAGAACTATAAAACAAAGGAAATCCCCCAATTGTAATATAATCTTCAAATAGAATTGAAATTTTTTCAGCTTTTGATGGATATGCTAGATTATGCAAATTAATTTTTTCTATTTCCACATTATTATATTTTAAAAACTCCGTGAATGAAAACGGATAAATTTTATGTATAATTATTCGCCCAACCAAACTTTCTCCACTCCCTTTTAGAATATTCATACTTGAAGATCCGGAAATAATAAATTTAATTTTTAGATTTTTATCATAATAGGACTTGATTTCTTCCCCCCAATCCTTTACTTTTTGTATTTCATCAAAAAATAAATAAATCGTATCCTTTGATTCATTAATAGGCTTTCTTAAAAGATTGCGACTATATAAATCAATAATTTGCTTGATTATTTTTTCTTCTTTTTGTAGACCATCCAATGAAAAATAGAATATCTTTTTTGGTTCAATTTTGTTAATAAGAAGGTGTTTCATAAGGAGCTTAATAATTGTAGTTTTACCAACAGATCTAAGACCGATTAAGGCAATGACCTGTTTTTCATTAAGCTCTTTTTTTAATTGAGAAGATACTGTTCTTTCTATTATTTTATTTGGAATTTCGATTTTTCCACTTTCCCAATGGATATTCTGAGCAATTATCTCTTTAAGCAATTCTTCATCTTTCATAGATATTTATTAGACGAAAGGATTTAAAAATGTTCCAGTTAGTGGAATGTTTTTGCCTTATTTCATTCCAGTTACTAGAATGCCTGCAAAACACAAAACACAAAACACAAAACTTTTAATCGCCCCGGACAGGACTCGAACCTATGGCCTGCTGATTACTATCCGTTTTGTCTCAGTTTATCCGTATGGCTTTTGCAACAATGCTTTTGCCATCAGTAAGACATAAGTCAAAAGCGGGTAACAGTCAGCCGCTCTACCAACTGAGCTACCGAGGCTTAATTACAATATAAATGAAGATAAATCTTTTTAAACCATTTGAAAAGATATTTTTCAAATCAGCCTTCTTTGCAAGAGCTCCAGCCGCAGATAATGCATTCCATGCATCCTTCTCGAAAAATGAGTTTGGCACCACAAGTAGGACAATAGTCTTTTTTGTTTTCTTGCATAATATAATAAAAAAAATATATTTATAAAGATAGGGGGTTTAAAAATTACTTCATCTTTCCCTCTGGTTTCAATTTCAGGACATTTAAAAACTTGGCAAATATGTCTTCCCCTTTAAGTTTTGAAAGTATGTCACTTGCCTGCCTTAATACATTTTTGTTTGAAGTTCCCTGAAGCCATAGGATGTATAAAAGGGCCATCAGCCCTCTTTTTTTGTAATTCCACTTATTCATCCATTCCCTTATTTTTTTCTGGGTTTCTGCGTCTTTTATAAAATTGTCAAAATTCTTTGATTTAAACTCATCTGGATCAATTTTTTTTCCAGTTTTTATTTGTTCTTCCATCTGTTCTTTGAATTCATCGCCTTTTTGTTTATTTTCTTTATGAAAAAACTTCTGAATAAAACCTACAAATACCATTGTAAAAACCTATAGGGATAAATAAGTTATCCTTTAAAAACCTTTATCTTTCATTCGGATAAAAAGTGAAAAATTATGTTTATTTTGGCGTCAGGTTCTGCAGGGAGGATAAAATTATTAAAAAAGACAGGGTTTAGATTTAAAATTAAAAAAACAAACGCAAACGAAATTGTTTTGAAAAGCCCCAGAAAAACAGTTATTGAAAATTCGGTTCTAAAGGCAAAAACAGGATATGAAAAAAATAAAATAATTATCGGATGCGACACGATAGTTTATTTTAAGGGAAAGCTGATAGGAAAGCCAAAAAACAAGAACGATGCAAAAAAAACATTGCGGATACTTTCTGGAAAATGGCACTCGGTTTATAGTGGAATTGCAGGAATTAAAAATAATAAATTGATTTGCGGGGTTTCAATTTCAAAAGTTAAATTGAAAAGATTAGATAAAAAATATGTGGAAAAAGAATGCAAAAATAGGGTTGTATTAAAAAGGGCAGGCGCTTATGCGATACAGGAGAAAAATTCCCCTATAGAAAAATATGTGGGAAGATTTGATACAATAGTTGGGATAGATATTTCTCTTTTAAAAATAATTTTGGAGGCCTTGAAAAAATGAAAAGAAAATTCTCCCTTGCACCAATGGAGGGATATACTGATCCTGCATACAGATTATTGTGTTCTAGGCATGGGGCAGATTTCACAATAACCGAGATGGTTTCAGATAAAAGAATAATTGCAGGTTTATTAGATCCGACAACAACAATACTTGATGGGAGCGCTCCATGCGCAATCCAACTTTTTGGGCAGACTGAAAAAGAGATGTTATTGGCGGCAAAAAAATTTGAGGATAGCAATTTTTGCGAGATAAATATAAATGCGGGATGCTCTGTAAAAAAAATAATTAAAAATAAATCCGGGGCATACTTAATAAAAGATTTGAAAAGGCTTGGAAAAATAATAAAACTTCTAAAAAAAAATATTGAAAAGCCGATTTCAGTAAAAACACGGCTTGGATTTGAAAAGAATGAGTGTATAAAGATTGCAAAATTAATCCAGACTGCAGGGGCAGACTCTATAATAATTCATGCAAGGACTGCAAAACAGGGATACTCTGGAAATGCCGACTGGAATTCCATTAAATCAATAAAAGAAAAATTGGATATCCCGGTATATGGGAATGGGGACATAAAAAACTGGAAAGACGCATATAAAATGCTAAATGAAACAAAATGCGATGGGGTTTATATCGGAAGGGCTGCCCTTGGAAACCCGTTTATTTTTGAGGAGTGTAAAAAGAAAAAAGATATCGAGCATAATGAAAAATTAGCCAAAAAAGGATTTTTAGAGTATTATAAATTAAGGGAGAAATATAAGATTGGGTATAATTGTTTAAAGCCGATTGCATTAAGCTTTGCAAAAGAGTTTTCCGGGGCAAGGGAATTAAGGATAAAAATAACGCAAACAAAAACAGAAGAGGAAATTTTGGAGCTTTTTAAAAATTTATAATCCAAATTTTTCAATTAATTTTCCGGTTTTAAGTTCAACCTCATTTATTCCTTTTTCTAATTTTACTATTTTTACTCCTTCAGGCTTTAAGAAAGGTTTTTGGTCATATCCATAAACGATTACATCCGGTCCTACATTACTAACAAGCTCTTCTGGATGTATATATCCAATTATGGCAAAATCAACTCCTTTAATGGATTGGATGAGTTTTGCCCTAGACTCCTGATCATGGAGAGGGGTTCTGCCTTTTTTATTTATAAATTCGTCACGGGCAACAGAGACAATTAAAACATCCCCGTATTTTTTTGCTTCGGAAAGAGTAAATATGTGCCCCAGATGAATTATATCAAATACCCCTCCTGTCAAAACAACTTTGATTTTATTCCGCACTTCATTTTTTAAATAATATTTATCTTCTTTTCTTTCAAGAAAAGTCTTTTCCTTTTCATTTAATTTTAAAAACAAGTCCCCGGCTATTCCGTTATTTTTTATCTGCAAAAGATACAACTGTATTATTGAATTTTTATCATTCAAGGATAGCACCTATTAATAGTTCTGGGAAACGGAATAGTATCACGGATATGATCCAGATTTAAAATCCATTTAACTAATCTTTCAACCCCAAGGCCATAGCCTGAATGGGGAACAGAGCCATATCTTCTAAGGTCTACATACCATTTATAATCATCAATATTAAGATTTTGTTCTTTCATTCTTGAAAGAAGCTCCTCCAATTCCCAGATACGCTCTGATCCTCCGATTATTTCTCCATGTCCATGGGGGGCTAAAACATCTGCATTCAAAACAGTATCTGGTTTTTTTGGATCCTCTTTCATATAAAATGCCTTTATTTCTTTGGGAAAATTATGGACAAACAACGGAACATCATATTCTTTTGTGAGAAGAGATTCCTCATCTGCTCCAAAATCATCCCCCCATTTCATTTTTCCTCCAAGCTCATTAACTTTTTCAATTGCTTTTGAATAATCAAGGCGGGGAAAGGGAACTTTTATATTTTTCAATTCTTCAGGCTCTCTTCCACAGATTTTCAAAAGATCCGGGTGATTTGCAACCATTTTTTGCACAACATATTCAAGCATTTTTTCCTGCAGTTCCATATTCATTTTTTGGTCATACCATGCCATTTCAGGTTCAAGATGCCAATATTCTGCCAGATGCCTTATCGTTCTTGATTTTTCAGCCCTAAACGAAGGTGCAAAAACATAAACTTTTTCATGAGAGTAGATAAAAACTTCTGCATACATCTGTGAACTCTGGGTAAGATATGCCTTCTCCCCAAAATAATTCATTTCAAATAAGGTAGAACCACCTTCGCAACCTGATTTTGTAATTATTGGGGGTGCGAACTCCCAAAAATTTTCATTTGCAAAAAATTCCCTTAAATAATTTACAATGTGGCTTCTTGCCTTCATTATATTTGTTATTTTTTGGGATCTCATCCATAAATGCCTGACATCTAAAAGAAATTCTTCTGATAAATCCTTCGAGATTGGAAACGGCTCCCCTCTTGAGATTGTTTCAAATTTGTCAGCCAAAAGTTCATATCCTCCCGGAGCCCGTTCATCTTTTTTTATTGTTCCAGAAATGATTACAGAACTTTCAATATATGCATCTTGCGTATTCTTCCAGCTTTTTTCATCAACCTTGTCTTTTTTTATTGTGCACTGGATTATACCTGTTGAATCACGGATTATTGCAAATGCCATATTTCCACTTATTCTATGCCGATACACCCATCCGCAAACACTCACATGTTTTCCTTCCTCTTTTGAAGTTAAAATATCTAAAATGTAGGATTTCATAAATAGAAAATATTGCAAAAAAAATAAAAACTGATTTAAGTGAGATTTATAGTGTTTTTAAATGTAAAAGAAAGATTTATATGGATATTTAGCTATAATATATAAAAGATGAAAAGCAAAAAAAAGATAAAGGTTAAAATAATTAAACCAACTGAAGGGCCTTTTAAAAATTTAGAGCCGCAAACAGATAATCAGTTGAAAGGGCTTTTGGAAGAATTGTTGTCACATTTTAGAATATATAATAAAACAAACTTATGGAAAATAGAAAGAGCATACAAATTTGCAAACGAAAGGCATAAAGGACAATTAAGAAAAGATGGAAAAACCCCTTATTTTATGCATGTCTGGAAAGTTGCATTTGAAGTATCCAAAAGAGGATATAATTCAAAAGTAATTGAAGCATCGCTTTTGCATGATGTAATTGAGGACTGCAATATTCATTTAAAAGAGATAAGAAAAATATTTGGAACTGAAGTTGCAAGAATTGTGGATTTGCTTTCAAAACCAAGATTAACGGATGGCAAATGGAGATTTGCAAATGATAGGCGATATTATTTAACAGACGAGTATACTTCTGAGAAATACGAAGAGCGGGCAGAAGTTTATTATGGAAGACTTCTTAGTTCCAAAAATATGGATGCAATTATGATAAAATTATTTGATTCAGTTGTAAATTTAGAGGATATTAGAAATTTGGAACCTGAAAAAATAACAAGAAATATTGAAAGGATGATAAAATATGTATTATGGCTTTCTCCTGCAATTCTTAATAGAAAAGACTGCAAAAAAATAGTGGAAACACTAAAAGAATGGGGCTATAATATCCCAAGAGAAATGCTTCCAAAAAAACCAACAGAAAAAGTAGTTATACTCCCCTCAAGGGAGGATATAGATATTGAATTTTTTAGAAAAATGCCACAATTAACATTAAAAAATATCACGCTTTACTGGTCAGATGGAAAAAAAATTTTTGAAATCGGTTTTCCCCCTAAAATGGTAGATAATTCTTTAAAAATTAGGGGTCTTCTTGACGATGAATTTGGGGGGTGTGCGATTTATCCATCCCAAAGCCTTGTTGCAGAAGGCATTGGCGCGCATGAAATTATATTTGCCATAGAAAAGAAAGGCCTTAGTTTTGAAGAGATACTGGCCAAATGTGAATCTTTTTTTGAAAAACTTGCATCAAAGAAATAAGGATATAAATTTTTGGTGTTAAATAAATTGGGATAAATATGGGAAAAAAACCTCCGACATATAAGCTTGAGGAAAGATTGAAAGCAAAAGAAATCAAGCCTCCGCTTGAAGAAGAAAGGCATGGGATAAAACAAATTGAGATTACAATTGCCAGAGGGAATAAAAAATATAAATTTTTGATTAAAGGAAAGGATATCTCTGAAGAGGAGATAATTGATGCATTAAAATCTGAAGGAAGCCTCTTTGATGTGGGGCAAAAATTGATAGATTCGGAGGTATTAATAAAAGACGGGGCCAAATGGAGGGAATTTGGATTCTTATCGCTGAATGCTTTTTATAAGAGGGCTTTGGAACAGGATGCCAAAAAAAAGAATCAAATAGAAAATATTATATGTATTGAAGAAACCTCAATAGGTCCGGGCCCGGAAACAATAATACGGCAAAAAAAAGTAAGATCTACTGATGGAGCAGAACTAGGAATAATTGCAGGTCATAGAAAAATAAAAAGTATCGAAGGATCAGAAGCTGGAACAATTTTGGGCCATGGAAAAATCAAAACAATCGAAGGGTCTAATTCTGGTGAAATAATTGGCCATGCAAAGGTTAAAACAGTTGAGGGTATGACCGGAGTTGCTACAGACCAGCAAAGAATTGAGAATATTGCCAATCTACAACCCGGTCAAAAAGATGGAGAGTTAATATCAAAAGTTATTGAAGAAGAAATCGAAAAACAGAAAAAAAGAATTAAAAAAGAGCCATGGGAATGATTTATATTATTTTCCCTAAATAATAACAATATGCATATTTACAGGAACGCCCACTTATATAGAAAAAAATTGAAGGGCATAAAACGGGAAATTGCAAAAACACTAAAAAGTATGAAAGATATTCCTGTTTACTCTATAAAATTAGTTTTAGCAACAATGGGAATGTTATTTTTAATATCTACTTTTAATTCAAATGCAGCAAACGCCAATGAAGAGAGCAACGAACCAAAAAAAGAGGAGATAATGGAAATCGAAGATGTTTTCTGCTATCAAAAAGATGCCAAAAAACCATCCGAGATAAGTTACACCTATGAAAAAACAATAATTTATACCAGTCCTTTGAAAAAAACTAAAATAGAAGAGTATTACAATTATCATATTGATTTTGGAACTTATATAAACAATGAAAAAATTCTTGGACATCATTGCAATGCCAATGAAATTATATTGCTTGGGGAAAAAAATATTTATTTATTTAAAATTGAGCCAAAAAGCGAAAAAGAATTTAAATTAATAAAAATAAAGGCACAATGCCACTCCGAATTAAATGAGTATATGATACCCGGAGGGGAAATAGTTGGAAGCGATGTATATTATCCTGCAAATCTTAATTATTATCAGATACCTTTTGCGACAATTACCAGAAAGGGATTTTTTCATGTGGAAAAAATGGCACCAGAGTCTTGGAAAAAAGAGCAATTTCAAATGAACCTTGCAGCAAGCGAATGGGAGCTTGGCTGGCCGGATGCAGATAAAATAAAAAAAATTAAAATAAAGATAATATCTCCAAACGAATTTTTGGTTCTTCCTGTTGGAACACAGGATTCTTCTACAAAAAGAATTTATTTGATAATCTGGCCTGACGGAAAAGAATACAGCGCCGGATTAAACGCAGATGTATTTTATATGGAAATAGGCAACATAGATAAAAACTGCAGAACCATTTTAGATGCCTCAGAGATTGTATATGATGAAGCTGAAGGCGGATGGCACACAATAATAACATATATTACTAATAAAAATGAAATAAAACAGCATTCGATAAGATGCCCTGCAAAAAAAGATGTAGAAAAATATTTAGAAAAATAAAAAAAAGAAATTAAGCTGATTTTTTAGGAGTAATGTCCAATACTACTCCTGCTGCAACTGTCTGACCCATATCCCTCATTGCAAATCTTCCAAGGGGTGGGAAGTCCTGGAATTTTTCCATAACAACTGGTTTTAATGGTTTTATTTTAACAATTGCCGCATCCCCTGTTTTTATAAAGTCCACTTTTCCTGGAACAGGCTGTCCTGTTTTTGGATCTTTCTTTTCAACAATTTCAGTTACTTTTCCTGCAAACTGACAGGTGTGTACATGGAAAACAGGTGTGTATCCGACAGAAATTGCAGTTGGGTGATTTAAGACAACTATTTGCGCCTTGAATTCCTCAACTACTGTTGGCGGACTATCTACCGGGCCTAAAACATCCCCTCTTTTAATGTCTTTTTTATCTACTCCTTTAAGATTAAATCCGACATTGTCTCCGGGGACTGCTTCTTTCAATTCCTCATGGTGCATTTCAATCTTTTTTACTTCTCCTTTTGCCCCAGAAGGCGAAACAACAACCGTCATATTTGGTTTCATTACTCCTGTTTCAACCCTTCCGACCGGAACAGTTCCGTGTCCTGTAATTGTAAATACATCCTGAATTGGAAGTCTTAATGGTTTGTCTTTTGGTTTTGGCGGAGCTATGAAATCATCAACAGTTTCAATCAAGGTTTTTCCTGTATACCATTTCATATTTTCTGATTTTTTGGTAATATTGTCACCTTTATATGCAGAACAGGGAATTATTGGAACCTTATCAATTTTGTATCCCATTCCTGATAAAAGTTTTGAAATTTCAGATTTGACCTGATTGAATTTTACTTCATCATAGCTTATTGCATCCATCTTGTTTATGTTTACGCATAATTGACCGATTCCAAGAACTTTTGCAAGAAATGCATGTTCTTTTGTTTGCGGTTCTACTCCGTCTTTTGCAGAAACAACCAATACTGCTGCATCTGCCTGTGAAGTACCAGTGATCATGTTTTTTACAAAGTCTTTGTGTCCTGGCGCATCAATAATTGTAAAATAGTGTTTTGCTGTTTTGAAATCCTTGTGTGAAACATCAATTGTTACTCCTCTTTCCCTTTCTTCTTTTAGAGAATCCATTGCAAATGCAAATTCAAATGTTGCTTTTCCAAGCTTTTCTGCTTCTTCCCGGTATTTTTTCAAAGTTTGTTCTGGAAGCGCCCCTGTTTCGTATAAAATTCTTCCAACCGAAGTAGACTTTCCTGAGTCTACATGCCCTATAAAGACAAGATTTACATGTTCTTTTTCTGCTGCCATAATATATTACACCTCATAAAAAATATATTCTCGAATTTTGTAATTCTAAGAAATATTAGAAGATTTAATATCAAACCATTTTTAAAAGTTTGCATATGTAAAAGATAAAATTTTAGAAAGATTAAAGAGAATTATAAATTTTGAAAAACATAAATGAGGGTTGATGGTACACCGCAAGGGCTCCATCTAACCCCCCACTCCTTGCCCATAACAGGCAATCCAATACTTAAGAAAAAAAGATTTTAATAGAAATTCTTTTTAGGCGAAAAGATAGAACCACAAAAATATACTTGATTTGACAAAAAGAAAAAATAAAGAAATTTAAACAGAATATATGAAAATAATAACTGTTGCCCTCATAGTATAGTCTGGATAGAACACAGGATTGCGGATCCTGGAGCCCGAGTTCAAATCTCGGTGAGGGCGTATTTTAAACAAAAAAATTATTGCAGAGAAACTCTCAGGTTATCGTGGGCAGGATCAGGAGAGAACCCTTCATTTCCAGATTTTAAAGGTTTTACAATAAGCCCTGACGGATAGGAAAGAGGACATCCAATGATTATATGATTCCAATCATAAGAAGTACGCATAACCGCAGATATAGTATTGTAACTTCCTACTAAAACTCTTTTGTCAAGCAAAGGGCTTCTGCTGATTATTGAAGGAAGATAATATTCTACATCCACCTGATAATATTTAAAAACAAAATCTTCAGATGGAGAACCAAGAATATAATCTATCTTATTTAAAGGATTGATTACCCTATAATTACCGTCTTTTTCAATTGAATATGGGTATTCGGTTACTAAAACAAGATTTTGTTCTCCTACAAATTGATATGGTACAGGAAATACCCATTTAAATCCTGTAATAAAATCTTCAGATACAACATCCAAACCCAATTTATCACCCGGCTCGTTAGAAGCAACTAATGTTCCTGTCCGGCAGTGAATTATCTGGGAAACTCCAAGCATAAATTCCTCATCAATAGACCTATTGGAAGCAATAATTAAACCTTCCTGGCTGGCTATTCTTACGGCTTCTTCTAAAGGTATTCCCATTCTCTTAAATCCATCAATAGAATTTATCCTAATCCTTAACGGAGAATTTTGACGAAGTTTTTTCATTATAGTCTACCATTTGTATTTATAGATATTTTAACAAAAATATTTAAAAAGACCACTTAATACTACTCTTTATAATTACAACTAGCATATACAAAAAACCAAACCTTATAAATGTATACATACATATATCTACTATAACAAAATGGAAGATAATTATGCATAAACAAAGAATCCCAAAAAAAGTATTTGCATTAGCTTCAATGTATGGAGCAGGAGAAGCAATTGGTCCTGTTGTTAACAAATTAAGAAAATTAGGAACAAGAGTTTTTTTAGTATCATCTGGTGGAGCCACTGGCGCTTTTAACAAATTGAATGTGGCAATAGATTACATGGTTGAAGGCAAACCTAACGAAAAAGAATATAAAACACTACAGGAAAAAATGGTGGATTTTGATCCTACTTCAATTCTTACAGGAACAAATGTACAAGATGAACAACATCTTCTCACACCAGACCAGTTTATATGGTATTTGGAAAGAGAAATACTTAAAATCCCAACTGTGGCATTGCTTGACATTTGGGGAAATTATTCGGAAAGATTTTCAGATTTAAAATTTCCAATGGAATCAAACAGGCTTGAAATTGAACGCGCAGGAAAATTGAGATGTCTTCCAACTTCAATTGCAATAATGGATGAATTTGCAAAAGAACAAATGATTAATGAAGGTTTCAATCCAAATGTATTAAGTATTACCGGGAATCCATATTTTGAATATGTTGTTGGATTGACACAGGAATTTGATGATAAAAAGATAACGATGAGAAAAAAGATTCTCTCAAAACCCGTATTTTCAGAATTTGATGAAAATGGAAAGCTGGTTGTATTCATAAGTGATGAAATTGAAACAAATTATCCTACAATAGGATTTAGTGAAAAAAGCGTATTGATTGATTTTCTAAGGTCTATAGAAGAATATTCAGAAAAAGAAACGATAAATGCAATAATAAGGCCGCATCCATTTAGACCGGGAAATGCAAAAGATGCTGCAGATTCCTTTAAAACAAAACTTGCAAGAAAGGTTGTTCACAACCCAACAGATAGAATAGATGTAAATTATTATTCTATAGAAGAGATATTATATGTTGCTGATTTAGTGGTTGGAACATTCAACAACCCGCTTGTTACTGCAAGACTGCTTGGAACACCTGTAATAAGTTTTCAGCCGGAATTAACTGGAAACGATTTCCAGTGGTATACAAATGAGAGGGAAATAACCACTCTTGTAAAAAATACAGCAGAATTACAATTAAATATGTATTATTTAATGCACGACCTGATTAAACAAAATGAGATTGGTTATGTTGAAGGAGCAACAGAGAGGGTAATTGGACTATTAAAATGATTAAAAGTTTAATTTCCAATACCAATAAATATAAAAAATATAACACATATAACTATTTTTGTGATTTTATGTTTAAAAAAAAAGTTTTGTTGCCTATTTATTCTAAAAGGGCTGCAAATTCAGCAGCTGGAATTATAAAGACATTTGGTAGAGAGCCTTTTAAAATTTCAATTGACTCAGATTACAAACATATTCTCGATAGATGGAAAATTAAACCAGATAGAATCACTTATCCTTCTTCAGAGCTAATAACACTCGGAGATATACTTTTCAAACCAAGAAAAATAATGCTATTTGCAGATTCAGATGATTTGAAAAGGGCTACAGTAGCAAATATGTCGTTTATTTCATTTGGAAATGAAAAAGGCATACCGTTAGAAATCTTTTTTAGCGGAGATGTAGATGAATTAAAGGGTATATTTGATGGAACCAGAAATGATTTAAATGAATTAAATAAACCAAAAAACAGGATCGTTAGCTCAAACCAAAAAACTTTGGAACAGTTTTTAAAAATTGGAATCGATAACGAGAGATTAATTAAGTGTGATGATCCTTATCTTTATTTGCTTGCAAGAGTAAATATTTCCTTAGAGCGACAGGATGATTTAAAACATATGCTATTTTTACTATTGGATGGAGAATATAGTATAAGAGATGAAATAAATGTTGCCTATCCGTTTTCACAGGTTTTTAATTCAGATGCAAAAACAATTATGTTTTTATATGCCCCTGAACAATTAGATGGAAAAGATACATTTAAACAAGTAATTGAAACTGTAGATGAACTTGCCTTATACAGACCAGGAATAAATTTAATGATAATATGCAAACAAAATGATTACGGAAAAGTTAATAAAGCTCTAAATAAAGTATCAATATCACATGCAAATGTTCTGCTTTTGAATTTGGAAGATATAATAAGGGGCAGAATAGGACATTCTTTTGAGAGTTTGCTTTATTCTTCTGATGCTGTGATAGGAAATAATAATTATGCCCTGCAGCCCTCAAGAATATTTGGAAAGCCAACTATTGGTTTTCGATTAAAAGATGATTTTAAATGGATTAATGGGGAGCAGGTTTCAGTTGAGATAAATGATCCGGAAATTTTGAAAATTGCAATAGAAGTTGCCTTGAGCGGAAAATTCAAACATGGGAAAAGAGGTATTAAATTATTTGAAACATTTGGAGCAGAGCAAGAATCACCTGTTTTAATATAAAGTATTCGGGCCTGCAATAGATTTTTATCCTTATTCTAATTAATAAACTTAATGGGAAAAGAACTATATATTAAACTGGAAAATGAAATTATTCAATGCATTGCCTGTAACAGAAAATGTAAAATACCAGCTGGAAAAACTGGTTTTTGCAAAGTCAGGGAAAATAAGAATGGAAAATTGAATTTATTAGTCTATGAAAAACCCTGCGCTGTATGGATTGACCCGATAGAAAAAAAGCCATTGTTTCATTTTCTTCCAGGAACGCAGTCTTATTCCATTGGAACTTACGGATGCAATTTTAATTGCAAATTCTGCCAAAATTGGTCCATATCACAGGCACCAAAAGAGTTTGAAAAAGATTTTGGAAAAATGCTTGCAAAGCTGCAGATACTATGCCCGCAGAAAGCAGTTGAAGAGGCAATTAGAGGAGGATGCAAATCGATTTCCTACACTTATACCGAGCCGACAATATTTAGCGAATATGCAAAAGATATCGGAATATTGGCAAGAAAAAAAGGACTGAAAAATGTATATGTGACCAATGGATATCAAACCAAGGAATGCTGGAATTATCTATCAGATTTTGTTGACGGAGCAAATATAGACATTAAGGGGAATGAAAAATTCTACAAAGAACTATGCGGAAATGTAAAATTAAGGTATGTACTTGATTCAGTCAAATATGCAAAAAAATTAGGGATATGGGTTGAAGTAACAACACTTTTAATTCCAAATGAAAATGACTCTGATGAATTTATCGAAAGAATTGCAAAATTTTTATATTCAGTTGATCCAAAAACTCCGTGGCATATCACTGCATTTCATCCTGACTATAAAATGACAGGTGGAAATCCAACCTCCATTCAAAGTTTGATTAATGCAAGAAAAATTGCAAAAGAAATTGGCCTTGAAAATATTTATTGCGGAAATATGCTAAATGAACATGAAAATACCATTTGCCCTGAATGCAGGAAAACAATTATTGAAAGAATTGGTTTTAGAATTGTAAATAATAACATAATAAATGGAAGATGCATATATTGTAAAAGTAAAATAGTTGGGGTGTTTGAATGAATGTGAGAATGCCGGCAGTTGCAGGGGCATTTTATCCTGCTGAAAGGTTTGAATTGAAACAGATGATAGAATCCTTTTTGGAAAGTTCCAAAAAAACTTCAGTTGCTGGAAAACTTAAAGGGCTTATAGTTCCCCATGCAGGATATATTTATTCAGGCCCTGCGGCAGGAGTTGGATATAAACTGCTAAAAGAAAATAATCCTGATGCAGAAAATGTATTTCTAATCGGCCCATCCCATTATGAAAGATTTTACGGGGTTGCACAAGCAACAGACGAATATTGGCAGACTCCTTTTGGAAAAGTTGAAATGGAACAACTAAAGGAAAATCAGATTATAAAAAATTATAATAAAGCCCATTTGAAAGAACATTCACTTGAAGTTCAGCTTCCATTTTTGCAGACAGTTCTTAAAAAATTCAGGGTTTATGCCCTTCTTACAGGAGAGATGTCTGCAAGATTGTTTGCACCAGAACTCCAAAAAGAAATTGATGAGAGTTCAATAATTATTGCAAGCTCTGATTTGAGCCACTATCATTCTTATTCTGAGGCAATGCGAATAGACAATACTGCCAATAAGGCGATTCCGTCAATGGATGTTTACAATGTTGAAAGCTTTGTTGAGGCATGCGGAAAGGAGGCAATTTTAACCCTGATGCAGATTGCAAAAATAAAAAAATGGAAAGGAAAATTTTTGGATTATAAAAACTCAGGAGATACTTCTGGGGATAAATCGAGAGTCGTGGGGTATGGATGTTATGCCTTCTATGAATGAATATAATAAAAAAGAGAAAGGATATTTGCTAAATCTTGCAAGAAGCTCTATTGAAAATTATTTGAAAACTGAAAAAATAATTGATCCGGATCCTGGAGAAATTCCTTCGAAAAAACTTGTTGAAAATGGAGCCTGTTTTGTAAGTTTGCATAATAGAAAAAATAACTCTCTTCGCGGATGCATTGGAATGCTTGAGGCAACAAGACCTTTGGTTTTAGATGTTGTAAACAATGCAGTGAGCGCTGCATTTGAAGATCCAAGATTTAAGCCTTTAACCTTGGAAGAGTTAAAAGATATTAAAATAAGCATTTCTATTTTAACCAAACCTGTTGAAATTGAGATTAAGGATTATAAAGACTTGTTAAAAAAACTTGTTCCGAAAAAACACGGGGTGATTATACAAAGAGGCTGGAGCAGGGCAACTTTTCTTCCTGTTGTTTGGGAGGAATTAAAAACCAAAGAGGAATTTTTATCCCATTTGTGTATGAAGGCAGGATTAATGGGAGATGAGTGGAAAAAACCGGGAATGAAGTTCTTTTTCTATGAGGCAGTGGAGTTTGAAGAATAAATAGTTCTATTTTTAAATATTTATTAACACAATATTTATGACTGATATGGCCCAACTACACAGAAAAGAACAAATAGCAGTATTGATAAGAAAGAAAATCACGCAGGAAAATATATTAACTCCATCAACTATTGCAAAATGGATTACTTATAGGGGTGTGGATATAACTGACAGAATAATAACTACTCAAATACGAAAGTGTGATTTTGAACCAAAAGTATACGAACTTTCAAGTAAGAGGGATCTTAAAGGAGCTGACAATTCGCAAGCTGCTTTAATATCTATAAATGACCCTATTGCCTTGGGGTATCTGGTAACAAATATTGAAATGATAAGGGCAAAATTTAAAACATTGATAATTGGAGGGCAGATTCCAAGCTTAATTCCACAAAAAATCAGCAAAATGTTTCCATATGCTAATATTTTTGTTGGGGAATGCGAAGGAAGTATATTAAGAATAATAAATGATGCTATTGATGGAAAAACCGGACAGATATATACAGCTCCAATAGTAGATTTGAAAAATGAGTATATTATTCCAGATGCAACATACAAGCCAAGTGGAATTATGTATTCTGCAGAGCTTGGACGGGGGTGCACCCATGGATGCAGTTTTTGTGGGATGCCCCCAAGCAGCAAAAAAGTAAGGATACGAAATCCAGAACAGGTCATTGAGGAATTAGACCGAGTTGGAACAAGGATACTTTTTGTAGACCCCAATATATCATTATATCCTCCTGAATATTTAGAAAAGATATTTGGATATCTTGAAAAGAAAGGAAAGTTCTGGACTGGTGAGGGATCATCAAAAGAACTAATTGAAAATCCCGGGATATGGGATCTTATGTCAAGAACTTGCATCGGATTTCTCACTGGATATGAAGATCCAAAATTAGTGGAACTGCGGGGAAAGAAAAATGGTTTTGGAGTTTTGGAGCAAATGAATGGAGCTTTTGTTTTGAATTCTGCAATAATCGGACATCCAAAACAGGATGAAAACAGCCTTTTGGAAATGGCAAAAGTATTTAGAGAAAATAATCTAACAGGTGTTTTTCATATGTATGCGCCTTATCCGGGAACGCGGGATTTTGAGACTCTGAAGAAATCAGGCAGTATACTAGAAAATAATTTCTTTAGGTATAACCGGCACGATGTAGTCGTAAACACTGAAATGGGTATAAAAAAAACAAGGGAAATTTTTAGAACTGTAAATCGGACTGCACAAACAATCACTGGAACATTAAAGGAGATTTTGAGAATGATAAAAAACAGCAGTTCATTCAAATTGGCATTCATCAGAATAGCTTCAGTTATTGGAATAAGATTTAGAAATTATATGATGGGATATAAAATTAAATATACGAAAGAAGAGATAATTGTTCCAATAGAGATTGATTAAACCTGTGGAAAATAAATGAAGAGCATATTATTCGATTTTGTGCTCTTATAAGAGCACATTTTTAAGTTTTGTGCTCTTATAATATATAATGACAATACCTACAAAAAAAGAAATAATGGATTTTTCCCCAATGAATTTAGGAGAAAAAGAGGAATTGCCAGAATATAAAAGAGATGCTTATTACGATATTGAGAATTTATTTAAGAGTGGCTTGATTATTGCAATAACTGGTTTGCGAAGGGTTGGAAAAACCACCCTTATAAAACAATTATTTGAAAAAAAAGCTTTTTATTTTTCATTTGATGAAAAAAAATATTTAAATGCAGAAGCACTAAAAAAGGTTATAGATTCCTTTCTTGAAGAAAAAGAAAAACCAGTGATAATACTTGATGAAATTTTTAGAATTGGGGACTGGTCTGGGATTATAAAAAAATACCACGACCAAAAAAAAGCAAGATTTATTGTAAGTGGCTCTTCAGCTCTTTTAATAAAAAAAGGTATGGAAAGCCTTAGCGGCAGATTATTTGAATATTATGTGCCCCCTTTATTTTTTCGGGAATATCTTGAATTAACCGGGAAAAAATTAGATAAATTATTAATAAATGACAGATATAAGATAAAAAAAAGATATGCTGAAGAATGCCAGGAATTTCTAAAAAAGGGTTCTTTTCCGGAAATAATCAAAATGGATGAAAAGATGGCGACGGATTACATAAAAACAACTACAATAGAAAAAATTGTTTTTGATGATATCCCAACGACTTTTAGGATAGAATACCCATCAAAATTATATGATTTGCTTAGGATTTGCGCAAACAATTCTTCAAAATTATTTACTGATGTAAATATGAGTGAGGCGCTTGGAATAAGCAGGCATACTGTTTCAGATTATTTGTTATACTTAAAAAAAGCATATTTGATTGATATAATATATCCAAAAGGTTCGTTACAGAAAGCTATAAAAAAACAAAAAAAGATTTTTGTAAAAACAGCATCGATATATAGTTCATTATCTGAAAATCCAAATATCGGACAGGCTGCTGAAACTGCAGTTTATGATAAATTAAGCAGAGAGAAAATTAGTTTTTACAGGGATCTGCAAAAAAGAGAGATTGATTTTATACTGGATACAAAGCCTATCGAGGTAAAATATCAAACGGATATTATTAATGCAGATTTAAGTAATTTGCTATACTTTATAAGGAAAAATAAAAAAGAAAATGGATTGCTTATAACAAAAAACACATTTGATGAAAAAATAATTGATGGAAAAAAAATAACAATGATTCCGTTGGATGTGTTCTTATTGACTGAAATGTGAAGCCTGTGGAAAATAAATTAATTTATGCTCTTTTGTAAACTCATAAAATTCAGTATAGCGTATGGCATTTTGGAACTTGTTTTTTATCTGGCCTATTATTTTAGATAATTCTTCTGGATTTTTTACCTCAAATTCAACCTCAATATCCGCCCCACCTACAGCCTCATATACATAAACTGTATTTAGATGGCTTAAAAGATATGCTTTTAATTTATCCATTATGGAACAATCATCCAGATAAAAATCGACTTTATACCATCGATATCCCAGCATACTTCGGTCAATCATTGGTCTTGCACCCAAAATAACCCTGTTTTTTTTCATATTCTTTATTCTATAATGGACCTGTGCTGCACTAAGATTTGCAATGGTTGCTATTTCCGTATACGGCATACGGGCATTTTTCGAGAGAATTGAAAGAATCCTATCATCAGTATCATCAGTCATTTTATCGGCCTCGGTGGAGATAGACACCGGAGGCAGATCCTGAAAATTTTTGGATAGGTATCTTCTTGGAAATTGCAGGATATGAGTATATATTCTTGACTTCATTTCCTTAAAATAAAAGAGATATTTTTTCATCATTTCGATCTGGGCTTTTCTAAATTCCTTTAAATTTCTAAACCAAAACCCTGCTCCTAAATCAAAATTTCCATCCCTTGAATTAACCCACCATATCTTTGGCTCGGAATTAAAATAGTCTAATATTTCATTTTTAATCTTATCATTTTCATGCTGGTATTTTAAGTATATAACGCCAGCCATAAAACCTATTTTTCCATAATCAATTAATGCGATATATCCTTTGATTATCCCTTCTTTTTCCATCCTTTTGATTCTATACAAAAGGACATCCCTTTTTGTTTTGAGTTTTTTTGCAATTTTTGAGAGGGATTGAAAAGCATTGCAGTCAAGCTCATAGAGCAACTTAAGGTCAATGGCATCAAATTTGAACCTTGAGATTTTTTCTGACATATTTACTTATTTATTAGAAAAAATATATAAATATTATCATTTTGTTGAAAAAAATAAAGAAAAAATTAATATAAAAAATAAACACAAAATATGTCATGAATGCACATAAACAAAAACTAATCTGGGACAGCAGGTATCATGCGGAAGGAAAAATATGGGGAGCTGATCCAAGCCATGCAGCAAAATTAGCAGTACTTGAAGGATATATACAAGGTGGTAAAAAAATTGCAGAACTGGGAGGAGGATATGGAAGAAATTCAGCATTTTTTAAAGAAATCGGGGCTAACCCGACATTATTTGATATATCTGATATTGCATTAGAAAATGCAAGAAAAAGTTATGGATTGGAGAATACTGCAAAAGTAGACCTGACTAAATCGCTTCCAGCAGAATACTTAGGAGGGTATGATGTTGTTTTTTGCAATTTTGTTCTTCATCTATTAGATTCAAAAGAAAGAAGTAATATAATTGAAAATTCAAATTTATTACTAAAAGACAATGGAATTTCCATTTGGACTTTTCTCTCAACACAGGACAATGAATACAGAAAAGGTGAATGCGTTGGAGAAAACGACTACAAAATGCCAAGAACTAGTAGCATATTCCATTTTTTCAGCATGGAGGAAATAAGGAGATTATTTTTTAAGTGGAATTTGAAACTAGTGCAGGCATGTAACGAGATAGAAATGATCATCAGATCAGTGAAGAAAACCGATTTCTGGTTTGTCGTAGCACAAAAGGTGGGCAAATGAAGGAATTCGGTTTCTTAAACATATTCGGAGCACAGATATTTGGAGAAACAGAACTTATGGAATTGTACCGGAATAATCTTTTGTTTGATTTTTACGCTGCAAGAAAAAAAGGGGGTGAAAAAGAACTATTTGAACTTATAGAACAGTTCCCTGGATGTTCTAAAGGAATACTGGTTGAAAAGCTTGAGGAGATAAAAAAACTTGGAACAATGAAACTGGAAAATGAGATAACACAGGTAAGAAAAAATGTATTACGGATTCTAGCACTTATGCTCACCGGCACTTGCCAGATGGACTGCCAAATATGTTATGTGGATCGGAAAAAAAGTGAGGAAGAAATTGAATGGGGAGAAACTTTTCAAATCCTTGAGCAAGCAAGGCAAATGGGCGCAAAAACAATATATACTTCAGGAATTGGTGAGCCGACACTTGATGATAGGTTTTGGAAAATTGCCCAGTATGCAAAAGAAAATAGCATGGAATGGGTATTTTTTACAAATGGGCTTACAATTGATGAAAAGTTTGCACAAAAATTAAGGGAATATCCTGTAAATATATGGGTTAAATTTTGGGCAACAGAACCGGAACTTTTCTTTGAAATGACCCGGCCGCTTATGGGTTTGGAAAGATTCGTCAGACACTTCTGCGAGGTGGGGTTTAAAGATAAAAAAATCTTCATCCCAAAAAGCCTCAAAATACTTTTAGATTACTTTTCAAAAGAAAGAATCGGGATTCAAACAGTTGGTGCAAAGATAAATTTTGGGCAGGTTATGGAAATAATACTCCCGTTTGCATTTGAAAATGGATTGAAAACTTATGTTGAGCCGATAATTCATAGCGGAAGATACGCTTTTGGGGATTACTGGGATTTGAATTCAGAACAAGAGGAAATGATCAAACCTTATTATGTAAGGCAAAGTTGCACAAGAAGAGTTTACACTGCAATAGTTGATAATGAGGGAATTTTAAGACCAGCACAGGCAATTGGAGGAAAGGAACTTGAGCTTATCGGAATTGAAAAAAAAGAAATGAGAGTTAAGGAAAATAATTTGGAGGAGCTTAGATTCAATCATCAAAGGCACAGGGCAAAACTAGCGGATTTGAGATGGCGGGCAGGTTGCATGTGCGACAGGTTTGCAGGAGATAAAAATTATCAGGGCAAATTAAAGGTGAAAAATTGAGGGTTGCATTTATTAATCCCCCAAGAACAGTTTTGAATAAGGATCCTATAAGAGCTGGAACTCCACTAGGGCTACTTAGTCTAGCTGGTATGGTGCGTAGATACTTTCCAGAAGTAGATATCCATTTTATTGATATGGTTGTTAAAGGAAAAGAAAAACAGGAAATTAAAAAAGGGGTATTTGGATTTGGACTTACTTCGGATGAACTTAAAAATAAATTAATTAAGATAGGGATTAAACAGGGGGATTTAGTGGCAATTTCAAATATATTTACCTCTGAATGGAAAAATGCTGCTTTATGTACAAAAATTGCAAAAGAACTTGGTGCAATTACTATTCTTGGAGGGCATCATGCAACATATATGCCTGGGTATATGCTTGAATTTACTAAAGCGGATTATATTGTTCTTGGGGAAGGGGAATTGCCATTTATTGAATTGGTTGATTCAATTTTAGAACAAAAAACAAGTTTAAAAGAATTAAAAAAAATCAAAGGAATTGCATTTAGATCAGAAGATAAAATTATTAATACCGGCAGAGACAGGACAGTAAAAAATATGGATGAATTGGAAGATCCTGCATTTGATTTATTGGATTCAGGCCTTTATATCCCAAAACTTAATCATTGGGGAAAAATATCAAAAGAAAGCAGTGCATTTATTGATTATTCAATTTCAAGGGGCTGCCCCATGGGATGTAGATTTTGTACAAGCACTGATATGTGGGGAAGAAAAATAAGAATATTTTCTTCTGAAAGGATAAAAACACAGTTAAGGAAAATAAGAGAACTTAGATTTGATAATTTGGCAATAGAAGATGACCAGATTGTATTATTGCCTGAAAAAGAAAGAAAAGTTTTGTTTAGAGAGCTTAGAAATTTAAGTTTTAAATGGGTTATTGATGCAGGATTATATTATCCATCGATAACAGAAGATTTTGTTAGAGAACTGGCAGATAATGGATGTTATAATGTTTTTATTCCAATTGAGCACCCAATACTTGAAATAATGCATAATGAGGAAAAGTATAGAAAAATAAAGGCGCAGGAGGAAGTAAAAAATACCCTTAAAATTTTGTTTAAGATGCTTAGTGGATACAAAATTAATTTTTATATTGGAATAATGGTTGGGTTTGTGCAGGAAACAAAAAAAACACTGGAGGCTGTTTTGGAATATGCAAAATTTGCTAAAGAGCAGGGAGCATCAAATGTAATGTTTTCATTTGTAAAGCCCTTTCCGGGTACAAAATATGATAGACGGGAAATAACAATAGATATTGAGCGATCGTGGACTTTATTTCCCGAATACTGGACATTTTCAACTCCGGTTTTAAAACCAAAGGAGTTAACTATTAGAGAATTAACTCAAAGAGTGGATGGGATTAGCATGGAAATTAATGGAAGAAAAAATAGTCTTATTGGTCTAAAATGAATTTATATAAAAAAAAAACGAACATATTATAAAATATACGATCGTATCATATATAATATGATTAAAGAATGGAACAAGTTTAAAGGTTGGAGCGTTCTAGAGTATTTTCTTTTAAACCCAAATATAAAAATTCATATAAACGAATTGAGCAGAAGATTGGGAATAGGGTTAAGAACTGCCCAAAAATTTTGTAGTGAGTATAAAGAAGAGGGATTGCTAAATAAGAAAGAAATAGGGAATATTCATCAGTATTATATAAATGAAAAAGACCAGAGAATAAAAATTCTAAAAAAATTTATCGGTCCGTATTTGGCATCCGATCAACAATATCTCAAGCCATTTATTGAAAAAAATAAAAATGTATTGTCGATTGCCTTATACGGTAGTTTTTCAAAAGGAGATTATGGAAATAAGAGTGATCTTGATATTTTGGTTATTACCTCAAATGAACAAAAAATAAATAACGAAGATTTTTTACATATTGGCTCGAAGCTTGAAAGAGAAATAAATGTTATGGCAATCCCATTAGATAGATGGAGAAAAATAGAAAGAGAGAAAACGGATTTTTTTAATTCAGTTAAAAAAAATAATGTCTTGATTTGGGGTAATGCAATATGAATTATGATGAGTGTTTTGAATCCGGGCAGTTAAGAAAAGGATATGTTGGGCGAGAAGAACTTTTAAATCAGATAAAAATTGCAGAAAGCTATCTTAAAAAGGCAAAAATAGTTTTTAGTACGGAAATATATGACATATCTTTTCTTACTGCGTATATAAGCATTTTTCATTCGGCAAGAGCATTGCTTTATAAGAAAGGGTGCAAGGAAAGGAGCCATTTTTGCATGTTTGAATTTATAAAAAATGAATATTTGGATAATAAAGTAATAGTTAGATTTGCTGAAATTGGACAACATTATAGGCAAACAAGAAGTATGGTTCAATATGAAGGCTCTGTGTGCTCAAAAGGAATTGCGACAGAGGCTATAAATGATGCAGAAAGATTTCTAGATGAGGTTAAAAAAATAATCAAATAATTTCATGAAAGTATTTTCCTTTTTCATTAAACAATAGCCCTTCCAAAATTCCATAAGCATAATTGGCACAGCCAAGTGAGGAAAAATAATCTTTTTTAAAATAATAATGCTCGGAATCTTTTTTATAATTTAAAATGTGTTCAAATAATTTAGGGTATTTCTTATGAAAATTCAAAGATCTGGAATATTCTATAAAGTTTTCAAGCTTTTCAATATCTTTTTTGGCTCTTTTTTCAAAATCCATAAATATAACCTAAATTTTTATATAGGAAATTATGAATCATAAGGTTTTAAGTCATTGTTTAATTGGTCCAAATTAATATATTTTGTATGCAATTGATTGGAAAACCCCGCTTGAAAAAGTAATTCTCCTTCTTTTAGGCTAAACATTAATGGAATTTTTCTAAAATTCTCAATATGACCATTATCGGCCACAGGACGCAGCATATCCGAAAAAATTATTCCAAAATATGGATTTTCAATTGTTAATCTGAAAATGCCAATCTCTAAAACGCCGCTATCTATTAAATCTTGTTGTGCAAACAGGTAAACGGTATTCGGATTTTTGAAAGTAAGCGATGAGTTATAGATGGAAACAGGAAAAGGAACATTTTGAGTTGAAAATATGGATATTGTTATATTTTCATCAAGTATCTTATTTAAATCAGCATCACAGGAATAATGATAACAGCAGACAGTTACTTTTTGGATTTTATCTGCATGTTCTAATTTTGCGGGTTTGGTTTTAAGATCAGAATCATATGATATATGATCGATATAGATAGGAAATTTTAAAATCCTTTTAAGAAAAGTATTGAAATCTCTTAATTGTTTTTTAGCAAGTAATTGTTTGCGTCTAAATAGTTGTGCCTGGTTTAGTGCCATTACCTCACTTTAGATAGAAGTGATTAAAAATGTTTTGAAAGGTAGTATCAGGATGGAAAGATTTAAATATTAACTGTTATATAGAAAGTATTTAGGTGAATATATGCAACAACAAATAACAACTAGACCAAATCAGGCAAGCAAAAGACTAATCAGATTAAGGAACGATATACATGATATGGGAACTGAGAATGGTAGATTAGTACTTAGAAAAATTAAAGAAAATGAAACCAGGATTAGGGTCTCATTCACCCAAATGATTCCTTTGCTCGATGAAGAAAGAACGCTTGGTGATGAAAAACTGGCAAGCCAAAATATATTTCTTATTGCATGCCATATGGGAGAAATAGGTCCATACAGCCAGATGGCTGAGATACTTAATCTTCAAAGGAATTACGGGGATACAAAAAACACCTTAATTGAAATGGCACTTTACGAAACCGCCATGGGAGATCATGCCAACCTTATGATAAATTTAATAGAAAAATTCAACGCGGATGTTAATACTATCGTCCATAATGAGCCCCGGATGATCAATCCACCCAAAGGTGAGATAGGGATTAGCAATCCTTTAATTGGCTGTATTGTAGATGTAGGAGGCCTAAAAGCATTAGAGGTATTATTGGAATATGGTGCGGATTTATCAAAGAAATACTGTAACCGTAACTTCAGACGCATAAATATTTTTGAACTCGCATTAGAACGATTCTTTAGACAACACAGGGAGAAAAGGGCTGATAAAGACAGTGATGAATTCAAAATTGTCCATGCAATTGAAAAACATAGTATTAAGACCAAAATCTTACCACCATTGTTTTCAGTACTGGTTTCAACACAATACTTAATGGATGAAACAAGCAGCAAGTGCCAAGCTAGGGCAGTAGAGCAAATATGGAATAATGAAAAGCTGCCCGAACTAAAGGGTAAGGGAGAATATATGTATTTAAGTGATACTCTGGCAGAAAAATATAACATGAGTAAAATTTTAAGTTCAGGAACTCTTTTGAACATGTGAGAATGAGGTAGATTTTATGACTAAACAAAAATTTAAAAGACACCCTCGTGTCAATTTAGGTCTCAACCCGGGATTTGGAAACAATCCTTTTAGTGCACTTCAAATAAAAGATTTACCGCCAGGGAATAATAAAAGTATGGCAACTATCACCAATAATGCATCTGCAGAAATGGAAAAAATGCTTCGCTGGTCAAGAGGACGGCGTTCTGAACTAATGAATATACACTTAACGGAAACACCTGAAACAGAGGGGGCTTGCCAAACCAAAACACATAAAATTAATTCATTGCGCGAAAAAATAATAGAGTTCATGACAAGGGCATTAAATATTGCAAAGGAACATGCAGATATAGAATTAAAAAACAGGGATGAAAGAACGGCTGGAAACTGGTATGCAAAGGCAGGTGAGATCGCAAACAGACTTGCTTTAGATTACACTTTAGCAGAATACTCTGACCAGTATCACAGAATGCAATTATATTCAAAAGTAATGGCTTTTATTGCAAAAGAACTAAGAACAGGCAAAAAAAGGAATACACTAAATACTGAAGAATCATTCGTGGGGTACTGGGCACTTGGGGAAATAGAATTAATAAAGGAAAATCTAAAAGGTGCAAAAGAGCATTTTGAAAAGGCTTCAAATTGTGGGAGAATGCTTGCAGATAGATTAGACAAAAAAGAATTCGACCATAAAGAAGTAATAAAACAACTATCTGACGAATTATTGAAAAGATCAGAATCAATAGGCGCATAAAAAGTACCAGCAGCAGTGGTCTTTCCCGTTCATAGAACAGTACAAGAGCCACCGTGAAAAGGCTTAACTTCCGTGTTCGAAATGGGAACGGGTGTGACCCTTTTCCTATGGCCGCTGATAACCTAAAACTATGCATCGAAATATTTATAAAACAACCTCCTGTAACATTACTCTAAGGAAAAAAGGTGAAATAGTTATGATTCTCCACTGGGCAGAACAATTAGCAGCTAAAATAACAGAAAGATACCAACCTCCCTATATTATAAGCGGCGGAATGACGACTTCAGGCCCGACCCATTTTGGGACAGTGTGTGAATTTTTATTTCCGGGAACTATTGCAAAGGTAATAGAAAGGGAAGGAAAACAGGTAAAATTCCTATTTGTAGCAGATATAATGGATGCGTTTGATAAGGTTCCAATTCCAATGGAAAAATATAATGAATTTTTAGAGCCTCATTTGGGAAAACCATTATGCTTTGTTCCAGACCCGACTGGAAAAAGCAAAAGTTTTGGAGAGCATTATTTGGATGAGGCAATAGAAATAATGAAGGAATTTGAATTAAATATAGAGGTAATAAAGGCAAATGAAATGATTGAAAATGGAATGTATGATGGGGATGCAAGATTTTTTCTTCAAAATGAGAAAGTGGCAAAGAAAATAGTTGCAAAAACATCCTTAAGAACGATAGATGGATATTGGTCATCGATTATGCCATTATGCCAAAAATGCGGAAAAATTGCAACAACAAGGACATTATCTTATAATAAAGAAACTGATGAATATGAATATAGCTGTGATAGGGACATCGGATACACAAAGGGTTGCGGATTTTGCGGAAAAAATAAAATTTCAGATCATAAATATAAGATACTCTGGAGGCTTGACTGGCCTGCAAGAACCAGATTTTTAAAAACCAATCTTGAAGGAGGAGGAATAGACCACCATACGAGAGGGGGAAGCTATGATACATTAGTCGGAATATTTAGGGAAATGTTTAAAGAGGACCCTCCAATAGGATACACATGGGGCATGCTTTTATTTGAAGGAAAAAAATATTCAAAGTCAAAGGGAATAGGAATGGGAATTGTAGAACTAAAAGAACTTATTCCAATGAGAATGATTGCATATATGTTAATTAAGCCGGATTTGACAGAAAATATTGATATCGTTCCGACAAAAGAAAATCTGCTAAAATTATATGACGAGTTTGAAAGGATAGGAAAATTATCAGATGGAATAAAAACAAACGAGGAACTTGAAAAAGTTGAAAGGCCGGAGCAGAAAAAAGTGCAGGCATACAGATTATGCCCCAACAAAACAGAATGGAATGCCCCGTTTTCAGATGTTTTGCTTACTTACATGATTTATCGGGATTTTGAGAAAGTAAAAGAAATCCTAAAAGACGGGAAGGGAATAGAATACCTTAAACCTTATATAAAAAAATGGGTGGAAAAAGATTTTGTTCCAGAGCAGTATAAATTCAGTTATGCCGGAAGAAAAACAGAGGATGAGGATATAAAAAAAATTCTTAATGATTTAGAAGATAATATGGGAAAAGATGAGATACAGAATACAATATTTGAATATTCAAAAAGAAATGATATTTCTCCAAAGGAAATTTTTCAAAAAATGTATCTTGCACTCATTGGAAAGGAAAGGGGGCCAAAGCTTGGAAATCTTATTTACACGCTTGGGGTTGCAAAAATTAAAAAAGACTTTTTGGGCTAAGCAATATAAATATTTTGAATTCTTATCTTATTATGGAGATTATATCCATTGAGAAAAATCCGGAGCTGGCTGGGAAAAAATTAAAGCAAGCTTTGGAAACCGGGAAGATAATTATTTATCCTACAGATACCTGCTATGGAATTGGAGGAAACGGATTGGACAAAAAAGTCGTAGAAAAAATTTATAAGATAAAAAAAAGAAAGCGAAACAATCCTGTTTCTGTAATCATAGGGGACATCTCTCTTGCTGAAAAATTCTGTATTATTTCCCCATCAGAAAGGAAAAAATTAAAAAAATATATCCCTGGACCCTATACAATTCTTTTAAGAAGAAATAAAAAAAGGATTCCTGTCGGAGATAAAATCAGGCTTGGAATAAGAATACCCAAATATCCATTTCTTCAAAATATAATGAGAAACATGGAAATTCCTCTAATAACTACAAGCGCGAATATAAGCGGAGATTTAAAATCTCCAACTAAAATAGATGAAATTTCCAAAGAAGTTTTAAAAAAGGCAGATATTGTTTTAGACGGGGGGGAAACAAAATACAAATATCCCTCAACAATAATTGATTTGCCAACTGGAAGGGTTTTGCGGGACTTTATAACCCAAAGAAAGGTTTAAAAAGTATAAAATCGATGGGTTTACTGGTGCGGCCATGTCAGAATTGAAAAGACACATAAGATGTTCAAACTGTAAAAATGAATCAGAGTTTTTATTAAGCTCAAATCTAGTTTTTGATGAAGTATCCATTAGTGGAAAATGTCCCCATTGTTCTAGCTCGATTCAGATAAATTTCAATGTAATCGAACAGGGAATTTCAGAAACCGCCAAGACAACAGAGGAACCATCAAAAGGACTGGATTTGGAAGAAGATTTTTTTGGAAAAGATCTTCTTGGAAATGTCGGAAATTCTGATATAAAAGATATTATAGAAGATGAGGGATATTGAATATACCTAAAATTGAATTTAATAAATAATCCGGTTTTTCCTCTTCTTTTAATTTTTCAAGATCGTTTCTTGTTGAAACCCCGCTTAGAACCAAAGCTGATTTTATTTTTGCTTTTTTTGCAAGAAAAACATCAGTTTCTATTCTGTCTCCAATTAAAAGAATCTCATCTCTTTTTGATTTTGAATCACTTATTATCATATCCAAAAGATAAGCATTGGGTTTTCCTATGATATGCGGATTTATTTTTGAGCAGTATGCAACGCTTGAAACAATTGAACCGCAGCCGGGCATTATTTTATTGTTTTCTACAGGAAAGGTTGCATCTCCGTTTGTTGCAATGAATTTTGCCCCATTTATGATATTTTGCAATGCAATATTCAATTTTTTATATGTGAATTCCCTGTCCAATCCAACAACAACAAAATCCGTATTTTTTTCAGTAAGATATGCCCCAAATGAAGAAAGCTCTTCTTTTAATCCTGCTTCCCCTATGCAATAAACTGAAGGATTTTTCTTTATTGAAGAAAGGTATGCTCCGATTCCATAAGAGCTTGTAAATACCTCATCGTCAGGTATTTCAAAACCTAATGATCTAAGTTTTTTTGCCCTGCCCTTTCTGGAAAGAGTTCCTGCATTTGTCAGAAAATAAGTTTTTATTCCAAGAGATTTTAGTTTTTTTATTGTTTCTATTGATCCGGTAATTATTTCATCTCCTCGATATAATACTCCGTCCAAATCAAAAATAATTGTTTTAATTGCCATAATAGATAAAGTTAAAAGAGATATTCTTTTAATCAATAGTGATGAAAGTTGCCTGTTTGTTTTCTGGAGGAAAGGACAGCTGTTATGCGGCATTTTGGTCAATTTATTCCGGATTTGATGTCATTTTAATTTGTGTTAAAAGCGAGGAGGACTCTTATATGTTTCATCACCCCAACTTAGATAAAACTAAGCTGCAGGCAAAGGAAATGGAACTTGAAATCGAATATATTGATGCTAACAACAAAAACGAATTATTAAAATTGGAAGAAAAATTAAAAGAATTAAAAGTTGAAGGAATTGTAACCGGAGCGTTTTCAAGTGAATATCAAAAGCAGAGAATAGATATTATTGGGGAACGGCTTGGAATTCCTGCATTTTCTCCGTTATGGCACAAAGAAGATGAGATAATTGAGGAAATTAAAAAATATTTCAAAACATATATTGTTTCTGTTTCAGCAGAAGGTCTTTTTGAAAAACACCTTGGAATGAATTTTAAAGACATTGGAGAAATTAAAGGAGTAAATAAAATGTTTGAAGGAGGGGAAGCTGAGACATTTGTATCATATGCCCCATTTTTTAAAAATGAGATTAGCATAAAATGTTTTAGAAAAAAATGGGATGGAATTAGGGGCGTTGCAGAAATAGAGGTATAAACTTATGAAAATTCCGATACTGCTTTATTCTGGGGAAAAAACAAATGCGAATTTTTCCTATTATTCAGGGCTTGGAATGGCCCTTTATGACCATTCATTTATTTTAATTGAAGGGAAAAAGAAAATATTAATTGTTTCAAAAATGAATGAAAAGCTTGCAGTTGAAACTTTTAAATTCGGAAGAGTATTCGTTTATTTAGATCTAAAAAAGGACTTGGAAAAATTATTGAAAAAAAGAAAAATAGGAATTGATGGACGAAATTTGAATGTTAAGATATATGAATTTTTAAAAAAAATCTCAAAACCTATTGATATTTCAAAGGAGTTATCAAAAATACGGGCAGAAAAAAAAGAAATTGAAATTGAAAAAATAAGGGGGGCTGTAAAAGAAACTAAAGAAATTATTCATTCAATTGATTTGAAAAAATGCAAAACAGAAAAGGATGTGGAAAAAGAATTATTAAAAGAAACGCTTGAGAGGGGATTGGAAGTTGCATTCAAGCCGATTGTTTCTACTTCTAAAAATACTTCATTCCCCCATTATGTTCCTTCCAATGTTAAGCTAAAGGATATTATTTTGATTGATTATGGTGTTAAATATATGGGTTATTGCGGGGATATTTCAAGATGCTTTATCTTAGGTAACGGACCATGGAAGAAAGACTATGAATTAGTAAAACAGGTCCAGTTAGAAATAATTGATGAAATTCCAAATTGTAATTTTGGAAATGAGTTGGCAGAGTTTACTGCGAAATTATACAAAAAATATGGGCTTGGGGAAGAAAAACATTCCCTTGGCCACGGAATCGGGCTTGAGGTTCATGAGTTTCCTTCATTTGGAATAAAAAGCAGGGATGAACTAAAAAATAGTGTATTTACTGTTGAACCCGGGATTTACAGGAAAAACTGGGGGGTTAGAATAGAGGATTGCATTTATTTTGACGGAAAAAAAGTGAGAGTTTTATAAATTGTTTTATGGAGAAATATACTTTACTAAATCGTGAGGCTTGACTTAGCCTTACATGTTATACTTATGCAGGGGTTGCAGTTGATTAAACGACGATTCGTTTAAAGCCTGACAACCCCAATCGTGAGGCTTGACTTAGCCTTACATGTTATACTTATGCAGGGGTTGCAGAGCCTGGTCTAATGCGCAGGACTTAAGAAACCTTTTAACTTTCTTCAAGTTAATTGGATTTTGAAATCCTGTCACTTAGTGTGTCCGCCGGTTCAAACACCAGGCGGGGGAAGTGTCCCCCTCCTCTTGATAACCAACCCCCTCTATTTTGAATAAGAAATTTTTGATTAATAGGGGGAAGGCTATCTTCTAAGTTTTGGTGGTTTTTGAGTTGTGTGCTCATAACTCATAACACGAAACTGGAAACTTGAAAATCCGGCCCCCTGCAATTATTTTAAACTTATTTTTTATAGGGGCAATAATTATATATATTTTTATATCTTTTGTAACATATGTATATCTAATGACACCAAAACAAATGGGAAGAGCATATGCTTTTTTTGATTGCAAAAAATCAATAAAACAAATAGGGCGGAGCATTTCAAAAATAAGAAGATTTGCGCAAATACCTCCAATGGTAGAATTAAAACTTGTAGAAGGACCTAAAAATTTAAAAACAAGGGATAGACAATTAAAAGAAATAAGAGATGTTGCAACAGAAGAAAATATAAGATATGCAATGAAGGCAATGTTTCCTGGAAGAGATAATCTTTCTGCAGTACACGAATTAGTCACATTTATGACTCAGGCATATTATTCAGTTTTGTATCAGGAAGGAGAACCTTTTAGAGGGAAAATAATCTATAAAGTAGATGGAAAATATGTTGAATGGGGAAAAGAAAAAGACAATTAAAAATCTACCCATACATTGATCCTAATTCTTTTGATCTCTTATAGGGCAGTTTAGATTTTATTACTGCTTCCCTCATTTGTTTTGCAACATCTTTTGCTTCTTTATCAAGTTTCTGGGTATCTACTGGAATTTTAAGATATTTTGAAAGCTCGACAAGAACTAATGATGCTGCGCCAGGATCCAAATAATCTTCAGAGGATTCAGCCAAAATTAAAGTAACAGGATAATTATCTATTACTCCTTGTGTTAATAAAAGACCGGAAACTCCGGTTGTTGCACCTTCTTTTATTGGATTAAATGCCTTATTTTTCAAAAACTCCTGAGCAATTTCACTTCTGCTTGAAATAACATAAAGAGTGGAGGGTTTTTCTTTTAAGGAGATTCCTCCAAGTGAGATTATATGCTCTGCTCCAAGGGATTTTGCATAAGAATATACCTGATCAGATAAATCCTGAGAGGATGCAATAGGAATAGACATTTCAGACAGGATAACTAAAAGATTATATTTTTTTGAATAATGCATTCTTGCAGGCGGATACGGTTTAAAATCATGGATTGATGCAAGAGGCGCAAAATCCGGGCTTGTGATATAGCCGCAAAATTCAAGACCAAGCGAATCAACAAGGTATGATGCTGCAATGCTTCCGACAAGGCCTGTACCCGGAAGGCCGAGTATTATTGTAGGTTTTGAAAACTTAAATTTGGGAAACTGGGTTATTTTAATTGCCATATAGATATGATAAAAGAAAGCTTTTTATATGCTACTTCTCATTTTATTGCTTATGAGCTGGAAGCGAGAATCTGTTTCAATGCCTTCAACCAACGCAGGAATTTTGGGCATTAGTGCAAACGAAAGGCTTAGCGGAATACAAATGGATCCAAAAACAATAGTAATTGGAATAGTGGTTTTAATCGTATTAATTAAGGTATTAGATCATCTAGTTGTATTTGGATAATATTTTATCTGAAATTTCCTTAAGTTTTTTTCTGTCTTTTTTATTGCAAAGCAAAAGTATGCTTCTTCTTGATGATTCTGCAGATTTTAATGAAAAAACCAAGGGGGAAATTTTATCAAGATTTACAATATTCTGATTTTTATCCATAACATGGATTCTATCCAATTCTGTGAAAAATTCCGGGATATCAAAAAAGAATTCTCCGCTAAATTTATTTTTAATTTTATTTTTTATCTCTTCAAGATTGTTTTCTATTTTTTCAGAATAGGGTATCTGATTTGAAACCTTAAAAAGATCTCTTTTTAGAATTCTTTTTATTAATGTTTTTGAACTTTTTTCTTTTGAGAAAAGGATTCTTGAAAAGATGTCCTCATCGCACAAATACTTAAATTCTTCTGGAATTAGAACTTCATTTTCTATTGAAAGGGAAATTGCCCTTTTGAGCATAAACGATGCAGACCTTAATGTATGGTGGAAATAAACTGTTGAATACATCATAAATCTTCCGACAAGAAGGGATTCCACTGCTTCTAACCCTCCGATATGAATTCCGAAAAATCTTTTTCTGGTGTTTAAAAAAATCTTTGAAATTATCCTATCTGAATCGATAATTCCATATGCAACCCCAGTATTGTGCGAATCCCTTAAAAGATAATCCATTCGGTCGGCCCCTATATCTGAATGTATTATCCTGCCGTAGAAATTTTTTGAAAAATTTATTATTTCTTTTGGATTGTAATTTTGTGAGATGATATCTTTGATCTCTCCTTTCATTATCTTTTCTTCTCCGATCCTTTCATGCGTTCCAAAATATTTTTTCAATACTTTTTCGGATTCGTGGGAAAACGCGCAGTGCCCTATATCATGAAGAAGCGCATATAATTTTAGCTTTTGGGTTAAGTCAAAATCAAGAGATAAACTTTTACATATGCTCGAGCAAAGATGCATTGTTCCAAGGGAATGCTCAAAGCGGGTGTGTGTTGCGCACGGATAGACAAGATAGGTTAGGGCAAGCTGTCTTATTTTGTGAAGCCTTTGAAAATCGGAAGTATCAATTATTTTTCTTTCGATATCGTTTAGCTCGATTGTTTTGTGGATCCCATCTTTTATCCAAATCATAAGATCATTCCTTAAATTAATGAGAAAAATCCTTTTCTTGTCTCTATTGCTTCCCCGGATTCAAGCATGAGATATAAGACTACAAGGCAGGCATCTTTTTCCACTTCGCAAAGCTCTGAAATTTTAACAGCAGACATCGATTCCTTCACCTCTTTTGTAATTTTTTCACGGATTTTGTTATAGAAATTTCTTGTTGTGATATAATACCTGCCGTCAAATGCCCTTATCCCAAGTATATTTCCAGAAGACATCTGGTCTTTTATATGGTCTGAAAAAATTTTTGCATCATTCCCATCCTCAATTATAAGATATCCTTGCGAATAGAGAACACCAACCAAAGATGGAGTCAGTGGTGTTTTGGATTTTTTTTCCTTCCATAACGAAAAAAGCTTGTTACTTATATTATAGACTCCTTCTTTTTTGTATTTTTCTCCTTTGAAAAGCCAGATGTGCTTTTTCTTCTGCAATGATAAAAATATTTCTTTTTCTTCTGAATTTAAAATTTTTGAGATGCTTGCCGGAGTTCTTTCAGAGAATTTCAAAGACATCAGTTTTGATACCACCAAAAGCTCATCATCAAGGGAAATTTTTCTCTCTCCTTTTTCTTTATGTTTTTGCGAAAATTCAGCAGGAGAGCTTATAAGATAAAATCCGTTCTTTAGATGAAAAAATTCTATTTCGTTTTGGGTTTTAAGCTCTTCGGGAAGCTCAATATATGATTTTTCCCCTTTTTTTATTACTTTAGAAATCATTTAAACCATATAACATAGCTTGGGAAAAGTTAAAAAACCACCTATCCGGTTTCCAATTTTTTTAATTCAACAGCTGTATTATTCTGATACGCCGCCCCCTTCAAATTAAAGGATTTATTAGATAGGGTATTTTTATTGCTTTCTTTTCATATAATTATGTGATAGAATGAGTATTTCTCCTTTTGAACAAAGATATACGACAAAAATGAATGATATTTTCGATGATAAAAATAAATATTCCAAATGGATGGATGTTGAAATTGCACTTGCAAAAGCGCATTTTCTAATTGGAAATATTTCAAAAAAAGAATATGAGGAAATAAAAAATGCAAAGGAAAAAGTAAAGCCTGAACGAATAGTGAAAATAGAAAATGAAATTCACCATGATTTGATGGCGATGGTAAAGGCAATGGCAGAACAGGCTGGAAATTCTGGTGGAAAAATACATCTTGGCGCAACATCATATGATATCGAAGATACTGCAACTGCATTAATTTTCAAGGATGCAGTTGGGCTTTTGGAAAACAATTTGATTCAATTTTCAAAGCTTCTAAAAAAACTTGCACTCGAACATAAAAAAACAGTATGCATTGGCAGAACACACGGCCAGCATGCAACCCCTACTACATACGGGATGAAATTTGCCCTTTATTATCAGGAAGCGAAAAGAAATCTGGAAAGATTGGCAGAGTGCAAAAAAAGAATATTAGTTGGAAAAATGTCAGGGGCAGTTGGAACCGGGGCAACATTTGGAGAAGACAAGGAAAAGCTGGAAAAAATAGTCATGGATGAGTTGGGGCTTGCTTTGGCAAAGATTACAACGCAGGTTATTCAGCGAGACAGGCATGCAGAAGTTTTATCAGTTGTTTCTTTGGTTGCCTCGATGCTTGAAAAAATTGCAAAGGAGATAAGAAATCTTCAAAGAACTGAAATACTTGAAATTGGAGAGTCATTTGGAAAAAAACAGGTTGGCTCTTCAACAATGCCACATAAAAGAAATCCACATAAAAGCGAAAGAGTATGCTCTCTTGCAAGAATTGTAAGGGCGAATTTATCAGTTGCATATGAAAACATTGCATTGGAACATGAACGGGATTTGACTAATTCTGCAAACGAGAGAATAATATTTTCACAGATGTTTATTGGAACAGACTATATGCTAGAACAGATGCATAAAATACTGGAAACATTAGAATTTTATCCTGAAAATATGAAAAGAAATCTAGAAATGACAAATGGATTGATTATGGCAGAAAGGATTATGATAGCATTAATCAAGAAAGGGATTGGCAGGCAAAATGCCCATGAATTGATACGGGAAGCATCCCAAAGGGCATTTGCAGAAAACAGGCACTTGAGAAAAGAGATTGAGAAATTGAATAAGTTCTCAGAAAAAGAGCTGGAGGATTTATTTGATTATAAAGGCTATATTGGAAATGCGAAAAGAATAGTGGAAGATGCGGTTAAGGATTAAACAGAATTAATATGGTGGCCGCACCGCGATAAAAAATATTTATTTTATAATCCATGTGCAACGCCATTAAGTATAAAGATATTTAAATACTTCTATCCTAATTTATTGCCACTCACTTTTATTTAAGTGGCGCCCCTCGAATGAATTTGAGGGCTACGCAGGTGAATTTACATGACAGACATCAGAAAGCCTAGAAAAGGTTCTATGGCCTTCAGGCCAAAAAAAAGAGCAAAAAGCCAAGTGCCCAGTATGTACTGGCAGGAAAAAGGTGAAAAAAAACTCTTGGGTTTTGCAGGATATAAGGCAGGAATGATTCAAATGACATATGTAGATGATACAAACTCCCCTACAAAAGGAAAAGAGGTTGTCAGTGCAGGAACAGTAATAGAAGTTCCGCCTATGTATGTATATGGAATGAGGGGATATAAAAATAAAAGAATCATCGGAGATATCCTAATTGAAGATGAAAAAATGCTCAAAAAACTTAACATAATAAAAAAAACAAAAAAAGAAACTAATTTTGAAGAATGTGAAAAAATATGCGCTCTTGTTTTTGCAAACCCTCAAAAAACCTCGATTGGAAAAAAACACCCTGAAAGAATGGAAATTTCCATAGGGGGCGCGGATGCAAAAGAAAAAATAGAATATGCAAAAGGCATTCTTGGAAAAGAGCTTAAGATAAGTGATGTTTTTAAACCTGGAGAATACATTGATGTGGTTGCAATCACAAAAGGAAAAGGATGGCAGGGGCCAGTAAAAAGATTTGGAACCTCTCTTCAGAGAAGAAAGGCAACAGGAAAACGAAGGCATGTTGGATGCCTTGGACCATTCCATCCGGGATATGTAATGTATACTTCAAGACAGGCAGGACAGATGGGATATCACAGAAGAACCGAATTAAACAAGAGAATATTCAAAATAGGTGAAAATGCAGAGGAAATAAATCCAAAAAGCGGATTTCCAAACTATGGCTTTGTGAAAAATGAATATATCCTTATTAAAGGTTCGATCCCAGGGCCTGTGAAAAGACTTATAAGGATGAGAATGGCAATAAGAAAAGATGAACCGGCAAAAGAGCCGGCACTAAAGGAGATACTTAACTGAGGTTTTTGAAAATGAAAGTTCCAATTTACTCTATTGAAGGAAAGGAGATTAATGATGTAGAGCTTCCAATTCAGTTTAACGAGGAATACAGGGAAGATCTTATACGAAGGGCAGTTTTAAGTGAAGAAAGCAAAATGAGACAGCCAAAAGGAAGCTATAAATTTGCAGGTCTTGAAACGAGCGCAGAGTATAGGGGAGAAAAGGAAACATACGGTTCACTTAAAAACAGGGGGCAGGCAATGCTTCCGCGAGAAATAAAACCAGAAGGAGGATGGGGAAGAGTCAGAAGAATTCCATCTTCAGTTAAAGGAAGAAGAGCGCATCCTCCAAAAGTTGAAAAAATAATTATAGAAAAAATGAATAACAGGGAATATCAAAAGGCGATGCGAAGCGCGCTTGCAAGCTCAACAATAAACGAGGTAATTAATAATAGATATAATATAGGGAACAGAAAAGTGCCAATAATAATTGAAAACAATTTTGAAAAATTGGGCAAAAGCAGGGAGGTATTATCGGTTTTTTCTAAATTAAATCTTTCTTCTCTAATTGAAAATGCAAAGAAACGGCAAAAAAGAAAAACAGGGGTTGGAAAAACAAGAACAAAACGAATGATAAAAACACCGAAGTATCTTTTAGTGGTTGTTGACGGCGGGGAAATTTTAAAGGCAGCCCGCGGGCTTTGCGGTGTTGATGTGGTTAGGGTTTCTGACTTAAAAGTAAGACATCTTGCACCAGGGGCCTTTGCAGGAAGAGTTGTTGTTTATACTGAAAATGCAATAAAAACAATAGGTGAAAAATTATGATTATAATAAAGCCAATTGAAACTGAAAAATGGATTGGAAAAATAGAATTTGAAAATAAAATCGCATTTGAAGTTGACCTTAGGGCAACAAAAAAAGAAATTGGAAAAGAAATTGAGAGGTTATTTGGCTCAAAGATAAAAAGCATCAATACTCACATACAGGGAAATTCAAAAATTGCAATAGTAAAATTTCCCAAAGAAGTAAAGGCAGAAGATATTGCTGCAAAAATGAAAATGATTTAAAGGTGAACATTTATGGGAAAAAGATTAAGGCATCAAAGAAGAGGTTCGGGTTCCCCAAAATACCGGGCAAAAAGCTCAAGATACAAGGTGGAATTAAAATACAGAAACTACGATGATGTTGAAAAAACAGGAATGCTTCGTGGGGAAGTTTTAAGATTCGTTGATGACCCTTCGAGAGAATCAATACTTATGGAAGTAATATATGACAATAATGAAAAAAGCTATCTTATTGCACCTGAAGGAATTGCAATAGGGGATAGAATCGAAACAGGAGTTCAGGCAAAAATAACAAATGGAGGAAGCCTTCCATTATACCGAATTCCAGACGGCTTTCCAATTTTTAATATTGAAAAAATAGCAGGAGACGGAGGGAAATTTGTCAAAAGCGCTGGAGGGTATGCAACAATCATATCCAAGGAAAAAGATATTACCTATATAAAGCTCCCGAGCAAAAAAATAATAACCCTTTCTTCAGAATGCAGGGCTCAGATAGGAGTTATTGCAGGTGGAGGAAAAACAGAAAAACCGCTTGTAAAGGCAGGAAAAGCATTTTATAAATACAAGGCAAAAAACAAACTCTGGCCATATGTCAGAGGAGTTGCAATGTCTCCGTATAACCATCCTCATGGAGGAAAACAGCACCATGAAGGAAGACCAACAACAGTTAAACGAGGAGATCCTCCGGGAAGAAAGGTGGGTCATATTGCAGCAAGATCAACTGGAAGAAAAAAAGTAAAGAAAACAGAAGATATTCAAAAGGTGAATAATCAATGAAACAGGATTATTATAAAGGATATACTGAAGAAGAATTAAAGAAAATGAGTTTTGATGACTTTTCAAAGATAGTGACATCCAGGGAACGAAGAACCCTTGGAAATATAAAAAGAAATCCAAAACTAAAAAAACTAGTGGCAAGAATTAGAAAAATAAAAGAAACCGGAAGGGATAAATTAATAAAAACCCAGATAAGGGATGCAATAATTCTTCCAGAGTGGCTTGGGCTTACTTTCGGAGTTTATAACGGAAAAGAATACAAAAAAGTAACGATAACAATAAAACATCTTGGAAAACGGCTCGGGGAATTTTCCCACAGTACCGGCCCTGTAAAACATTCAGGACCAGGTGTAGGTGCAACGAGGGGAAGTAAATTCGTGCCTCTTAAATAGTGTGATGACAATGAAAGGATACTCATATACAATTTTAGAAAATCCGCAAAGCTATGCTTTTGCAAGAATAGAAGGAGTAAATGCATCTTATAAGGACCTTTGCGAAGTATGCGGAAGAGTTTTGGGCCTTTCTACTGAAAAGGCACTCATACTTCTTGAAGAATTTTCACAAGGAAATCTCCCTGTTCTTTTCAAATCAAGAAACAAACGTCTTGGGGCAAGAAGAGAACTTGGAGGAAGAAAGGGGAGATATCCAAAAAAAGCAGCATCAATGGTGCTTGGAGCTTTGCAGAGTGCAATAGCAAATGCCCAAAGCAGGGGAATGATTGCACCCTATATTATAGTTCATATATGTGCAAACAAAAAAAGAACATTTCCAAGAATGAGCCCAAAAGGAAGAAGATCACGATCAGATTATGAAACTGCACGAATAGAGGTTGTGGTAAGAGAGAAAGAGATAATAGCTGACAAAAAGAAATTAAAGGTTGAGGTTTCAAAACCAAAAGAAACTTCTGTTGAAAAAAAAGCAGAAGCACAGGCAGAGTTAACCAAGATAAAAAAGGAGCCTGAAGCAAAAAATAAAAAACAGAATGCTGAAAAAAAACCAGCCCCTAAAAAGAAAAATATTAATTCCGGTGATAATCAATGATTGAGAAAAAATTTATCGAAGAGCCAATAAATAAATACAAAATAATGAGGTTTTTGGAAAACAGCCTCAATCATGCGTGGATTGCAAATATTGATATTCAAAGAACGCCCCTTGCAACAAGAATAACTCTTGAAACCTTAAATCCGGGGAAAGTTATCGGAAGAAGGGGAAGAGCAATAAACACGCTTACAGAGGTATTGAAAAATGAGTTTAAAGTGGACAATCCCCAGATAAATGTTGTCGAGATAACTAATCCGTATCTTGAACCGAGAATTGTTGCAAAAAAGGCATCAAAATATATTGAAATGGGAAAAAAGGTCAGGGCCATAATGCACTTTTTATTAAAAGAAATAATGAATGCCGGAGCAATGGGAGCAGAAATTGTTGCTGCCGGAAAGATTGGAGCAAAGGGCGCCAGGGCAAAAACCCTGAGAGTTTATGCAGGATATATTCCAAAAGCAGGAGAACCAGTACACTATGTCAGGACAGCGCATCTTAATGCAAACACAAAATCAGGAATAATCGGGGTTCTTGTCAGAATAGTTCCTCCGGGAACAAAATTCCCAGACAAGCAAACAGACCAAAAAGTTGATCTGCCAAAAGTAGTCCAAAGCGCTGAAGGAGATGTTTGATTATGAAGGGCCTGAAAATGAATGATCTTAAAAAATTGGAGCTTCCAGAGCTTAAAAAAAAACTTGAGGATCTTGAAAGCGCACTTTTGATTGAAAAAAGATCAACAAAAACGAGGGCAGTGAAAAAAGCAATTTCAAGATTAAAATTATTAATATCAAAAAAAGAGGTGAAATAGAATTGCCTGAAATCTGCAGCAAATGTGGACTTTTAAAGGATCTTTGCGTTTGCGAGATTCTTGATAAGGAGGAAACAAAAAAAATAAGGGTTTATACAGAATCAAAGCGATATAAAAAATATGTAACTGTTGTGGAAGGAATAGAAAAACAACGGATAAAGGATGCGCTTTCAGAACTCAAACGAATACGGGCCTGCGGAGGAACTATAAAAGAAGGGGTTATCATACTTCAGGGAGATCATAAAAGAACAATAAAGGCAGCTCTTATAAAAATGGGCTATCCTCCTGAGATTATAGAGGTAAGCTGAATGAAGGACATTCAAAAAATCATAATGATGTCTCCGTTGATTGGATTCAAAACCAAAATAATAAAATCAAATTCAAAAGAGATGATCAAATTGGCAGGAAAAATAATCGATGAAACAAAAAACACAATCAAAATGGAACTAGGAGACAGAGAGATTGTTGTTGCAAAAAAATCCAACACATTCCTCATATTTGCAGGAAAAACAAGAATAGAAATAGACGGTGAAAAAATAATGTTCAGACCTGAAGAAAAAGCAAAAAATAAAATTGCAGGGTGAAAAAATGGTTGATGATTGCAAAGATAAAAATTGTCCAGTGCATGGGAATATCGGAGTGCATGGAATGAAAAAAACAGGGAAAGTTATAAGCACGAAAATGAAGAGGACTGCTGTTGTTGAATTAGACAGCGTCAAATATTTTCCAAAATATAAGAGATGGGCAAAAAGAAAGTCGAAAGTTCCGGTGCATAATCCCGACTGCATGAAAGTTATGGTTGGAGATATTGTAACATTCAAAGAATCGCGAAAAATAAGCAAGACAAAAGCATGGGTAATAACAGAAATAAACAAAAAAGGCGAGGTGGAACAATGAAAGGTATAGGTTCCAGAATAACAAAAACACTCACAATTGGAAGCAGACTGGTTTGTGATGACAACAGCGGTGCAAAGGAAATAATGATTATCGGTGTTTCTGGGGCAGGCTCAAAAAGAAACAAAAACCCTTCTGCAGGAATCGGAAGCGTTGTAACTGCCTCGGTAAAAAAAGGAAAACCGGAAATGGTCAAAAAGAAAGTAAAGGCAATTATAATCCGGCAAAAAAAAGAATTCAAACGACCAAACGGAATGACTGTATGCTTTGAAGACAATGCTGCAGTGCTTATAAATGATGATTTTCTTCCTGTGGGAACGGAAATAAAGGGAACTGTCGCAATAGAAATTGCAGAGAGATATCCAAAAGTTTCTGGGATATCATCATCAAAAATGTAGAGGGATGAAAAATGAAACCTGATATTGAAAGAAAAAAGAGATATAATGCTCCATTGCATCAGAAAAGGAAATTTATGAGAATAAACCTATCCAAAGAATTAAAAGTAAAAATGAAAAAAAGGAATGTTCTTGCAAAAAAAGAGGATACTATAAAAGTAATGAGGGGTTCATTCAAAGGAAAGGAGGCAAAAATAGCCAAGATAAGCTATGTGAAAGAAAAGATTTATCTTGAGGGAATTTCAAAAAAGACCGCGCGCGCAAGAGAGATGCTGATTCCTTTTGAGCCATCAAATCTTATGATTACAGCTCTTGGAGAGCGAGACAAAATAAAAGATAAAAAGGTGAACTAAAAATGGCAAAAAGAGGACAAAAAAAACATTTTAAAAGGATCACAACACCACTTTCAATAGGAATTGGAGACAAGAAAAAAAATGAATGGATAACCAAGGCAGAATGCGGGCCTCATAATATTAAAAATGCGATTCCACTTGCAGTATTGCTACGGGATATCCTTAAAATATGCCAAACAAACAAAGAAGTAAAGAAAGTACTTTCTGAAAAAATGGTTAATATCAACGGGAAAATAAGAACTAATGAAAAATTTCCAGTAGGGCTTATGGATATAATTTCAATTGAAAAATCAGGAAAGAATTATCTTATGATTGTAAAAAAACACTCACGGCTTGTCCCTTTTGAAATATCTGCTGAAAAAACGAATGAACGAATGGGCAAGGTAATAAAGAAATACACCTGCAAAAAGGGGCAGATAATGATTGGAATTCATGACGGGACATTAATCAGAGGGGATAATAACATAAAAACAGGAGATACAATAGTATTGTCCACAAAGGAAAATAAGATAAACAAAATTTTAAAGCTTCAAAAAGGGGCAGTGTGTCTTATCAAAGGGGGAAAACATGCAGGAACAGTTGCAACAATAGAGGAAATCGTTGAAACTGAAGCAGGACGACAAAATGAGGCAAGAATGAAAAACAAGAATGAAGAGTTTATAACTGTCTTAAAACATATTTGCGTAATTGATGATAACACGGCAGGTGCTTACAATGAATGATAAAAAAAATAATCCAATGAAAGAACTCCGGATAGAAAAGGTCACAATAAATATAGGGGCAGGTTCTGCAGGGGAAGTTTTAGATAATGCAAAAGAGCTTGTAAAAAGAATAACTGGAAAAACTCCCATTGAAACAAGGGCAAAGGACAGAAACCCAATATTCAAACTTAGAAAAGGGCTTGAAATAGGAACAAAGGTGACCCTGCGAGGCAAGGATGCTGAAGAACTCCTCAAAAAGGCTTTTGTTGCAAAAAAGAATAAGGTATCCAAAAATAATTTTGATAATTTAGGAAATCTTTCATTTGGAATTAAAGAATATATAGATTTTCCCGGCATAAAATATGACCCTGTAATCGGAATGATGGGATTTGATGTCTGTGTTACAATAAACAGGCGGGGAAAACGGGTTAGAACTAGAAGAATCAAAACTTCAAAAATAGGAAAAAAACATCTTGTAAACAAAGAAGACTCCATGAAATTCATAAATGAAAAATTCAAAGTTGAAATTTCAAAAGGTGAATGATTATGAAAATACCATTAGAACAAAAATATAAGGGAAAGGGAAAACGGAAATGCAGGATATGCGGAACTTCCAGAGGGCTTATAAGAAAATATGGACTTGGAATATGCAGAAGATGTTTTAGGGAAGTTGGAGAAAAAATAGGTTTTAGAAAATATTAAAGGTGTTATAAATGAGTGTTGATAATTTATCGAATTCTCTGAATTCAATAAAAGTTCATGAAATGGTCGGAAAAAAGAAATGCAGGATTATCTCAACAAAGATAACAAAAAAAATGATGGAGATTTTCCAAAAAGAAGGATATGTGCTCAATTACAGTGAAAAAGAGGAAGAGGGTAAAAAATATCTGGAAATAGCCCTTGATGGAAGGATAAACAACTGCGGAGTAATAAAACCAAACTTCCCTGTAAAGAAAAGCGAGTGGTCAAAATTTGAGCAGAGATTTATTCCGGCAATAGGAGTTGGTGTAATGATTGTATCCACTCCAAGCGGAATAATGACCAATATTGAAGCACAAAAGCTAAAAATAGGCGGAAGGTTGATGGCTTATGTATACTAATATTATGGAATTTGAACCAAAGGAAAATGCAGCAATTCAGGCAACTGGTTCTATTATAACCATAAAGGGTCCAAAGGGAGAACTAAAAAGAGATTTCGGACCCAAGGTTTTAGTGTTTCTGGAAGGAAAAAAAATAAAGGTCTCGGCAAAACAAAAGGAAATGCTAAATACAGTAAGAGGGCACATAGAAAATATGATTCATGGGGTAAATAATGAATTCTCCAAAAAAATGAAAATAGTATATTCCCATTTCCCGATAACAGTAGAGGTCAAAGGCAGCATAATATTAGTAAAAAATTTTTTGGGGGAAAAATCTCCAAGAAAGGCAAAGATAAATGGAAAATGCAAGGTTTTGGTAAAAGGCGCAGAAGTTTTAATAACTGGCCTGAATAAAGAAGAAGTTGGACAAACTGCAGCAAATATAAGAATTGCCACAAAAATAAAAAATAGGGATTTGAGAATATTTCAGGATGGTATTTACATAATAGGTGAACAGGCATGAAAAAAAAGAAAAAACCAAAATTTAATGTTCTAAACAGCAATAAAGGAAGAATCAAAAAAAGATGGAGAAAACCACGAGGGATAGATAATAAAAAGAGAATACGAAGAAAAGATTTTGGTGCATGCCCTAAGGTTGGATATGGAAATGCAAAATCCCAGCGCGGAGTTCATCCATTGGGCCTTAAGGAAAAACTAGTGTGCAATATAACTGATGTTTTAAAAATTTCAGAAAACAAAACCGAGAAATTTGCAATAAGAATTTCTGGAAAGGTCAGCAAAAAAAATAAAGAGATAATAAGAAAAAAAGCACAGGAGTTGAAAATAACGGTATTGAATTGATGTGATTATTATGGTCAGCATACAAACAGTAAAGCGGCTTGCTGCAGATATACTAAAGGCAGGCGTAAACAGGGTTAGAATAAAAACCTCTCTTGATGAAAACCAGAAAAAACAGCTTGAAGAGGCGATAACAAGATTAAATGTGCGGGATTTGATAAAAGATAAAATTGTTTATTGCATTCCAAAAAAAGGAAGATTGAAAAAGGAAAAAAGAAAATCAAAAAGCAGAGGGACTAGAAGAGGGAAAAAATATTCAATAGTAAGTGAAAAAGAGAGATGGATGGAAAAGGTAAGGGCACAGCGAAAATATCTGCGGGAACTGGTTATGCAAAAAAAGATTGAGCCTAAAAACAAGAGAATGATTTATCTTAAAATAAAGGGAGGATCATTTAGAAATAAACAGGCAATTTTTGTCTATTTAAAGGATAATAAATTACTGTTAAAAGAGTGATAATATGGGAAGAGCAAAAACACCAACATATAATGTTCCTTTCAGGAGAAGAAGAGAGGGAAAAACAAATTATCAGAAAAGACTTGCACTTGTAAAAAGCAATAAAACAAGAATGGTTATTAGAAAAACCAACAGGTCTGTAATAGTGCAGTTTGTAAACTATGATAAACAGGGAGATAAAACATTGCTTATAATAAACGGCAATACTCTTGAAAAGAAATATGGATGGCCGTCAAAAAGAAATGTATATACTTCCTATTTGGCAGGACTGATGGCATCAAAATTTGCAAAGGAAAAAAAAATAAATGATTTTGTTGTTGATCTTGGTCTTGCAAAAGCAAAGAAAAACGGGGTTCTTTTTGGAGCTGTTCTTGGTGCAATCGATGGGGGCTTAAACACCAATTTTGACCAGAGCGTTCTTCCAAAAGAAAAAATGAAAAATATTCCAGAAAAATACGGGAAAAAATTTGAAGAAGTTAAAAAAAGTATTCTTGGAAAATAAGATGTGGTTAAATGGATGATCTTTCTAACTGGCAACCGAAAACAAAAATAGGAAAAAGGGCAAATGCAAAAGAGATTACAGATATTGATGAGCTTTTAAAATCAGGAAAACCGATAATTGAACCAGAAGTTGTGGATCTGTTAATTCCTGATTTAAAATCAGAAACACTTTCAATTTCAAGCACACAGCGGGTAACAGATTCTGGAAGAAAGATAAAATTTCGGGCAATTGTTGTTGTTGGAGACGGAAAGGGGCGCGTTGGAATAGGAGCTGGAAAATCAGAAGAAGTAAAACCAGCAATAGAATATGCAATACGGGATGCTAAAAAAAACCTTATAATAATTGAACATGGATGTGGAAGCTGGGAATGCAGGTGCAAAGAAAAACACTCGGTATTCCAAAGAACTACTGGAAAAGAGGGAAGCACAAAAATTACGCTCTACCCTGCTCCAAAAGGGGTTGGCCTTGCAGCAAATGAGGTAATTAAAAAGGTTCTGCAAATGGCAGGAGTAAAGGATGTGTGGAGCAAAACTCAGGGAAACACTGCAAATATATATAATACTGCAAGTGCCACTATGAAAGCATTAAACAATTTAAACAGATTAAAACCTAAAAAACAAGGTGAAGAAATATGAATAATATTGCAATTGTAAGAATTAGGGGCATACGAAATCTCAAGCCAAAAATAAAGAAAACATTCGAACTTTTGATGCTGGCAAAACCAAACCAGTGCGTGATAATGAAAAATGATCCAAAAGTAATGGGAATGATTAATGTCATTCAAAGCTATGTCGCATACGGGGAAGTTTCAGAAGATTTAATAAAAAAGCTTATATTAAAACGGGGAGAAAAAGGAGGAAAACGGGCAAAGGAAATTTATTCGCAAACGGAGGCAGAAAAAATTGCAAAGGCGATTTACTCTGGTGAACCTGTAAAAAAATATATCGATCCTGTTTTCAGATTGCACCCTCCGCGAAAAGGATATAAAAACATAAAAAAAGCATATCCCTTTGGAGACCTTGGAAAGCGGGCAGACATTGAAATGCTTGTAAAAAGAATGATGTGATATTTATGGTTCGGGACAGGAAAAAAACTGGAAAATTCAGAGGGACACGAAGCCAGGGAAAAGGAAATGTTAAAAACAGGAGCGGAAGCGGTGGAAGAGGAGGATGCGGAAAATCCGGTAGAAAAAAACAAAAGAAAAGCTGGGTTACAAAGTATGCTCCTGATTATTTTGGAAGGCACGGATTTTCAAGAACCAAAAAAATCGGGCCTGCAATAAATTTATATGAAATAGAGCGAAAGATAATAACCGGGGAAATTAAGAAAAAAGGGGAAAAATATTATTATGAGTTTTCAGGGAAAATTTTAGGTTCTGGATTCATAAACTATCCAATAGAAATAAAGGCAGGATCTTGGAGCAAAAAAGCACAGGAAAAAGTTAAAAACCTATCTGGTGAAATAACCTCTATTAAAAATTAGATTGAGGATTTTATATGATTATTGATATTCTGGCGGCGATTTCAAAAAAACTGCCGGGAATTGCTGTGGCAACAAGTCCGCCACCATTAAAAGAAAAAATGATGTGGACCTTTGCAGCACTCATAATATTTTTTGCAATGTATAATATACCTCTTTTTGGTACAGAACATGTTGCTTCATTTGATTTTTTGCAGATGATTACTGCATCAAGAATAGGAACCCTTCTTACAACTGGTATCGGGCCTATTGTTATGGCGAGTATATTTCTGCAGCTTTTTGTCGGAGCCAAGATAATAAATCTTGATTTGAAAAATCCAAGCGACAAGCAAAAATTTCACGAAGCACAAAAAACACTTGCAATAGTTATTGCTCTAATTGAGGCTGCGATGTTTGTGCAGTTCGGAGTTGGCGGCCTTCGTATTTCTGATGCCTGGGGGATGATTCTTCCAATTTTGGTAATACTGCAGATAACATTTGGTTCTGTTGCGCTTTTATATCTAGATGAGATAATTTCAAAATATGGAATCGGAAGCGGAATAAGTATATTCATTGCAGCAGGAGTTTCTTTTGCAATAATCGGAGGCCTTGTCGGAACAATAATTTTTGGAAATAACGGGGTTGTTTCTGCATTGACGGAAGGTGGCGCTGAAGGAATTCCATTGGCACTTTTAGCATTCCTTCCTTTTATATTTACAATAATTATATTTTTTGGGGTTGCATATGCTGAAAGCGTAAAAGTGGAAATACAGATTGCGCACGAAAGAATAAGAGGTATAACCCCAAAACTTCCTTTAAAATTATTTTATGTTTCAAATATTCCGGTTATTTTTGCAAGCGCGCTTTTAATGAATATGGGCGCAGTCGGAATGTTTTTAGATGATGTTGCAAAAAATCCTGTAACCATCCCGTTTACACAGATAGATATAAGTTTTATTTTACCCTATATTCAGGAAGCTGTATGGCTTATACGGCCTATTTGGTATCAGGGGACTTTCACCAATTTCAGTATAATGGTGAATAATGTGACTCCGTATCTTGGAATACCTGAATGGGTCCATGCTATAACTTATATATTATTCTTGTCTCTTGTATCCATTGTGTTTGGAATATTTTGGGCAGAAACATCAGGTCTTGATGCAAAAAGTGTTGCAAACCAGCTCAATTCTTCAAATATTCAGGTTCCAGGCTATAGAAGAGACCCAAGATTGATTGAAACTGTTCTTGAAAGGCATATCTTTCCTTTAACTGTTCTTGGTTCATTTTTAGTTGGACTGCTTGCCGGAATTGCGGATTTAACCGGAGCGCTTGGTACAGGAACAGGTATTTTACTTACAGTTGGAATACTTGCAAGAATGTACGAACAATTAAAGCAGATGAAAGCATTTGAAATGTATCCAAGTATTGGAAAATTAATGGGATAAAATTATTTTTTCTGCAATTTTTTTTCCAAATTCTCTTGCCTGTATGGGCCCTTGCGCAGTAATTATATTTTTATCAGCAACTACCCTATCAGGGCTATAAATCCCGCCATATCTCTCCAAAACCTTATCTGTGGTTGTATTGTACTCCGGGTCATCTCCAAGCCAGACTGTTGCTTTTTTATCTTTTAAAACCCCTGCTTTTGCAAGAATAGTTGATGCCCAGCATATTGCACAGACCAGTTTGTCTTCATCATTAAAATGTTTTGCAAGAGCCAATGCAAGATTATTTGATCTTATGACCGGAGTTCCCATTCCACCTATAAAAATAATTCCGTCAAAATCTTTTGAATTTATTTCCTCTAAAAGATAAGTTGAAACTGCAATCCCTCCTCTTGAACCAATACATTCTCCTTTTTTTGTGCTTGCAATTTTTGTTTCGATTGTACAGGATTCTAAAACTTCTTTCGTATGGAATAATTCTTCATCCCGGAAATTTTGTGGGGGAATTATAAAAATGATTTTTTTCATAATCTTTTATGATTAAAAAGAGATTTTTTAAGTTTATCTGATTAAATGAAGCTTATTGGTGAAATTTTATGATAATTGTAATGGGTCTTCCTGGCGCAGGAAAAACAACAGTTCTTGAAGGATTTGCAAAAAAAAATCCAGAATATAAATTATTAAATTATGGGACATTAATGTTTGAAATTGCAAAAGAAAAATATAAGATTGAAAACCGGGACCAGATAAGGATACTAAGCGCAGAAGAGCAAAAAGGCATACAAAAAATAGTCGGAGAAAAGCTTGCAACAGAAGTTGGAAAGGTAGTTTTAGATACTCACTGCTCTGTGTTAAACCCCCATAAAAAATTCTATCTCCCGGGGCTTCCATATTCTTTATTGAAAGAATTAAAGGTTGATCTTTTGGTATTGATAACTGGAGAAATAGAAGAGATTGCAACAAGAAGGGAAAGCGATTCAACACGGGTTAGAAAAGTTGACCTGCACGAGATAAAAGAGCATGATATGTATAATAAAATGCTTCTTGCAAGCTATTCTGCAATATCAGGGGCTCCTGCAAAAATAATAATTAACAGAAATGGAATGGCAGAAGAGGCAATAGAAGAATTTTGTAGTGCTGTGTAAACAGCCTATTTTTAAATTATTCTATTTATTAATTATATTAAATTTTAGTGTAGCTAAAATTTAGAGGTTGTTAATTTTGGAGTATATAGCTAGGAAGATTTTCACAAATTTGCTGGAACAAAGTAAAAATAGGAAAATTTCAATTCTTCTAGGCCCAAGACAAACAGGAAAAACAACCCTTTTAAAAGAACTTTGCAGAGTACTTTCAAAAAAAAATAGATGTCTTTTTTTGGATTTGGATGTGTTATCTAATTTTGAATCTGTAAGCAGTTTTGAAAATTTAAAAAATACGATTACATTGCACGGATATGATAAGAATGAGAAAAAATTATTCTATCTTTTTTTGGACGAATTCCACAAATACGCGGATCTTACAAATATAATAAAAAATGTATATGATAATATTGAAAATGTTAAAATATTTGCTTCGGGTTCGTCATCAGTTGAGATTAAAAAACAGGCAGGAGAATCCTTGGCAGGAAGAAAAATTATAAACGAGATATACCCGCTTGATTTTGAAGAATTTTTATTATTTAAAAAAGAAAACATGGCAATTGAAATGCTTAAAAATTCTAAAAAATTGGATGGGGCAGGGCTTGAAAAATCCACAAAAGTTTTAAGAGAATTTCTTGAAGAATTTATTATATATGGTGGGTATCCTGAAGTTGCATTGAAAATAAAAAATGATGAGAAAAAAGAAGTTTTGAAAAGTATTTTTGATTTATACTTAAAAAAAGACATAAGAAATTATGTTAGTATTGAAAAAGTGCTCAAAACAAAAAAATTAGTTGAATTTCTAGCTATAAATCATGGTCAAAAAATAAAATATGAAACTATTGGAACTTCGTGCTCATTAAATTATTTTGAAACAAAAGAACTGCTTGAACTTTTATTTGAAACATATCTTGTATATGAATTAAAACCGTTTTATATAAATAAGAATAAAGAGCTTGTGAAAATACCAAAAATTTATTTTATTGATAATGGAGTAAGAAATTATTTTGTAAATAATTTTAATAAAACATTTATTAGGAGTGATGCTGGGTTTTTATTAGAGGCCTTTGTTCTTGGGGAACTATTAAAAAATAATAAATGCAAGATAAAATTTTGGCAGGATAAAAATGGAAATGAAGTAGATTTTATACTAGAAAATGAAAAGCAGGCAATAGAAATAAAATTTAAAACAAAATTAAAATCTGAAGATTTTCATAGTTTAAAAATATTCCTATCGGTATATGCTAGCTTTACTTCATACATTATTAATTTAGGAATTCAAAAGAAACGGGAAAAAATCAAACCCATACTGCCATATAAACTATTTGAAGAAGTAAAATTGTAGTGCTGTATAACAGATCTAAACCTTTTTTCGATAGGTTTTAAAACGATACGAAATAGTATTATATAGTGTATTTATATGACTTCTACAAGATATAACGTGAAACTCAGACCAAAAGTTAAATCTTCTGGTATTTTTAAGGATAGAACAGGTGGACAGGATTTGCGTTTAACTCCAGCTGAAATAGTAAAAGGATTTATGAATTCAGATATGGAAGAGAAAAAAAAGATTATTGAAAAAATCTCACCAAACCAAAAAGCATTGTCGTATATTTTAATAAACGCGCCAGAAGGAGTGCTAGATGAAAACACAGTTAAACTTTGTAAAAAATATTTAAATGATCCAGATGAACTTCTAAAGGTTGCAATGGTTTGCAGTAACTTAGAGAGATGGGCTTTTAAAAAATTAAAAAAAGTGCATAATAATGCAGTACAGCAGGAAAACAGATCTGTTAAAGAAAAGATAGAACGCGGACTTTTGAATCTGCTTAATTCAGATATTAGTGAAAAAAGTAAAAAAAGTGCAGTAAAATTTATACCTGATTCTGCCCTGATTTTATTTGCTATTAGACAAGTGGAAGGCACACAAATGATTACTATTCCTGCTAATCCTTTTATTGCAGATGAACTTGGACTGCGAATAAAAAATGGCAACCTTAGTATGGAGGAATTTGCAGAAGATTCTTGGGATAGGCTAAAGATTGGAGTATGTCAATTTATTTTAACTTATTATTCGGAAGATCCAAAATATAGAAGAAATGCTGCAGAATATCTTGCAGATTTTCCAGAAAGTTTTGAAAAAAATGAATACTACCTTTTACTGATAGTAGAAAACCTAAGAAAGGGAACAGAAAAAAGAAAAGAGATGCTTGGAAAAATTAAAAATCTGCATATATTAGCGGAGATGGGATCTAAAATGATATTAGGGAGATATAGTTTGGATGAAAAAATGATTATTGCAGAAAAACTGAAAGGTATGCTAGAAAAAGATCTTTCGATAAAGATCACTAATATGACAACATGTGAATTTATTGCACTTTATTGTAGAGGTGGGGTAGCGCAAAGGGCTTTTGGAATTATTAATGATGCTGAAACTATTAAATTTATCAGTGAGCATGCGCTAGACTCACAAATAAGGGCAAATGCCAAAGAAAGGTATAAAAAAATAGAAAAGGCCAACGAAAGTGATAACAAAACAGAAGGATTATCAAATTTTGAATTCGGGCTTTTAAAAATATTAACAATGTAAAAGAAATTAAAACCATGGTTCAGAGCGGGCATAATGGTCTTCTTCTGGAACCCCTCTTTTTTCCGGGAATTCAAGAGGTTTTGCCTCATTAAATATATCTCCTATTCCTCTCCAGGCTTTACCGATAAATCTTGTAATTATTCCAACAAAATCAACTTTTCTAGTAACGCATCCGGGTATGATGGGGGTATGCGCTGGATTGGTAATAACAACTGAAACCGGCTTTTCCATATTTTCAGTATTACAGTCCCAAATTCTCCAGTGTTCCCTTCCTAGTACTTCGGCCAATTGGCCTTCTTTATATACTGCGCTTATCGGCTCACAGTCTTCATGGTCTGTAAACGGCTCATTTGGCCAGCATAGCCAGAGGGTTACTATTTCTTTTTCTTTATTGGTTATTTTTTCCATGCCGAATTTAGAAGGATTTTCAGTACCCATTATAACCAAATCTTTTGATATTGGTTCTGCTAAGGGAATATAATGCGTATTATCAAACTTTTTTGCACCTGCATAAAATACAATGCATGCAGTTGCTGCAAGCACTATTGAAGCGTTTAAAACCCCTTTTCTCTTCATTCCCATAATTAAATTTAGTTTGAAAGATTATTTAAATGTTATTATAAATAAATTTTAATGTCTTTAAGTTTTTTTTGAAAGTGCGATCTCTTCAATTCCCATATATTTTCTTAGGGCCTTTGGAACAATAAAAATTTTGTCCTCCTGATAATTTTCAAGTATTGAAACAAACAGCCTTGGAACTGCAACACCTGAACCATTTAAGGTATGGACAAACTCTAGTTTTCCTTCCCTATTTCTAAACCTTATATTTGCCCTTCTTGACTGAAAATCTGTGCAATTAGAGCATGAAGATACTTCCCTGTATGTATTTTGTGATGGAATCCAAACCTCCAAATCATAGGTTTTTGCAGAGGAAAATCCAATATCCCCAGAGCATAATTCTATTACCCTATAGGGTATTTCAAGTAATTTTAATACTTCTTCTGCATCCTTTACCATAAGTTCAAGCTCTTTAAAGCTTTCCAGTGGATGTGAGAACTTAACAAGTTCAACTTTATCAAACTGATGCTGTCTTATATACCCTTTTATGTCTTTTCCGTAAGCGCCTGCCTCTCTTCTAAAGCATGGAGTATATGCAGTTAATTTCATTGGTAAATCTTTTTCTTCAAGTATTTCACCAGAGTAAAGGTTAGTTAATGGAACTTCTGCGGTTGGAATTAGCCATAAATCATCATTTGTTTGATATAAATCATCAGAGAATTTTGGAAGCTGGCCTGTTCCTTGCATGATTTCCCCTCTAACCAAAAAAGGAGGGAGTATTTCTCTGTATCCATTAGAAGTTTGCAAATCAAGCATAAACTGGATTATTGCCCGCTCAAGCCTTGCTCCCCATCCTTTTAGAACAGTAAATCTATGGCCTGAAAGTTTCGAGCCCCTGTCAAAATCCAAAATATCCTGAAATTTTCCAAACTCATCATGGGCAATTACATCTTTTGAAGATTTTTCTGGTTTTCCCCATTTTTCTATTTCATTATTTTGGTTTTCATTTTTTCCAATTGGAGTTGTATCCGAGATTATGTTTGGAAGGTTTAACTCAAAATCTTTGAGCCATTTTTCAAGTGAAATTATTTCTTCTTCAATATCCTTTATTTTTTTGGAAATTTTAGATGAAGTTGTTATTTCTTTTTCGGCATCTTTTTTATTTTTTTTCAGTTCAGAGATTTTTAAACCAAGAGAATTTCTCTCTGCCCTTAAAGAATCGAGATCATTTTTCAATTCTCTCCAGTGTAAATCCTTTTGCAAAAATCCATCTACATCAATTTTTTGATTCCTGTTTTTTAGGTTATCCTTTATGATTTTTGGATTTTCCCTTATTAATTTTCTGTCGAGCATTTATTCCACCTTATAATTTTTATAGATTGGAAATTTAGAACAAAATCCCTCAACCTCAATTTTGATTTTTGATTTTAATTCAGCATTGTTTATATCTGATAAAACCTTATTGATATAATTTGCGATTTCCTTCATTTCAGATATCCCCATCCCCCTTGTTGTGCAGGAAGGTGTTCCAAGTCTCAAACCACTTGTAATAAACGGGCTTTTTGTATCATACGGAATTGTATTTCTATTTGCAATTATGCCTGCCTCCTCTAGTGCAAGCTGGGCATCTTTTCCTGTAATATTTTTATTTGTCAGATCAATTAGAACAAGATGGGTGTCTGTTCCTCCGGATACAAGATTATAGCCAAGTGAGATTAGTTCATTGGAAAGTGCTTTTGCATTTTTAATTATCTGTTGGGCATAATTTTTGAATTCAGGGGTTGCCGCTTCCTTAAAACAAACTGCTTTTGCAGCAATCACATGTTCCAGAGGGCCTCCTTGAATTCCTGGAAATACTGCCTTGTCTATTCTTTGTGCATGCTCTTCTTTTCCAAGTATTAGCGCTCCTCTCGGGCCTCTTAGGGTTTTATGTGTAGTTGAGGTAATAACATCTGCATACAAGGCAGGTGAAGAAATAACCTCTGCTGCAACAAGGCCTGCGAAATGCGAAATATCTGCCATTAAATATGCCCCGCAGGCATCTGCAATTTCCCTAAATAGCGTATAATCAATTTCTCTTGGATATGCAGTATAGCCTGCAACAATTAATTTTGGTTTTGTTTCAATTGCTTGTTTTTTTAATTTATCATAATCCAAAACTCCAGTTTCTTTTTCAACAGTATATGGAACTACCTTGTACCATTTTCCAGAGAAATTGACTGGAGAGCCATGCGTTAAATGCCCTCCTTGGGACAATTCTAATCCCATATAGGTATCCCCTATTTCCATAAATGCAAAATAGGCTGCCAGATTTGCAATTGCTCCTGCATGTGGCTGGACATTTGCATGGCCGACTTTAAATAGATTCTTTGCCCTTTCTATTGCAATAGATTCGATTTCATCAATATACTGGTTTCCTGCATAATATCTTTTTTTCGGATACCCTTCAGCATATTTATTTGTCAAGGGAGAGCCCATTGCAGATAAAACTGCCGGGCTTGAATAATTTTCTGAGGCAATTAAATCAATCATATTTTGCTGCCGTTTTACTTCCTTAATAATTAAATTATAAACTTCTGGATCTGTGTTGTTTAAATGCATGCTTCCCACCAAGATAAGATATTGATTAATAATTTAAAAGCTTTGGAAAAACTAAAATTCATTTAAAAAGTTTTTGTTATTAGTTTTCTACTATGAAAAGATCACTCTATAAAGGAATTCCAAGCCCAGACGAAAATTTAAGGAAAAAAACATCTTATGAAGGACGAGGGAAAAAAAGCTCAAATATCCTTCCAATATCCATAGCAATAATTGTTGTTGCTGTAGTTTTAGGATATGTATTTATTTTTTCTGAAGGCAATGGAATAGTTCCGGATTTGGAAGACATTATAAACGGAAATGAAACAATAAATGCAAACAATACAAATCAAACCCAGCCTGAAGAAATTGATCCTCAAACTTATCTTTTAGGAAAGGCAATTTCTGAAAAAAATGTATCTTTATGCGCAGAGCTTGAAACTAAAAAACAGGATTGCTATGAGGCATTATACAAGGATAGCGAGGATGCATGTTTAATGGTTGAAGATTACAATAAAAAAATGGAGTGTGTCAATTACTTTTCACAGATTCAAAATTCAACCCAGATATGTATTTATTTAAATGAAGCTGATGAGCTTGAATGCGGAAAGAAAATAAATCCCTGCTATGGAAAAACAGGGGAAGATGAAAACCTTTGTTATGCGCTTTTGTATAAAAATTCAGGTTATTGCCAGAAAGAGCAGTGTATGTTTGAATATGCATCAAAAATGTCTGACTGGACAGTCTGCAACAATTTCACATCCGCATCAAGATTTATGGCATGTTATTCTTTAGCAGATAAAAAAGACCACTGCAAGGATTTGGGATTTTTATCAGAAAAGGATCATTGTTACTATTTATATTCAACAGCATCTGATGATTGGGCATACTGTGCAATGATTTCAGAAGATAGTGAATACAGTTTTATGTGCTATAATGAATTTATGATTAAGACAGAGGATAAATTTTATTGCAATCAATTAAGTATAGGAAACAACAACAAATGGAAATGCCTTAAAAATTACGCTCTTTTAACTGGAAATCTTGAAGGGTGCGATTTGATTGACTCTCTTGCAAAATCAAACAAGGAGAGCTGTTATTTTAATTTTGCAGTAGAGTACTACCAGCCAGACAAATGCAATTATCTTGAAACAATATCATCAAAATATAACTGCTACCCTCAGGCAATACAAAATCCTGAAAAACCGCTCCCTCCAGAAAACTGCAAAAATATAACAGATACATCATGGAAGGCAAAATGCTACCAATATTCTGCAAAGAAAAATAATGATATCTCAATATGCAACAGCATAGATTCAAAAACCCAGGCAACAACCTATGAATTGTGCATGGACCAATTTAATTAGGGGAAATAAAGAGAAAAAAGTAGATTGAGAGGAATTTATTCCTCTTCTTCCAATTTTTCAAAATACTGCGGGTTGTATTTAAATTCATCGTAACTTTTTATTTTTCCCTGTTTGAGCATTAATTCCCGCGCAAGAATGCAAAAAAGCAGGGCAAGGGATTTCTTTCCCTTATTATTAACAGGAATTATGTAATCAATAAATTTGGTCTCGTTGTCAGTATCGCAAAGCGCAATAATAGGGGTTCCCATTTTTGCAGCCTCTGAAATTGCCTGTCTTTCTCCTCTTGGGTCGCATACAATCAAAAGCGAAGGTTCTGTAAAATGCTTTGTTTTCGTATTCGTCATTGAGCCCGGAGTGAATCTTCCTTTCATAAGATTTATTCCTGTAAGTTCGCAAAATTTTGATGCAGGGCTTCCTGAATAAACCCTTGATGCGACAACTAAAACCTCGGAAGGATCATATTTTGAGATTATCTTTGATGCTTCCCTTATTCTTTTATCGGTCATTGCAAGATCCAGAATAAAAATTCCAGTGCTCTCTTTAACCTTAAATATGAAATCTTTCATATCCTTATTTTTTACCTTTGTGCCGATGTGAACTCCTGCCTGAAGATATGTTTCCTTGGATACAAGAAAACCATCATCATTTTCATTTTCCTGAATATTTTTTTCTTCCATATATAAAACACCTCAATGCAACATAAAAAACTTTGGGGCCGCCGAGATTTGAACTCGGGTAATAGCCACCCCAAGGCTACAGGATACCAGGTTACCTCACGGCCCCTTATTCATCACTCTTTTCTTTCATATTTTATTATATCATCCATTATATTTACATGAGAGATAAACATTCTCCTGCAGCAGTACTTGAAAACGCAAAGCTCATCTAATGCTTCTTTTCTTGATTTTCCGGAATTTACAAGCTCCAAATACTTTTCATATTTGTGTGCTATTACTCCGCCACAACTAAAACACCTGACTGGAAATTCCATTTTGTACACCTACCTGTATGATTTTTGGTATCTTGCCCTTGCCTTGGGTCCTTTGTACTTTTTGCTTTCAGTTCTTCTTGAATCTTCAACAAGCAAAGATCTATCCCTTTCAAGATAGCTCGATTTGAGGGATTCATCTTCAAAATGATCAACAAGAGCCCTTGCTATTGCTGTTCTGCAGGCCTGCGCCTGTCCTAAGACTCCTCCTCCGCATACTCTTACTCTGATATCTACTTTGGTGGATCTTTCTCCTGCCATTTTTACAGGTTCTAATATAATTTCACGAACATAGGTATTGTTAATGGAGGCAACAGACATTTTATTTATTCTTACGCTTCCCCTTCCCGGAGTTATGCTTGCTCTTGCTATTGCTTTTTTTCTTTTCCCTCTTGCAATCGTTGAATTTCCTATTTTCTTTTTTGGTTTTGCAGGCTTTTTTTGCGGTGTTTTTTTAACCTGCTCTTTTTTCTCTGGTTCGTTTTCCAACGCTTCTTTTTTTGCCTGTTCTTTTCCGGGCTCATCTTTTTTGATTTCGACTTCATTCTTTTTTTCTTTTGGTTTTTTAGTTTTTTTTGCTTTAGGTTTTTCTGTGACCATTAAACTAACCTCCATATCCAAATCTTTTGCAGATTTTTTCAATTGTAATATATTTTGAGATATTTTTTGGCCTGCAATCTTCAAAAACAACTGGTTTTTGAGTTATGTTTTCAGGGATTCCCTCATATACAGTAAGGTTTCTGTAAGCCTCTTTCCCTCTTGGCCTTTTCCAAGGGAGCATTCCCCGGATTATTCTTTTTACAAACATTTTAGGGACCCTTGAAAAATGCGATGACTTTTCCGGGTTTGCCTTGTTTTTAAGGCTTCTTTTTACTGTGTATCTGTCAACTATTGCTTTTGGATCTCCAGAAATAAGAATTTTTTCAGCATTAACCAGAATTATCTGGTTTTTTTTCAAAAGTTCTTTTGAAATTCTTGATGCGATTCTTCCAAAAATCATTCCATTGCCATCAATAACAATCATTAAAATCACCTAACAGATTAAAAGTATATTTTTTGGGTCTGTCTTGCTCTCAATAAGCTCATTTAAGGTCAATGTTTTGCCCCCGCATCCAGAAATCGTCTTTTTTGCAGAATCACTAAACTTGTATGCTGCAACAGTAAGTTTCTTTTTCATTTGTCCTTCTCCTAAAACCTTTCCGGGAACAACAATTGTTGAACCATCCTTTGCATATCTTTCAATCTTATCGAGATTGACAATGGCCCATCTCTTATTTGGCCTTTCAAGCATTTTTGCAATGTTTTTCCAGAATGGTTTTTTTTCCATCTTGAGCTTATTTATAGTATCAAGCAGATTTTGATTTGATTTTTTTGTTTTTTTCATTATTATCGCCTCTTTCGGCTCGCCCTTATCAGTATAAGGACTCGAAATAGTAAGAATAGATTTGAATGGTAAAGTTTATAAAGATAAGGTAAAACAAAAAAACCAGTTTTGCCATATGCCATTCCAGATAAAGTTCTGATTTTATGGTTTAAAAGTTCTGGGCGGATTTGTAGATTAAGTATATTTTTGCAGGCCTTTCAAATTACCAGGGAACTTTTTTTAATCCGAGTTTGTTTGCAAGATAATTTGAAACAATATGGGCAAAATAAGTAATTATGAAAAGAAATGCCAAAGTGGATAATTGATAGAATTTTGCCGGAGAGAAGGGATATGCCATAATTAAGGCCACTACTAAAAAGAAAAGCTGGTCTAATATGAATGGTTTTCCCGGGGCTAACCCCATCCTTCTTTTTATGAAGCTTCCTGCAAGGTCTCCTGCCATTGTTCCAAAGGATAGAAGACAACCTGAAGCAAACTGCAACCTCTCTGAACCGAAGATATCAATATAGAAAAACTTTGTAAGAAGAAATGATGCAATAATTCCTGCGCAAACCCCTCCAATGAAACCCTGCAGGGTTTTGCTGTCCCCAAAAAGTCTAAGGCCCATAAATTTTTTCCCAAAATCAACCGGCAAACCCCCTCCTACAAGAACCGGGACTGAATTTGCGATATATGCCGGAAGAATAAATATAATTATTTCAAGAAAATCAAGATTTTCAAACATATGATATACTCTTTTCTGATAAAGATTTTTATATACTTTCTTTTTTATTCAATTTATGAAAAATACTAAAAAAATGCAAACCCCTCTAAGAGAAATTATTCCTGAAAAATCAAAAACATCCCTCGCATACCTGATTATTTTTATCCTTGGAGCAGGATTTTTACTTATAGCATTTTTATATTTAATTTCAGGGATCGTATTCCCTTCGGTTTTTGACAAATGTATTGCAGTAGTAGAAATAAACGGGGAACTGCATTCAGATGATATCCCAGCTACAATATTTTCAAATGAAGTGCTGGGCTCAGAATCAATTGCACTAAAAATTTCAGAAATTGAAGGAAGACCTGATATTGGCGCAGTAGTTCTTATCGTTAATTCTCCGGGTGGCTCGGTTGTTGCAACACGCGAAATATATGCTGCATATAAATCCCTCTCCATTCCAAAGGTTGCATATTTTAGGGAGGTTGCAGCATCAGGAGGATATTATATTGCAACTCCTTCGGATTATATAATTTCAGAGCCTTACGCAATAACCGGAAGTATTGGGGTTATTTCGCAGTCTGTTGAATTTTCAGGGCTCATGAAAAATCTTGGAATAAATGCAACAACAATAAAATCAGGAGTAAATAAAGACCTTGGAAGCCAAACAACACCAATGAGTGAGGAACAAAAAGAAATACTTCAGGGGATATCCAATGAAGTTTTTATGGATTTCAAATCAGTTATTCTTGAAAACAGAAAAGAAAAACTTGATATGGCTTCTTTTGAAGAGGTTTTGGATGCACGGATAATGCTTGGAACGCAGGCAAAAAAAATAGGGCTGATTGACGGGCTTGGAACAAAAAAGGATGCAATAAACAAGGCAGCAGAGCTTGCAGGAATAGAGGGGGAACCAAGGATATGCAAGATATCTATTGGGGAGCAAAAAACATCCCTTTTTGATGTGGCAGGTTTTTTTAGGGGTTTTTTCTACTCTTCAAATTCATATGGATTAAAATATTTGGCAGGGTGATTTCTTGGGCTTTAAAATTGAGAACTATTTTCCAGTTATCCTTTTTATAGTCCTTATTTTAGTTATTGTATACTCTTTTTTTTGTTTTCCAAAAGAAAGTATTTCAAACCAAAAAGAAATTATAATCACAACAGAATGTTCTATGGGAGAGAAAAAAGAATGCCTGACTGATAACGGGTGCGCTGGATATCTGTATTGTTCTGCAAGAAATGAATGGGGGCCTTGCACTGTTTCAAAAATCTGTGAGCCGGACTCCAAAAAAAGATGCTGGATGGGCTGTGTTAAGGGGTATTATCTGTGCAATGAATGCGGAACTAAATATTCTGGCTGCATCCCTGAATAATATCTTTTGCATCAGGCAAATCAGGCCAGTCAGCAATTCAGGTGCCAGCAAAGCAGATTCTACTCTTGACGATAGCCATATATCTTTTTAAATATTCTAATATATCCTTTATATAATGGATAATTCAAGAAAAGGTTTTGTATACTCAATTGATGCTTTTCTAGCATTCACCCTTACTCTTGTTGCAATTTATTCCCTTATTTATTTTATTACTGTTCCTTATAATTATTATCATTCCTTAATGCAGGCAAATCAGGTTGCAAAAGACACATTGCAGTCTTTTTCGCTTCTTTCATCACCGGATCCAAACTCACAGGAAAGTTTGCTTGGATACCTTGTTTTCAAGGATGGAACTTATGCAAAAAATTATCTTGATAAACTTGTCCCCTCTCAATTTTATTACATTTTTGAAAAACAGGACGGAGAAAATTGGGTTGAAATAGCATCAAATGGGGACATGGCATATAAAAAATTAAGGGCTGTATCCTATGGCGTTGTTTTGGATTATGACTCCCAGTATCCGGATGATTCAAACCCTTACGGGTATAATACCTGTGATGGAACAAAAACCCCATGCGATCTTACTGAAAGTGAATTTAGGCCGGGAGATTTTAGAATAATTGTTGTGAGGTTAATTGTATATGCGTAATCGGAAGGGTTTTTTCTTTATTGTATGCACTCTCATACTTTTAATATATATAATTTCAAATCTTTCCTTGTGGTCTAAATCAATTCAACTGCAGGAAGAAAGATATTCTGAAGAATTCAGGATTTCTAATATGAAATATGTAGTTTCACAATTATCTGATGAGATGATTTTGAATTTTTCAAAGGTGAGCGCAAAATATGCACTCTACTCAATTAATGGGCATTCAATAAATAATCCAATAAAAAAGGGCCCTGAATCCGAATGGAAGTATAAATACATAAACCTCTCAATGCATGGCTTAATAGTTAATGGATTGGCTGATTCAGGTTATTTTGAAAATGATGCAGCATTAGCTTATGAATCTGAAAAAAACTACTCTTATTCATTTGCCGGAATGTTTTCAAGAATAAATGAATCATTTTCCAAAATGGGTTTGGAAATAACAGATTATAGAATAGAAGATTTTTATTTTAATCAGAGTGCTGTTGATACGGTTAATGTTTCGTTTTCACTTTATTTTAAGGTTGAAGACTCTCTTGGAAAAATGGCATCTCTTGAAAAGGAGATGGACATTAGTTTTAATTTTTCAATACAAGGATTGGATGACCCTTCTATTGCACGGGAAATGCAAAAAATTGACCCAAATTCAGAACAGGTAAATAAGGGGATATTTTTCAATTTTGATGAATATTCTGCGGATTTGGACAGCAATGATCTTAAAATATCCAATTCCGGTTTGGGAAAAGGCGGAGGATGGTTTTATGGACCTATTTATCAGGCCTCAGAAAGTTTTGATGAAGATCCGTTTATTGCAATGAATTATATAATCGCCGGAACTGCCCAGGAAATAAATGCAAATCCCGAGCACAGCTTTTTTGGGGCGTATTATGTTATAGAGCCATCAGACCATTATTTGGATGCTGTTTCAAACCTTGGAATTGAAAAGCCGATTTTTGTCTCGGATTTGGCATCGGCCCATAACTGCCCGGATGGAGAATGTTTATTTTTTGTTTCTGAATTTAATGTCGGCTCTGCTGAATTGAAGGACCCATCAAAAAATCAACAGGCAATTGCATATGATATAGAAAAATTCAGGGATTTTGTTTTATGCGGTTATTACTTCCAAAATCCTGAAGGTCCGTCATATTTTGACAAATTATTGGATGATTCTTATGTCAAAAACTATCAGGATAATGAATATGGAATTGCAACTTTTCTTGTATGGGATGGAATAGAAAAGGGGGCAGCTGTGAGGGATAAAAGCAGGCTTGATCTGGAATTTTTTGATTCAGATTCTATAGATGGAAAGATAATTAGGGGGATGTCTGGATGCAAAAATCAGATGATGTGCTCTGAGGAAGGAGTGTATCTTGGAAGATTTAAACTTTCTGAAAATTCAATATCAGAATATCTTGGCGGAGGGCTTTCAAGTCCGTTTGTATGCGGAAACTGGGCAGATTGCAGTGATTAATATGAAGGGGCAGTCATCTTTTGAACTTTTTACAACTGTTGCGATTATGATGGCATTCTTAGTTCCTGCAGTGCTTTTGTTTTTTGCAATCTCTTCTCAAAACCTTGAAGAAACATCCAAGCTCCAATCCGATGTGGTTTTAAGAAAAATAGCGCACAGTATAAATAATGTTTATCTTGGCGGAGAAAATACGACAAAATCAATACTTGTAAATCTTCCATCCAATGCAAAATCATTAAATATTACAAATGAGGAAGTATTAATTGTTCTTGAGATTTCTGGAAAGGAATTTCAATCGTCATATCCTTTGATTTTACCTAAAAATAAAATGATCGGCGAATTGAACACCAATAAAAAAGGGCTTTTCTGGATAAAAATAGAACATAAGGTAAACCAAATAATTGTGAGTGATTGAGAGTTATGAAAAAAAGAAAAGGGCAGGTTGCAACAGAGTTTTTTGCATATTCGGCAATTTTTCTTTTGCTGGTTATGATAGTTATTGTTTCTGTTTTTGCATCCCAGGACAGCGAAAACGCATATTATGAGAACCAAAATGTTATTGAGATAGGAAACAGGTTTTCATCTGCATTCAATCTCGCATCTTCTGCCGGAAAAGGATTTAAATATGAATTTGAATTCCCAAAATATGTTTATGGAATAGAATACAATATTTCCTTTGTCGAAGGAAAGTATGCTTCAATTGAATGGGAATCAAAAGTTCTTCCCATGATTTATATTTATCCAATAAATAAATTTAATATGGAAAATTCAGAAAGTGCCGGAAATTGTATTGAAAAAAACGGAAATGTATATATAATAAAAAGCACAACCGGAGAAAACAAGATAAGTTTTTTTAATAACGGAAATGAAATAATCATAATGCAGGGTGGATGCCAATGAAAAAAGGAATATATTTTAGTTTTGATGCATTAATTGCCTCATCCATATTTATTCTTGCGATAATATCTTTTCTCTCTTATTGGCACAGCCTAAAGGAAACAATGATTTCAGAGGATTCATTTTCAATGGAAGAGGCAATAAGAATTTCAAATAGTTTCTTTCTCTATTCAGACACTGGTTTTGGCTTTGCAACAAGCCTGACGAACAAAAAAATTAATCTTACAAAAATAGAGAATTTTAAAAACTCCCGCAGCGCAGATCAAATATTAAAGGAAGAACTTTCAACTCCCTATGACATCTATATTGTGATTAACTTGCATGAAGCAGATTTGGATCATGCCCAGTATATTGAAAATAGCAAGTATAACCTTGGGGAAGAGATACCAGCTGATGCCAAATTTGTTTCAAAATTTACAAGAATTGCGCCTGCCTTTGATGGTTCTATGGAGTATTTGGCAGTTGTCTCTTTTTATATTTATAAATAATATTAGAGCTTATATTAATTTTACAAGTCCTCTTCCAATCTCTGGAATTGTTGCTCCAAATAATGCACTAGAGGATAACACGAAGCTAAGTGTAACAGTTATTGCAAGGAATGGAAGAAGGCAAAGCTGCATTGTAAGCATATCCAAAAACGCAAACGCAGAATCCAAAATATCGCTGAATATGTTTTCATTTGCCTTAACATTGAGAGAATTTTCAAATACTGCTTTTGTTATATCAAATGCTCCGGCAGTAGATGATGGAAGCTGGAGATTAAAATCCTGAAGGGATTGAATCTTGCATTCTCCTGCTAATGTAGGGCCAGTGGAAACGAACTGGACAAATGAGCCAACACTTAGGCTTCCAAGCCCAAGTGAAGAATAATGCTCCAAAAACACATTGGTCATGAGAACATAAGATAGCGGAAACACAAAATAAAGTCCTATGCAAAGCGCCATTATGAATGCGCCTGCCCCTCTTGTCGGAGGGAGCGCTCTAAGCACAACCCCAAAAGTGAAAAAATACATTCCAAAATATTTTAGAAACATAAGAATTTCAAAAAGAACATAATAAATTATTATATAAAAGGTCAAAATGCTTGTAAGATTGGTAATTCTTTCTGTAAAAATATTCATGAAAAATCCGGTTGCAAGCTCAGACATCATAACCTCCATAATTATACTCTGCACTGCCTGAACATAGATATCCATGATGTACATCTTGTTTAGAAATGATACTGAACAATCCTTTGAGTTTTGAATATAAAAAACTACAAAATCAGAAACAGTTGCATGCTCAAGTGTTGCAGAATCCAGGTTTCCATTAAAGAAGACAAAATTTATATACTCCATTGCAAGGCCGTCTGCAACAACCAATACTCCTATCACAAAAAGAACAAGAACTAGTGTTGATGCTGCAAAAACCATTTCTCCTTTTGCCTGTGTTTCCAATTGTCCTGAGCCAAAAAACTTTGAAGCCATATACACAAGGATTGCAACAAGAACTGATGCAAACGCTGCAAGAATTGCGAGAATTTCCCATGTTAAATTAAGAGCAAAATCAACCATCATATCAACCTTGTAAGACTTGTAATATCTATCGGCTCTCCAAGAGCTTTTCCAAGTGAACGCATGCTATAAACTATTATTAAAGTATTTATTGCAGGAAGAAGAAATCCTACAAGCATAATCCACCAAATTATCCATCCTCCGAAAACAAAATAAAGAAATCCAAAAACGCTTCCAACTGAGACAAGAATGGCAGAAAGCAGTGCTGAAAGTCCGTTTACTAAATTTCCAAAAAACCCGTCAATTCCCTCATTCATAAATGCCGCGCTAAATACTGCCGTAGATTCATTATACGGATTTGTATTGCTAAACTGGGTTGCAAATAATTCAAAAATCCCCATTGATGAGCCAAGCATTCCAATTGAGGTTACATAAAATGAAATCGCAATTATTATAGGATAAATTATTAAAAATGTAATTGAAAGTGCGATAAGGGTTCCTCCAAATCTTCTTGTGGGTTCAAATGCCCTGAAAAATATCCCTGCAGGAAGAAAATATCCGGGAAATGCAATAAGAGAATATTTAAGAACCTGCACAGAGGCAGAATTTATTATAAAGGTTATAGTTAGGGCAATTAGCCCATTATTTAGTATTGATTTTAAAGGAACGAAAAATCCTGCAAGAGGAGCTGTCATAAACCCCTGACCCATTGGATGGGCTTTGAATTGGGTTGTGCCCATATCTGAAAATCCCACCCCTATCATGCTAATTGACATCCACCGGATAATCTGCGATTCTATGTTTGAGAAATAGGTCAAAGCGATTGCATACATATTTGAATCTTTATTAAATTCAAAGCCTGACTGGGTAAATGAAGACTGGGAGGAGGTAAATTCCTGCAATTGAAAATCTGAAAAAATCCATGATGCTTTGAAATTGCACATTACTCCACTTGTAAGTGCAAATACCATAATGATTATAAGTGCTGTTGAAATTGTTTCAAAAAGCTCAATTTTAACCCATGCAATAGTTTTATCATTTCTAAAAAATGATGCAAAAAGATAAAAAAATACAAGAATTGCAATTGATGCAAAAAGCGCTGCACCGACCAAAATATCCCAATTTAAGGATTGCGCAGTGCATACTGCATCTACAATTGGAAAATCTGTTTGAACAGCTTGTGCTTCCGGAAATCCATGTTCATATGCACTATTCCAGTCCACCATTATATCACTCTGATTATTGAACTCAGATTTACATCTGCACCGAAAACATTTTTAGAAACTTCTCTTGTTGCAGTAAGAGTTATCAGTATACTAAAGAATGGAAGGATTAAACTCATTACAAAAAACATAAAGATTGCCTGTTGAATAAAAAACCATATTGTTTCGACTACTCCAAATACCATAAATGGGACAAAAACTCCTCCTGAAAGAACTGCAAGGCCAAATGCAATAAGAGTGGAGGTTCCTGAAAACTCATTTATAAAATTAATGCTCATCGCCCGTAAATCAGTTTGGCTATACAAGGCATTATAAGTTTCTTCCATCCCAATAAAAGTAATTGGATAGATTATATAAAGACATAAAACAAGGGCCATAAGCCCTGAACCTCCATCCCTTGTATAAGGTATTGCCCGAAGAATCATTGCAAGGGGGAGAAAAACAGAAATTGCCCATTTTTTTATAAAACATAATGAGAAAAGATGGAACAGCCATTCGGAAAGAGCAACAGAAAGAAATTGCACTGCAAGGGTTACAACATCTGTTAGCGGCTTTAAGGCAAGGCCCGGAGAAAAGCTAAAAGAACCATGAAAAGAACCAAACGAAAGTGTAGATGAGGCAAAAAAAGTGAGAACCCCGTTTATAAAAATCATGACAGAAAGATTATTGGCAATTGATTCTGCCACCACCTGTGAAAAATTTATTGATTTTTGCAGGATATTTTCTGTGTTATACCCCAAAAAATAATTAAGGGAAACAAATCCGGTGTTTGTCCCAAAAACAGTCAGGATTACAAAAAATGCCATCATTATAGATAAAAGACTCTGATAAAATTCTTCTTTTGAAAAACGGGTTATCTCTTGTGATTGCAAAAACTGTCCTGCATAATAGCCAAAAATAGTTACAAGAATCATCAAAAATCCAATTAAAAGAGAGGGAAGCGCAAAATCAAGGGCATAATCCTGTTGAATCTGGCAATCCCCGGCAATAGTATTTGAAATGGACTGGAATTGGGTTTCCATTGTATCAAAATAGGAATCTGCATTTGACTGGAATGAAGAGTCAGCCTGCGCAAAAAATATGCAGGAAAAAAAAATTGAAAAAAATACCAGTTTTTTTATTTTCAATAAATCACCTAAATTAAATGCGTAAGCCCTGCAATTTCCATATCTCCTCCAAAAAGCATCGAAAGGCTTCTAATAGAGGCAATGGTTGCCATCAGTCCGAAAAATGAAAAAAACATAGAGAAGAATATCAATCTTGAAGATATCTTCAGATATGAATCATCTATTGCAGTAATTCCTATTCCATTATCTTTTAGAGTATCAACCCAATCTTTAAAAGAATCCTGTGTTCCGGAATTTGTTCCGGGATTTTTAAAAATATTGCAGACATCAACTCCTGCAAGTGAGTTTTTTAATTCCTCTTCGGTTTGGGTTGGGGAATGGATATTTAATTCTCCATTTTCTATCTGCTGTTTTATTTTCTCTGCCATATCAACATCTGTCTTGTATCCATCATAATCTGGTGAAAGCCTGGAATCAATAGAAGTGATGATATCTTTGTAAAGCCCGTCTGAACCTGCATAAATCATCCCTCCAAGAAGGTATGCAAGAGGAAACACAAAATAAAATCCAAGGGCAAGCGCCATCATAAGGCCCCCAAGTTTTCGAGTAAACTGAAAAGAGCGGAGCACTAACCCTACTCCAAGAAACGCTGGAAACACCCCATATAAGAATACATGGAGAAAAATTTCCTGAAATTTGGTTATAATCAGGACTTTGATTACTAAGTCAAAAATCTGCATTTTCATTGAGTTTCCCATATGGAAAAATCCTTTCAGGGGATTATAATTTATAAGACCCCGCTGTTCCCAGAAAAGGTCGACACTAAGATAAATCTCTTCTAAAACCCCTGTAATTGAATACCCGCTATATAAATTTGCATTAAAAATCACTCCCTCATTGAAAAGGGATCCCAAAAAGAATTTTGCATATTGAAAATGGATTGGAATTGAAGAATATGCATTATCAGTTAAGGCAAGCGCTTTTACCTGATTTATTGTAGTTTGGGAATAAAAATAATTGGAAGATAATTGTATTGCCGTATCAAATACAGGAAACAGGGCAAAAATTAATATGAGAAGTATTGCTGAATAAATTATTTCAAAAAGCTCTGCTTTTGCATATGCTTTTATTCCGTCATGATTGAAAAATGAGGCAACCATCCATGCAATTGAAACTATTCCAATGGATGCAAGAAGGGCAAGCCCGATATAAAGAGCCATTGTTGGAAGAGAATTTTGCAAATCAGTAAAACCCGGATAGGATGCTGCTGAGAATGCCAATAATAAAAGAAATATGAAAATTAATGAAAAAACCCTGCAATTGAATTTCAACTTCCCACCTTCTGGTCTATAAAGTTTGTAACACCGTTTATAAATGCAATTGTTGCAACCATTGAAAGAGCTGGAATAAAAAAGGTTGCAAGCGAAAGAGAGGCAATGGATTCAAGCGCTGGCCAGAAAAGATATGGCTGGAGGACCATTCCTGTAAATTCTGACATTAAAAATCCTGCAAATCCTAAAAGTAGGGTTGAAGCTAATGGAAAATGGCTTAATATATCATTAAGCCTGCTAACTGAGGCAACGGCTGTAGATATCACAAACGGGGTCCCGATTGCTGTTGCAACAGCAGCATTAGCCTTAAAAGAATCAAAAAATACATAGCTTTCAGATGGATTTCCTGATTCGATTTGGGCCATTTTGTCAAGTATTCCCATATTTATGGCATATACGGTTGGATAAACTGCAAAAAGGGCGATTGCAAGAGTTATTACAAAAACACCTGCCTTTCTTGTGGGTGGAAAAAATCTTAGCAGGATTCCTGCAGGAAGAAAGAAATACTCCATGGTTGCTTTTATAAAAGTAATAATATACATATGGACATTAAGGCTTGCAAGAAGGATGACAAGCCCATAAGATAAAAGATTGAAAATACCAACTATTGCATCTGAACCAGGGCAGACCTTAAAAACCCAGGTCCATACTGAATCATTTGGCCTCATCTGAAAGGTATTTAATGTCGAAAAAATCCAGATCATTTTGTAGCAGTAAAGTGTTGCAGGATAAACTCCCTGAAGCATTATTTTGGATTGGAACTGTATTGCAGCATCAAATCTTGGGGCTCCAACCACCTCATTTGATATAATATCTGAAATCCCAAAAAGCCCGAGAGCAAAAATAAGTATCAGAACAGAGATAAAAATTTCGTATAATTCTACTTTTGCAAAAACTTCAAGGCCCGGGATATTTAGTGCTTTTGAGGCAAAATATGCAATTGTAACCAAACTTATCATCAGCATGATCACAATTCCTGTAAAACTCAAAATCAAATCAAGCATAAACGGGCACCTAAACTATCTTTGAAAGGCCGAATATTTCGGTTTCACCGCCGATTGTAGCAGAAATTGACCTGTGCGCAGTAACTATTATTATAAATTCGAGAATCGTTGAGATCGTGACTAATACCAAAAACTGCGATGCAGCAATTAATTCCAAAACCATATAAAAATAAAAGCTTCTAAGAATTCCAATTGGAGCAAATATTGTCGCCCAGCTCTCTCCATAATATAATAATTTAACAAGATTCCAGATCATGCCGAAAAAATTTCCAACTAAGCTTAATGCAACTGATAATGCACCTACAAAATTATTCCATAAAGACCGTATTGCCCCATACCCCTGTTCTGATGAATAATTCTCATCTATTGCCTTTTCCCCTTCCCTAATCTCTGCTACCATATCTTCGATATCAACTGTCCCGGAATCTTCGCACAGATTGGAAAGAGGGCTTGGATTTTCAAAGCTTACATACGCAGGTGTTGATTTATAAAAATCATAGATCACATAATTTGTAAAAATGATTGCAACCGGAAAAATAAAATACATTGTAAAGCAAAGCGCGATAATTGTAGAGCCTGTAGTTCTTAGAAATGGGATTGCCCGCAAGAATAAACCGAATGGAACAAGAAAAAACGGGACATAATATGCCATGGATCTTAGAATCTCTTTTTTTGCAAAGGTTATTCCTATCAAGTATCCAAACCCTTCAACAATTATTACCTGCGCATTGGCAATCATTGTAAGCGCTATGAAAGGAGAGATATGAACTGAAAAAACAAAAAGAAATACATGAAAAACTCCGAGTGTAAAAGACATCGAAGAAATTATTGCAACAGTTGATTCAAACAGGTACATCTTAAAATAAAGGGTGGTCAGGGATTTTTGGAGGATATCAAGCCCGTACATGCCCACCTCTATTGGGGTTGTTGAATCTAAGTCCATACATGCGCCCGCTGGTGCATCATAACAGACTATCCCCAAAAAAAACTGGTTAAGGACTACTGCAGAGCCAATAAAAATCGCAATTAAAAAAACTGAAAAAATTAATTGAAACAGGTTTTCTTTTGCCTGTGCATTAAGGCTTGGAATCTGAAGCGCTTGTGCTATTATATATAAAAGGGATGTTAGCGCAACATTGAACAATAAGGCCACTGCTATAAGGCCCCAGACAGCTGATTCAGGTGCAAAAGGATTAACCATGTATATAATTAATTAATGTTAAATATAAAAAACTAATTATCAAAAAGAAAATAATGAATGCTTTTGAAATTGATGAAAAGTGGCAGAGAAAATGGTATGAAAATAAAATATTTGAGCCAGTGCACTCAAAAAAAGAAAAGTTCTTTTTTACAATACCTTACCCTTATGTTTCAGGCGCGCTTCATGTGGGCCATGGAAGAACATATACAAATGGAGATATAATTGCGCGCTACAAGAGAATGACCGGATTCAATGTATTATGGCCTATGGCCTTTCATATTACAGGAACACCCATACTTGCAATATCTTCAAAAATAGAATCAGGAGATGAAAATACAATAAGGCTTTACCGGGATTATGTCGGAATATACGAAAAAGAGATGAAAAAAATTGAAAAGATAGTTCAGAGTTTTGCAGACCCGTGGGAGATAGTAAATTACTTCTCCTCAAAACTGATTTTTGATTTTAAGTCAATGGGCTACTCCCTTGATTTATCAAGGCAGTTTACAACCGGGGATTTGGAATATAATAAATTTGTTGAATGGCAGTTCAAGAAATACAGGCAAAAAAATTATTTAAAGCAGGCAGGATATCCCATCCTTTACTGCCCAAAGGATATGAATGCAGTAGGGGAAGATGATATAACCGGAGGGGATGAGGAAAAAATCGAAGTGCAGAAATTTATAACCCTACTCTTTGAACTTGACGGAAATTATCTTGTGAGCGCAACATTGAGACCAGATACTTTTTTTGGGATAACAAATCTTTTTGTAAATCCTGATGCAGAATATTTGGTAATTGAAATGGACGGGAAAAAAATAATAATCGGAAAAATGGCAGCAAAAAAATTAAAGCTTCAGGGAAAGCAGACAACAGAAATAAGGGAAATTTCTGGAAAGGAATTGATTGGAAAAATTGCAAAAACCCCGGATGGGAAAAAAGTACCAATTCTTCCAGCAGAGTTTGTCGACCCTGAGAATGCAACAGGAATTGTTCATAGTGTTCCTGCGCACGCCCCATTTGATTATGTTGCAATTGAAGAGCTAAAGAAAAATAAAAAAATACTGCAAAAATACCCTTCTCTTGAAAATGAATTGGATAAAATAGAATTAATACATCTAATTGATGGAAGCGGATTTGGAAAATATCCTGCAAAAGAAATTTCCCAGAAAATGAAAATAAATAATATCAAGGAAAAAGACAAGCTTTCAAAAGCCACAACTGAATTATACAAAAAAGAATTTTATTCTGGGAAAATGAATGAAAACTGCGGCCAGTTTGAAGGATTAAGTGTCAGGGATGCAAAAGAGAAAATGGCAGACTGGATAATAAAAGAAGGGTATGGATTTGAGTTTTACGAGCCAAGCTCAAAGGCATACTGCAGGTGCGGAACAAGAATTGTTTGTGCAGTGATGCCAGACCAGTGGTTTATAGACTTCAATTCTTCTGGATGGAAGGAAAATTCGAAAAAATGCCTTGATAAGATGAGAGTATATCCTGAAGGGTACAAAAAACAATTTGAAGATATCTTAGAATGGCTCGATAAACGGCCATGCGCGCGAAGAAGGGGAATTGGAACAAAACTTCCATTTGACAATAAATGGATAATTGAATCCCTAAGCGATTCAACCATGTATATGGCATTTTATACGATCATAAAAAAAATACGGGAAAAAAAACTAACTCATGAAAAATTAACTGAAGAATTTTTTGATTATGTGTTTTTGGGGATTGGAAACAAAAATGAAGAATGGAAAGATATACGAAAGGAGTTTTTGTATTGGTATCCAAATGATTTGAGGCATACTGCAGTTGCACATATCACAAATCATCTTATTTTTATGATTTTTGCGCATACTGCCATTTTTGAAGAAAAATACTGGCCTGCCGGAATAAGCTTAAATGAGATGCTCATATCTGAAGGAAGAAAAATGAGCAAAAGCAAGGGAAATGTAATTATGCTAAACCATGTCTCCAAAGAATACGGAGCAGATGCATTCAGGTTATATATTTCAAGTGCTGCTGATTTTTCAAGTGTCCTTGATTTTAGAAAAAAGGATTGTGAAAGCGCGAAAAGGGCAGTTGAAAGATATTGCCTGCTAATGGAAGGGCTTATTCAAACAAAGAATAGTGTGAAAGAATATGGAAAAATTGACAGCCATATGACACGATGGATGAAAAGCACTTTTGAAAGGGCGGTAATTGAGAGTGGAATGGCATTGAAAGAATTTAGAATAAGGGACTATGTGCAAATTGCATTTTATAAGCTAATGAATGATTTTGAGTACTTTTCAAAAAAGGCAACAGAGCAGGAAAAAATTGAAATCTCCCATTATGTTTGTGAAAGGTGGATAAAACTTTTAGCTCCTGTAATTCCCCATAACTGCGAAGAACTCTGGGAAAAATTAAAAAACAAGGGATTGGTCTCGGTTGAGAAATGGCCCGAGGCAATTGAAGAAAATATAAATGGGCAGGTGGAAATTGAAGAAAATTACCTGAAAGGAATTTTAGAGGATGTTAAAAGGATAAGGGGCATTGTAAGGATTAAGCCTTCAAAAGTTTTGTTTATTATTGCGGGCAAATTAAAAAATGAAAAACTGAAAATAGAACTTTCAAAGGATAATCCTGAAGAAGTAAAATATTTTGAGGATAATTTGCTCTACTTAAAAAATAATTTTTACAAATTGAAAGGATACTTTAAAACAATTGACGAGAAGGGAATACTTGAGGAAGGAAAGGAATTTCTCCAAAAAGAGCTTGGTCTTAAGATAATTATAGAAGAGGAAGAGTATTCAAAAAATGAAAAGGCAAAAAAGGCATTTCCACAAAAGCCGGCAATACTACTTGAGTGAAAAAATGCTTATTTGAAAGTTTTAAGAAAGGATTATCCTTGTCTCAAAATTAAAATTAAATCCGAAGTATCAAAAACTTTTATCTTTGACTGATTTTTAAGTTTTTTATCATTGGACCATAATGCACATTTTTTATAAAAAGCAACTGCAAAAAATATCCAATCAGAAGGATCCGGGGATACCTCTAACGATTCTGATTTATACTTTAAATAATGCATTTTATCAACTATTATGTTTTTTGAAGTTCTTCTTTGAGATATGCCGGGGAAAAAAGAGTTATGTCGGGATGAAATAAAAGATTTCTGGTTATTCCCTTTTTTAGAATTGCAGAAACAACAATATTAGTATCCACTATAAGATCCATTTAATCATTTCTCATGGAATTGGGCCATTGATTTTTTTAGATTTGCTGCAAGACTAACAATATCTTTTTCCGTTACTTTGCTTTTGCGGGTGATTTCATTGAGCATGTCAAGTTGCATTATTTTTTCTCTCCATGCCTGTCTTGCAACCTCTGACCAATTTATTTCAGGATATTTTGAAATGATTGATTTCAATTCTGAAGAGATTGTAATTGTTATATTTACCATCAAATCACCAGTAATAATATGTGTATACACATTTTTAAATGTGTCTTTTTTTATCTTTAATACAAAACAAAGATTAAAGAGTTATCTGAATAAGAAATAATATATGCTTTATTTGAAAGTTTTAAGAAAAAATGGGGAAAAATCCAGAATAGAATTAATAAATAGTGGAAACTTCAAAAAAGGATACAAAATAATTTCAGATAAAGAATTTGTGTATATTCCAATCATAAAAAAAAGAAAAGGAATGAAAAAAATTGTTGAACTTTTAGGAGAGAAAACTGACGAAAGGCCGAAAAAATTAGAGGAGATTTTAGAAAAGAAACTGACAAAAGAGGAATTTGAAAATTTAACTACCTCCTATGATATTGTCGGGGATATTGCAATAATTGAAATAGCAAAAGGGCTTGAAGAAAAGGAGAAAACAATTGCAGAAGCGATATTAAAGATCCATCCGAATATAAAAACAGTCGTGAAAAAATTCGGTCCTGTTGAAGGAAAATTCAGGACCAGAAAAGTAAAAATAATTGCAGGAAAAAACAAAAAAGAAACAATCCACAGGGAGCATGAATGCAAATTTAAGTTAAATGTAGAAAAGGCATATTATTCTGTAAGATTATCAGGAGAAAGGAAAAGAATAGAAGAACTGGTAAAACCAAAGGAAAAAATTCTTGCACTTTTTGCAGGAGTTGGGCCCTACCCGGTAATTATTGCAAAAAACCATCCAAAAACAGAAATTGCTGCAGTTGAATTGAATCCAGATGCAGTAAAATATATGAAAGAAAATATAGAATTGAATAAAATAAAAAATGTTGAAGTTATCCTAGGGGATGTAAATAGAGTAGTTTGCAGGCGATTCAAGAATTGGGCAGACCGGGTGATTATGCCATTGCCAAAAAGTTCATCTGATTTTTTGGAAAGCGCAATTATCGGGACAAAAAACAACGGAATTATCCATTTTTATTTATTTGTTGGCGCAACAAGACCTTTTTTTGAGGCCAGAAAAAAAATAGAGGAGAACTGTCAAAAGGCCGGGGCAGGGTTTAAAATAAAACGGCAACGGGTTTTAAGGAGCTATGCAAAAGATATTGTTCAGGTTGTTGTGGATTTTGAAGTTAGAAAATAATGATTCCAAAGATATAGCCTAAAAAAAGAAAAATCATCATTCCTGCAAGGATGATGGGAAGCGCGGGAATCACGATTTTTTTATCTCTTAACAGATAAAACATCAAAAAGACAGAAACAAATGCTCCGGCTACAACGAAAACAGAAGCATAAATATTGACAGGCAGAAGAGAAACTGAAAGCATTATCGGAGCAATTATATCTCCTGTTCCAAGATCGGATCTTTTTGGTTTTCCGCCTATTATTTCTTCGGATGAAACAGTCAATGCAATATTCCGATTTATGATTTCTTTTGCAAGAAAGACCATGTGTTTTGTTTTAAATACCGAGATATAATCATAGATTGCCAAAACAATCAAAAACAATAATACAAACAGCGGGGAAAATGAAATTCCAAAAACAGCACCGATTCCTGCTGATGCAAATACAGCGCAGATGTTTTTTAAAAAATTAAATTTAAATCTTAAGCCTGCAAGAAGAATTCCAAAAAATATCCCAATCGCCATGCTTTCAAGATAGGGGGAGAAAAGTCTCGAAAAAGAATAAAAAATTATTGATGATGGAACGGAAATTAAAAAAAACTCGAATAAAATAAAAAATACCTCCCCCCTGTAATGCTTTAAAAAAATGATCATTAGGGCTGTCCCTATCAAAATAAAAATAAAAAGGAGAAAAATATCAAAAAATGAATTTTCAAACCCGGATTCTATATAAAATCCTGAAACATATGGATTTCTTGTATAGTCATCAAAAAGAATGTAGCCTGTAAAAAGCCCCAAAATCTGGGCGAATATAAACAGGATTAAAATTTTTAGGATAGAATTCATCTTCCTTCAACCAGTTTTACAGACCCATGCTCTTTTTCGTATAAATCTCCTCTTCTCAAAAGCTCATCAATTATTCTTTTGGCTGTTTTTTCATCAATTTCGTATTTGGATGCCCCCTCTACAACCGCATCAATATCAACACTATCGTATGTTTTTGAAAGTTCTTTTATTATTTCTTTTATTGTATCAGTTTTTTGCAAACGCTCTACTTGTGTTCGAGATCTTCCTGTTGCAACAATATCGACATCTATTCTTCCTGTCTCCTTATCAGTCATAATTTGGGATAATACATACCTCATAAGAGCAATTGCAACATCAGAGTCGGTTTCATCAACAGTTGGCGAAAATCTAAGTTTTGCATTTGATTCTGACAACCTTACAAGCCCTTCAAGATATCTCGGGGTTATTGCAACTGAACCTGAATCTTTTCCAAGTCTTCTAAGGGAGATATAATAATCCTTTATTTTATCCATTGCAGGCCTGCTTAAAATAGGCCTTATGTTTCTCCTTGCATAAGCAATGTATTTTCTTAAAAGTTCTACATCGACAACCTTGGTTTTATCTTCCTGAATTTCCCCTCTTCCTGCATAGAGATGTGAATTTAGGATATGTTCTGCAAGTTTTGTATCTTTTTCCTCATCCAAGATATCAAATATAGGAAATATCAAATCAAATCTTGAAAGAAGGGTTGGCGGAATTGCAAACTGCTCTGCAATATTTCTATTCTGGTCAAATCTTCCGTATTTGGGGTTTGCTGCTGCAAGAACAGATGTTTTTGCCCTAAATTTTGTAACCATTCCGGCTTTTGCAACTGAAACCGTCTGGGATTCTAAAACCTCATGCAAAGATGACCTGTCCTCTTCACTTATTTTATCAAACTCATCTATTGAAACATTTCCACCGGAAGCTAAAACCAATGCACCTGCCTTTAAGGTCCATCCTCCATCCCCAAGTTCGTCTTTTTCTGCGGTAACTGTAAGACCTGCAGAGGTTACTGATTTTCCTGAAACATAGATGCTTTTTGGAGCAAGCCTGACTGATTGTTGCAAAAATTGTGTTTTAGCGATACCTGGATCTCCAATCAAAAGAACATGGATATCATCTCTTATTGGAACTGTATTTTTTATAAATTTCCCCCGTGTTCCTCCAAAAAGCTGGAGAACTATTGCTCTTTTCACTTCAGCATAGCCATAAATACTTGGAGCAACAGAATCAATTAGAATTTTTTCAATATCTGGCCTTTGCGAAAGTTCAATTATTCTTCTTTCGTCTTCCTTGGTTATCTCAATTTCCTCAAAATCTTTTTTCATGCTTTTTATATGTAAAACATCCAAAAATCTTCCAAATAAAAGCTCTTGTTTTGCCTTTTGCTTTAGAGGGGGTCTTAATCTTAAAACTCCGCATACCTCGACATTATCCCCGGGAACGATTGTATTGACAAGATCATCTTCAATCCAAAGCTCAATTTTTGCAGCAGGAGTCCCTCCCCTCACCTTTTCTAAAAGCTCCTGGGCTTCTGCTCTTTGAACATCAACAAAACTGCTATCATCAGTTGATGCCTCAAGGGATAATTTTTTGCAGCTTGGGCATCGCTTTGGGGGGGAGAACTTTTTGTCAATTAAAAACTTGAATCTTGAATCACAGACATCGCATAAAAAAACTGCAACCTGCATTTTGTGCAAAATATCTGCCCTTCTTGTAATCACTCCTTTAAAAGAGATTATTGAATTGATGCTTTTTGAGCTTATATTCTCAATTAAAAGATCTGAACCGGGAAAATTGAAAAATCGGATATATGGAGAAAACTCCCCTCCTGAAGTTGTTGCAAGATTCATTGCCCGCACTGCCTGTTTTGCTGCAGCAATACAATTATCAGGCTCTTTTAGAAGTTTATCGGATAGTTCGATATCAAATTTCTCAAGGTCTTCGAAATCAACCTCAAGGCTTTTTTTATCAGGGTAATATAAGAGCAACTCATTTAATTTTTCTTTATAAATCATACTAAAGAATTCGGAAAAAGACTCTATCAAAGGAGTTAAATCGGTTTCAGGCATAATTCCACCAAAAAAATAGAAAATTTAAGGGAAGTAATATTAGAAAGGAGAATATATAAAACTTTGGAATGAAGAGATTAAAAAAGAAAAAAGAAAAAAATCAGCCTTCAAGTACAGTTCCAGATATTGTTCCTGTTGCTATTCTTTTTATATTAGGATTTGGGTCCCCATCTATAGAATAGCGCAATGCAATTATTCCTTTAAATCCTGCGCCAGGATTCGATGAAACAGGAGAACCTCCTGATTTAATGCATGGAACATCAATTAATGTAAATGTCTGGCCCGAACCAACATCATCTGAAAGTACTGGAGATACCGGGGTAACTGTTCCGGTAAACAGGCTTTCAGTAACATCTCCTGCTCCTGCATCAGTGCAGATTGCAGTAACATCATTTAATCTATATCCCAATCGGTTATTCAGATTTACTGAAAGATAAACATTCCCATCACTATTCACATATATCTGTGCCATTCCATCACAGGCAAAACCCTGCTGAAACAAGCAGGTTTCCTGAGTTTTTGGAAGCAGGTAATAAAGTGCTGCAATTACTATAACCAATACTAAAATAGCCCAGCCATAAGTCATTAAGTATTCCATGGCCGCCTGTCCTTTAAAATTTCTTTTCATATTTTCAACACCCCTATAGCATATTTGTAAATAAAAGATCCAACAGCAATAAAACAACATTATATACAAGAAGCGAAACAATAAATAATATTGGGAAAAACTTGAATCCCTGATTTTTTGAGCCGGTTTTTATAACCCCCATTATAAGCGAGGAAAAAAAGCTTGTGATAAGCAAAACTCCCATGGTAAACCAAAAGAATTCTCCGGAAGTTAAAACCGGAGTAGAAGAAGGGGAAACCATTGCGTAAAAATCAGTAGGAGTGGTTGATGGAATTCTTGTAAAAACCTTTTCAAGTATTGTTACAAGCTTGGTTGAAACCGCGAAAAGAAAAGGAGTTCCAAATGCAGCTGCAAAAATTACAAAAATTTCATAAAGAACTAATGAAGATTCAATTTCTTTTCTAAGGCTAAGGCTTTCTCTTGTATCTTTTGCAGTTCTGTCTAAAACCTCTGAAATCTCAGAACCTGTTGCAATGGATTGTTTAATTAAAAGCATGGTCCTGTTAAAAAGATCAGATTTGAAAGAATGGGACAACAAATCAAGGCTATCATCAAGAGGCTGGCCGCTGAAAGCTTTTTTCATTGATTTTTTAACTTCCTCGCTTAAAAGCCCGAATTCAGGTTTTGCAGCATACCAAATAGACTGATCAAGGGGCATACCTGAACTTACATTTGAAGAGACATACATTAAAAAATCAGGAAGAACTGCTTCTACTGCTTTTGTTCTGGTTTCAATATTCAATTGTATGAAGACATAAATTAATATTCCAAGGGATAGAAAACTAAGGATTTCACAAATCAGCAAAAGAATTACAAAAACAACTATCGGCTGGAGAAAAACAATTGAATTCACAAACCAATAGAACGGGGTAAAAAATTCAGACCACCAATTCAAAAAAAGAGATAGTACAATTCCAAAAATAAAAGAGCCAATAACATATTTTCCAATAAAAATTTCAGGTTCAGTTGTTCTTCCTGCAAAAAATAAGGTTTCTTTGATAGATTTGCTGCTGTTTCTTGTAATTGCAAGCCTTCCAAAAAATCTAAATATGTCGTCATTTTTCATAAAGATCACACTGTGTAATGGGGCCTTGAGCCTTCAACCATTGCAAGAAATAAATATTGTACGAGCATAATAAAAAGTAAAACGAAACTTAGAAGAAATGCTCCCTGCCCTGAAAGTGAATTTCCAGCAATAAGAGAAAGGAGTATGACCGCAAATGCAACACCAAGCGACGGGAGGATTATTCCAAATATCATAAAAAACATAACAAAGGGAGTTAGCTTGTTTCCATATGTTTTCAGGGCAATAACCTGATCTTTGGATACCTGCTCAAGTATAACCTCCAAAGAATCTGCAACATCTGCTCCGGATGAAAGCGCATTTGAGATCTGCATTATTACCCGGGCATAATTTTTTGACGGGGTATTGTTTGCTGATTCTCGAAGGGCCTGTGAAAGCGAAACGCCAAGCGTTGTTTTTTCAACAATTTTATTAAATTCCCTGCTAAGTTCCCCATACCCGACTGAAACTCCGACCAAAACATCGAAAAGGGGCATACCGGATCTTAAGGCAATTATCATATGCCTTACTAAAAAAACAATTTCATAGTCAATATTTCTTCTTTTTCTAATTATTGCAACATCGAGATAGAGCATAAGATACCAAAAGAAAAGAACAGGGAGAATTATTACAAAAAGGAGGATTAATGGCAGCAAACGGAGAAAATCCGGTTCATTTAAAAAAATTGAAAGAAGGATTGATATAAGAATTATCCCTGCAATTGACAGAAAAATTGTTGATTGGACTACTTTATCCATAAAACCTGCAGGTGTTGTATCAAGGCCTGCAAGCGTAAGTTTGTTTCTTATTTCAGGAAAGTAGGCAACTAACTGATTTGAAATTGAAGACTGGGAAGTTTTTTTGCGTATGGGCCGCGCAAAGATTGAGGAAGAAACCTTTTCTGTTGGATCTGTTTTTTCTTTTTTTGACATAATCTACCCACTCACAAAATATTTAGATAATAAATCATTACTTAAACCTTTCTCCTTTAGTATCATTTTTCGTGCATGCATAAGAGCCTCGATCTTTGTTATTGCATGATGAATATACAAAGAATAATTTTTTGGATCCTTTGATTTCAGGTCATTTAAAAGTATTGATTCATTTAAAGACAAAACCTCTGAAAGCACTGCAAGGTTCTTATCATTGTTAATTTTAATATCATAAGATGCCTTCAATTTAATAAGGGAAATAAATTCTGATATCGATTTGGAGGAACTGGAAAATTTTTCTGGATATTTTTTTAGTATGTTGAGCAGAATTCCTCTTGCAAGTTTTGACTCATGAGAATTTCCTGTTTCAATTATCTGGTTTAAAAAAATGGTATTTGCATCTATTAAAAATTTCTGTGTTTTTCCTGCGAGCTCTTCGGATTGTGTTTTAAGAAGATTAAGATCAGAACAGAAATAATCAAAAATAGATCTTCTCCTGTCTTCATTTATCTCTTCAATATGTTTGAATGAATCATAAAAATTTTTGGAAGTGGAATTTAAATTCTGTAAAAACAGATTTTCGAAAGATGAAAGATAATCAAAAAATTCACTTTCAAGCTCCAACGGAATTGTTTGAAGCGCGGTGCTAAGATTGAGTTTTTTTGAAACCCGCATGGATGAGGAAAGATTTTTCAATCTTATCAGTTCTGATTTTATTTTTTCCTTTTCAGAGGTGATTTTTTCTCTAAACAATCTTTTTGTAAGCTCGAGCATTTTCCCTGTTATTTCCCGCTTTGACATTTTTTGCGGCCCTGATTCAATATGCGACAGGATATTTTCATATTTGTTTATGCCAAACTCCTTTGGATCGGATGAAAGCACGGGAAACATCTCAAGTTTTGGAAAAATATGCGAATCAAGATATGAGATATCACCCTCTTTTTTAAGTGTTTTTGGGGTTATTTCTTTTTCAAGTTCGTGCCTTATTTCCTCTTTTTTCTTGCGCTGTGCAACTACATTTTCAAAAACAACAGGCGAGATTGATTTTTTCTCAGAATCCAGTTCAAGATCCGAAATATCCGGAACAGGAATATCTTCCAAAGTTTCGGATTTATTCATCTCTTCCATTTTATTCTCCTGTTTTTCAGTTTCATATTCTTCCCTATATTTGGGAGGATGTTCTTTTTCAGGAGTCTGCGTTTCAAATTCAAGACCTTCAAATCTTGATTTTTTAATTCCTGATCCTGTCTCTTCCGGAACAGAAAGCACCGAGGTTTCTTTAGAAATCTTCTGTATTGCACTTTCTGCCTCAATATCTTTTTCAGATTTCTTTGATTTTTCTGCACCAGCCAATCTTTGGGTTGTTTTTTGAATTTTCAAAATTCGCGAATAATATTTTAAAACATCTTCATAGCTAATTTTTGAATATTCGCTCGGGGAAAATTTCAGGCCAAAGGGTATTGAAATTTCTCCAGAATAAGGTTTATACGCAATTTTAGATTTTTCTATAGAATTCAAAATTTTTAGTGAATCATCAAAATCAGGCGCTTCCATAATTAAAACGCACCAAATTTCCAGCTTTTATTTTTCTTTGCATTTTCAATTATGATTTCCGGTTCTGAGTAATATTTTGAAACGATTTCCCCTACTTCATTGACAGAGGAGTATTTGTTATTTACCATCCAGTCAAATACGCCCATCTTTTCCTCAACATCCTCTGCAATTTCTTTTGAGCTGAGTCCTGCATAAAGTTCAAGCAGGGACTCTAATTTTTCAAGCTTGTTTACTCCTTTAAGGATATCTTTTTTGACATCCCATCGATATATGGTATTGAGCTTTCCTGACGCGCCAACTTCACTAAATTCAAGAACCCTCCTTATCCCAAACCTTCTGTGCCTGAAAGTAACTAATATTCCTGCAAGGGCATCAAGCATTTCTTTTGGGACATTTATCGGAGGATTGGTTAATCGTGAAATTGTCTGCTCTGAATTATCTGCATGAATTGTTGCATACACGCTGTGTCCTGTATGCATTGCCTCAAAAAGGATTTCAGCTTCTCTTTGTCTTCTGACTTCTCCGACTATAATTCTATCCGGCCTTTGTCTTAATGCATTCACCATCAAATCAAGCATTGTGATTTCTCCTTTTCCTTCTGGATTTGGCTCTCTTGTAACCATCGGAACCCAGTGCAAAAACTCTGGAAGGGTTAATTCACGGGTGTCCTCTATGCTAATAATTCTCTGGTTTGCCGGAATTAAGGCTGAAAGTGCATTTAAAAATGAGGTTTTTCCGCTTCCTGTCCCTCCTGAAATTAACAAGGATAATTCATTTTGGACGCACACCCATATAAGGGAGGCAAGTTCTGATGAAATCATTTTGTTTTCAATCATTTTGACAATAGACCATGGATTTCGCGAGAATTTTCTTATGGTTAGGGTGTTTCCAAAATTTGATATCGGAAAAAGAGTTGCATTAACCCTGTCCCCGTTTGGAAGATGTGCATCAAGCATTGGGTTTAGAACATTTATCTGCCTTCCTATCTTTCTTCCAATAGTTGATGCATAATCATAGATTAAATCCTCATTTTTTAATTTTATGTTTGTTTTGCACCAACCGTATTTTTTATGGAAGATCCAAATCGGCTCTCTTGAATTATTTATGACTATTTCCTCCAAATTTTCATCTGCAATAAGGTTTTCTATGTCCCCAAGGCCAAGGGTGTTTTGCACAAGGTATGCTGAGAGAACCCTTTTTGCATTCTCGTTCAAATCCGGAAAGTTCTTTTTTAATATTTTATCTGCAGACAATAAAAATTTTGATTTTACGACCTGATATTTCTTTGGGTCAAGAATCTCTGAAATATCAAGTTTTACATCTGAAACCAGCTCTGCCCTTAACTTTGTTTCAAGCATAAGCTTGGTTCCGATTGCAATATCATAAATAGACAATTCGTAATGGGGAACGAAATCGGATTTGGAGATTATTTTAACATTTACTTTTATATCTTCATTTACAAAAGCATAAGAGTCCAAAATTTTTGACTTTTCAAGATTTGGAGGTTGTTTTTCTTCCTGAGTCATAATACCAACATAACTAAATATAAAAAGAAATGTTTATAAATCAGATTTTTCGAATAGTTTTTTTGCTAAGATTGAAAACCACATATAAATATATATTATGCGAATTTATACAAAAATAAAGAATATCTCCAAGGCTATTAGAATTAGAAAGAAAGTTATTCTTCCCAAAGTTTTTTTATCATTCCCATAAGCTCTTTTCTTTTCATTTCATATTCAAGCTGCTCTGATTTTGTAAGCTCAATTTCGCTTTCCAGTTTTTCTTCTTCTTTTGTCTTTTTTTCTTTTGGAACTGACAAATTATGCTGATGGAGTTCTATAATATCTGCCTGTTTTGAAAGGAGTGCCAATCGCTTGGAGATTCCATCAAGGCTTTGTTCCAGAGAGATAACTGAAGAGTTTATTTGTTCAAATATTTTTTTTTGTTTTCGGGCTGTTTCAAGCTTTTCAAAAGTAGGCTGAAGATTTAACTCTTTTGAATTTGAAAAAATCTGGCCAATATCCCCTTTGAAATTTTTTTCCATTTCATTTATCTGTTCTGAAATTGCCAAAAGTTCTTTTTTAACCGATTGGAGTTGATGGCTGTATTCCTCTATAGAAATTATTGCTTTTTCTTTTATGGATTGAAACACCTTATAGGTTTCGTCTTCTTCATCCAACCTTTGAAAAATTTCCGACGCCCTTTTGCTTAAATCATCCCTCTTCTCATCGATATCTTTTCGTATGTTTTCAAAATCGATTACCACTTCTGAAACTTTCTGAAGATTTTTTAATGCGTTTTCAATTTCAGAAATTTTTTCCTTTAATTTGCTTTCTTCAGACTCCATAAGGTTTAGCCGCAATAAGACTTTTTCGGATTGCAAAACATCCTGCTTAGCCGGAACTGAGATCATTTTTTGGTAATTTTCAACTTGTGATGAAATCAACGAAAATTTTTCCTGCATTGATGAAAATTCTTTTGAAAGGGCCATGATTTCATTTTTCAGCTCATCTGTTTCTTTTTTATCTGGACCTTTCAAGGATTCGGAAAGTTTTTTTGCATCGCCCAGTCTTCTTGAAAGGGAAGCAAATCTTAATTCAAATCCTGAAAGATTCTTTGAAAGGGAGCTGATTTCCTCATTCAATTTGGGGAGATTTTCATTTTTGCCTTTCGGGCCTTCCTTGAAAAGTTCCGGGCGGGTTTTTATTGCGTCTGCTATTTTTTCTTTTTCCTGGGAAAGTGCCTGCAGAATTTTTTTAATATTGGAAAATTCCCGAGATAGCTCCGGATAGTTTATTGCATCTTTTGGAAGAGAATTTATCGCAGAATATGCCTTTGATTCAAGATTTGAAAGTTTTTGATTTAGATGGGAAATTTCCTCTTTTGTTCCTTTTAATGATGCTACCTCATCAACAGTAACGGTTTTCTCAAGAAGCTCTTTTTTGGTTTTATCTAGCTGGGACTGGGTGAATACCAGCATTGAATCAAGATCATCAAGCTTTGAATGCACATCTGCAAGATTTTCTCTGGCAGATGAACCCTTTTGGGAGGTAACTGCTTTTGCTGACTCAAATTTTTTATATTTTTCATCAAGCTCTGCAAGTTTTGGATATATAGAATCATAAATTGATTTAAACGAGGTTTTAAATTTTAAAAGATCTTCTTTTTCCTTGTCAAAATTTGATTTGAGCTCTGAAATATCTGATGAGAGTATTTTTTTTTGTTCTCGGAATGAGATTTTTTCCTGTTCGACCTGTTCGGCTGAAGCCGGAATCCACCTAAGATATGCTTTTGCAAGCTTGTATTCAACAGAGATGATTTTCTGTTCTTCTAAAATTTGGGCCCACTCCCTGATTGTTTCAACTGGAAGTTTTAGTATCTGTGCTGCGTCAGGAACCTCTATCTTTTCTTTTTCCTTTATTAATTTTATCAGGGAGTCCACACCGGTTGTAATCAAAAGGTCATCAAAATCCATGCAATAATTAATCCTATACACTTAATAAATATTTTGGAGAAAAAAGAGATAATCAGTGAATGTATGGCAAAACCTGAAGAATTAGTTAAAAAAATGCCTGTTACAGCGCTTGAAAGATTCAAAATCCAGAATAAGATCCTTAAAAAATTTGGAGAATCCGGGCTTAAAATCTATAAAGAGATAGATGGCAAAAAATCTAACGAAAAGATTGCAAAAAATGCAGCGGTAACTCTTGATGAACTTGAAAAGGTTTTGGAATATTTCAAAGAACTTGGAATAGTTGAAATTATCCAAGAAAAGAAAATGAAAAAAGAAATCGAAAAAGAAGCTGATTTTGAAGATAAGGATATGGAAATGCAATCAAAAGAAAAGATAGCAGCTGACCTTGAAGAAATGGCAGAAATCCCAGAAGATGAAAAAGAGGCCATTCCAGCAGAAGATACAAAAACTGAAGAAATTCAAGAGGAAGAGGAAAACGAAGACAGAATTGAATCTGCCAAGAAACAAGAGCCTGAATTTGAAGAAGAAGCTTCTGAAAATGAAATTGAAGAGCCTGCCGGCAAACAAGAAGAGGATAAAGAACAGGAAGAAGAATTCGAAATAAAGCCTGAATTTGAAGAAGATGAAAAAAAAGAAGCTGAAACTGAAGAAATTCAAGAGGAAGAGGAAAACGAAGACAGAATTGAATCTGCCAAGAAACAAGAGCCTGAATTTGAAGAAGAAACTTCTGAAAATGAAATTGAAGAAGAGCCTGCCGGCAAACAAGAAGAGGATAAAGAACAGGAAGAAGAATTCGAAATAAAGCCTGAATTTGAAGAAGATGAAAAAGGGGCCATTCCAGCAGAAGATACAAAAACTGAAGAAACCCAAGAGGAAGAGGAAAACGAAGACTTTAGTATAGAACCCTATGTTGGAGAAGAAGAGCCTGAAGAAAAAATAAAAAGTGAGGATTCTGTTGAAAAAACAATACGCGATAAATATGGTGCTATAGGAATTGCAGTATATACCTTAATAGACGGACAAAAGAGCGCAGAAGAAATAATGAAAGAAACTGGACTCACAGAATCAAAACTCGTTGAGATACTTGACTTTATGGAAGAGAAAGGAATAATAAAACTGGAATATCCCAATAAAAAGAAGGGCCAGAAAAAAACATCTTCTTTTGAGAAGCCTGCTGAAATGCCAAAGCCAAGCGAATCAGATTCCAAATTTCACCCATTGAATGAAGAAAAGGATGTGCTTACGGTTATTCCAAAGGGAATGAAAACAATAGATATCCCGATAAAACTTAATCTGGATATTATAAAATCAGTCCAGCTGAAGGCAAAAATTATGTTTGATTTTGGAGAGCGGGGCTCGCTGATATATGAGGCAATAGATGGAAAAAGGAATATATTGGATATAGTAATAAAAACAACCTGTTCTCTTGAATTTGCAACGAAGATAATTGATTTTCTTATTTCAAGCAATGCGATTATGCTACAGCCGATAACACGAGAGGAAATATTAAAAAAATATGGCGCAGAGGCATACAAAATATATAAAAAATACGGAAAGGAAGGGGTACTTTTATACGAATTGATTGGAAAAGACCTCACAATAAAACAAATGATGATGAAAATAACTAAAAACAAGGATGAATTCGTAGAAATGTTTATCTTTGTGCATAATGTTTTGGGAGTTCCAATTCCAGTTGAAAAAGAAATATTATTAAAGAGATTGGAATAAAGTTTAGATATAAATTAAGGTGAATTCTTATGAGTCAATACCATAAACCTACTGAAAAAAAAGTATCCAGAGGAACTGGAGGAAAACGAAGAGGAAAACAAAAAGATAAGAAAAAATGCCATTACGGACGAGAATCAAGCTTTACAAGAATTGCAGAAAAAGAAGAGAGGAAAAAGGTTTGCGGACGGGGAAACACTGAAAAAATAAAACTAAAAAAGGCGCAGTATGTCAATGTTTCAAATGGAGGCGTGGTTAAAAAAACAAAGATACTCGCGGTTTTGGAAAGCCAGATTCCAGATTATGTAAGAAGAAATATAATCACCCGGGGAGCAATTGTAAACACTGAGATGGGCAAGGTACGAATCACCAATCGGGTAGGGCAGGATGGTATTATAAACGGGACAATTGTCAAGGATAAATAGAATCCCCTATTTCTTTTATTTTTGCATCTGTTTTTATTGAGTTTGGAGAAAAATGAGTTCTTTTTGCGCAAAATCCGTTTTCTTTCAAGTTTTTTATCGCATCATCAATTTTTGGTATAAATTCTTTCTTTTTTAATCTCGAAAACTGGTGGAGATCAAAATAATACGGGGGGAGAGTTAGTTCTTCATTCATCAAATGAAGAATTTTTGTTATTTTTTCATTATGATGATAGCCCCTTTTCTTGTTAATCGATTTCATTTGCCCTATTGTTTTTTTATTGTGAATATTTCCAATCCATAACGGTCCTGCATATGTCATTTTTGAATTGCAGAATTCGCAGATGTTTTGCATTTCTGTTCCAAAAGAACGATTGGAGCATTTGTTGCAGAATGAAATAAATCCAATATTTTTTGAGGATTGTTTTGCAGACGCATCCCCTTTCACTATTCTTAAAAAAACCTTGAGATAATGCTGGTCTGATAAAGAAATTAATGGATCCATTCCAAAATTAAATTCAAGAAGAGTTTGACAAATTCTTTTTAGAAGGATTCTTATTCCGTTCTCATGTGTGAATTCATTATTCAGGGATTTTGAATGATAATTTTTAATACATGCATCTTTATGCGGTCCGCATAAAACTGCAACATCTGTTGCAGTAATTGAAAGATATGCCTCTTTTTTGCTCCATAAGGAACGAATTGAATCATATAAATAGGGAACTGGGGTTCCAAAAGGGTCTATTTCTATTAAATCAGAATCTAATTCCCGTATTGCCTTATTAAAATCGCATTCAATTACCTGGGCTTTTATTTTATTTGATATTAAGTTCTTTTTGCATATGTTTACTGCATCAGGATTTGCATCTATAAAATAGCTTTTGGAGATGTTATCATTTTCCTTTATATACCTGATACCTCTTATCCCGGATGCGCAAAATCCGTCTGTAAAATTCATTTTTTTATTTATTGAGCCAACTGCGATAGAGAAAAATGACCTGCAGAAATGCATTTTTGAATTATAGAAAACATTATCGGTTTCAAACTCTATTTTTTCTTCTCTCACGGATTCATTAATGAAAAGAACTAATAAAAAAGCTAACTGTAATCCAAAAATTCCCTTAATAGTGATGTTGCATAAGAGCCAGAGGGCAGTGAAAACGAAAAAATATCATCTTTAAATGAGAAATCCCTTATTGGTGAAAAAAAGGTCCGATAGATTCCTTTTGATGAAAGCTCGGGAATGCTTTTTATTCTAAAATCATTTGTTGTTATTCCAAAGGATTCCAATAATTCTGATTCTCTTTCATTTATTTTGCTTTCATAGCCGATTAATTTTACGCAGAGCCAGTCTTTTCCCCCTTTTTTGATTTCTGGAAATTTATAAAAATTAGTGCCGCAGAAATATTCCCCTTTTTCTTTTTTTATTCTTTTATCTTTTATCCTTTCTGAAAGATTTAGATTGAAAAGGTAAGACTGAAAAGCATGGACAAACAAAAGAAGAACAGGGCGTGGGAGCCGTCTTAGGGCATTTGCAAAATCATTCGGATTTTGGCAAAGGCTTGCAAGAAGGGTTCTCTCATGCGTTAGGTATTTTGGAAAATTTTCCAACGCTTTTCTAAAATCCATTGTTTCTTTAAGTTCTTTTCTCGCAGATACTGCGTCCGGATTTGTTTCTCCTTCAAAATCGCACAGGTAAGCTATTACTGCATCTTTAATCCTGTTTTTTAAAAGAAATTCCCCTATTTTTTTGGTATTCTTCCTTGTAGAGCCAAACCTCTGCTCTCCGAAATAATTCGGAAATTTCCCACCTAAATTGGAATATATTTTTTTAATTTGTTTTTCATGTGATTTTCCATCTTCAAAATTAATCCGTATGCCAAATTTGTTTCCAATAAGGTCCCCAAGTTTTAGTTTTTCCTTTTCTATCCACGCGCTGTTTATTTTTATATCCTGCATATTTAGCCCCAAAATCTTTTCTTTCGGGATTTTGTATGCAGAGCAAAGCTGGGTGGTGTGTGCAAGCCTGTCTTTTGTTCCTGCGTAGTTAAATCTTTTGCTTCCGGTATATAGACGCCTTGAAATTTGTTTAATGGCATTTGAAGTGGTGTAGTTTTTTTTCTCCAAAATAAAATAGGTAAAATCCCCTTGTTTATCATTTCTTTTGAAATTTTTTCCTATTTCAAATATTTCCCCATTTCGCGAGATTTCCTCTACTATGAAATCTTCCGGGGATTGTTTTATTTTTCCAATCGGCCTTTTTAATTTTGAAAATCTGGAAAATTCCATATTGAAAAATAGGATAAAAAGCTATTAAAAACAAATCTGAAAAATTTCATGCTGTTTTTTAAATAGTTTGAGAAAATAAAAAACTAAACCAGGAGTATAGACAGGTGATTTTCATATCGAAAAAATTTTACATAACAACAGCAATTCCATATGTGAATGCAAAACCTCATCTAGGACATGCATTAGAGTTTGTCCAGACGGATGCAATAAAAAGATTCCACTCTCTTTTAGGGGAGGAAACCTTTCTTGTAACAGGAGCAGATGAAAACAGCTTAAAAAATGTCCAGGCAGCAGAAGAACTTGGGATTAAAACACAGGAATTATGCGATATGAATTCTAAAAAATTTGAAGCACTTGCAAAAAGGATATGCCTTTCCTATGACTGTTTTAGAAGGTCTTCAGATAAACTTGAGCATTTTCCCGGGATATTTGAGCTTTGGAAAAGATGTGAAAAAGCAGGGGACATTTACAAGAAAAAATACAAAGGGCTGTATTGTGTTGGATGCGAGGCATTTTACAAGGAAAATGAATTAGAGGATGGATTGTGCCCGGAGCACAGGAAAAAACCAGCAGAAATTGAAGAAGAAAACTATTTTTTTAAACTTTCAAAATACCAAACCAGATTAAAGGAAATGATAGAAACTGGCGGACTTAAAATTTATCCTGAAACAAGAAAAAAAGAAATATTGAATTTTATTGGGCATGGACTTGAGGATTTCAGTATTTCAAGGTCAGTGGAACGGGCAAATGGCTGGGGAGTCCCTGTGCCTGATGATCCCTCACAAATAATGTATGTATGGTTTGACGCCCTTGGGTGCTATATCACTGGAATTGGATTTGGATCTGATGAAAAGAAATTTGAAAGATTCCATCCTGCAGAAATGCATGTGATTGGAAAGGGGATTATAAGGTTTCATGCAATTTACTGGCCTGCAATGTTGCTATCTGCAGGACTCGCATTGCCCAAAGGATTATTTATTCACGGATATTTGACTGTTGAAGGGCAGAAAATGAGCAAATCGCTTGGAAATGCACTAGATCCAATTGAATTAATAGAAAAATATGGTTCTGATCAATTGAGGTATTATCTTTTAACCGAGATTCCAACATTTCAGGACGGAGATTTTTCAAGGCAGAGATTAGTTGAAAAAATAAACAACGAGCTTGTGGCAAATTTTGGAAATCTTGTAAACCGGGTGGTTACTTTTATTGGAAAAAATTATGATGGAAAATGTCCGGAATTTGTTGGAACAGAATTTGGCCTTGAAAGAATTGATGAAAAGTATCTGGAGAAAATTGAACAAATAAAAAAGATTTTAATTGAGGAGGTAAATTTAAAGGAAGCCCTTGATTTGGTGATGGGAATATCTTCTTCTGGAAACAAATATTTTCAGGATTCAAAACCCTGGGAAAGCCTGAAGGAAGACGCAAATGAAAAATCAAAGGAAAAAACCGCAAAGGATTTGCACCTATTGCTGAATTTATTAAAAGACCTTGGAATTTTAATTGAGCCTTTTTTGCCTAAGACTTCAGAAAAATTATTTAAAATTTTAAACATTAAGATGGGAAATTGGAATGATCTTGGAAAAAGAACAATTCTTTCCGGGCAAGAGATTGGAATGTGTGAAATGCTCTTTAAAAAAATAGAAATTAAAAAAGAGGAGCAAAAGATAACCCCAGAAAAAAAAGAAATTGAATTTGCAAATCTGGATATTGAAGTTGGAAAAGTACTCTCATGCATCAAGCACCCTGATGCAGAAAAATTATTAATTGAAATTGTAGAATTATCTGATGGAAAAAGACAGATCGTGTCTGGCCTTGCAGATTATTACAGGCCTGAAGAATTAACTGGAAAACAGGTTATAATTCTAAAAAACTTAAAGCCTGCAAAAATAAGAGGGGTTTTATCCCAAGGGATGCTTCTTGTTGGAGAGAACAATGAGGGTATTGAAGTAATAGAACCTAATGAAAATAAAATTGGGGATAAACTCCATCTTGAAGGGGAGATCCAAACTCTTGAAAAAGAGATCATGTTTGAAGATTTTATTAAAATAAAAATAATTATTGAAAACAGAGTTGTAAAAGTCAATGGAAAGGAAGTTTTGGCAGAGAAAAACAGGGTAATCACTAAAAAGATATTAGATGGAAAAATAAGATAATTGGCAAAAATTCAACATTTTTGAAAAGTATGGTTGACAGGTTTGTTATTTGCCCTATTCCTTATATGGTGTTTGCCTACTTTGCAATAGGCCCTTTTTTCTACCAATCTGGCGCTAAAAAAGAAAAAAATCAGTTTATTGATTCCATCTGCTTCAAAATGCGGGTTGCTTCTTTTAGATTTCCCAGAAGAACCTGCATTTCGGCTACTTTTTCTTTCATTCCTAATCTGGTATAAATCGTTGCAGCATTATAATATTCTTCTTTTTCTTCGCAGGCCTTTGCGCATTCAGCTGCTTCTTCTTTCATTTCTAATTTAAGATATATGTCTGCAGCAAGACCATACTTGCCATTACTTTCACAAGTTTGTGCGCATTCAGATGCGTTTTTTTTCAGTTCTAATTCAAGATAGAAGTTTGCAGCAAGACCATACTCATCATTCATTTCTAAAGCTTGCGCGCATCTAATTACTTTTTCTCTCATTCCTAATTCAAGGTATAAGTTTGCAGCAGCAGGATAATTATTATTCTTTTCATAAGCTTTTGCTGCTTGTTCTTTCATTCCTAATTCAAGGTATAAGTTTGCAGCGGTAATATACTGACGATTCTTTTCATAAGCTTGTGCTGCTTGTTCTTTCATTCCTAATTCAAGGTATAAGTTTGCAGCAAGACCATACTCACCACTTTTTGCTAAAGTTTTTAGAATGGTTGCTTTATCATCCTTTTCAAGATCATCACTTTGCATTAATTGTTTAAGAACTTTTTGAGGAAATGGTTTTTTGTCATTGATTCTCATGACGACAATATCGGTAATTTTTAAATTTTGGACCATATTTATTCACCTAATATATAGTTATAGTATATGGAGGTTAGTTTATAAATCTATTGCCAAGCCCTTTGAAAAATCTGACCTATATGTATTGCGCTGGAAAATTTAAATTATGCATCTTATTTTGGATATGCACAGATTTGTAAAAAAATCTATCCTTTGCAACAAATACAAAACCCATTTTAATATTTTCTCATTTTAATTAGTAATGGTCTTTTCAATGGTAAAAATTCAAAGAGCGTTAATAAGTGTTTTTGATAAGGGGGAAATAGTATCTTTTGCAAAAGAATTGATTAATCTTAAAATTGAAATAATCTCAAGCGGAGGGACTGCAAAATTATTAAAAGAAAACAACATCCCTGTAACTGAAGTTTCTAAATTAACTAGATTTCCTGAAATGATGGACGGAAGAATCAAAACCCTTCATCCAAAAATTCATGGAGCAATACTTGCAGACAGGTCCAAAAAAAGTCATATGGAGGAGGCTAAAAAAAACAAAATAGAGCCAATTGATCTGGTTGTTGTAAATTTATACCCATTTGAAAAAGTGGTTTCAAAAAAAGATGTAAATCTAGAAGATGCAATTGAAAATATAGATATCGGTGGACCAACATTAATTAGAAGCGGAGCAAAAAACTACAAAAGCGTTGCAGTGGTTTGTAATCCTTTAAAATATGAAAAAGTTGTTAATGAGATAAAAGAAAAAGGAGAACTCTCACTTAAAACAAGGGAAGCTCTTGCATTGGAGGCATTCGAGCATATTTCCCGTTATGATATAATAATTGAAAAATTCCTAAGAAAAACATTTAATGGGGAAAAATATCCAAAATACTTAAATTTGGCTTTTGAAAAAATACAGGACTTAAGATATGGGGAAAACCCCCATCAATCTGCATCATATTATCTTGATATCCAAAATGATGATCCATGCATGCCAATTTCGAATAAATTGCAGGGAAAAGAATTGTCATATAATAATATTTTAGATATGGATGGGGCATTTGAATGTGTAAAAAACTTCAAAGAGCCAACATGCGTAATTGTAAAGCATAATAATCCATGCGGAGTTGCCTCAACAGAAGATATTTTAACTGCATATAAAAGGGCCCTGGAAGTAGATGAAAAGGCTGCATTTGGAGGAATTGTTGCGGTTAATAGAAAAATTGAGGAAGATTTTGCAAAAGAGATCGTTGCAAGATTTTATGAGGTAATAATCGCACCGGGATATTCAAAAGAGGCACGAGAAATTTTATCTGCAAAAAAGAATTTAAGATTAATCCAGATGGGAAATGTAAATTTCCCGTTCCAAAGCAAACCTTATTTATTATACCGGTCAGTCAAGGGAGGATTGTTGGTTCAGGATGCAAATACCCTTTTATATGATGAAAATCAGTTTAAAGTTGTAACAAAAATAAAGCCGAATGAAAAACAAATGAAAGATTTGCTTTATGCATGGACTGTCTGCAAATATGTAAAATCAAATTCAGTAATTTATGCAAAGGATAATAAGGCAGTTGGAATCGGAGCAGGGCAGATGAAACGGGTTGATGCTGCAAAGCTTGCATCAATGATTACGCAGGATTATGGGGAATCGGTTAAAGGATGCTCAATGGCATCTGATGCATTTTTACCTTTCAGGGATGCTGTTGATGAGGCTGCTGCAAGAGGAATTGTTGCAATTATCCAGCCCGGAGGCTCAATTAGAGATAAAGAAGTAATTAGTGCAGCAGACGAGTATGGGATTGCAATGGTATTTACCGGAATGAGGCATTTCAGGCATTAGCATTAATAAACTCTTTTCTTTTTATTATATCTGGTTATCTTAATGCTTAGTATAGAAACTAATAATTTAACAAAAAAATTCCAGAATCTTGTAGCAGTGGATAATATCTCCCTTAAAGTAAATCATGGAGAAATATTCGGGCTTTTGGGGCCAAATGGGGCTGGAAAAACAACCCTGATTTCAATGCTTGTCACAATGAAAAAGCCGACTTCCGGAAGCGCGAAAGTAAATGGGTTCGAGATAAAAAACAACCCAAATGAAGTAAGGTCAAATATAGGGATAGTATTTCAGGACCCATCATTAGATGAGGAACTAACAGGATATGAAAATTTAGAAATGCATGCTGCAATGTATGGAATTTCAAAAAATATAAGAAAGCAAAGAATAGAGGAAGTAATGAAAATTGTGGAATTGTCAGACAGGATAAATGACACTGTTAAAACCTATTCTGGCGGAATGAGAAGAAGGCTTGAGATTGCAAGGGGCTTGTTACATTACCCAAAAATACTGTTTTTAGATGAACCCACAATAGGCCTTGATCCGCAGACAAGAAACCATATTTGGGAATATATTAAAAAACTGAAAAAAGAGCAGGCAATTACGATAATTCTAACCACCCATTATATGGATGAGGCAGACCTCTTATGCGATCGGATTGCAATAATAGACCATGGAAAGATAATTGCACTTGACAGCTCAAACAACCTGAAAAATTCACTTGGAGGGGATGTAGTCACAATCGAATCAAATGAATGCAAAAAATTAAACGCGCTTTTCAAAAAAGCTGAATGGATCAAAGGAATAGACTGCAATGAAAACAAAATAAATATCAGGGTTTCAATGGCTGACAAAAAAATCCAGAAAATAATTGAGATGATTTCAAAAAATAAAATCAAAATTGACTCGGTAAACATTCACAAACCGACGCTTGATGATGTGTTTTTGCACTATACCGGAAAAACAATAAGGGAAGAAAATAATTCATCAAAAGAGTCAATGAAAATTAGAAGAAAGGCTTGGGGTAGAGGCAGATGAACAGGGAACTTGTTGCAATATATTTTATGATAAAAAGAGAACTTATCAGATTTTTAAGGTCAAAGAGCAGAATCATCGGAAGCCTTGGAATGCCCTTTTTTCTTCTTGCAATTATGGGAACAGGGCTCAATGGCATAATCAGCACTCCTAATGCAAATGGAAACTATCTGGATTTTATTGCGCCGGGAATTATTGCAATGGTACTTTTGTTTGGATCAATGTTTTGCGGAGTAACTGTAATAATGGACAGGCAATTTGGATTTTTAAAAGAAACATTGGTTGCCCCAATTAAAAGAACCAGCATTGTTTTGGGAAAATCACTAGGGGGTGCAATTACTGCAATAATTCAGGGACTCTTAATATTGATAATTGCACTACTTCTTGGAGTTCATTTGGAATTTTCAAATATAATTTTTGTAATATTTTTAATGGGGCTTATTTCGATAACATTTGTCGCACTTGGAATCGCGCTGGCATCCACAATGGAAGATATGCATGGATTTCAGTTAATTATGAATTTTCTTTTGATGCCCATGTTCTTTTTGTCAGGTGCCCTGTTTCCTTTGGATAGCGCTCCTGAAATATTAAGATATATTTCCTATATTGACCCCCTTACTTATGCTGTTGAGGCATTGAGATACTTTTTAATTGGATACTCTCCTATTCCGATATTTATCAGCATTGGAATTTTGAGCGCATTCCTGGTTATTGCAGTATATTTTGCAGTTTATCTTTTCAACAGGATTGAAAATTAAAAAATAGCAGAATAACGCATTTCAAGGCATTAGGATTTAAAATCTAATTATATAGATATATAAAGTGGCATCAGTAGAACTATATGATTTTTGGGTAGTAATACTTTTTTGTTTTATAGGAGTTCTCATAACAAATAAATTTAAGCTTCCAAGCGCGATAGGGGTTCTTCTCTTGGGCGCGCTAATCGGTCCTAATTTTATAGGGCTTGTAAGCCAAACCGAGACGATAGAGATATTTTCCCAGATCGGGGCAGTGCTTCTTTTATTTTTAATAGGGATTCAATTCAGTATTGAAAAAATAAAACAATATCTTATACGGGCAGGGGTTATTTTTTGGATAAAATTGGGAGCAATATTTATTACAACTTATTTTTTTGCATTGCTATTTGGATTTGGGGTTCTAAATTCAATAATACTTGGGCTCATATTGTCTTTTTCAAGCACTGCAATTTTTGCAAGAATTATCTCTGAAAATCCAAATCCCCAAAGACAGGAAAATAGATTGGTTTCCGGAATATTGATAATAGAGGATGTTTTTGCAATCTTCCTTTTAATGGTCTTTTCCCAGCTTCAGACATACAATGTAATCTCTTTACAGGAGATTATCCTTCCGATAATCGGCTCTGTTGTTTTTCTTATGCTTGCATACGGAATAATAACAAAAAGTGCAGAGAAAATTTCAAAATGGATGGATAGTGAAAATCAGGAGCTTCAGATTTTTTCAGCTCTTTCAATCTGCGCCCTTCTTGCATCAATATGCATTTTTTTTAATGTCAGCCCTTCAATCGGGGCTTTTTTGGCAGGAAGCGCATTTTCATCAATAAGCATATTTAAAAAAACAGAATCCACAATGCACCAGATGATATTGGTTTTTTCAAATTTTTTCTTTTTTTCGATAGGGATGCTTATCAATATACATTTCCTTGTAAGCTTTTCTTTTGTAATCCTGCTTTTAGCAGCAATAAATATGCTTTTCAAATTCCTTTCTGTTTCAATTTCAAGCTATCTGGTCGGATTTGACACGCGTTCTGCGCTTTTTTCTGCATCGATTATGGTCACTACAAGTGAATTTGCATTGATACTCTCACTGCCTGCAACAATAATAACAGGTTTTGATTTTATTTCTCTTTCAGCATCCCTTCTTTTCATTTCAAGCATAATTGCAGTTATACTTAACAAGAAAGAGGCAACAATAAATGTATATCTTGGCCCTGTGATGGAAAGTATTGGAGAAAAACGCCTCAAAAATCTTTCAGGCTATATGAAAGGAGTGATAACCAGATTTGAAAGCGGAGGTGCGTTTTATGAAACCTTAAAGAGCAATTTCAATTCGTTTTTAAAAAATGTCTTCATAGTTTTAATTTTAATTGCAGGATATCTCTTCATTAAAAAGTATGGTTCTCAGTTTTGTTCCACCTGCCCTGTATTCTTTGGATTGGGAACATTCGAAATAATTCTCTCGCTTCTTATTGCATACCCCATATATAAAATGATAAAAATTATGACAATGTTTACCAGCGAGTTTACCGAAGCATTTCATTTTATCCCGCAGGAAAAATTTTATATCACCCGCAGAATGAAAGCAGATATCTTTTTCTTCTCGTTTTTCTTTGTGATTGCAATATTAATCCCTTTTGCGCTTTCATCCCTTCATTTGCCCCAGTTCCTGCAGGCAATATCAATCATATTTTTTACGGTAAGCTTTGCATTTATATGGGATTTGTCAAGACTATGCAAAACCTATATCGATGAAAATAGGCAGATTGCAAAAAAGCAGATACACCGGAAAAAAACCGGAATTGACATAAGCAAATACCTGAAAGGAATACACTTTGCAGGAAATGAATTTATAGAAAGAAAAAATAGAAATAAATGATTTGCAGTTTATCTAAAACTTTTTTACAATCGAACTTATGATAATACTAAGCCCTACTTAGGATAATTACACTTGGGCAGATTGGAAAGAAATTCCAACCAGCCCATTTCTTTTCCAAACCAATAGACACCCAATAAAAATAGCCCAAGGCCTACAAGAAATCCTGAGAAATCAAATCTTTTTCCAACATATTGGTCGTATGTGTATTTCCCATTGATCTTGTACATTATCTTTTTTTCTAATATTTCCACCTTTATGTTAATGGCCCTACCCATTTTGTCCAAATAAAGGTTACAAGAGAAGAGCTTCCAGAATTTCCAGAGCCGTCAGTGCAGGTAACAGAAGTTGAAAATCTTGAACCTGCTGCCGGAAGCCCACAATAATCCGGCATTGGAGCCCCTTCAACTATAAGAGTTTTAGTTATTTCTTGTCCTGTTGGAACATTTCCCGCGCTAAGCTCTTTTCCATTACAGGTATATGTGCAGGAAAGATAGTTTTCAGAAGAAGTTGCTTTGAATTTTAAAAGTATTGTCTCATCTGATACCATCTCGCCATCAGTTGGAGAAGATATGCTTACGACCGGCTTTTGGGAAGCTACTTGTATTGAGGACTGGGTTGTGCGGGATGTGCCGATATCATTTCTGCACTGGTAATAAACTGTTTTTGTTCCGCTTCCAGGTGAAAGAGACCAGTATGTTTTTCTTGTAAATGAACTCCATGAACTCCAGGATTCTCCATCATTCATATACCTGCAGTCTGTTGCATGCCTTGCATTAAGAGTTAAGGTAACAGAAGAAGAGGAAGTGCTGCTTGAACCTCCATTTATTAATATGCTCAACTCTGTTGGAACATCATCGGGATCTTTTTGCAGAAAAATTGAAGCAGATCCTTCCCCGATATCTCCATATTGGTTTTCGCATTGAACATAAACTGTATGTATTCCATTAACTGATTTTAAGCTAAACCATCTTTGTGTTGTATATTTATTCCAATCAGTCCAGCTAACCCTATCCTCACTATATCTGCATGCAGTTGCATAAGTTGAATAGATAGTTAATTGAACAGAGGTAGTGTATGTTTTGCTGGCCCCATTATTTATTGAAACCTTAACATCCGGAGTTGGAATATTTTGATAAATTATATTATCGCTAACCACTCCAAGAGAGACACCTGCACTTGTTTTGCATTCCATAAAAATTGTCTTTTTTCCATCTCCTGTAAAAAGAGTCCATGTCTTTGTCGGAGAAAATAATGACCATGCACTCCAGGAAACCCCATCATTACTAAACCTGCACTGATTTGCCGAAGGACCATAAATGTCAAGCGTTACCTGAGTTGAACCTGTATGGGATGCTCCGCCGTTTATCTTAAATGAAATTGGATTTTCCTCTATTTCAAAATATATGGTATCTGTTTTTGTAGTTCCGATTTCATCAGTGCATTCCATATAGCCGGAATGCGTTCCATCGCTTAAAACTGCTGGGATTTGAATTAATACATCGTTTTGAACTTTCTTACTTAGAACTGGTATTTGAGAATTATCTGCATATATAACGCAGGTTATATCCCCAACTGCCCCTGAAACCTTAAAATCCATTTCAAATTTAGTTCCAAGAACATCGTTTTGCAAGGGGGATAGGATGGATATTGAAGGCCCTGAAGTTTTATAAGTTATTTTAGTACTAACAGGATCTGAAATCAATTCTGCTTCATTCTGGCACTGATAATAAACAATTTTTTCACCTTCACCATCAGTTAATGTCCATAATTTTTGTGTTATGTAAGTACTCCAAGGGCTCCAGTTGGTTCCATCATTTGAATATCTGCAGTTTTTTGCCCCTTTTGCATAAAGTGCCAGAGAAATATCTTTTTCCTTTGTATATGCTGCTCCGTTATTTATTTGAATTGAAAGGTCTGACGGCGGAAGAGTAATTGCAGTTGCGCTTACCTGATTTTTGTTTGAATCCTCTGCACTGTTTGCAAATGCACGAATAGTATAGTAATATGTCTTTCCATTCTGTACATTGGAATCAACATAATTTAGGGAAGTTATCAAAACAGGATTTATTTTATTCCCTAAAACATTCTGCGCTTCGCTTCTATAAATGTTATATCCTGTAACATCTGCAGATTGCGAGGCAGACCATGAAAGTTCAATTCCAGATGCAGTTGATTTTGCAGCCGCATTCTCAACCGAGCTTGGACCAAGACATCCAAAAAGAAATATAAAAACCAAAAATAACCCAATAATTACATGTTTAATATCCAAATAAATCTCCTCAACACTTTTTAGATTACTATATTTTTAAACTTTGTGTATAAACAAAAAAAGAGATTTATTTTTTAATGTGCAATGTCTGGGTTGGAAATGGAATTCCTATTTTTGCCTTGTTAAGCTCATTATAGATTAATGTTGTCGCTTCAAGTTTTGTATTGTATGCTTTTGAATAATCTTTAACCCAGAATCTTGCGCTAAAATCAAGAGAAAAATCAGACATTTTTGTAAATTCCACTACAACAGGGGGATCTTTTAGGGCCCCATCTATCTTATTTTCTATTGCTTTTTTAATAAGATCAATAATTTTTTTTGGATCTGTTCCATATTCAACTGAAAAATCAACGAAGACCCTTATTTTCAAATCAGGCTGGGTAAAATTCTTTATTCTTGCTTTTGCCATAACCTCATTTGGAACGATAATCAGCTCGTTGTCATAAGTTTTTATTCTGGTGCTTCTAAGAGTTATATCATAAATTGTCCCTAATTCTCCTGAATCAAGCTGGATTTTATCCCCTACCTTAAAAGTTTTATCAAGAATTATTGAAATTCCTGCAAATACATTTGAAAGGGTGCTTTGAAGGGCAAATGAAACTGCAATTCCTGCAATCCCAAGCCCTGCTAAAAATGGCCCGATATCAACTCCCCACATTCCAAGTATTAAAATTATCCCAAAACCCCAAACCACAACTCCGACTGTTTTTCTAAAAAGAGGAATTATTTCATTATCTATGTTGCTACCGGTCTTATTTGCAAAATCAGTAAGTCCGTGATGAAACAGGATGTCAAATGCTTTGCTTATAAAATTAAGAATTATAATATACATTATTGTATTGATTATTTTTAGCAAAATATTTGCAAGAGAAGATTCAAGCTCAAGATTCAATACTGCAAGATAAATTCCTGCAATAATTATTAATCTAAATATTGGCTGGTATGATAATTCAAGAAGTTTTTCATCGAACTCAACACTTGTTTTATCGGCAATTCCTTTTTTTATTCCTTTGAGAATAAAAACTACGATAAGTCCGGCAATTATAGATAAAAGAATAATCCCTATTGAAATAAACAATGGATTAATATTTGAAAGGGTGGTTAGTAGTTCTCCTCCTCCCTCAATTGATTCCAAAAAAGCTAAATCCAACAAAACAACACCTAATATCTTTTCTGCGGGGCTGGGCCCATCACAAAAAGATTGTGCCGTTCTTCTCCTTTAAGCTCGCTGATGATCCTGTTTGTAAAAACCAAAATTGGATCTATTCCTGTAACCCTTTTTTTTATATCTTCAAAACTTTCAAATGTTTTTTTCTCCCTTTCCTCAAGAATGATTGCCATGTGCTTTTTTCCAATTCCCGGAAGAAGGTCAAGGGTGTGGACTCTCATTGAAATCGGCCTTGCCTTATTTAAAAAATTTACAAATTCTGTTTCTCTTTCTCCTATAAGATTTCTTAATATGTTTGGAAGCATGTCCTTTGCGCTTGTTGTAAGTTCCTGGTATGAAACTTTTCTTTTTATTCTGTTTATTTCAGGCCTTTCATCTTTTCCGACATAAACCTTTTTTCCAAGAACAAGTGTTGCCTCTGGTTTTGCCGATGCTTCAAGAAGAGTGAAAAAATTAAAGCCTATGAGCTGGACTATAGGCTCTCTTTTTGGATCATCCGACCTTCCTGCAGGCATATACTCAAGTACATACGCATATTCTTCCATAATTTTATCACTTTGAAAATATTTTGACTATTTTTGATATCTCATCATCGTCTAAAGAAATATTGTCTTTTATAAGAATGGTTTTTACAAGCTCTGGAGTTTTAGGGCAGATATCTAAAAGCTTTATTGCTGTTTCTGCTGTTATCTTTTCATTTTTTGAAAGCTCCTCAAGAATCTTTTTGCCGTCTTTTATGGCCAGTTTTGCAAAATTTTCCGAATATTCCAGTGTTGATTGCTGCTCGTAACCAAGCTCGCCTTCGTCGGCCCTTTTTTTGGTTATCTGCAATACTTCCAAAAGAGATGCAGGTTTAGAGTTTGTAACTTTCATTTTTTCACCTATTATATTGATACTGCTGATAAATGGAGCGCTGTTGCAGTCAGTTCTTTCTTTGCCTTTCCGTCTGAAATTGCGATTACATATGCTCTTCCGCGAATCCCGACAACTTTTCCAACCTTTCCCTGATATCGTAGATGGGGCGCGCCATTTTTTTCTGCTTTTGCGATAATTCTCACCCTATCCCCTACATTAAATGTCTTTATAACATCATAAATTGTCTTTTTCTTTTTTCTTCTTAGTTTTTTTGTGTTTCCTGAAAGAAAACCTCTTGAATTTTTAACCAAATAAATCACCTTGTTGTTAAAGCAGTGCTATCTCTAAGCACAATCCCCTTTATTATCTATTTAAATTGCAGGATAGCCTTTTTAAATCCTTATGTATAGTTTTATATAGTTTTTAAATAAATTAAATATTTAAATAGGGGTTATATCATGGGGAAACATAATTTTACGATAACTAATATGGTTGCTTCGGCAAATTTAGGTCTTGAACTTGATCTTTTTACGCTTGCACGGGAATTAAGGGAAGTGGAATATGAGCCGGAACAATTTCCCGGGGCAATTCTAAAATTTAAAGACCCTAAGGCATCCCTTCTTTTGTTTAAGAACGGGAAGGTCGTATGTGTTGGATGCAAGAATAGAAACATAATAAGAAAGACAATTGAAAAAACAATAAAAATACTCACTCCTTATTCTACAAAGATTATAAGGCAGAAAAAGCCAAAAATCGAGATAACAAATATCGTTGCTTCAGCTGAATTAAATATGAACCTTGATTTATACGCAGTTGCATCTGAACTTGATAATGTTGAATATGAACCGGAACAATTTCCCGGGGCAATTCTAAAATTTAAAGACCCTAAGGCATCCCTTCTTTTGTTTAAGAACGGAAAGATAATCTGCGCAGGTGCAAAAACCGAAGAAGAAATTGAAAAAACAATCAACAAGGCAAGAAAGGTCTTAAAAAATCTCAAGGAATAAAATTATGAAAAAAATATTTTTTATTTTTATTTTATGTTTTTCTATTTCAAATTCAGCAATACTTAGATGGGAGGATAGCTGCAGCTTGTCAGATCCTGCTGTTACTGACTGTTATTATCAGGTTGCTGCAAGTTATGCGTTTGTTGGAAATTCCCAGAAAGCAATTGAATACTGCAACAAAATAGTCGATGGGGTTTATGATATTGATTCTTTTGAATATGGAATAAGAAACAGCTGCTATAAGGATATTGCAAAAAAACTCGGAAAACTGGATATCTGCGACATGATATCCGAAGAAGAATACAAACAGCAAAAAGAAATCTGCATTGCAGAAACAACAAATGAGATATATAGAAAAAATCAAAGTATGAAATGCAGTTTTTTGTATATTATTGGATTTGCATTATTTGGCTCATTTTTTTTCAGATGATTCATTCATTAATTCCAATGCTTTTTTCACACTCATTCCTTCGCGAATCCCATATGAATCTTCTGCCCATGTGGTGACCCCCCTTATTTTGGCTCTCATAAAGTCATCTACGCTTTTTACTCCGCATACAAATGCTCCGACATCCCCTACCTTATCTGCAACGGATTTATCGATGTAATTACAGGCAACATATCCATTCTTTGCCCGAACTATAATTAGTGGAAGATTCCCGACCTGGCTTTGAAGCAGACGATATTTTTTTCCGTCTACTTTAAATTCCTCCATTTCTAAAACCTCTCCCTCCTTCTGGCAAGCTGCTCTTTTTTCTTTTGAGTAATGCCTCTGTGTTTTGCGCAGCTGATGCAATAATAATCAGTGGACTGCGAAAAAATAAAAATGTCTTCTTCTTTGTTTTTCAAATCAGAACTAAATTTTGACCTTCTGTCATAGCTTACTGCTTTTGTTCTTGGAACAGATCTTCCGCATCCAGAACAAGTCATTTGTCTATCACGGCCTCTTCTTTTTTTTCCCATTCAAAATTCACCCATGGTTTGATAATATAGTAATATATCATTCTATTTAAATACTTTTCTTAGATTTACATTCAGAAAATAAAAATAAAAAATGTGTAAAAAATTAATTACATAATAATTAAAATATTATTCCGCAATTTCTAAATGATGCTTTTAACAGAAAAATATTCTCCAAAATCAATAGACCAGATAATTGGAAATGAAACAGCAAAAGAAAGAGTTAAAAAATGGATTTTAGACTTTTCAAGAGGAAAAATCCAAAAGCCCCTTTTAATCTACGGGCCGACCGGAACTGGAAAAACCTCTTTTGCATATGCACTAAAAGAAGAATTTGACCTAGAACTAATAGAAATGAATGCAAGCCAGTTTAGGGATAAGGGACAGGTGGACAGAATAATGCAAAATACCCTGTCTGCCGGGACACTGACAGGAAAGAAAAAAATAATATTGATAGATGATGTGGAAATACTTGGAAGAAATGACCGGGGTGGGGCAGGAGAAATAAATAAATTGATTGGCGAGGCAAAAATTCCAATAATTTTAACTGCAACAAATGCATGGGATAAAAAGATATCCTCAATCAGAATGTCTTGTGAATTGGTCCAGCTTAGAAGAATAACAAAAAGTTCAATCCAGAAATTATTAATTCAAATTGCAAAACTGGAAAATTTAGAAATCCTGCAGGAAAAAATAGAAGAAATCGCATTTAATTCAAACGGAGATATACGAGCTGCAATTATGGATTTGCAGGCAATGCACACGCATACAAGAGACAACGAAAAAGATATATTCAATCTCGTGCGGGAAATTTTCAAAGGAGAGCAATATTCAAAAATAAAAGAAATGCTCAGGGGAGATATAGATTTTAATATCCTAAAACTATGGATGGATGAAAATATTCCAAATGAATACCATGACCTAAAAGATATTGCAAAGGCATATTACTATATGGCAAGGGCAGACCAGTTTGAAGGGAGAATTAGAATGTCTGAATGGATTTATTTAAAATATGTAATTGATTTTTCAACGATCGGGGTTGCACTCTCAAAATCAAAAAGAAACAACGGATTTGTAAAATATAATTTTCCAAAATATTTGGCCCAGATGTCTGTATCTGCAAAAAAAAGGGCATTCCTAAAATCAATTGGGGAAAAAATAGGTGCAAAAACGCACACAAATAAAAAAGCTGCACTTGATTATCTTCCAATAATTTGCGACCAGATAAAAGGAAACAAAAAAATTGGGGATTATTACGGATTTGGAGAGGAAGAAACAGAATTTCTTTTAAAAATGCCGATTAAAAAAATAGCAGAAGCCAAAAAGGTTAGAAAAACAGCTCCAAAAAAAGAAAAAACAGACGGGCTTTCTCAATTTTTATGATTTTTTATTAGTTTTACAACATCATCCGGTTCTATATTCAATCTGTATTTTTTCATTATTTCTTTTATATCATAATTTAGCTCTTTTGAAATTTTTTCGAGTTTTTTTCCCTTTATCCGCCCAAGTTTTTTTTCCTTAAGAATCTTGGCAAATGTAGATCCTTTTGCAAATTCTATTAATATGGGCTCTATTGCTGACTTAGCTATCTTTTCATTTTTATATCCGGAAAAAATAGCATCAAGAACATCTTCTAAGTCCAGAAAATCAATCCCCTGCCGCCTAACAGAGGTAATAATATTTTCAAGTGTAATTGCAACAAGCATTGGCTCATATCCTTTTGAAACAAATTTTTCAAATAAGGAAAGATTTTTGGATTTTAAGATTATTTGCGCCATTTCCTTGTTTAAAATTGATTCAAGATATTTCTTTTGTTCATCAAAGGAAACAGACATTTCTTTTTTTACAGAGTCAAAAAAATGAGTGTCTAAAACGATCGGGGGGATATCTGTTTCTGGATACATTCTGGCCCCTCCGGAAATAGGCCTTAGATACGATGTTGTTCCGTCCGGATTTGCCTTTCTTGTTTCCTTCAAAACTCCAAGAATTAATGACCTTTCATATACATTTCTAAGGGCAAGAAAAGCTGTTTCTTTTTTGGAAACAACCAAAACAAACGCATCATTTTTTCCTGTTTTTAGTTTTTTATTAATACTTTCAATTTCCTCTTTTGAAAACTGATATTTGGAAAGGTCCTCATCTGAATGGATTATTCCTTTAACCCCGGATTGTTTTGCATAATCCGAAAGCTCGGTTCCGTATCTTTTTCCATTCTGAATTTCAATTCCAAGGATGCCTGAATAATTTGGAAGTTTTATTCCAAAAACCCCTTCATTATTTGATAGGCCTTTTGAAATGATTTTTGAAGATGTATTTCCAAAAACAAAAGTAAGATCAAACATTTCAAAATCAAAACTTATTTTTTCACTTTTAAATCTTCTTTTAAGTTCATTTGAGATTTGAATCAGGCCAAGTTGTCTTTTATTTTCATTTTGGACCAGAGTATTTAGAATTGAAAGATCCTGGGCCCCCTTAATTTCAATTCTTTCCCCTTTTTCAATAGAAATATTTACATCCTGTCTTATCGTTCCAATTCCTCTTGCAACCTTTCCAGTGGCCCTTAGAATATTCCCAATTAACTGGGCTGTTTCTTTTAGATGTTTTTCATCAACAATATGGGGTTCGGTGGTAATTTCAACAAGTGGAATTCCAAGTCTGTCTAATTTATAAGTTGAAACTCCTTTTGATTTTTCAACAATCCCTGCACTTTCCTCTTCAAGTGCAATGGAAGTTATCCTAACTATTCCTCTTGAAGTTTTAAGTTTTCCTCCAAAAGAAACCATCGCAGTCCTTTGAAATCCGGAGGTATTGCTTCCATCAATTACAATTTTTCTCATTGTATGTATCTCATCAAAAAAAAAGCATTCAAGCTGCATTGAAATTTCACAGGCAATTTTAAGGGCGTTTGGATTTATTGGATTTGGGGGCTCCTCATCTGCTTCAACAAGGCAGTTTGAGGAATTAAAATATTGATATAAAAATTCATTTTGTTTTTCTGCTTCTTTTTTTGAGATTAAATCCGTTTCTCCAAGCTCGCTTAAAACCGGATGAAGTTTTCTTTTAAGAATTATATCCGGCGATTTATTATTGACTGGATTAGAATCACATCTGCAAAAAAGTTTTTTGCAGTCAAGCCTCTGATGGATTTCTATTCCAATTTTCATTTCAAAATTCCTCCTCAAGACTTATCTTTTCAGAAATTTCTTCTGCGATATTTTTCATCATCATTTCTTCTACTTTTTTAGGATTTTTAACATGCCCTAAAACAAAACAAAGTTTAACATATGCAGTTTCGCATGTCCAGTCTGCTCCATCCCCAATTACCCCGATTTCTTTTAGAAGACGGCCCGCACTATAAACATTGAAATTTAATCTTCCATAAATTGTCTGGGGCGCAAAAACAACAGGTATTTCCGAATCTATCAGGGATTTTAAGTTTGGGAGGATTGATTTTGCATATTTATCATTGAATGCATTTGTTGGGGCATGCCCTAAACCTGTTGCACTTATCACGATTCCGTCATAATTTCTAAGGGAATCAATAAATTCGGGTTTTATTCCGGGGTATGTCTGAATCAGGGCAACATTTGAATTTAATTTTGTATCAAGAATCGTTTTTTCTTTTGATCTTTTTTTGAAAGGAATCAGGGGTTTAAACTCTTTTTTTGAATAATCAACAATTGCAATGGGCTTTGTATTTATGGATTTAAATGCTGAGCGGATGGAGGTATGCATTTTTCTAACCTTTGTTCCTCTGTGAAGATAGCAAAAAGTATCAGAACTTTCAGCATGCATGCACACCCCAACTTCCCCAATATCCTGCATCGCGCAGTATGCTGCATTTATCAGATTTATCCTATTATCACTTGACGGCCTGTCAGAACTTCTCTGTGAACCAACCATAATTACTGGAACTGAAAGATTCTGGAGCATAAAAGAGAGTGCCGCACTTGTATAATGCATGGTATCTGTTCCGTGCATTAATACGATTCCTTTTGCACCTTCATTTATTTCATTGAAAGTTTCTTTGGCAATGATTTTCCAGTGTTCCTGATTCATATCTTCTGAGAGTATTGAAAAGGGAGTTCTTGTTTTTATTGTTGAAATTTGGGATAATTCCGGAAATGAAAGCAAAAAATCCTTTGGATCTATTGTCGGATAGACTGCTCCTGTTAGATATTCAACTTTTGAAGAGATTGTTCCGCCACACCCAAGTATTGAAAGATTCCCAGACCCTCCTCCTGTTTCTTTTTCTTTTTTTATTTTTTCTCCTTTTTTTATAAGGGTTATCTCGGATCCTTCAGAAGAGATTCCAACATTATATCCATTGTCCAGCTTTAAAACAATAATATCTGCTTCTTTTGAGCGGGGCATTAGTATTCCTTCAAAAGAATGGCCATTTCTTTTAATTCTTATCCTGTCTGAAATTTCTATTTCCTTGTTTTTAAAAATACCTAATAAATTTGAAGAGTACATAAAAAGAAAATGAATGGCTAAATTTAAAACACCTACTCTTTTATCTTAAAAATTCTTATATTTGAATTTTCATAGACCAGATCAAACCCATCTAATTGTTTCAAAAAGTAGGCATTGTAAAGATTGGAATCGTAATATGGGCCTTTCCTGTCCTGCCAACCTGAAACGATTTGGCCATTTTCCACCCAGACAAAATCCTTTGAATATAAAACATTGTATGTGACAATTTCATCATCCTGGCCTGCAGTATACAAAAATCCCTTGTTTAGTTTTAGATCCCCATTTTCATATTTTTCATTAAGATAGTAAAGGGCATTTATTTCACTTCCATCAATTAATGTCGTCTTCCCAAAGCAATACATTGGCTCAACATAGGATTGAAGATTTCCATAAGAATCAAATCTATATTTTTGTTTGTAAGAAACGATTCCTGTTTTTTCGGAAGTAGGGGAGATAACACATTCCTGATAATTTGCCCCTGAAAATGGAACATAAATTGTTTCCCACAAATGCTCCCATTCGCATGCAGATCCCATATATCCATTTTGAACTGAGGTTTCATTATTTCTTGCGCATTGAAGGTAATTAAGGGCGCCGTATTTTCCACCTAATGCTCCTCCGTTCATTAAAAGCTCGGAATCAAAAAGCGCATATTCTGAATCATGTGCGATCATAAATTCTTTTAATTCTTCCGGGGTTCCCTGCAGATAATTGTGTGCAACCTCCCCAATCATATAATGAGAGGAATGCTCATTTCTAAGAACTGTGTTTTTTTCCCCAAAATAATTTGTCCAGTGCCCATAATCCCACCATGAGGTGATTCTTAATTTCTCATCAGGGTTCTCTTGGATCCATTCCATAGAATCAATCCAGTACTCGTTAAGCCTTAGGCATCTAAATCCAACTGCTATTCTTTCATTTTGTGAAATAGAATCTGAAAAGGGGTTTGAAATTAATGAATAAATGCACAATTTATAGTTATACTGGTAGTTTATTCCTTTTGAAGCATAGCCCACTGGATCTTTGGCTGCCAAGCAGACATCTTCATCATACTGTCCTTTTGCCTGAATCTGGTCACAAAGGTTTTGAAATTTGGGTTGCAATGCCACAGGGTCATCCTGAAATCTTACCTGCATTGAGGAAAATAAAATCCCTTCTGCAAGATTATCGGATTTAAACTGGAAAAGAACTATTAACGCCCCAAGTATGATCAAGGCTGTAAATGTCTTTTTTGCATATTCTTCGGTTTTGGAACTCTGGTTTATTTTTGATAATAGTTTTGGGATTATATTATTTGCCTCCCCAAGTATCACTCCAAGGGCAACTGCAAGGAAAAACCCTGCATATAAGGTATATTTTGATTTTAAAAATCCAATAAATATTGGGGGAAATATCATCGCCAAAAACAGGATTGCAAGTGTTCTCTGGTCGGGAAATTTCAATTCCCTGTAAAAGGAATAGATCAGAAAGATTATTCCAAAAAGAATTATGCTCATTGAAAGTGAATTCACTTTTGGAGAAAATTCCAAGCCCAAATTAAAGACTGAATTTCCAATGCCGACAAAGAATTCAAAAAGCAGGTTAGTAACTGCAGTTGGAATATAAAAAATAGCGGCAACTATTCCCCCTATAAAAGAAACGATCGCATTTTCCGTAGAAGCACTTCCAGAAAGCAGGATTGAGAAATAAGTGTATAAATCATAGCCTATAAATCCAAGGGAATTGCTCAAATCTGAACCTGCACCAGCCTGTTCTTGAATTGTCCTGTCCAGGGGCTGGTTATACTGGGCGATTCCAAGGGAGGATTTTGCAAGCGAGGAAACGATTTCGCCAATTGGAGAAAACATAAAAATAATTCCAAGTATGATTATTGCTGCAACAGAATAAAGATACAATTTTTTCCGGTTTGCAAAAATCAAATCGTAATAATTTTTCTTTATATAATAGAGAATTAGGGAAAAAATTATAGATATTAAAAGCACGAGTAAAAATCCTGAGGGAAATAAGGATATTGAACCTTTATAAAAGGAAAAAAGAAAGGTTGGGATATAAAACCCCAAAATAAAAACAAGAATATTTTGTTTTGAAAAAAGATAAAGGTCTTGTGAATTTTCCTTAAAAAAGATGAAAATTGAATATAATGGAACAAATATTAAAAGCGCTACTATGGGCAGTATGACTGAATTTGAGCCGAGTATCACAGCCCCCATTCCAATTGAGGCAAAAAATGAATATGTAATGTCCTTATTTTTAATTGCAAACGCATACATCGCATAGAAAAATGCGATTCCAAAAAAGGCATACGCCTGAACCTCAAATTCAGAGCCTGCAAGTTTTATAATAAGCATTGGAATGAGACTTGCAAGGGATGCAGCAATTAAACCAAATTCTCTCTGATATGTTGAAGAGATTATAAGATAAACAAAAAAGAATGCAAGGCAGGCCATTATCGGAGGATAAAATGATGCAATTGAAGATAACAGATAATTATCATATCCCCCCCCGGCAGTATAAAACGAATACCAGATGGATTCAAGAAAAGAAAGGGCTGGGGCATTCCTGTGATCTACAATAACTTCCGGATACCATGCTGTTTTATCATCAAAAGAAGGAATTCCGCTAGTTAAAATTTGGGTCGCTGAATACAGATAAAAATAGGGATCGAGATCAAAATAAATTGGCGAGAACGATTGGATTCGTATCCAATAGCTCAAAAAAACTACTAAAATTAAGATAATTGAAATTATTAGATTCTTATTTTTAGATGAAAGCTCAATCTTAAAGGAATATTCCTCCCATGGTTTGAATTTAATTGCAAGAGCAATTGAGAGGATATAAAACAAAATTACTGATGCAATTGCAATTATAAACGAGTACGGGATATTTAACAAAACCAAAATAAAGGGAATTATTGGAAGAATAAAAAGCCCGGATGCAAAACCAATAAACATTTTTTCAACAAACAAAAGATTTTTGCCTTTTAATAGCGAAAATGAGAATAATGCTCCGGGAATAAAATTTAAAATAAAAATCAAAACTATCAGATATAATGAATTAAATTCGATCATTTAAATACCCCAGTAAAATTATAGATAGTCAATTTCTGATGAAAATGAGGGATCATCCCTTTTTCCAGAATCAGAAACGCCCATTATATGCGGAGAGTAGACCCCTGTAATTATTGCGGTTGCAGAAATTTTATCCCTTAATTCTGGATTGACCCGCGCCCCCATTTTTATATTTGCATTCTGATCAAAACTTTCAGTTAATTTTTCTCCTGTTTTTATTGCATCCCCCAATGTTAAATCCTGCCCTCCTTCAAGGTGCAATAAGCATCCTTTTGCATTCTCATATGAAACATCAAGTAACGGATGCGAGAGTGTATCTTTTGTGACTTTTTCTATTTTTTCAACTCCGCTTCCCTGCCCCAAAGAAATCATTGCAAGCCCTCCTCCAGACATTACGGATTTTACATCGGCAAAATCAACATTTATCAGGCTTGGAAACATTATTGTATCTGAAATCCCTTTTACTGCTCTTCCAATTATACTATCTGCAAGTTCAAATGCCTTGTCTATCTGAAGATTTGGAACATAAGTAGTCAATCTATTGTTATCAATCACAACTACTGTATCTGCAATATTTACAAGACTTTGAATGCCTGCCTGTGCATGTTTTAATCTCACTCTTTCGAGTGCAAATGGATAGGTTACCATTGCAACAACAATTGCGCCTTGTTCTTTTGCAATTCTTGCAACAACCGGAGCTGCTCCTGTTCCTGTTCCTCCGCCCATGCCTCCGCATAAAAATACCAATTCATTTTCTCCAATTTCCTTTTCAAGTATTTTCGCATCTGCTTCTGCAACCTTTCTTGCAAGATTTGGATCCCCTCCTGCTCCAAGGCCTCTTGTTATAGATTTTCCAATCAAAACCTTGCGATGGGCATCAATCATATTTAAATGTTTTCCGTCTGTGTTTATTGCAATCGTATTTGCGCTTCTTATATTTGAATTCATTAATCTATTTATAGAATTACAGCCTGCCCCCCCAACTCCAATTACAGAAATTCTTACTCCTGTCTCGTGTTCAATATCAGAAACAGGGGTTATTTCATTTTTTGCATCAGCGATAATAGATTCAAACATAAATTGCACCAAGTATATTTATAGAAAAGTAATTTAAATAGTATAGAAATGAAACGAAACGAAATATTTTTTATTTTTTAATTTATATTTTTAAAAATATGCTTGTTTTGATTCTATTTAATGATAAGTATAAAAGGTTATTGTCTCATTATATCCTAATTCTTACTCCAAAAGAATTGTCTAATAACTATTAGATATTTCAAGATAGCGGGAAGCGGGGTAAGATCATAAGTTAATCTTGTGGTCCCCTATGGGGAGTTTGGAGTTCCCGCCGGACCAAAATTTAGAGATTTTTTTAATACATGAAAAGTTTTGGGGCGAAGCTCATAACCCGGAGGTCGTTGGTTCAAATCCAACCCCCGCTATCTTATTTTAGAAATGCAAAAGTATTTATATTTTAAGAGTGCTAATTAATCTTATGGGAAGCGCTGAAATGTTGAAAAATGAATTAAAAGAAAAAACCCCTAAGATTAAAAACAGACTTGCAGATATGACTCCTGTTGCCCTTGCACAAAAAGAGGCTAGTAACACTGCGCATAATGTTGCACTGCTTACAGTTACCAATGGTATTGATATGTATAAAAAACTTAAAATGGAGGGAATACTCGTATGACAAAAAAAAGTATTGAATTTGCAAGAGTATTCGACCATATTCCGGAAGAACAATTAATAAAAATTCTTGAAAAGTCCCAAATGAAATACGCATACAATAAAGATACAAAAATTTACAGTATACGATACAATCTTAAAGGGGCAAAGGGAGTTTTTAAAGAAAGAGTTCTTACAATGAGGGTTTCTCCTAAATTTTTAGAATATTCAATTGCAGATGCAAATGGAAATATTCTGGAAATAATGAAGCAGGAAGGGGCAAAACTCTCATTCCAAAATTTTGCAAAGTGAAGCTGATGTCAATTGAAAAAATAAATGCTGCAAAAAAAGCACTTGAATTTGTAAAGCCAGACACCGTTATAGGGCTTGGCTCTGGCTCAACTGTTTTTGAATTCTTAAAACTTCTTGGAGAAAAAATAAGAAATGAAAATATGCGGGTTTTTGGAGTTCCAACTTCCTTTGATACTGAAATGATTGCACTAGGGCAGGGGATTCCAATAATAAGACCCGACCAGCCCCCAAAAATAGATTTAGCAATTGATGGAGCAGACCTAATTTCAAAAAATTACCTAATTAAAGGAGGGGGGGGCGCCCTTACAAGAGAAAAGATAATTGCATACGAGGCAGAAAAATTTTATGTAATCGCCGATGAAGGAAAACTAAAGCTTGAAAATTTTCCAGTTCCAATCGAAGTGATTCCTTTCTCTGTTTTTCTTGTTGCAAAAAAACTCCAGCAAAAAGGATATCAGGTTATGCTTAGAATGAGCCAAAATAAGCTTGGCCCGGTAATAACTGATAATGGAAATTATATCATAGATGCCTTGATTCCAAAAATAAATAACCCAAAAAAACTAGAAGAAGAATTAACATTAATTCCAGGGGTTATTGAAAATGGAATTTTCACAAAATTTGACAAAATAATCATCGGAAACCAGAAGGGGTCAAAAATTCTCTAATTACTGAAAAAAAACCCCGCGTATAAAATCAGATAGCCCCAGTATTATAAATGATATAAAAAAATATGCCAGGCCATCTACTGAAAAAACAATAATTAACGGAATCACATAGGATAATAAAAGAATAAATGTTATTTTTGTTTTAAATTTCTCAAAAATCAGATAGAGGGAATGTGAAAATGCATAGGAAAGATAAAAACCTGCGAAAATAAATGGAATAAACTGATAAGAAAGCGATTCCATTAGTTTTGAAGAGATTAATACTATTACAAAAAAGGTCAGCAGAAACAGAAAAACATTTTTTGGATTTTTTTTATTTGGTTTCTTCTTTAAGATTAGAATCTCGTATATGGTAATAATGATAAAAAAGACTCCGAGCCAAACAAACAACTCCCTACAAAGTTGGAGCGGACCTGTTTTGAAAAAAACAAGAAAAAGTCCAAAAATTATCGGAGACAGAATCTTAGGGGTATTTTCCTTTAGGATTAACACCCAATTTTTATTTGGTGCAAAATTAAAAAAACACAAGAATAAAAATATTGCAAACGGAACAGCGTCAATAATTTCAAATGATTTGGCCTGAATCAAAAAGATGACAAATGAAATTAAAAAAAGCCCGTTGCAGAATGAAAACAAAAATTCAATAATGCGGTAAAAAAGATCTTTCATTAAATGGATTTGGATAATGTTTTAAAAATACTTTCCATTTGTATAATTTAATGAAAAGAATCAGTGAGGCAGTAAAAGAAGAACTTAGAAAACCGTTTGGAAAGGCATATATCTCACCGGAACGAATAATTTCGGATTACCCTTCAAAAAAAATAATTGCTGTCGGAGACCAGACTGTTCTATCTTTTCTTAGAATAGGAAAAAAACCATTTATTTCTGTTTTTGATTTTAAGTCCTTGAGAAAAAGAATACCTTCAAAAGATATTGAATACCTTAAAAAAAATTTTTCAAACTATAAAACAATAAGAAATATTCCCTCGACTGTTTCAAAAAGATTAATTCATGTTGCCCCACTTTTTTTGAAAAACGGGGGTGCGCTAAGGGTTTACGGAGAAGAAGATTTGATTGCTCTTGTCTTTTTATATTTTGCAAATGAGGAATTTATAGTCGTATACGGACAGAAAAACAAGGGAATGATTGCAGCAGAAACAAGTAAAAATAGAAGTAGGGTAGATAATCTTATAGATAAAATTATCCCTGACCTTTTCCCATGAAATACAAAGTCACAAAGGAAGCTGCGGCGCCTATGATTCCAACGCCAAGAAGAATATTAAATTCGTCATCGGGACGCAGAGTGCTCCAAAAATATGCAATCCCAATTCCGATTCCAATTGAAACAATGATTTTTACTACATTTACCAAAGCGCCCATTAATTCACTCTTTTATCCCTTTGGTTACAACGATAACATCTTCAACGGATTTTACATTTTTATAGAGAATGCTTTTTTCCCTTAAAACTTTTCTGGCATCATCTTTTGAATACGGGATCTGTTCTAAAAGTATTCTTGAAACCTCTCCGAGTTCAAGATCAATAATAAAATCCTGTGCATTTCCAAGGAATTTTCCTCCATCTGTAAAAATATCCATTCCATACATTCTTGAGAGTTTTGTGCTCATTATTTCACCTGTGCTATCTCTCATATAAGGAAAAGTTTATAAATGAAAGCAGTCTTAATCAAAAAACAATGATTGAATTATTCACAAAAAGAAAGCCTTCAAAACTTTTAATCTGTCTTAAGAATAGTGATAAGGAATGGACGCTTAATCTTTTATGCACAGAATCAAAAATGACTTATGTTTATTTAATGAGATTGATCCCAAAAATGAAAGGTTGCGCCTTAATAACAGAGGATAAAAAAGGGAGAAAAAAAATACTAAAGCTCACCGAAAAAGGAATGAAGGTTGCATCCTTGCTTGAAGAAATGGAGAGAATTGAAAATGATACAACTTCTTAGGGGAACTGGGGAGGGAATAATATGCAATGGATATTTCTTTGACGGAGTCATAATAGATGCTCCATTTGGATGCAGATTTCCAGATGCTGAATTGATGATTATCACTCATCCCCACTGCGATCATTTTTACAGGGCAGGTTTATTTAAAGGAAAAAAAGCTGCAAGCCTCTATGGAAAGGGGATAATAAATTCAAAAAGCAAAAACTGTCTTTGCGATTATATCGGGTGGGACTTTCCGGATGTCAAAATAGATAGAGGGTTGAATAATGGGGAGAAAATAAAAACAAAAAATTATTGCCTTGAAGTTATAGATACTCCCGGGCACTGCCTGGGTTCAATATGTCTTTATGAGCCAGAACTCAAAATTCTTTTTTCAGGGGACACTATTTTTCCTGATTTTAATCTTCCAAGGACCGATCTTCCAACAAGCGATATTAACGCATTGAAAAAATCATGCCAAATACTTTCAAAACTAGAAATAGAGACGATTTATCCAGGGCATGGAAAAAAAATAAAAGAAAAGAGATATATTGAAAAAATTCTTGGCATCATTTGAATTAGACTACCCGGATGGTTAATTTCTTTTTTATATAATTCAAAACCTTATTGTATTCAAGATAATGGGAATAAAAGGTAATTTCAATTGGATATTCTCCTTCTTTTGTCTGGCTATTTGACCAGATTGTAATAATAGCTGTTTTTGTTTCTGCTGGTTTTATTTCTCCAAGTCTTTTTTCTATATGCTTGTTTATGCCAGTTGGATCAAAACCAATCATTACTTGTTTTGGCAAAAGCGCATCAACAGAAACAAGCTGGTATTCTGAAGTTGCATTTTCTATTTGTATTTCAAGGTCCATTTTTCCTTCTTTTCCAGAACTAAGCCGTATTGGAACAAACTTCATTGAAACATTGAATGGTTTTCCGGTATTGTGCACTTTTTTTTGTGACTTTTCTATTCCAAGAACTGCATCTAAAAATCCCATATTAACACCAATTATTAAATAATTTTAAAAGCAAAGAATTTAAATGATTGCTGTTCTAATACAATTTAACTACTCATTCTATGGGAGGATGACTGGTCGCCTTGCTGGCGCAGAGATGCGCTGGCCTATTTCTTTTTAAGATCTTTTTTAAAACCCATAGAATGAAAAAAATATATCGGCAGATGAGATTATGATTGAGATAGACGGCCTAGTTGGGGGAGGACAAATTCTAAGAACTGCCCTTTCGCTTTCTGCAGTTTTTCAAAAACCCTTCACTATCAAAAATATAAGAAAAAACAGGCCAAAAACAGGTCTTGCAATGCAGCATTTAACCTGCGCGAAGGCAGTGCGCTCTATATGCAGGGGGGAATTAATTGGGGCAGAATTAGGTTCAGCCCAATTAACTTTTATTCCTGGAAAAATAGTCGGCGGCAGATATAATTTTGATATTGGCACGGCAGGTTCTTCCATTCTTGTTGCACAGACAATTCTTCCTATTCTTTTTAATTCTGATAAAAAATCAACTGTGAGAATAAAGGGCGGAACACATGTCCCATTTTCCCCTTCCTATGATTATTTTGAGAATGTTTTTCTTAAGGCAATAAATCTTATGGGTGGAGAGGCAACATCAAAATTAATATCAACAGGCTATTACCCGAAGGGGGGTGGAGAAATCGAGATTAATGTTAAGCCTTCAGTTTTTGAGCCTATATTAGATTTTCCTCAAAAAACAGAACCAAAAATAGTAATAAGACTTGGAAATCTCCCCCTTCATATAGGAGTTCGCGAAAAGAAAATTTTCGTGCATAATGGCCTTGAGAAAGTAAAAATTATTGAAGAAAAAACCCAAAGCCCTGGAAACAGCATACTTATTTTTTCAGGGCTTTGCGGAATAGATACTTTGGGGGAAATTGGAAAACGGGCAGAAGATGTTGCAGCACAGGCTCTTAAAATATTTAAAGAGCAGCAAAATTATGATGTTGATAATTTTCTTTCAGACCAAATACTCCAATATTATTGTTTTTGCAAGAAAGGAAAATATACCTCGAGCTCTTTTACAGATCATCTAAAATCAAATGTCGATGTGATTTCCAAATTTATTGATTGTAAAATAAGCCTGAATGAACATGTTATTTCAATTCAGTAAAGTGTTTTTATCTGTTTTAAATCAATTACTTCCCCTTTAAATGATAAGATTATTTCATATCCAATTTCGCTTGAAGGGCTTTTCCATGTTATTTTCCATCCTTTCGGGTCAGGCTCAACTTTTGGGTATGCTCCTTTATTTTCATCAATGTAATTTGATATGCTTTCTGTCCCTTTAAGGGTATGGGATGCAATTATTGCCTCCTCTTCAAACATAAGATAGCAGGTTGAATCAGTGCAAACCTTGCAATTTTTTGTAATATATTCAGGTGGCCTTGTAACAAAATTTTGTTCAGGATAACTGTAATAATAATGTATTCTTACAGGGCAAGGAGTTGCATAGTCTTTGGTTACTTTCGCCTTGATAGAATAATAAGTGCTGTTTCCCTCTGTTATTTTTTCCATTGAAATTATTCCAACTGCAGTATCCGGATGCTTTGTTTTTAAGTCTTCAAGAACAAGGGATTTGACATTCGTTTCATTAAGATTGGTTCTCCAAAATTCCATGCCAGAGTATACTATCGCAATCAGTATTATCAAAAATCCGAGTACTATCAATTCTCTGCGATGGTCCATGTTACAATCTTCCAACCAAAATTTTTAACTCTTTGGATTAATCTTTTTTAAGTTTCATTATTGTTTTTGCAATGTCCAAATCATTTTCAATTAAAGATTTTTTTGCATCTTCGGAATTAACCCCGGTCTGCTGGACAACCATCTGAATATCGTCTTCTGAGACTTTTTGTTCTATTCTCACTGTGCCGGTTATCTGATAGCTTTTCTGTCCCTGCATTTCAATTTCTGTAACCGAAGGGTCGTATATAACGATATTTTGATCTTCTTCTTCGATAATAACTTTTTTGGCATTTAAGTTTTTTGATTTAATGCCCATGCTCTTCATCATTTTTTCTATCTGAGCAGGATTCATATTGGGCATCATAATTATTACCTGAAAGTTTCTGCCCTTTCGAGCTTTTTTATCTCAACTTTCATAATCCTTGTTATCTGTTTTATCTTTGAATACACCTTTCCTGAAAGCTTCCCGTTTAATGTTTCCATAATCACTTCTTCTGCAGTTAATTGTGGAACTGCCTCAAGAATTGCTTCTTTTGCAGCATGCCTTAGATTTTTTTTCGTATTTTGGCTTAGCGTATTTGCACTTATAATTATTGTTTTGAATCTGAATTTTTCTCCGTCTTTTGTTTCAACATCCAAAACAACATCCATTACAGACCTTCCTCTTCTTGCAAGTGTTTTAAGATAACTCTGCAAAGTCTGATGGCCGATATATTTTGTATGTGCCTGTTTTCCTTTTACTTCGATAACCCTGAGTTTTACTTTTATCGTTGAAAATGATCTTCTTCCTTCTTCTGCTCCAATTCCAAGCTCTCCTGATCCAACTTCAATAATTCTATTCATCATTGAATTTTCATCTATTGCTACTGCCTCTCCAATAACTTTATTTTGAAACATTGCTGGAGCAATAATATCATACCATTTTTTTAACTTCCATTTGTCCACGATTTTCTTTTTTGATTTTGCTGCCATTTAATCCCTCTCTATTTGAGAAGCAGATGAGCTGTCTGAGGATCATATTTCCAATTTGAAGACAACTTCCCTTCTTTTATATAATATATAGTTAATCTTTTTATTTTCGATTCCATGTGGCTTAATTTTACCTTGTTATGCCTGTCAGTTTTATTATTTTTTAAATGATTTCTAACTCCTACTGCCTTTCTTATCAAATCAAGAAGATCAGGAGGATACTCTGAATAAACATCTTCGTCTTTTAGGAAAGATGAAAGCCTTTTTCCTCCAAGATGGGCCCTTATATCCCCGACTGCATATTCATCCCTTAGGATTCTTCCTATTTCTGCTGGTTTTGTCCCTTTCTTTGCAAGTTCAATTATTTTTTCTTTTATTTGTGCATCAGTATAATCTTCTTGTGTTTTCTGTATTATTCTTGGTTTTCTGGATTTCGACCTTCCTCTCTTTTTCGAATGCATTTTTGCCATTTTTATCACATCATCTAAGTTTATAATATTCAAAAATATAGCGTTTTAGGGCGCTAAGTGCATTATATCTATGTGAGAGTTGTTTTTTTAAGGTTATGTTTTGGGCAAATGTTTGGTCACACCCTTCTGGTATGAAAATCGGATCGTACCCAAAACCATCTTTTCCTTCTATTTTTTCCGAGATTTTGCCTTTTATTTCCCCTGTGAATACTTTTATTGTTTGATTATCCTTAAATGAAATTGAACATTTAAAGCTTGCGCCTCTGATTTTTTCTCCTTTTAAAAGTTTTAAAATTCCTTCATTTTTTAATTTTTTTAAAACCCATGAAGAATAAGTCCCCGGAAATCCATTTAATGAGTTTATGAACAATCCTGAATCCTCGGTAAAAATTGGCTTTTTTATTTTTTTGTATGCGCTTTCAGTTGCATCTATCGAAATTTCTTCCAAGGAATCGGATCGCATTTCATTATAACTGAATGGAAAATGTTTTAGAGTTATTTTATTAGTAAATAATTCTTTTGTTTCAATGAATTTGTTCTTGTTTGAAGTTGCAAAATAGATATCCATATATCCTACCTTAATGAAAACTTAATTAAATACGCACAGTTCCTTTTAAATGAATATAACTATATGGATTATTCCTTGGTTTTATTTTTAGTTGAGGCAATTCTAATCTTATTCTTGAACTGGATTCATTCTTGTTTACCTTTTGATCCAAAACTATTCACCATTTAAGATACACTAACACGATATATAAGGTATTTATAATTTAAAGGTTATGTCTAAATAGTAAAAACATATGGACAAGCTGTTTATTGATGAAAAAGGAAGAATTTTTAAAAAAACAAAAAAAGGAATGGAGAAATTATCAATTTTTACAGACCGCTATTTCTCCCTGCGGACATTTGCTGGAATCCCCATTCTGGAAATAGATGGAATCAGAATGCATCTAATAAAAAATTTCTCTGACCCATTGGAATATTCAACAGAGGTATGCCTAAAATTAAAAATAAGAGAGGGAAATTCGGTTCTAGATACCTGCGGAGGGCTTGGGTACACTGCAATAGAGGCATCAAAAAAGGCAACAAAAGTAGTGAGTATTGAAAAAAATAAGGAAGTAATTGAACTTGCAAAACAAAATCCATACAGCAACGAGTATTTTAATTCTAAAAAAATAGAAATAATAAATGCAGATTCATTTGAAAAAATAAAAGAATTCGAAAATAATTCTTTCGATAAAATAATACATGATCCGCCAAGAATAAGCCTTGCACCTTATTTGTATACCTTGGAATTTTACAGGGAATTGAACAGAATTCTAAAACCAAAAGGAGTTTTATACCACTATATCGGTTTTGTTGGAAGAGGAAGGGGAATAAAAATAGAGGAGCGCATCAAAGAAAAATTGATGGAGGCAGGGTTTAAAAAATTAAGATATGACCCAAAATGTTATGGGTGGTTTGGAAGTAAAGAATAAATAATTAATTGTTTAAAGTAAATAAAAGTGGGGAAATGGAAAATTCAGAAATTATTGAAAGTTCAGAACAATTCCAAAAAATAAAACTAGAACTGGCTGAAAAAGCAGGAAACGGATCGATGATTATAGATGTCTGGAAAACTAAAAACGGCCGGTTTGAAGTGCGAATTGGAATAAGCCGGAACGACCAAAAAAATATTGAAAAAAAACTGGCAGGAAATGACATAGTATTTTCAAGGCAGTATCTATTGGCAGAAGGAATTGTTGGGGAAATTTTGAAAGGAGATGGATATTTGGGAAAATTAAGTTTAGTATTAGTTAAGCCGGAAAAGTTTTTCGAAATGAACGGACAAAAATCTGGAAAAAATATTCTGATAGAAAAAAATCTGGAAAAGGTATGGATAACCCCAAATCAAGTTGAGCATGGAAGTGTTCTAAGAACATTATACACAATAGAAAAAACATCATTTGGCAATTATCGGGTCAAAGACCCTAGATCATTTAGCATAGATAATTATGGAAATATAATTTCTTTTGAGATATATGTAAAAAACGGGCAAAAAAACAAAATGAAGATAACTGCATAGAATTTTTTCCATATTTTTTTAAACACTTCCACTCCCATTTAGTTTATGGATTTAGGACAACGACTTAGAGAGCTTCTTAAAAAAATTTCAGGAAAACCATATATGGATGAAGCAGAAGTAAAATTATTAATAAAGGAGATACAAAAGATATTAATCTCATCGGATGTAAATATAAAATTGGTTTTTGAGCTTTCAAAAAGAATAGAAAAAAATACATTAGACAAGGAAAAAATGAAAGAGTTATCCCTTAAAGAACATGTCCTAAAAGTCGTCTATGATGAACTTGTAAATTTAATGGGTGCAGAATACGCCCCCCGGTTAGACAAGCATAAAATACTTGTATGCGGATTATTTGGCTCTGGAAAAACAACCTCTATTGGAAAATTAGCTTATTTTTATAAAACAAAGGGGCTTAGTGTTGGAGTAGTTGGTGCTGACTGCGACCGGCCTGCTGCAAAAGAACAATTGGGCCAGCTTGCAAAACAGGCTCAGGTGGAGTACTATACAAATTATGAAGAAAAAAATCCAATAAAAATAATAGAGGATGCAATGTCCAAATCAAAAGAAGATGTATTGATAGTTGATAGCGCAGGAAGAAGCGCATTTGACTCAAATCTTTCAGAAGAATTAAAAAAAATGAATGAAAAACTAAAATCTGAAGAGGTTTATCTTGTAGTTAGCGCAGACATAGGCCAGATTGCAGGGGCACAGTCAGAATCTTTCAAATCAGCAGTCCCAATATCCGGAGTGATTGTAACCAAATTAGAAGGAAGCGGAAAGGGAGGTGGAGCACTAAGCGCAGTAGCTGCATCAGGGGCAAAAATAGCATTTGTTGGGACTGGGGAAAAAATAAAGGATTTTGAAATTTATAATTCCGAAAGATTTGTTGGAAAACTTCTTGGAATGCCGGATATTAAGGGATTGATTGAAAAAATACAGGAAATTGGAGAGCAGGATCTCTCAAAACTTCAATCAGACAAATTCACAATTAAATTATTTTATGAGCAGTTAAAGGCTGCAAAAAAAATGGGCCCTCTCGGGAATGTTTTGGGAATGATTGGAATGAGTGATGTTCCAAAAGAGATGGTCGCGCAAAGTGAGGGAAAGCTGAAAAAATACGAAGCAATGATTAATTCCATGACTGAAGCTGAAAAAGAAGATGCTCTTTTGCTTAGGAAAAATATTAAAAGAATTGAAAGGGTTGCAAACGGATCTGGATGCAGTGTAAACGAGGTAAGAGAATTCCTCTCCCAGTTTGAGAAAATGGATAAAATGCTAAATAAATTTAAAAACGACCGTGGAATGAGAAAAAAAATTGAAAAAATGATGCAGGATGGAAAGTTTAATCTCCCCGGAATGCCCGGAATATAACTTTTAGAATGGTTAAAAAAAATCAAAACTCTTTTAATAGTAATATAAGTAATATATGGGAATGACCAATCTTGAAAGCAGGTTTAAAAAATATGTACAAGAATCAAGCTGGGATGATATTGCAGAAATGGCAAAAACCTATTCAATAGAATTTAAACAGGAAAATAATGAAATAACAAGAATAAAAAAACAGATAAAACTGACAAAAGAATTAATTCATGGATATTTAACTGATGAAAATTCTCAAGAGTTTGTAAAAAGAGGTTCTTTTTTTGTCGGGCTTGTAAAATCAATAGAACTTTTGGAAAAAAATATTGAAAAACACGAGGCGAAGGGATCAGAATTTCTTTTCTTTCTAAGAGCTCTTCTTGAAAAGATAAAAAAGGAAAAATTAGTCGTGGAAAAACCACTCAAAAAAAAGAAAGATTTTGAAAGATTGAAGGATGCAGGTGCATTTTAAATGATTTTTTATGAAACTCCGATTAAAATAGAATTTGACGATACCGGGCTTATTGTTAATGGAAACGAGAAAAAGTATGATGTAAGAATGCTCTATGATATGATAGATGTATTAAAAGGTCCGGAAGTGTATACGGAAAACAAACCAATGTACCTGATGTACAGGGAGATTTATTCAAATCAAGATATACGATTTGATATAACTGTAATTGCCTCAAGAACTATCGGGGAAGAGTATGCAAAAACTTATGGTCATAAACACCCAAAATCTCCTGATGGAAAGAATTATCCTGAAGTATATCAGATATTATACGGGGATGCAAAATTCATTTTGCAAAAGGAGAATTCAAATGGAAGTTTCGAAGTGATTATTATCTCTGCAAAAAAAGGGGATATACTTCTTATACCTCCGGGATTTGGGCATGTAAGCATAAATATAAGCGATTCTGAACCGTTATTTTTATCAAATCTTGTCTCGGTACTATTCGAATCAGATTATTCTGAATACAAGCAAAATAGGGGGGCTGCAGCATATTATACCAAAAATGGACCGGTTCAGAATACAAATTACATTATAAAAAGTATAACTAATCTTTCTTGTTTTGAGTTAAATAAAAAATATGGGTTTTTTTCAAAAGATTTATTAACGGAGTTTTATTCCAATCCTGAAAAATTCCAGTTCTTAAATAAGCCATCCTTGTTATTCAGGTAAATTCTTAAGTTTCCCTGATGCAAACTCTTTTGAGCCTCCTCCAGAACCGCCATATTTTTTTACGAGCTCATCCAAGAATTCTTTTGCTCCTGTTTTTGAATCCTTATTGCAAAAACAAATTACCGAGTTTTCCTTGTTGATAATTGCAACTGGAATTTGGGTTTCTTTTCCTGCAAGGGATGCAATTTGCCTCAAGGTAGCAACATCATAATCCAGCAGAAAAATTTGCTGTCTGGATTTAAGTATTTTTTGGGCCTCCTGCCCTGCTATTTTTGATTTTAATTGTTCTATTTCTTTTTTTTGCTCTTTCCATTCTTCAAAAAACCTTTCAATTGTTCTTTTTAGGTCTTCATCTGGAACACTTAAAACAAGACAGGAACTTTTTAGCATTTTTTCTTTTTCCTGCATATATATTATTGCAACATCTGCGCATTTGTATTCAATCCTTTCTATCCCGTCCTGAATCCCTTCTCTTTTTATTATTTTAAAACAGCCCAATTCTCCTGTAGATTTTAGCATATGATGGGTTCCTCCACAGGCTTCAACATCAATATTTCCTATTTTTGCAATCCTTAGCTCTCTGCCCGGGACTGCCCCCCCCTGATATAATCTAAATCCGTATTTTTTTTCAGCAATATCCCTCTGCAAAACTTCCACTTCAATAGGAATATTTTGGGAGATATATCCATTTACTTCAATTTCAATCGCATTTAACTCCTCTTCGGATATTCTTTTGTAATGGGTGATATCAAGATGGGCTTTTTCATCAGATTTGAAAGAACCTGCCTGCCAGATGTGGTTTCCAAGCACTTTTCTGCATGCTGCATTCAAAAGATGGGCTGCACTGTGATGCCTTGTGATTGTCTTTCTTCTTTCAAGGTCTACAAAAGCCTCGATTTTCTGGCCTTTTTTGAATTTTGAGATATCTTCCATTTCGTGAAGTAAAACACCAGACTGGTTTATCACTGTTTTTACTTTTATCTTGTTTATTGTTCCGCTGTCCCAGATTTGTCCTCCGCTTTCCGGATAAAACGCAGATCTGTCAAAAATAAGATATTTTTCAATGATTCCCAAAACCTCAGCTTTGAATTCAGCTGTGTTTTCATAATAAAGTTTTTTCGTTTTAGGATAAATTGAAACATCAAATTCCTGTTCTTTTGGCCTTTCCCCGCCTTCTGAATGCTGGATCGATTTATAGAAATTCTTGGGAACATCCAATTTAATCTTTTGTTTTTTTGCCTCTTCTACTACTGATTCAGGAGGGATTCCTTCACTTTTATATAATGTTATAAAATCCTGCTCTGTTATCTTTCCCTTTTTGACAATAGAAATTACCCTTCCTTTTGCTTTTTCTTTTGTTTGAAGATATTTTCTTTTTTCCTCTGCAACAACATTAATTGTTGTCTCTATCCCTTCTTTTAAATGCGGAAATATTTCATTTCTTTCCTCTGCGTGCGTTTTTATTATTTGTTCGAAATTTAATTCAAATTTAAACTCCTCTTCAAAGCCAAATACCCTTCTAAGTATCATTCTAAGGTTATACCCGCCTCCGGCATTGCTTGGAAGCATTCCGTCTGTACAGGAAAATAAGAGAGTTAATGTATGGTCTGCTGAAGCATACAGGGCCTGCATTGGTTTTATTGATTCTAAAAATTCTTTTCCAAGTTCTTTTTCCAGTTTTTTCTTTTCTTCCTCCAAATCCACCTCATCAGCATTTAAGATTCCGGAATGATGGGCATATTGAAAATATCTTTTTTCATCTATTGAAATTCCTGTCTGTTTTTTCATTTTTTCGATTGTGTTTCTAAACGAGATTTCATAGGCTGTCGGGGTTCCCTGGCTTATCCATGGAAATCTTTCAAGCCCTGCGCCCATATCTATTACCTTTGTTTTTAATTCTCTTGTTGTATTCCCAATTGTTTCATATTGCATAAACACGCAGTTTCCAAGTTCAAGCCCGTCCAAAAAGTATTCTATGCACGGGCCGAAATTTCCACCCCCTGCCCATACATCCTCGATAAATACCAGTTTTTCAATTGGAATTCCAAATTCTTCCATAAATCCTATGTCATGGCCAAGGGCTTCATTTTTCCAATAGAATAATCCTGTTTCTTTTGTATTGAATGCATGCTGGCCAATCATTACAAAATTTGTATAATGTCTTCCGCTAACACCTACATTGGAGATATCTGGAAATCTAATACATGGTTGAGGGACAATTAACGGATTTGCAGGAGGAGGGAGTTCTCCTGAAACAACATAGGGCTGAAAATCATTGATTGATGCGACGGTGAAATATAAATCATCCCTCCATCTTGCAACAGAAGGGTAGGGTTTTATTGAGGTATGGCCATTTTTTGTGAAATATTTTTCTATTTTTTTCCATGCATCCTGATATCCATATTTTTTTTTGCACGGGGATTTTCCTATAAATTGATAGCCAATGCAGGATGCATCCGCACAATAATCCCTTTCTATTTGCGCCCAGAAAAATCTTTTGCATTTTTTGCACTGCTGCCTTGAAAAGCTGTTTTGTTTTAGGATATCTACATCATAGTGTTTTTTCCAGTCTTTTGTAAATTCTGCTCTTAGTTTGTTTTTATCTATATCCATAGAATTTCTTTTATTTGATTAGACTTTTAAATTAATCTTATCATACTTATTTTAGTTTTGCGGGCCCATAGCTCAGCTTGGTAGAAGATTTTAAAATCTGCCAAAAGCATCGGACTCTTATCTATTGTTTAGAGGGTCATCCGAGTGTCGAGGGTTCAAACCACGTGTTTTGACTCATATACTTCGTTATGGCAAAATTCGTGTTCTAAAAAACCATGCGTGTATGCATATACGATTGGTTTTTGGGAAAATCCCTCTGGGCCCGTTTCAGTTTTCGGTTTTGGGTTTTGTGTTCTGGGTTTTGAATCCAGAATTCGTAATTACACAAAAGATTTGGATCTTTGGAAAAATTTTATTGCTAGTTAGATTTAAAAACATTATTCTACATAATATTTAACAATGATTCCCAAATATAGGTTTGATTTCAGCCCACTTAGCACCAGGAGGATAGGAAAAGGCACTTTTGGAGCTAAAACCACAGAACTGGACAAATTCAAAACTCTTTCAGAGAAGCATGGTATAATGATCCCGCCCCACCTCTCACTTCCAAGGGAGTTTTTTCTCCCAATATTAAAAAGATCAGGTTATCTGGACCATAATGAACAATATATCCCTTCTGATCTTTCCAAGAATATTAAATACGAACCTCACGAACTGAATGTTTTAGAGGGAATTTTTAAACAGCTTAAAGGCTATTTGGTTGCCATAAGGTCTGATGAGCAGAGTGCAAAGGGAGTAGGTTTTTTAATACCCAGATGCTTTATGCAGGTAATTTTGGGTATTTTTTAGCTAATTTATCAACGGTGTTACGATTCCAATTTTCTGAAAATGCCAATCTTTTCAAGGAAATAAAAGGATGGCCCCAAGGTATCGGGATACAGTTCATGCCGTTGGTTGGAGAAACCTTTGGTCTTTTAAATGAACCTGAGTTCTTCTCTCCATTAATATCCCTGGCCGGATTTACACTCAAGGATAAAGGTGAATTAAGAATTTCCCTTGGTTATGGATTGCGTGGAGGAGTATCCAAAGATATTCATTTTGTGAGTATTCGTCCGGATAAAGATGAGATGCAAATTCGTATGGAATTTCCTCAACGACTTAGAAGTGTTGATCTAAAAAAAATAAATGAAACTGGTACCGGAGAAGATCAATTTAATGATGTTTCCATTTTATTTTTTATAGGGCATGATTTTCTTCCATCCCTTCACTCATTTTATTCCGGCTTTGATAGCGTATGCAAAAGGATATTAGAATTATCAAAAGAATTGGGCCATGATCTTTATTTTGAAATTCAATCCCTTAATTTAAGGGAAAATACTTGGGCAGCAACCCAATTATGTGAACATTCTTGGGAAAGAGTCCCAAAGCCGAACGGAAAAAGTATTCTTGAAGTAGATATATTTGGGAGTGTAATCGGATCAGGTGTTTTTGAATTTGATGATTTTTTGCATTTACCAATTAGACTCAGTGATATCCATCAATTTATTTCAAATCCAGATCGAGAAAATGTGCGTGAGAATGAATTAAAGATAACGGAAAATCCCGATTCATTAGTCTTATCAGATCATTTTAACCCATTTAGTATAGGTGCCTTGTTAAGGGCAAGGGCCTTTGTAGAATATGCTTCAGCCCATAGAAAACCCCCAAGTTCTCATACTGAGGGCTGCCTGCGGGAAGCTGGAAAAATGGTTTTATTTTCAAAAGAAAAAGATGGGGGTCCTCTTATCCGTCTTCTTAAAAACAGAGGTAACAAAAAAATAAAAGTCTGGGCCAATGAATATGACAATGAAGGAGGAATAGTTTTAGGCTAATTCTTTTTCAAAAATCTAAACAAAAGAAAAAACAGCATGATATTTCTTATTTTTTTGAGGATTTTTGCATTTTTATCAAGCAAAAGCTTTTTTATTCTTGAAAAACTGCTTAAAAAAAACATTATATTTTCTTTTGTTCTATTCATTAAAACTTGTACTTCATTTTTTAATTTTCCAACCTCAAATTCCAATTTTATTAATATTTTTTGAAGTTTTATTTTGGTGTTGACAAGGACCCAATGATTTTTGATTTTTTCTTTTATTTTTTCAATATTTTCATGCAATTTAAAAAATCCCTCAACTTTTAATATAAATTCTCTTATCTCATTTTTCATATGTTTTCCTAAATTTTCCATTGCAATCCTGAATTGCTGGATTTTTTCTTTTCCAAGGTTCAATTCCCGTGCCAGAAAGGTCTCAAATTTTTTTAATTTGGGTTTTTTTTCAGTTTTGGGTTTTGGCCCTTCTTTTTTTCCGGGCTGTATTTTTGGGGGTTTTTCTGATCTTTTATTTTCGTTTTTTTCAGTTTTCGTTTTAAACTCCCCCTGATTTCTTTTTCTGGGACTGGAAAATGTTTTCAGCTCTTCTTTTTTACCTGTATTACCTCTTTCATTTAATTTTCCTGTTTCTATTTTTTTATTCTTTTCTCCAACACACTTAATAGGCGCTTCACTTTTTTCTCCTTTATTATTAATTTTATCATTTTTAGGTTCATTTCTTGTTTTTCTTTCCATTGAAATATTTTGGGCTCTGTATTCTTCTCCATCAACAAAACCATACATTGCCCCGTAGATTTTTCTAAATGCAGGATCCATAATACATCTAATTATTGGATTCTCTTCTTCTAATTCAAAATTATTCATGATATTTAGGTTCTTTATGTTTTGAGAATCATTTGGTAAATCTTTGGATTTAACTGCGGTATCTGCAGGTTCTGTTATCAGACCCATTGGAACGGAATTATCCAAATAAATACCCGAATAATGAATCTGAGTTTCTAATTTTATGTCTAATGGGGAATCTTCTTTTTTTTCCGGGTTTTTGATATGGCCCTGTTGCAAAGCGATTTGGTTTTCATCTTCAATTAATTTTATTTTGGGTTTTTGTTCTTCATTTAGTGCATCAAATAATTTAGAATAATCAATATCTGTTTGGAGTTTATCAAAAATAATTTCATTGCCCTGCAATCTTAAAATATGTGTAACAAAATTCTTTTTCGGAATTTTTTCAATCTGGATATTGCTTTTAATTTCCTTGGGATCTGTTCCATGCCACAAACTAAAAGTCATAACCTTTGCAGTTTGAAGATCGGCATCAACTCTTCCACCCGCACATGAAAGACAGACATTTTCCTGATTTTGTGTAATTCTTCCTTTAGTGATATCTATATCCTCTTCAATATCCTTTCTTTTGCTGTCATCTTGAAGTTTAATTGCCTTGCCATCCAAAGAACCAAGAAGGATCTGGTCTATTCCAAGATAAACCTCTTTAACGATTGCAAATCCTCCATTAATATACAATTGAAGATTTGTATATTCCTTATCTTCAATAATGATTTTGTTTACATATTCCCTTCCTGTTTTATCTTTCCCGATTTCAAAAACAACCTCTTTTCCATCATTTGAATATAGGGTTGAGGTGTTTTTTTCAATTCTTCCATTATTTTTTATGGCTGCAAGTATATCTTCATCGTTTTTTCCGCTTAGGGTTATAGTGGTGCCATCAGGAGCATTTATTTTAACTGCTGATTCTATTTTTGGCTCAATCCTGCTAAAAGAATTATGCGGTCTGTTTGATCTGTCTGGGATGGGAATTTCTCTGCTTGTTTTATATGAATAATTAGACATTCCAAACTATTTAGTAGCATACTTTTAAATTGCTTACTTTCAAGTTTTAGTGATAGTAATGAGAAAGCGGATAATAATTATGGGTGCTGCAGGAAGGGATTTTCATAATTTTAATACATTATTTAAAAATAATAGAAATTATGAAGTAATTTGCTTTACTGCATCACAAATCCCAAAAATAGAAAATAGAATTTATCCAAAAGAATTATCAGGAAAATTATATGAAAACGGGATAGAGATATATCCTGAAAAGGAAATTGAAAATATAATAAAAAAGCTAAAAATAAATGAAGTTGTTTTGTCATATAGTGATATTTCAAATGAGGAAATAATGGATAGGGCATCCTTAGTCAATTCTATTGGAGCTGATTTTAGAATTTTGAGTGCAGAATCAACAATGTTAAGATCTAAACGAAAAATAATTTCCATTTGCGCAGTAAGAACTGGGTGTGGAAAATCCCAGACCACAAGAAAAATTGCCCAGATTTTAAAGAAACATAAAAAGAGATTTGTAGTAGTAAGGCATCCTATGCCTTATGGAAATTTAAAAAAACAGGAAGTGCAGAGATTTGAAAATTTAAAAGATTTAGACAGATATAGCTGTACAATAGAGGAACGAGAGGAATATGAACACCATATAAAAAATGGAACTGTTGTTTATGCAGGAGTAAATTACCAAAAAATATTAAAACAGGCAGAACAAGAGGCAGAAATAATTTTATGGGATGGAGGAAACAATGACACTCCTTTTTTTAAGCCAGATTTGCATATTGTTGTGTGCGATGGGCTAAGGCCAAACCATGAAATGAGGTATTATCATGGAACTCTTAATTTAAGATTGGCAGATGTTGCAATAATAAATAAGGAAAACTCTTCTTCTAAAAAGGATATAATAATAATTGAAAAAAATATAAAAAAAATAAATCCAAGGGCAAAAATAATCCACGCAGATTCCCTATTTGGTGCAAACAAAAAAGTAGATTTAAAAGATAAAAAAGTCTTAGTAATTGAGGATGGTCCAACGCTTACACACGGGGGTATGGAATTTGGGGTTGGTTATTTATATTCTAGATGGATGAATGCAAAAATAATTGATGGGAAAAAATTTGCAAAAGGATCTATAAAAAAGGTTTATGAAAAATATCCCCACATAAAATTAATAGTTCCTGCGATGGGATATTTCCCAGAGCAGATCAAAGAGATTGAAAAGATTATAAAATCTGCAAATCCGGATTTTATAGTTTCCGGAACTCCCATTGATTTAAATCTTGTAATAAAAACAAAGGTTCCAATAATTAGAATAGAGTATTATTTAAATGAAAAAAATATAAAATTGGAAAAAATATTAAAGGAAATAAAGATCATTTGAAAAATATCCAAGAAGAGTCATTTTCTTTGGTCATTATCCATTACGATCCTGTTTTTTATCTTTACCACTTCTTTTCTGAGCATCCTTATTTTTTCCTTTGTTCCTAATGCAAAACCGTCAACCTTTCCGTTATTGCCACCCTACTATTTTTCCAAAAGTTTTTGCGCCATTGGAAAAAAATTGTATTTATGTTCCTTGAATATCTGGATAGTTTCATATCGTTTTATTATGTCTGCAAAATTGTTCTTTAATGCCATTATTAATTCGTGAAGTTCAAAGCTGGTTTTTATATCAATGTCAATTTCCATATCCCATTCACCAAGGCACCTGACAACATCTACTACATTAGTGTGGGAACAGAGAAAACTGACCAGCTTTTTTTCCCGTTCTAGTGGCATTGTTTTCAAATGCAGTAAAATCTTATGATATTCTAGGCCAAGAAGTTTTTTGTTTAATCCAAGCCTTGATCCCTGTATAAAGCCTGCTTCTTTGAGCTTTTTCAGCCGGTAACGGATTATATCCACTGTCAGGCCTGTTTCCTTTGCTATCTTTATTGTGCTTTTTCTCGGGTCAATACATAATGATTGCAGAAGTAAAATTTCTTCTTTGTCCAATTTTATCCTTTCCGCTCCTCCCCCATAATAAGGCACTGCAGTGGCCTCGCCATAACTATCAGAAAGGTATTTTCTCTTGAAATGCTGGACATCTATCATTGTTGAGACGGATATTTCGCGGATATTTTCCGGGTATTTAAAGCAGAGGTCGTGTAACATCTTTTTTAAGTGGGCTGCATTTTTTGCGAAAAGAGCAGTTACCATATCCCAATTGCCATCGCAGGTTACGACCCACACACTATAATACAAGGATGTGAGATAATTTGCAATTTCATTATGCTTCTTTTCGTCAACATTTTCCAGCTGGAGATAGCACTTATATGCAGTATAACCAAGCATTGCAGTATTCAGCATAAAGACGAATTGCTCTATTAGTCCGCTTTTGATCATTCTATCAATCCTGTATTTTACAACTTCCTTGGATAGCCCTACTTTTTTTGCTATGGAGGAATAGCTCTGCATTGCGTCCAGTTCCAACTGCCACAGGATTTTATGGTCCTTTAGTTCAAGTTTTATTTTATCCATTATTTACATTTACAGTAAAAAATATTTAAATATTCCATTTTTGGTAAATTTTTTTAAAGAAAGTTTTATTTGTGATTAGTGTGTTATTCAGTTTATGAATATGATGAAAAATACCCAAAATAACAGAAGACCACTAAGATTACTAGGGAAGCTTGTCAACCAAATACAAATGTTCCATGTTCATGGATTATTCAGTTCACAAATAGAGGGCATTGCCAGTGTAATTGAAGCTGACTATGTTTTGAACGTAAGCAGAACTTTTACAAGGCCGTGGTGTATCAGGACTGATCAATATGCTGTTTATAAGAAAGATCCAAACGAGCCACTCGGAAAAGAGGTTACTTGGATTGAAAAAGGGATTCAATTTGTCCATAAGGTGCCTGATGTTCCAGTTAAATTTAATGGAAGGGAGATAAGTCTTCAAAAAGCAGCTGCCATGGGGATTTATGATTCAATAAACTGGCTAAGAATTGAGCAGACTGATCCTAAAAGATATGTTGTTTCAGCAATTGATCTGGAATATCTTGCTGGAAATATCAGAGCAGTTGATTTTATAAGAGACGGCTGGGCTTTGACTGATGGATATGGTTTTCCACTCACAAGCAAACCTGCTATTCCAGGTCACCCTAATGCAAGATATGGTCATGTGGTGTGGTTTGATCCAAGAAAAGGAGATATAAGTGGATGGCATGGTTCAATTTCCCGCAACACTGATTGGATGCTCTGTGATAAAGACGGCAGGCGCGGCGTTTTTGCCGACGACGGATGGTTCGATTCGCTTGAGGTAGCAGTCATGCATCATAAGGCGATTGTACCATGGGTAGATGATCTGATAAAAGAATCAGCTTTCTTAAAGAAATTGGCAGAAAAAATTGAAGAAATAGCCCAACTGAAAATGTAATGTAATTCAGCAGATTAAAGATTTACTTGTGATGGTTTCTTCTGCCCCTTTAAACTCTCTGCAACTAAAAAATTGGCCTTCTGCTTAAAAGGTTTGGAAGGGATAATCTTTCAAACGGCATTCCTTTTGTTTTTTCTTTGATCGTTTGGACCAACTTTTCAGGATCCAATTTTTCTTCCTTTCCAGATTCTCTTATTCTTACAGTTAATATTTTTTCTTCAACTTCATTTTTTCCAATAACTAATGTGTATGGAATCCAGTTTTTTTCAGCTTCTCTTATTTTTTTGCCCAGGCTTTCTTCCCGGTCATCTAGATCTACCCTGATGTTCTCATTTTCCAGATTTTCCATTAGTTTTTTGCAATATTCCAATTGCTCAGAATTGACAGGAATTATTCGTATTTGAGTTGGACAAATCCACAACGGAAGCATTGCCTTTTCCCCTCTTTTCATTTTAGATGCTTCATTTTCAAGCAATGCATATATTACTCTTTCAATGCTTCCAGAAATTGATGCATGAAGTATCAGTGGCCGTTTTTTCTCTCCTTTTGCATCTATATAGTTTATATCATATGTTTCTGCATTTTCAACATCAATTTGCACTGTTGTAAGAGTGCTTGCCTTATTCATATTATCCACAAAATTAAATTCAAATTTAGTGACAAAATATGCATATCTTTTTGGGAATAGTTCGATTAAAGCCGGTTTTCCTATTTTTTTAACCAAAGATTTGTACCATTCTTTATTTGCATCGTAATACTCAGTTAAGACTCTAAATGCCACTTCTTGCTTTAAGGAAAGCATATCAATCCATAAAAGTCCCAACTCAAGTTCCTGCTCAAATGCTTCCTGAGCCTGCAGTGTGTCTGCACAAAGTGTATGCATATCAGGCATTGTAAATGATCTCAATCTTTTAAGTCCTGCAAGCTCCCCTCCCTGTTCCCTTCTAAAGCTATAACGGGTTAATTCATACATTTTGAGAGGAAGATGCTTGTAGCTCATTACCATATCATGAGACATTAGAAATTGGCCGAAACATGCTGAAAATCTTAAAAAAAGTTTCTTATCATCACTTAAAACAGTATATTGTCTTGCTGGAAATCGATTCAGGTATTTTTTTAAAGTTGGGTGCTCAAAATCATACATTACCGGAGTTTCAACTTCCATTGCTCCAAAATTAATACATATCTCATCGATTTTTCTTTCGAGAAGTTTTTTTATTAATCTTCCATTTGGATAAAATCTAAAATTGCCTGAATCAGAACCCGGCTCGTAATCAACTAATTTTTGCTCTTTCATTAATTTTATGTGTGGCGGTTCGGTTTCATAAGCCCTTATTTTTTTTGTTTCATACTCCACTAATTTTTTTAATTCTTCATAGCCCTTGTAATTGAATTTATCGCAGTCAATTAATTCACCTTCCGAAGTTAGAATACAAAATCTGCTTTTCATATCCTCTTCTTCTTTAAGGCTTTTTGAAAACTCTTCTTTTTTTTCTCCTTTTATTTCCCCTGTATCCCCTTCTGCTTTCAATTCCCGCGAAAGCTCAGATAACGGATGGCCCTTGCATTTTAGGGTATATCCTTTATACCACCCAAATGGAGAATGATTGGAATTAAAATCTTCCTTTTTCAAAAGTTCTTCTGTTTTTTGTATTACTTTTGAGGCAACTCTTGGGGCTGAAGGTTTTGAAGTCAAATGAACCAATGGGTAGAGAAGGATATTTTTTGTTTTGAGCTGATTGGATATTTCAATTATTGCAGTTGTCAGGGAATTTGAGGTTTTTTCTATATCTTCATCCCCTTGTTCTACTGCGGTAAATACAACTAAGACCTCCTCATATTTTTTCTTTTCTTTTTCTTTGAGCTCTTCTGCATCAGCTATTGCTTTTTTTAGCGCTTCTACTTCAATATAGTCTGCATGGATTGTTAATATTCTCATTTGTAACACTCTCTTACGAAAGCTATTAATTAAAAAAAGATAAAAAAGGATTGTTTTGCCTCAAACCAGCTACTTCTTTTTTTCAGCATAACTAAATATTTCATGGTCTTTGTATTTTTTTACATAATTTTTTATAAATCTTAAAAACATCAGCGGCCGTCCGATAACTAATTTTTTATCTCTCCATTTTCCGCCAAATCCAAGGCCCAATAATAGAAGGTCGTCATTTTTTCCTGCTTTTTCAAAATAGATTATTCCTGTTTTAGAATCAAATGCCCCGACAGAATCAAACATTCCTGCAAGATATGATGCAGCATAATCATTTAGGTATTTGAATCTTTCACACTGCTCGAATTCGATATCCTTGAAAAATTTTCTGTATGCAGTATGATAAAAATAGATTTTATTATCCTCGGTTAGGAGTTTTTCGGGGGTAACTATTTTTTTATTCAGAATTTCTTTTGAGAAAATTTCTATATCATTGTCCTCCCCATAAATCCCTATCCCCTCCTTTGTTTTTCTTTTTCGCCAAAAACCGATTATATAGGATAATTCTGGGTCAAGTTTTATTTTCAAAAATATCCACCATCTTATAATTTTTGGGTTTTTTGTCTTTTGGGTTCCAGCTTTACGATTTTTGGGCTTATTTTTTTGTTTTCCACTTCATCTTTTACCATATTATTTATTTCAGAATATAAAAAGATGTCTTTTTGGATGGAAATCCAATCGGCAACTTTTCTTGAAAGGCCGCATTTTGAAAATATTTTTGCTATTTTTTCATTTTCCTTTTCTCCAAAAGGCTCCTTTTTATTCATAATTCGTATATTTGCATCATCAAGAATTTTTGCAAGGGATTCAATATCCTCCTTTTTGGGGGAGCCGGTATTTATTGCGCTCAAAAGCCCTCTCGCAAGAATTATGTTTCTCTGGTTTGTTTTAACCAATAAATGCTCCAAAAGCATTTCATCGGAAGCAGGAAGTTTTCCTTTTACTGCCTTTAGCACCCTTCTTGAAAAATCCGAGAATGATTTTAAAATGCCCATCCAAACCAGTTATTCTTAGAATCGTATATTTTTATAGCTTTTCTTTTTTCAAAATTAATTTAAATTAATATTTACAAATAATATTATGAAAATACGAAAAAATGAGATTGTATGCGTGCTTATTGTTTTGGCAATTTTTCTATCAACTGCATATGTTTATCCAATTCTTCCAGAAAATATGGCATCCCATTGGAATATTGCAGGGGATGCTGACGGATACATTTCAAAATTGTGGGGTGCTTTTTTAATGCCGATTGTTCTGGCTGGAATTCTTGCTCTTTTTATCATTATTCCAAGAATTGATCCTTTAAAAAATAATATAATTAAATTTATCGAATATTACGATATGTTTGTTATCGTCTTTATAATTTTTATCCTTCTTTTGCATATGCAGATTATTTTATGGAACATTGGGTATGAAATAAGCCCGAATTCGGTTTTGCCTATTGGTTTTGCATTCTTATTTTATTTTCTTGGGATATTATGTGAAAATGCCCAAAGGAACTGGTCTGTCGGAATGAGAACGCCCTGGACTTTGAGCAGTGAAAAAGTGTGGAAAAAAACAAATAAACTGGCTGGAAAATTGCTAAAGATTTCAGCAGCCATTTGTCTTTTTGGGATAATATTTCAGGATTATGCAGTTTATTTTATTTTAATTCCTGTGATTGTTTTTATGATATACAGTTTTGTTTATTCTTATTTGGAGTATAAAAAATTGGAAAAAAATTAGAAATCAAAAAGATTTTTTTGGCTTTGTTTTTGTTCTGATTTTTTCTCAAAGGATAATTCGCCAAAAACACCATCATAGCCCGGCGTCCAATATATTTTTCCAAGATTTACAAGATTAATGGCGTTTGCAATCTCAGGAGTTGTTGAAAGATTCAATTTTTCTTTTTCTGCCTCATACACTGCAAATTCGCTTCCAAAATACCGGACCAACTTAAAATATTCCTCACTAACTTTTCTTGAGATTTCAGATTTTTTTAATATTTTTGAGATAAGAACGGTTAACGGGACTATTTTTTTAGAATTTATTGAATTTTCGGGTTTAAACCCGTATTCCCTGTCTGCAAGTTCATAAACCCTATTCATTACACCTATCGTCAATTCTTTTTTGCACACCGGACATTTGTTCTTGTGAATTTTTGACTGGGCAGGAGAAAAAATGATATTGCAGTTCCTATGTCCGTCGAAATGGTATTTTCCCTCTTCGGGATAGAATTCATAAGTTTTTTCAAAGCCTTTTTTTGTTTTTATGGCATTTATTAAGGAATGATAGGAAACCTCCAAAAGATTGAAAACATTTGCTTCTCTTCCTATCTTTTGTGGGCTATGGGAATCGCTGTTTGAAACAAGAGAATATTTATCCAATTTGCTAAGCATCCAGTTCATTTCCAAATCCGAACTAAGCCCGGTTTCAAGTGCATAAATATTTTTAGTCTGGTCCTCAAATGCATCTTCAATTATATCTACTCCTGATTTTGAACCAAAAAGGGAGAACCAGGGGGTCCAGATGTGGGCAGGAATAATAAAAATATCTTCTGAGATATTCATTAAAATTTGAATCAGCTCGGCAGGCTGCATTGAGATTATTGGCCTTCCGTCATAATCAAGGCGGGCGTATTTTCCAAGCTGATCATTTATTTGAAGGGTAATTTCAATTGAAGGGGATAAAATCACAAGATGAATCCTTTTTGATTCTTGATTAACTTTATAAAAAAGCGCAATTTCTCCGCTTAAAATGAACTTCTGGCCTTTGTATTCATAGAGCCCGTTTTCAAGCTCTTTTAGATTGGATTTGAGCTCTAAAACCCATTTAGGGTGGGTAATGTCTCCTGTTGCCAAAACATCGATTCCTTTTATCTTTCCCCACTCTGACAGCCCATCTAAATCGGAATTTTTGCTTGTTGCCCTTGCATATTTTGAATGAATATGCAAATCTGCAATAATTTTCATAAATAGCTTAGAAAGTTAGATTATTTATTGTTTTATTTTTTTAAAATCAGTAAAGATTTTGCAGGGCGTATCTCAATTCTTTTGCAAATGGAGTATGCGGGGTGTTTGTATGCCCCAAATTATCAAAATTTTTGTTTTTATCGTTAGTTGTGCGCTCACCATCATAATTCCTACAAATTGCTGAATAATCAGGTTCTGGGATAACACTGACTATATTTAGCCTAATGTTAGGAGTAATTTTAACTCCTGTCAAATATCCTTTTTTGTCTTCTAATTCTTTGAATACTGCCATTTATACACCGTACACATCTTACTACTTTCTATCAAACACTATTTAAACCTATCTTTTTAGATAATACTATTAAGCCTTAAATAGTTTTTCCTTGAAACTTAACTATGGATTATTCCAATATCCGAATGCTAATTGCAAAAAAAGAATATCGGGCTGCAGGAGGACTAATTGATTCTTATCTTTCAAAAGATAATGAAAACCATTATTTATGGTATCTGCGGGGGACAGCATCACTTGGCGCAAAAAATTATAATTCAGCCCTGGAATGTTTTGAAAAAGCCTTGTCAATAAAAAAAGAATTTGAATACTTTAGGGCAATGGGGATAACTTATTTTGAAAAATTGGATTTTGAAGAGGCAATAATTGAATTCGAAAATGCACTGAAAATAAAAAAAGACTCAGAAATTTATTTTTATATTTCACTATGTTGCATGTTTCTTGAAGATCCAAGATCAAAGGATTTTATGGAAACTGCATATTTTAGAAATAGAAAAAAAACAAAGGAATTACTCGTATCCTTGTATGATAAGGTACTGAAGGATAGCCGGGAATTATCCGATAAACAAAAAAAAGAATTAGAAAAAATAATAAAATCAATAAAATAAATCAGTTACTCTTCATCTTCGAAATCTTCATCTTCCCAATCTTCATCATCATCGTATGATTCATCATCATCTGTATCGTTGTCTCCAAACTTAAAGTTTCTCATAAAGCATACCTCCTAAATTATATTTGCGCATATAAGGAATAGAAAGGATTAAAATACTATTCCTTTACCTTTCTTATTCACTCGTTGGATTAGCTGTGGGCACATAGCTCAACGGTAGAGCGTCCGCCTTGCAGATTGATTTTAAATTGATCAAGAACGCGGGAGGCTGGGGGTTCAATCCCATTACTTTTGGACTTATGTTTTTCTTATGGGCAAAAGTAAAGGGTTTGGTCAAAAACCCATGAGGTATTTTTTATACCTTGTTATTTTAGAATATCAAATTGTTCTTTTGACCTTAGAACAAATCCCTCTGTGTCCATATTTTTTATTTTCTATCTGGATTTTTATATTTTGATTTGATTTTTAAATTAATTCTTTTAATCTTTAAATGTGGAAAAAAAGTATGTCCTTCAAATATTATTTGCAATATTAATTACGATAATTGTTTTATTATACGGAAGCAGGGTAGAAGATTATGCTGCATTTGGATATTTTGGAGTATTTATAATTTCTTTAATTTCTTCTGCAACAATAATAATTCCTGCTCCGGGATGGATTGCAGTACTCGAGCTTGGAAAATATTTGGATCCGATTCTTTTGGGGATATTTGCAGGTATAGGAAGCGCAATCGGAGAACTAACTGGTTATTTTGCAGGTTCTGGCATAGTTGGAATACTTGGAAAAGATAAAAAAATAATAAACGAACATAAAGAAATTATAAGAAAATATGATATATCGGCAATATTTTTCTTATCTTTTATTCCAAATCCTGCATTTGATTTTGCAGGTATTGCTGCCGGAGCAATAAAAATGGATGTAAAAAAATTTCTTATTGCATGCGCAATTGGAAAATCACTCAGGTTTTTTCTGATTGCATACCTTGGGCTGTACACACTCAATCTTTTTTAAACCTTTTCATACACATTACTATAAAATAGGTATATTTATGTGTGATCAAAAACAATTAGTAACGAAAAGGGTACCCCAGATAGGCGGGATTACTCAAAGGAAGGGAGGGCGCAATAAAATCGCTTTAGAGCACCCTGCATATGATTCGGTTTTAGAAAAAAAGAGAATTTCCCCAGAGGATACTCTTCAAATTCTTCTGAAAGGAAATCAGAATTTTCAAAATGTTATATCAGAAAGTAACATAGATCTTAGAAAACTTTCAAAAAGAAAACTAGAAGAGGCGTGGTGGATTTGCTCTGATGCACGGGCAGCACTATGCATAGGAATGGACACTCATCTTAATTTATCTGTTGCAATAATTTATAGTGCTGGAACCAGAATTTCATTTAAATACCTGGCATCTAACAGAATTAATTCTGATGTTATAGCATCTCTTGAAGCATCTCAAGGTGATTCACATAAACAGATAAAAATAAAAGTTCAAAATCATACTAACTGCAAAATGAGTGCGGAAAGAGAGGTATTAAACTTACTAGAATGGACTAAAGAAAATGGTCATGCTAGAATAAATTTTTCAGAATGTTATTTTGACTGGACAGATGCAGATCCAATATATAGTACAGATGCGACAAGCAATCTTATGAGAACATTATTTGCAGAAAGAAAAAAGGCAGGCTTAATTGATTTGGAAAATTTAAACACACCCTATGCTCATTCACTAATAATCTCAAGTGTAAATGATATGAAAGATACATTGCCTATAGATCCAAGATCTGTTTTTGGAATTGAAAGGGGAAATGAGGCAGATGTAGTTACTGCGAATGCAAATATTGATACTGATTGCCTTGGATTTGATCCAGTAATATTTGGTTCAATAACTCATTCTCTTGAGACTAGCAAACCAAATATAATCGCTCTTTTAAATTCAAATGAAGAGACACTTGCTACTTGGAAAAAAGAACTTGAGATATGGTTTAGAGAACTTAAAAAAGGCTCGACTGCAAGAGAAATTGAACTATCAGACAGGTATCATTATGGGGATGTACAAATACACCCATTCATATTTGATATGACTGATGGAAGTGCTAAATTACTTATTAAATAAATTTAGTTTATTTTCTTTCCCCATACACTTCTAAAAATCTCTCGTATCTTTCTAAATATTCTTTATTTACAGATGGTCTTCTTGTAGATATTACGGATAATACAAGATCATTTGTAATTACCGGCTCTTTTCCAGAAAGTTTAGACCTTAGAAGCCTCATTTTTACTTCCTGGCATAATGAAGCGATATCTGCACCAGTAAACTCTTCAGTTTTTTTAGAAAAAAGAGAAAGATCAAGGCCTTTTGCAAATGCTCCAAGATTAAGCTGGAATATTTTTTCTCTTGCTTTTAAATCCGGAGGAGAAACATAAAATAATTTATCAAATCTTCCGGGCCTAAGAATTGCAGGATCAAGGTATTCTGGCTTGTTTGTTGCGGCAACAACCACCACCCCTCCTGTTGATTTTATTCCGTCCATTTCCTGCAAAAGCTGTCCGATAAGATCAGACGGGGAGATATCCCTTGAAGGGGCAACTGTTTCAATTTCATCAATAAATATTATGCTTGGCTTGTTTTCCCTTGCCCTGTTAAATGTTTCCCTTAAGATATTTACTGCGCTTGAATATCCGGATTTTGTAAGCTCTGCTCCTGAAATTGAAATAAATGAGGCTTTTAGTTCATTTGAAGCTGCTTTTGCAATCAATGTTTTTCCTGTTCCGGGGGGGCCGAAAAGAAGAATGCCCCTGCTTGGTTTTATATTATATTCTTTTATCAGGTTTTCGTGCAAAAGAGGGGTTTCGATTGTTTCTAAAAATGCTTGTTTTATTTCTCCAAGCCCTGCAACATCATCCCATTTTATTACTATTTGTTCTTTTTCTACTAGTTTTTCTTTTTCTGATACCCTTCTTTCAAAGTCCATTTGGAACTGTTCAAATTTTTCAATTTCTGAAATTGAAGTGCTTGGCTTTACAGATGAAAGAACCCTTGCGAGATGTTTTTGGGTTATTGGAACTACTTTTCCAATTTTTATTGCATCCTCTGCAGTAAGCCTTATGGCCTCTGATACGACATTTTCTATATCTGCACCGGAAAATCTTTCGGATTTTTTGGCAAGGTAATTATAGTCTATATCTTCAGAGCAGAGAACTTTTGAGAGATGAACCTGAAATATAAATTTCCGTCCTTCAAAATCCGGAAGATGCATATAAATAATTTTATCCAGTCTCCCGGGGCGCAATAAGGCAGGATCCAGCTTGTGGGGAACATTTGTTGCGCCAACAACCATTACTGCCTTTTCTGATTTGAAGCCGTCCATTTCCTGCAATAAAACACTCAAAACCCTTGGACCCACATCATCTGCTCCGTAATCAGTTCTTTTTTTACCGATTGAATCTATTTCATCAAAAAACAAAAGGCAGGGGGAAGTTTTTCTTGCAGTTTCAAAAAGTTCGGAAATGTTTTTTTCTGATTCCCCGTGCCATTGGGACAAGATATCTGAGGATTTTATATAGTAAATTGGATATCCAATCTCTTGTGAGAATGCCCTCATGATCATTGTTTTTCCTGTTCCCGGAGGGCCAAATAGAAGAATTCCGGATGGAGGCTTAAGGCCGTATGCATATGCAATTTCTTTATTTTGAAGAGGCATTAAAACAGAGCTTCTAAGCTCTTCTTTAACATCATTATAGTTTCCGACTTCATCTAAGGATTTTGGACCTTTTCCAAAAGATAAATCCTGAAGGCCGAATTTTCCAAAAATTTTCATCTTGCTCTTTTTTGAGATTTCATTTTCCCTGCTAAATGAGATATTGAAATGCTCAAAGGATGCAATAATTAATACGGATAAAAACGCATATAAAAATATACTCCATTCGAAGGCATATCCAAAGGATTGCGAAAGAAAATAATAGGTGAATGGAACAAAAAACAAAAACAGGCTTGAAATTGTCTGTGACCTGTTTTTTATTCTTCCCGAAAGAAAACTTATCACAAAAAGGGTTGTTGTCCAGATTAAAAGCTGGATAAATCCGCTATCTGAAAAGAGGATTGTGAAAAAATTTGAAAATATTTTTCCAAGTGCATCGTTAAACTGGCCATATGCCTTAAAATCCAATAATTTTGACGGAAGGGAGGCTAAATCTGGAAGAAGATTTCCAAATGTTGCAGCAGGTTTTGAAATTTCAAGAGAACTTACTGCCGGAGCATATTTATCCAAATCAAGATAGAAAAAAGAGCTTGTCGGCAAAAGCCATATTGAAGAGAGCAATAGGATCAAAAGTACTGAAGGTATTGAAATCAGGATACTTTTTTTGGAACCAAAATGAAGGGAGAATAAAACCATTCCAAGCATTACAAATCCGCTTAGATACGAAAGGGGATAGGGTGCAAACGGGGCAAAAATGATTATCTGCAATGCTGAAATAATTGCCCATTTCTCAAACATTTCAAAAAGAGTGAGGGCAACAATAAGGGAAAAAACAAGGCCGAGCACAGTTGACTGAAAAAGCATTGCAAAAAAAGCAAGAAGTATGCTAAGAAAAGTTCCTGCATACGGCTTTTTGAAATATGCAGTTGCAGCGCATCCAAGCGAAAGAAACGGGACAAGAAACAATGGGTAGAATGGAATGGCACTTAAAATAAACAATGCCCCTAAAAAAACCAGAAGCGCGTTCCAAAAATTTTCATCTTTTTGGAGAATATTAATATATGCTTTTACTTTTTGAGATTGAAGAGAGGTGTCTACTGTCCTATTAATTGTTCTTGCTGGCATCGGATAAATTATTGAGGCTAAATTTAAATAACCTTATTATAATCTGAATTGAATAAAATCCATATATTTTTAAGTTATTATAAGAAAAGATTAGATTATGCAATATGACATCAATATTAAAAAAGTGAGGAAGATTCAAGATGCGATATGGGGCAATATAAAACAGACATTCTCTTATAAAAAAGGATATGGAAAACCCCTTGAGATATTTGGGCATTATGGAGGGGTTTTTGAAGCCGGAGAGGAAAAACTTGTGATGCACACTGACGGAGTTGGAACAAAACTTTTGATTGCAGAAAAAATGAAAAAATACGATACTGTCGGAATAGATGCGATTGCAATGTCTGTAAATGATATCTTATGCCTTGGGGCAGAGCCGATTGCAGGAGTGGATTATATTGCACTGCGAAAAGAGGATCCTGAAATGATCGAACAGATTGTAAAAGGTCTTGTAAAAGGTGCGCACGAATGTAATTGCCCGATAATTGGCGGAGAGACGGCGATAGTAAAGGATATTTTGCAGGAAGGAGCATTTGATTTAACCTTTACTGTAATTGGAAGAGTAAAAAAATTAATACTTGGGAATGATATAACAGAAGGAATGGTTTTAATTGGTCTTGAAAGCTCAGGGCTTCATTCAAATGGCTATACGCTTGCAAGAAAGATACTCTCTATTGAAGAATGGGGAAATGAACTTTTAGAGCCTACAAAAATATATGTAAAGCCTGTCTTGGAAATTATTGAAAAAATAGGAGTATTTGGAATAGCCCATATTACAGGGGGTTCTTTTTCAAAACTTACACGATTAAATAAAGGTGTGGAATTTGAGATAGAATTTGAAAAAATGCCCCAGACAAAACTTTATCTGGAGATAGAAAAAAAGATTCCGGAAGTGGTTGAGAGATACCGCACATTCAATATGGGAATTGGAATGGTTTTGGTTGCAAACAAACAAGATGTTGCAGCAATTCAAAAAATTGCTGAAAAATACAAAATAAAATCATATGTCATAGGAAAAACAAAAAAAGGGAAAGGGGTTTATCTTGAAAAAGAAGGAGAACGGATAAAGCTTTCCTATGAAGACAGCGGAATTTGAAATTTTTTTTCTTTTCCTTTTTTGTAGGCAAAAACAGTTATTTCATTCTTTGATGCAGGGTATGAAAATTCAAGAATTTCTCCTCTTTTTAGGTTTTTTCTCTCAAATAAATAATCCTCACTTTTATCTTTATCAGTAAATCTAATCAGATCAAGATTGGAATAAATTCGTAATGAAACAATTGAATTTGGACCTTCAAGCCTTTTTGTTCCAGAAATCCATTTGGAAGTAATCCTATAAAAAGTATATACTACAAGAATTAACAGTATGAAAAACAGGATTTCAAAAATCATTCAAAATCAACCACTGATTTTGATTTTATAACGATTGTTTTAATTTTTTCCCTTTTGAGTTTGGTTTTGAGCCGGGCATCATCAGTACATACAAATGCATTGTTTTCTTTTGCGTATTCAAAAATCCATTCATCAACTTTATCAGAAGATGAAATGAGAATGATGCTATTTTTATTTTTTTCAATCAGTTTGAGTGCAAACCTTGCCCCCATTCCTGTTTTTCCCCTGTTTTTTGAAAGAGAGAACAGTTCATTCATTATTCCATTTGAGATTACAAATTCTGTTTTGCATTCCACGAGAAATTTTATCTGATTGAAGATATCCACCCTGTATTTATAAGACAGCATAAGAAAGTTGGTATCAAGAATTACTTTTTTGGTTTCCACAGATTAAAAAGGATAAAAAACAATAAAAGCTTATTTGATTTTAAGGATTTCTTTTGTTTTTGAAAAATCCTGTGTTGCAGGAAGAATTGCAACTTCTGTTTCATCATTGTTTTTGCCTACAATGTATAAACTTTCAAGGTTGATATCAGCATTTGAAAGTTTTCTTGCAAGTTTTCCAAGTTCTCCGGGCCTGTTATTAAGCCTGTAAATTATAATCTCTTCTTCTTGGGCTTGAAAATCAGAAAGTTTTGATACTGCTTTTAGCGCTGTGGTCACATCTTTTGTCAGAATTTTAAATATTGCCTTTCCATTTTTTTCATAGGCAGAAATTGCTTCAATATTTACTCCAACAGCTCCAAGTGTTTCTGATAAAAGTGCAAGAGAGCCTATCGTATTTGGTGCATAAATTGTAATTTCTTTCATAAGAAATGGAATGGCCTGTAACCTATTAAAAAGGTATCTAAACTGGTGCATGTTTTCGTATTTTTTATTCGCGGCATAAGATTTATCATATCTATTAAAAAGTAATTTAAATGCTACCAAACATATATTTACTTTATTTTGGGCCCGTAGCGCAGCCTGGATAGCGCAGCAGCCTTCTAATCAAAAAGAGGATAGCTGACGGTCGTGGGTAGGTTTTTTCTTTTATTGAAGAAAATGCCCCACAATCAAATCCCACCGGGCCCGTTTCAGTTTTCGGTTTTGGGTTTTGGGTTTTTGGTTTATGGGTTTTGAGGTTATAAACCAAGGCAGTGATTCAAAACGCAAAGAACATAAAACTGGAAAAGGGTAGATAGGGAATCATTTATATTAGAGGTGTAGACATGGATTCAAGACTTAATCTGATAATTGGGGAAATTGATTTGATATTGGGGGATACTGGAGTTCCAAAAAATATAAAAAAAGCGCTTTTAGATTCAAAAGAACGGCTTTTAAGCGAGGATGAGTGGAATGTCAAAATAAGTTCGGCTATTTATTATATAAATAATATAAGTGAGGATATAAACATGCCTACTCATTCAAGAATGCAGATATGGACCATTATAAGTGAACTTGAATCATTAAAAGAGTGACTTTTGTAGGGTCAAGATTCTTTGGTTTGCCTTCTAAAGCCAAAAAAAGACTTAGCTTTTTGCTAACTCTGAGAGTGTATGCATGCTTGTTGAAAAAGTAATAGAAAAAGGGATACGGATAAGTGTTGAGGTAGAAGAAATTTTAAAAAAAAGCCCCTACGATGACAAGCTTTTAGAAGAAATATTAAAAACTGGAAAAAAATATCTTCAAAAAGAAGACATTGAAAAAATAATGGAAAACAAGGAACGAATTCTGGAAAAAAGAGTAGTAATCCAAAAAACATCCCTTTTCAGGCCTATCGCAAAAGAGTATTCTCCTGATATGGAAATACTTGGAGGGGATATTACCGGAAATTCAAGAACAACCGGGGGAGTTGAGGATTTTATTGAATATTTTAGAAACAGATATAAAAAACTTTCAGCAATGCTTAGAAAAATTGATTCCAAGTATCCTGAAATCGAAATAAGAAATCTGAAAAAATGTATCGGCCAGAATGTAAAAATAATTGGAATGGTCGCAAATAAAAAAGAAACAAAAAAAAATAATATTTTGGTTGAAATGGAAGATTTGACTGGCATTTTCAAAGTAGTGATCAGTAAGCAAAATGAACGGCTTTTTGAATTATCTGAAAAATTAATCCTTGATGATGTTGTTGCAATAAGAGGCAAGGCTCTTGACGGGCTATTAATCGCAGATGATATTGAATGGCCAGACATGAGGGTCACGCGCGAGAAAAAAATCGCAGAGCGGGATCTTGCAATAGCCTATCTTTCGGATATTCATTTTGGAAGCAATAATTTTCTTGCAGAATATTTTGAAAAATTCATAAGCTGGATAAAAGGAGAAAATGGGGCAGAAGCGCTTGCATCAAAACTAAAATATATCATCATTGCAGGAGATATCGTCGATGGTATAGGAATTTATCCAAATCAGGAAAAAGAACTTCTTGTTACAGATATCTATAAACAATATAAGTTATTTGATGATTTTGTATCCCGTCTCCCGGATTATATAGAGGTAATTGCAATACCTGGAAATCATGATGCAGTAAGAAGGGGAGAACCTACTCCTGCTCTTGAAAAAGATCTTATAAGCGCTGATATAACAAGCCTTGGAAATCCCTCAAATATCAAAATTGAAGGCTTAAAGCACTTAATTTATCACGGAACCTCTATGGATTCGATGATATCTGCAATTTCTTCATTAAGCTACAAGGCTCCAGAAAAGGTAATGGAAGAACTTTTGAAAAGAAGGCATCTTTCTCCAATTTATGGAGGAAACCAGATTGTTCCAGAAAAAACAGATTATCTTGTTCTCTCAGAAGAACCAGATATATTTCATACTGGCCACATCCATAAAAATGGATACGGGCAGTACCGGGGGACTTTAATGGTCAATTCAGGCACATTTCAGGCAAGAACAGAATTTCAGATAAAACAAGGGCATATGCCAACTCCTGCGATAGTCCCTGTATACGAACTTAAAACTGCAAGATTAAAAACTCTCAATTTTGCTTCCGGTGGATAAGATGGATTATTTTGAATATCTTGAAAAAGAACTGGAAAATTGTTATTCAATCGCATCAAAGGCAAGAAAACAAGGGTTTGATCCGGAAGAATTTGTAGAAATAAAAATAACTTCGGATGTTGCTTCAAGAGTTGAAGGAATAGTCGGGCCTCCTGGAATAGAAAAAATAATTCGTGAAATGGAAAAGGAGGGGATGAACAGGGTTGACATTGCATTTGAAATTGTGGAAAAAATAGCAAAGGGCGAAACAACTTTTCAGGCAGGATTGCAGGAAAGGATAGAACAGGCAGTAAGAACAGGTGTTGCAATAATTACAGAAGGGGTTCTTGTTGCCCCAACTGAAGGAATAACAAATACCAGAATACTTGAAAATCCGGATAAAACAAGTTATGTTTCCATTTATTATGCAGGGCCTATAAGAAGCGCAGGAGGAACTGCTGCTGCATTAAGTGTTGTTTTAGCAGATATTGCAAGAAGAGCCATTGGAATTGGGGATTACAGGCCAACAGACAGCGAAGTAGAGAGATATGTTGAAGAAGTTAATATGTACGAGGCAAGGATTACACACCTCCAATACAAACCCCCTGATGAACATGTACGGATAATAGTTAAAAACTGCCCAATTTGCATTGACGGAGTCCCAACCGAGGATGTTGAAGTTTCAGTGCACAAAAATCTTGAACGGGTTCAGACAAATAGGATACGGGGCGGGATTCCTTTAGTTATATGTGAGGGAATTGCCCAAAAAGCTTCAAAATTGTTAAAATATACTAAAAAGAAGAAAATTGAATGGGATTGGCTTGAAAAAATAATAAAAGTAAGGATAAACGAGGATAAAATTGAAATAAAACCAGATGATGCCTATCTTGATGGGCTTGTTGCAGGAAGGCCGGTATTTTCTTATCCTTCCTTGAAAGGAGGTTTCCGGTTAAGATACGGAAAAACAAGAACAAACGGATTGATGGCAAAAAATATTCATCCTGCAACAATGATACTTCTTGATGAGTTTTTGGCATTTGGAACCCAGATGAAAATAGAACGGCCCGGAAAGGGATGTGTTATTGCAACCTGCAGTAATTGCGAACCTCCGGTTGTAAGGCTTAAGAACGGGGATGTATTAAAGGTTAAAACAGCAAACAAAGCAACGGAAATAAATCCTGAAGTTGAAAAAATACTTTTTTTAGGGGATATCATAAGTTCGGTTGGAGATTTTGTAAAATCAAACCACCCTCTTGTTGTTCCGGGATATTGCGAAGAATGGTGGGAAGAAGAAGCAAATGAAAAAGGAATAAACATTACGCAGATACAGGGAGTTGAGTGGTGCTTTAATTTTTGCAAAAAAAATTCTCTGCCACTTCATCCAAAATATACCTTTTTCTGGGATTGCATAAGTCTTGAAAAATTTGGCAAACTAATTTCATTTATTGAAAAAGCAGAATTGAAATTTGAGAATGGAAAATTAAGAGAGTTTAAACTTCCTGATCTGGAAGAAAAAGAAATCCTGGAAGAATTATTAATAGAGCATATTGTAAGAGATGGAAAGATAATTCTTGATGAAGAAACAGGGTATTCTCTTTTGGCAACGCTTGGAATTTTAAAGGGGGAGGAAATAGACACATCTAAAATAAAAAAACGGATTGCCGACAAAAAGCCCATACTTCCGATACTTTCTGAAATGTGCGGAATAAAAATAATGGCTAGAGGAGGAACATTTATTGGAGCAAGGATGGGAAGACCTGAAAAATCAAAGGAACGGGCAATGGACGGAAAACCAAATGTATTGTTTCCAACAGGTTCTCCTAAAAATCGCAATCTGAGCAAAATATATAAAGAGGCGAGGGAAACTGAAGACTCAAAAAGAATTAATCTTGAAATTGTAAGATTCAAATGCAAAAATTGCTCGAACATAACAATATATCCAAAATGTGAATTGTGCAATGAAAAAACCCAGATTTCAAATGTTTGCCCAAAATGCAGGGCGATCGTTTCAGGAAATGAACATTGCGGAATTAAAACAAATAATTATGACAAAAGACCTATTGAAATTGGAAGATTATTTGAACAAATGAAAAAAATACAGTCAATTCTTCCAGAGGATATACGAGGGGTTAAAGGACTTTCAAGCAAGGAAAAAACCCCAGAGCGTCTTGAAAAAGGATTGTTTAGGGCAAATCACGGGGTTTATGTATATAAGGATGGAACATCAAGATTCGATGCAACAGATGTTCCATTAACTCATTTCAAGCCTAATGAAATAGGGGTTTCTTTGGAAAAAATAAAAGAACTCGGGTATGAATATGACCACCTTGGAAATAAAATAAGTGATGGGGAACAAATGATTCCATTAAAAATACAGGATCTGCTTTTATCCGAGCGGGGGGCTGAATATTTTATAAGGGTTTCAAAATTTATAGATGACCTTTTGGTTAATTTTTACAGGATTCCTGCATATTATAAGATTGAAAAAAAGGAGGATCTTATTGGCAGTCTGATGGTCGGCCTTTCCCCCCACACCTCTGCAGGTGTCTTATGCAGGGTAATTGGATTTACTAAGGCAAATGTTGGCTATGCCCATCCATATATGCATGCTGCAAAAAGGAGAAATGCAGATGCTGATGAGGATGGAGTAATGCTTTTAATGGATGCACTTTTGAATTTTTCAAAAAAATACCTAAACGACAGAATCGGAGGAACGATGGATACGCCTATTGTTTTAAGCAAACGGATAGTTCCAAATGAAGTTGATGATGAAGTTTTCTGTATTGAACTCGTTGAAAGGTATCCTCTTGAGTTTTATCGGGCCTGCGAAAAGAACCTGCCTGCACATCAAATAAAAATAAAAAGAGTAGAGGATATCCTTGGAAAAGAAGAACAGTATGGAAACTTTCCTTTTACTCTTGATTCAAGCTCGATACATGATGGTGTTGTAAAAACAGCTTATGTTAATCTTGAATCCATACCGGAAAAAATAAAACTTGAATTTGAGCTTATGAAAAAAATATCCTGTGTTAATGTGCAGGATGTTGCAAAAAGATTGATATTGAGCCATTTTATTCCGGATCTTTATGGAAATATGCGTTCATATTCAAGACAAAATTTCAGGTGCGTAAACTGCAATGAGATTTATAGGAGGATTCCTTTGATTGGAAAATGCAGAAAATGCTCTGGAAACCTTACACTCACAATACACAAGGGGGGAATAGAAAAATATCTTCAGATAACTGCAAATATGTGTGAAGAGTATGACCTCCCCATTTATATGAAACAGAGAATTGAGCTTTTGAAAAAAGAAATAAAAAGTGTTTTTGAAGATGAAAAAATAAAACAGATGGGGCTTTCAGAGTTTATATAAATTTCATTGAAATATCCCCGAATAATGGAAGTTTCACCCATTCTGTTTTGGATGCTTTTAATGCCATCAAAATGAATATTAAGGTAAACCCAACTGCAAAGAGCGGGAAAAAAATTATCAGATAGGGATCATATGCGAATAAATTTTCAATAAATCCATTTCTCATAACATAGGTTGCAATGGAAACTACAATGCCGAGAAATGTTGCCTGAAGCGCATGAAATTTGACGAAGTTTTTTCCAGAAGCAAGATATATCAAAAGCGAAATTATTGAACCAAGGCCGATTACTGCAGGAAGGGTATAATTGATTATCTGGACAAGGTATGCAAGCACTGCAAAAAAAGTATGCGGTTGTTCTTTATTCTCTTTTGAAATTTCAATTGGTTTGATTGGGATTTCGATTATTTTTTTTGAGGAAACCTTGGATTTAATTTTTGGTTTTTTCGATGCTGTCTTTTTTTTTGTATTTTTTAGTTTTTTGGATTTTTTTGATGCCATAAGGTATTTATGGAAATTAATCTTTTTAAATCTTTACTATTCGAATAAAAAATAGAAATTGCTAAAAGTATCTATAATGATTATGAAGGGCAAAAACAATATTATTAAATACTTTTCTATACATCTATAAACACATATTAAACAAAAATTAACTGCTAAATTCTTTAAAATAGATGATAGAATTGTTTTTTAATGAATTGTTTGATATTTTTATAAAGAGGTATTAAATGAATAAAGAAATAAATATAAGTTTTTATGGAGGGGTAGGAGAAGTCGGAAGATCCTGCTATATAATTGAACATGAGAATAAATCAATTATGCTTGATTGCGGGATAAAACTTGGCGAAGAAGTTCAGGTTCCAGAGATCCCAAAGGAAAAATTAAATTCGGTCTCTGAGATATTTATATCTCATGCACATTTGGATCATTCAGGTTATCTTCCGCATATTTTTTCAGAGGGACACTCAAAAAATATAATCGCAACAAAACCTACAAGGGATATGCTTTCTGTTCTTCTTTCTGATTACCGGAGGATACAAAAAAAACCCAAATTTTCACAAAAAGATGTGGATATGGTAATAAAAAAGATAGAGATAACAGAATATGGTGCAAACAAAAACAGATTTAATTACGAACTTTATCAATCAGGCCATATACTTGGGGGTGCAATGATAAAGCTTGGAATTGACAATGGAATATTATATACTGGAGATATTTGCACAAGAAACACCAGAATTCTGGAAGGTTGTAAAAAAAATATATCTACAAAAACACTTATAGTTGAAAGCACCTATGGTTCAAAGGAAGATTTAATTCCAAGCATAAAAGAAGAAGCATCTAAGATGGTTTCCTTGATAAATCAGACATTAAAGGAAGGGGGATTTGTCTTAATTCCATCTTTTGCAGTTGGAAGGGCGCAAGAGATACTTTTGATTCTGGATGATTATATGCAGTCAGGGGCGCTATCCAGGGTTCCAATTTATGTTGATGGAATGATAAATAAAGTCCTTAGGATTTACAGGCATAATGCGATCTATGCAAACGAGGAAATAAAAAGAAAAATCCTTATGAGTGATTATGATCCTTTTCATTCCCCAAACTTTAAAAAACCAAAAACAAAGGACAGATCCGATGTATTGGCAGAGCCGTGCATAATTGTTACAACCTCTGGAATGCTTTCTGGCGGGCCTGCATTATTTTATCTAGAAAAATTATCAGAAGATCCCAAGAATATGCTTCTGTTTGTAGGATTTCAGGCAGAAGGAACAAACGGACGAAAGATACTTGGCGGAGAAAAGGAAATTGAAATTGATGAAAAAAAAATCAGGATAAATATGAAAATTGAAAAATTAAAGATTTCAGGGCATTCTGATTTTAATGAACTGCTCCAATTTATAAACGGGATTTCAGGGCTGGAGAAAGTATTTTTAGTTCATGGCGAAAGCAAAGATCTTTGTGAATCGCTGGAGAAAAAATATGAAGTAATAGCCCCAAAAATAGGAGAGGAATATAAAATATGATTGTGGTCTTAAGGCTTGGGCATAGAATACCCCGTGATGAGAGAATTTCAACACATGTCGGGCTTGTTTCAAGGGCTTTTGGAGCAGATGGAATGTTTTATACCGGCCAGAAGGATGAGGGGCTGGAGAAAAGCATAAAAAAAATCGCAGAGGAATGGGGTAAAACTTTTAAAATAGAGTATTGCAAAAATGGACTAAAACTTTCAAAAGAATTCAAGAAAAAGGGATTTTCATTAATTCACCTTACAATGTATGGAAAAAACATGACAGAAAAAATAGATAACATAAGAAAAAATAAAAATTTACTTATAATTATAGGGGGAGCGCAGGTTGAAAGGGAATATTTTGAAATCTGTGATTACAATCTGGGAATTGGAAACCAGCCACACTCTGAAGTTTCTGCACTTGCAATTTTTCTTCATGAATATTTCGAAGGAAAACAACTTGAGACTGAATTTTTTGGGAAAAAAAAGATAATTCCTTCAGAAAGAGAGAAAATAATTGAAACATGACAGCAAAGGGACACATTTTTAATTAGTTAGAGGATATATAAAATCTATGAAAATTTATAACTCGCTTTCAAAAAAACTTGAAGAATTCGCTTCAATTGAGGATAAAAAAATTATAATGTATATATGCGGCCTCACCCCCTATGATGATGCTCATCTGGGCCATGCAAGAACATATATTTCATTTGATATTATAAAAAGATATTTTTTAAAAAAGGGGTATTCCATTTATCACTTGCAAAATATAACTGATGTTGAAGACAAGATAATTAACCGGGCTATTGAGAGAAAAAGAAACCCTATTGAACTGGCAGAAGAATTTCAAAAAAAGGCAGATGCTGTTTTTGATAAATTAAATATTCTACGGGCAGATGTTTATCCTAAAGTAAGCACCCACATAAAAGAAATAATCCAAATGATTGAAAGAATAATTGAAAATGGATTTGGATATGTCACTTCTGACGGAGTCTATTTTGATGTTTCAAAATTTCCTAATTATGGAAAATTATCAGGACAAAAATTAGAGGAATTGAAATCCGGAACAAGAAAGGAAATTCTGGAGAATAAAAAAAATGACCGGGATTTTGCATTATGGAAAATTGAAAAAAACCCAGTAATTGAATTTAAAAGCCCGTGGGGAAGCGGAAGGCCGGGCTGGCATATCGAATGCTCGGCAATAGCAATGAAATATTCAAAGGGAAAAACACTTGATATACATGGCGGGGGATTGGATCTTTCTTTTCCACATCATGAAAATGAGATTGCACAAACTGAGGCAGCACTTAGGATACCATTTGCAAAATACTGGGTGCACACTGGATTTTTAACTGTGAAAGGGGAAAAAATGAGCAAATCGCTTGGGAATTTTATAACTATTGAAAAGGTTTTAGAAAAGCATTCGCCCAACTCAATAAGGCTCCTATTTGCCCAAAACCATTACAAAAGCCCTGTTGATTATAGTGAAGGCCAAATCGAAGCATCGCAGAAAACAGTTGAGAGGATATTAAATACATTTGAAAGATTAAACAAGAAAAAACCGAATGAAAATGGAGAAACAATAGAATATTTTAGAAAAGAAATAGAGGAATTTTATTATCATATGGATAATGATTTCAATACTCCGATGGCGTTTGCATCTTTTTTTAATTTAATTAAAAAAATAAATGTTGCACTTGAAGATAGGGGAATGGCCAAAGACGCTTTAGAATATTTGAAAAAAGAATTTGAGAATATTATATGGATATTTGGGCTTAAAATTGAAACACAAATAAATAACATTGGATCAAATTCAAAAATACTTGTTCCAATTGAAAAAATAGGGGAAAGAAATATTGACGAAAAGGTTAGAGGGATAATTGTTAATTTTGCACAAGAATATGTTGAAACAAAAAATAAAAAAGTAGAAGAAATTCTTGGGGAATTAAAGAAGTTCCGGGAAAGATGCAGAAAAGAAAAAAATTACCAAAAATCTGACGAAATTAGGGCTAAATTAAGGGAGATCGGAATTGAAATAGAGGATAAATAATCAAAATTGAAATTATAAATATTTGTATAATAAAAATTATAAAAAAGATTATAATAACATTCTGTATAATCACTCTTTTATTTTATAAATTTTAAAATAATCAACCCCATTATATGAAATGATTTTTACCAGTTTAAAATGATTATAAAGATTAGGATTTAAAGGCTCCAAACTGAATTCATAAGGTATTGCGACCAATTGTTCATATACTGGTGCGCCATCCCTAGGAGCAGGATCCATTGGAAATGTAAATAATTGATATTTAACTCCGTTTGCATTCCAATATTTCCTATTAGATTCATTATCCAATATTGTTAACGGGTCGAAAAATCCTATAAATTGACCATTTTCATCGAATTGAAATTCATTTAATACCCATCTATTGGTCCATAATAAGTACTTCACATTATACTGTTCTAGCAATTCTTCTCTTTTTGCATCATTTTCACCATAAACGATTATTGCCTGATCTGCCATTCTTTGGTTTATATCAATATATGGGCTTGTATGGGCCCTTCTATAAGATAATATTTTTCTTCCGCATATTGCATTAAACATAAATCCGTCTTCGTTGGTTGTTAAAAAAACATCATTAACATTGGTATTTTCCCGTGTCCAGTCAGATAACATGACAAATGGCTCAAATAATTCTAATTTTCCCTGCTGAATCCATATATTGTCTTCTTTTTGGTTCCAGGCATCGGAGTAATTGGAAAACGCCAATAAAAACAATGCTGTAAAGATAAGTATTTTCCAATTTTTAGAGGAAATTTTTTCATTCAAAAACAACAGGCCAAATGCAATGACAAGAAGAGAAGTAAATCTTGAAATCTGATCTACGAGCATAAAATTTACAAGATGCAGATCAAAAAGAGGCAATGTAAATAGCGGATGTATCGAGCAAAAAATCCATGCAAGAATGAGAACAAGCATAAATTTACTTTCTAATTTTTTAAAATTTTTTGCAATATAATACAGCCCAAAAAGATTTATAAGTGAAAAAATTATCAGAATTCCTGAAGAGTAAGGCAAAACCAGAGGAGTCAGTGAATCAAAAATCGTTTTCCAAAGATAACCTGCATTTGACAGATCTGGAGTTGTTATATTTTGGATATCATTTGGAGTAAACCCTTTAAAAATAAAAATTGGTTGAAACCAGAAAAGAAGAGAGATTAAAAATCCAATTAAAAAAATGATTGCAAAAAACTTTATTTTATCCTTAACCTCATTTGAAAAGATTATTTTTTTCTCCTTTAGATTATAAATCTCTGGAACCAAAAAGATTATTGCTGAAAATCCCAAAAAGATAAACCCGTCAAAAAAAGCCTGCGAGTTGCTAAGCCCAACTAAACCCAGAATAATTCCGGAAATTATTGCATTTTTGAGATTTTGATTGCGTATAAAAATTAAAAATGAAAATAAGAATAGAGGAATGATTAAAATCGATGCAAAATCAGAATATTTAAATGTCGGAAAAGTGCCGATTGCCAGCAATAATGGGATTAAAATCAACCCTAGATATTTTTTTCCTGTCAACTTATATGCAAAAAGATATAGCAATATTACTGAAAAAATTTGAATTGGAATCGAAAAATATAGCAATGAGTTAATCGCATCAAGACCAGTTATTTTAGAAAATACTGCAACTGAAAAATGATAGAGCCACGGAACCCAAGGAATTTGTCCAAGCATTTGGGCACTATCCAATACATTTCCGCCATCTAGTATATGAATTACTCCCCCCAAACCATTATAATAATCCCCCCCATAAATCGGGCTGGGTATCTGTTTTAGGGTGGAAACTAGAGAAAATGAGATAAATGTTGTGTAAAGCAATAAAACAATAAATATATAATCAAACTTATCAAATTTCATAAAAGATTATGCCTGACAAGATTAAAAAAAGGTATTGCTACTATAAAATAAGGAATGGATCAGATGAAAAATCTAAAAGATTATTTGATAAACATTGGAATAACCATATTGATATTTGCATTAATACTTTCCATATTTGATATTTCAAAAATAGCAGAGATTATCTTAAAATCCAATTATTATTTGATAATTTGCGCGCTGGGAGTTTATACTGCAGTATTGATTACTATGTCTGTTAGACTAAGGGAAGTCTTAAAAGAATTGGGCTACTTTCCAAAATTTATCCAAATATTCAAATCAAATCTTGCAGGAATGCTTGCCTCAGATTTTACTCCTGCAAGATCAGGTTATTTTTTTACTGCATTTTCCCTGTCAGCAAAAGAAAAGATACCCATAAATGATTCAATATTGACAATACTCGGGCCCCAGTTATTTGATTTTACAATCAAGGCATTTTCACTTGTTATGGTGATTATGATAGTAATAGATAAATTAGAGGGGTTAAAGGACAATATTTTTGCAACGATATTTGCAATACTTGGGATAGTTTTTGCGATATTGTTTTTTGGCTGTTTGGTATTTTTAGAGGGATTTTTATACAGATTTTCTTTTATAAAAAAATTCCCGCTTGGAAATAAATTTTACGGATTATTTGACTTGATGCAAAAAAAATCCCATAAACTAATGAATATAAAATGGAAAATAATCGGAATAACATTAACTGGCTGGGCAGTTAAAGGATTGGAATGGTTTCTAATCGCAAAAGCCTTGGGAATAACAATATTTGATGGCGGAATTCTGGATTATTTATTTATTTTAGTGTTTCAGGGAACAACAACTCTGATACAATTTATTCCTCTTCCAACGCTTGCAGGAGGAGGGGCATCTGAGCTTGGTTTTTCAGTTATTTTAATTTTATTTGGAGTAACCCCTGAAACCGGAATTGCATTTGGGCTTATAACCAGATTTGTAATGATTATTGTGGATAGTTTTGGGGCATTTGAATTAGTTCAGTTTATAAAAAGAGAGGGCATAACGAAAATATTTAAAGAGATAAATTCGATAGATCATTTTGAATTAACGGATTAGGCATTCAATTTGAATTTTACCCAATCAAATGTATTTTTCAGACCTGTTTCCAATTCAACTTTTGGCTTCCAGCCTAAAGAAAATATTTTATCTGCGCTTGGAATTCTTTTTAATACATCATCCTTGAATGTCGGCAGGTGTTTTATTTTTAATGGCCTGTCTTTTGGACCGCACATCTCCCAGATTTTTTCTAAAAGTTCAATTACATTATATGGTTTGGGATTTGCTACATTAAAATCATTATTATCTGTTCTTTTATCAAATGTTAATGTGCCAATCGCATCTGCAAGATCAGTTACATAAGTATACGACCTTATTTGTTGTCCATCACCCAAAATTTCAACAGGATATTGTTTATCAACATAAACCTTTTTTATTAGATCCGGAATTACATGCGCAATTCCAACCTCATCTTCTGGAACTTCTCCGGGCCCGTATGCATTAAATGGCCTGTAAATAGTATATTTTAGGCCGTATTGCTCATGATAGCCTGTAGAATAAAATTCTCCTATTAATTTAGAGAATCCATAATGGGTTATTGGCGGAGGGGAAGTAAATATATCCTCCTCCTTTGAAGGAAAGACGGATGTCCTTTCAAAAACCATTGAAGAGGATAAATAAACCATTTTTTCAAAAGAATTTGAATTTAATGCCTCATCCAACAAATTGGAATACATTAAGGTATTATCCCTTATTATTTCTGCAGGATACTTGTGAAAATAGCCAATTCCCCCTATTTTTGCTGCAAAATGGAAACAGTATTCCTGATCCTTTAATAATCCTTTGACCTGATTTGCATCGCATAAATCTACTTTTTTAAGCTCTACTTTTTCAAGGTCAATATTTGTTAGTTGGCCTTTGCTTAAGTTATCTGCAACTGTTATCTCATGCCCTTCATCTAAAAGTTTTTTTACAACCTGGCTTCCAATAAATCCTGCTCCTCCGGTTACTAAAATTTTTGCCATATTTAACACCTAAACACTGCCGAGCCCATCTTAAAGATGTTCCAGACATCGATTATTACACAATCCTCCTTTATTAATTTTTTATAAAATTCCATTGATTTTTTATATTCGTCATGGGCGGTTGCAATTATTAAAAAATCCGCATTTTTTATTGTTTCTTCAAAATTTATTCCATCACGATAAACATCATGGGTTTTAACTTCTGCAAGTTCTCTTTTGAATATTTTTTCTATTTTGTATGAAAGAGATGCCCTGTCATCATCATTATTTGCCTTGAAGGCCATTCCAAGTATCGCGCATTTTTTTCCCTTAATTTCTTTTAATTTTTTTGCTTTCTGGATTAAGTATGCAGGGAGGGTTTCATTTATTTTCCAAGATGCTGCAATCAAATCAGGAAACGGAATATTTGAAGTGAGGAAAAATCCGTCCTTAAACAGGCACGGACCTGCTGCAAAGCCTGGAATTTTAGGGCCCCCTCTTGCATAATTTTTATTGGAAAGCTCTACTATTTCATAAATATTTGCTCCCCATTCCTCTGAAATAACCATAAATTCATTTGCAATTGCAAAGTTAATGTATCTGTACATGTTAGTAAATAATTTTAGCAATTCTGCATTAAGTGCATTTGTAGGATAAACTTCCCCTTTTATTGATTTAAAGATTTCAACTGCTTTTTGCGTACTCGCAGGGTCTACCCCTCCTACAATTTCTGGAAGTTCTTCCAATTCTTTTAGGGCTTTTCCTTCAGCAATTCTTTCAGGGCAAAAGGCAAGATAGAAATTGATTCCGATTTTTAAATTCGTGTTCTTTTCAATATACGCTTTTACATATTCTGTAGAACCCGGCGAGACAGTACTTCTAAGAATCAGCACCTGGTTTTCCTTTAAATGTTTTATTATTGAATCAAGGCATGAATCTATTTGGGAAAAATCAGGGTTCATAAAATCATCTACGGGAGTTCCAAGTGTAAGAATTATTCCATCGCAGTCTTTGACTTTTGAAAAATCATTTGTTGGATGAAAATTTTTTCCAATTACTTGCTTTAAAAGTTCTGGGCCACCCTTTTCTAAGAAAGGCATTTCCCCTTTTTTTAGAAGCTCTATTTTTTTCAAATCAACATCCAGCCCATAAGTAAAAACTCCTTTTGATGCAAAATGCATTGCAAGCGGAAGCCCTACTCTTCCAATGCCAATTATACATATTTTCATTCATTCACCAGTATATTTCAGTTTTAACATTTTAAGAAATAATAAGAAATATTTAAGGAAAGTGTTTTTAAGTTTAAACTTTGCCTCGCCTTTTGTCCGGTCCGTCCAACTTACTGGAATTTGGGTGATTTTTTCCCCTTTTATTAGCATTTTTAGCATTAATTCTGCTCCAACCTCAAAACTTTTACATTCTAATTTTATTTTTTTTGCTTTTCTGGAATCAAATGCCTTGAAATTGTTTGAAGTATCATTTATATTTGTAAAAAAACCAACCATTACTGCTAAGTTGAATAATCTGTTTGAAATCATTTTTAAAAATGGATAACTATCGACTTTTGAACCTTTTAAAAATCTTGAACCAACAATTACAGAATTGCCTTCTTTGTATTTGAAATACATTTCTTTTAGGTATCTTGGATCATCTGATAAATCTGCCATCATTATCACTATAAGCTCTCCATTCGACAATTGAATTCCATCTCTAATTGAATAACCAAAACTCCTTGGGGGTTGGTGCCTGATTAATCTGATATTAGAATTTTTTTGTGATAGTTTGTTTACGATTTCAATTGTTTTATCAGAACTATTATCATCAACAATAAGGATTTCATAGGCTAGATTGTCTTTTTCTAAAGTTAGCGCAATTGAATTGATTGTGTTTTCAATATTGCCTTCTTCATCCCAGGTTGGAATAATAATTGAAAGTTGAATCATAGAAACACTTAATTTAGATATTTAACTAAAAAAGATAGGATAGAAGGTTTTAAAATTAATAACAATGCAATAAACCAACCAAGTATTGAAAGAATATCAAAAATCCCATAAAACTTTTGGGATTTATAGTTTAATTCAAGGATGTGTTCCTCCTTTTCAACTGAAATTGGAATTGCCATAAAACCATCATTTTCAGATATATTAATTTCTTTTGAATCGAGGTAGGCTTTCCAATATGGGTAATAACTTTCCCTGACAATAATTGTTTGGTTGATGGATTCGTTAATAAGGATTTTTATTCTTCCTGATTTCTTTTCATAAGATAGGTTTCTATCAACATATGGTTTTGAATCTAAAACTTTGTATGCAAGCAATGGCCCAAATGAACCTGCTTTTTCAAAACAATTTGCACTATTTATGTAATCAACAACTTCTGGAAAAAAGGTGTTTGCAAAAATGGTATCTATACCTGAGTTTTGAACTATACTACAAAATTCGTCTGGATTTGTATCCAAGACACAATTAGATCTTTTTGTAGTAATGCTCTCCCAAGAAGATAGCGAATCTTTAAAAATTTCTTCATAAGATTTTGGAGAAAGACAGCTGAAAAGGATTTTTTCATCTTTTTTGGAATGCGGAGCCATTTCTCCAAACCATCCATTATAAACCTCTTTTCCAAAACAAGCTGGAAGGATATAAACTTCATATAAATATTCGTAGGTATTTGGTCTTGGCTCATCATATGTTAATAGCCCAAATCCCTGTGGAAGAAATAATGCCCTATGTTCTGTATTATTTGATGCCCAACTAGCAATATCTATTATTTCATGCGGTATAAATGCCTGTGGATGCAAGATAAATGAGATAAACATTAGAGAAATTAAAAGAATGATTAGGCAATCTATTTTTTTATCAATTTTAAAAATGGAACCTATGATGATGGAAAAAAATATAGGATATATCAATGGCAGCTTTCCTTTAATTATGCCGGGATATGGATTTGGCAAAAAGATATACAATATTAGGGGAATTATAAATATTAAAATCAGGAAAAGAATATTATTCTTCTGTGAATTTTTATAGTAATGACATGCACAATAAATTAAAATAATTAAAAAAATAAAAATTCCTAAAATAGAAATAATATTTATATATGAAAACAAACTTCTAAAGCACATTTCTATTGGAAACAACGGGACTTCTTTTATAAAATTAAGGTAATTTAAATCGGATAATGCTTCGGTCATTGAATAATTAAAATAAAACGGTATCCAGAAAAATGAAACCAAAATTCCGCCTAGTGCCAGAATTGCAAAAAAACGCTTGAAAAATCTTAAATCCCTGAAAAAACAAAAAAGATAAATCGAAAAAAGTAACCCTGCACCTATCGGAATAAATAAATGAGAAAGTGCAGTTAGCGCCAAAGAAATGGAAGCAATTGAGAGGTATTTAAAATTAAGATTTTTTAAAAATAATAATGAATACTTGAAAAAAAGGAGGACGAAGGGTATTGAAACTAAACTGGAATATGTGCCCCCCTGCAGATAATGTATAAAAACGATTGAAAAAGAAAAAAAATAAAGTGAAACCAATTTTTGTTCTTCTCTAAAATTAAAGTCTTTTATAAACAAATAGAATGTTAGTGGCAGGCAAAGAAATAAAATTGAAAAAATTATCTTATATGAAAGCTCTAAACCAAATAATGGAACCAGTAATGATGGAATAATATGGGTTGCTGGAGGATATTGCTCTAATTGTGGATTTCCAGCATACCACCAATGATTCCATGCTGTAAATCCCTCATTATAAAAAAGCCAGGTCTGGAATAAATGGGTTGAAGTATCCACCCCCCCTGGAAAATATGAATTGGAATATGTTGAAAATAGGCATGCCAAATAGATAATTAAAATAAAAATTAAGTGTAATTTAAAATCAAATAAATACTTAGAATACTTATTAAGCATGATATATTCTAGGATGACATATTTTAAAGATTTACTTGTAAATTCTTTATGTGGTTTTTATGAAAATAGCACTTACAGGTGGAGCAGGATTTATTGGATCAAATATTGCAGAAAAATTGATCGAAAAAGATTACGATTTGACAGTTGTGGATAATTTTCATACTGGAGATAAAGAAAATCTAGAGCAGGTGCTTGGCAAAATTAATATTGTAAATTCTGAATCAGGCAAATTTTTTGAACAAACTGACGAGAAATTTGATTTGATATGCCATCAGGGAGTGTATTCTTCAACTCCAATGTATATGCAGGATCACAAACTAACTTCAAAGATATACGATGAATTTGTATCGATTTTAGAGTATGCAAGAAAAAATGATATAAAAAAAGTAGTTTATGCTTCAACCTCTTCTATTTACAATGGGCATAATCCCCCTCAAAATGAGGATATGATTCCTTATATTACAGATTTTTATACAGAAGGAAGATATGCAATGGATAGAATCGGGGAATTGTACCATAAATTATATGGAATAAATATTGTAGGTCTTAGATATTTTAGTGTGTATGGGCCACATGAAAAGAGTAAGGGAAATTATGCGAATTTGATTTCTCAATTTTTATGGGCAATGACTAAAAATGAAGAGCCTGTTGTTTATGGAGACGGAACTCAAACAAGGGATTTCACTTATGTTGATGATATTGCAAATGCAAACATTTTATCACTTGAAAAAGAGGTTTCCGGTATATTTAATGTTGGGACTGGAAAAAATATTACAATAAATGAAATGATTGAAATTTTAAATAAAAAGTTAGGAAAAAAACTCAAGCCAAAATATATTATAAATCCGATTAAAAATTATGTCCAGACCACTCTTGCAGATACGACTAAGGCGGAAAAAGAGTTGGGATTTAAAGCTAAAATAACGCTTGAAGAAGGAATTGAAAGATTGATCAAATATTATGGAGTATAATTATGGATTTAATAATTGCCCAGCCTTTTTTAAATCAAAAAGGAGGGGTTGAAAGAGTAGTTCTAGAGATTGCAAAAAAATTTAATCCAGTTATCTATTCTGTAATTTATGATAAGGATAAAACATTTGAAGAATTTAAGGATTTTGATGTTAGAATAATTCCAAAAAGCAGTTTTGAGATTCCTTTTTTCTTTCTAAAAAATGATTCGAGAAGATATAATGCAGTTTCTGCTGGTTTTAGATATTTTAATTTTAAAATAACTGATGATTATGATGTAATTAATGCCCAGGGAACTCCTTCAGAATGGATTAGAAATAAGAATGAGAGAGTATGCTGGTATTGCCATTCTCCAAACAGGGAAGCTTTTGATCTACATAAATGGAGAATGAAAAGGCTTCCGGTGTGGAAACGGCCCATTAATTGGGGGTTAATTCGTGCATATCAATTTGCAGAATTCAAAACAGTGCCAAAAATAGAAAAAATTTGTGCAAACTCTGAAATTGTGAAAGAGAGAATCGCAAAATATTTGAAAAGAGATGATGCAACGGTTATTCACCCTGGGGTTGATCCTAAAAAGTATTATTGCAGTGCTTATGAAAAATTCTTTTTTTATGCGTCAAGAATAGTTCCTGAGAAAAGATTTGAAATTGCAATTGAAGCATTCAAAATTTTTAGTAAAAATAATAAAGACTGGAAATTAATAATTGCAGGATTTTTAAATCAAAATAAAAGAGAAATTGAGTATTTAAATTATTTGAAAGAGATCAGTAAAGAATATAAAATTGAATTTAAATTAAATTTAACTGAAAATAAAATTATAGATTTATATTCAAAATGTTATGCAACCCTGTTTAGCGCAGTAAATGAGGATTGGGGCCTGATACCAATTGAATCTATGGCTTCAAATAAACCCTGTATCTCAATAAATGAAGGTGGACCGAGGTATAGTATATTGGATGGAAAAACAGGATTTTTAGTGAATAACGCGCAGGAAATGGCCCAAAAGATGCGTTATTTATCAGAAAATCCAGAAGTCAATGAAAAATTTGGAAAAGATGGGCAAAAAAGAGTGATTGAAAATTATACCTGGGGAAAATTTTTGGAAAGACTGGAAAAGGAATTTTACGAGGTTTCAAAGAAATGAGAATTTGTATGATAGTTGAGGATTACCCCCAAAATGGTGGTGGCGGGGGAATATTTGTTCAAGAATTATCAAAAGAACTCATCAAAAATAACGAAATAGTAGTGATAAGTCGAGGGAAAAAAGATAGGCAACAAAAAGAAGGAAAAATAACAATTATGAGATTTGCGGGAAGTAGAGTAATATTTTTATTAAAAGCAGTAAATTATCTTATAAAGTTAAAACCATTTGATATTTACCATGCCCACGGTGTTTTTTGCGGTTTAATTGCAAAAAAAGTTCAAATGTTCAAAAAAAAACCAATCATTTTGCATGTGCATGGATTCAGGAATGAGGAAATAACTGGATTTGTAAAATATAATATACAAAATGGTTTGATAAAATTGGACTATGATAGAATAATAAGTGTTGATGAAGAAAGCAGAAAAAAAATGATCGAACTTGGAATACCAAAAAATAGAATAACGACAATTCCGTGTGGGATTAATACTTCAAAATTTAAACCCCCGAAAAAGAAAAAAAACAATAAAAATAAGACATTCCTGTTTGTTGGAAGACTGGAAAAGGTAAAAAATATCGGACTGTTGCTTGAAGCATTTAAAGAGCTAAAATGTGAGGGATTGGAACCTGTGCTTTGGATAGTTGGAACTGGAAGCCTTGAATGGAAACTTAAAAACTACTGCAAAAAAAACAAACTGGACAAGGTAAAATTCTTTGGAGAGATCCTGCATGAAAAATTGCCTGTGGTATATCAAAAAGCTGATTTTTTTGTTTTGCCTTCAAAAAGTGAAGGAATGCCGTTATCATTATTAGAGGGAATAGCTTGCGGGCTGCCTTTGATAGTTTCGGATATACCAAATTTAAGAGAAATAATAAATAAAAGCAAGAGTGGATTAACATTTAAAAATGGAGATTTGGAAGATTTAAAAGAAAAAATTAAAAAATTAATTTCAGCTAATAAAAAAGAAATAGATAAATTAAAAAAGAATGGAAGAAAATACGTAGAAAATAATTTTTCTTGGGAAAACACAGAAGAAAAAATAGATGGGATTTATGATCGAATAATTACTGATTTTTTAAGCTCCAATCATAAGGAATAGCTTTAGTAAATGGATCTTTTCTTTCTATTTCATTTGGATCGTGTGGTATTGACGAACAATTTGCAACAATTGCCTTTTTTGTTCCAATGCCCTTAAAACCATTCCAGATCATTGGGGGAATTTTAATAAGGCAGTAATTGTCTTCGCCTAAAAAAATTTCCATAATTTCTCCTTTTGTTTTTGAATCTTTTCTATCATCGTACAAAACAAGCTTTATCATTCCAGATAAAATTGTATAATGAAGTGTCATTTTTTTATGTATATGCCATCCTTTTATTGCACCTGGATAAATTGTAGAAAAATAGATTTCACCAAATTTTTCAAAATAAGAATCATCATTTCTCATCATTTTCATTATAGAGCCTCTCTCATCACAAATTTTTTTTAAAGGGATAATCTCAACACCATCAATCATATTTTCACCTATTTTTAAAATAATTAATATACCATCCAATAGTTTCCTTAAGTCCGTCTTCTATTTTCCATTTACTTTCCCAACCTAAAATTTTTTTTGCTTTTTTTGAACTTAGATGCTGATTTAATATTTCATTTTTTGCCTCGTTTTTTATAATTGGTTTTAGATTGCCCTTATCCATTATATGTAAAATTTTGGCAGTGAGCTCTAGAACCGTTAATTGAATTTCATTGCTAAAATTAAAGGCTTCTCCATTGATGGAAAGAGTCTGTGTTTTTTCTGCTAGTGTAAGATAAGCATTTACTGCATCTTTTACATAGATATAATCACGGACATATTTTCCATTGCTCCGTATTGTTGGGTTTTTTTCAAAATACGCACTTTTTATTGTCCCTGGAACAATCCTGCTAAAATTTAGGTCTCCTCCTCCAAAAAAGTTTCCGCATCTTGAAATTGTTATTGGAAGGTTATATGTAAGGGCGTAAGATTTTGCAAGCATATCTGCGCAGGATTTTGAAACATCATAAGGGTTTGTAGCAAGCAATGGGCTTTCTTCAGTATATGGAAGTTGTTTTTGCTCCCCATATGCCTTATCACTTGATGCAATCACGATACTTTTTACGGTTTTATCATGTAACCTACAGGCTTCGAGAAGATTCCATGTTCCTTTTATATTGCTATTGAATGTCCCTATTGGAGAATTATTTGCAATACCGACAATTGTTTGGGCTCCTAAATGGATTACGATTTCTGGTTGGTACTCGTTTATTACCCTTTCAATCGAATATAAATCTTCTAATTCAGCTCTCACAATATTTACTTTTTTATCCAAACCTTCTGAAAAAAACATCGAATTTGGAACAAAATCCCTTACAAGACAGGTTATTTGGGCTTTTTTATTTAACAAATCCTTAACAAGCCAAGAGCCTATCAACCCGCTTGCACCTGTAATAAAAACAGACTTATCATCAAAGTAATTGCCCATAAAATCACCAAACTTTCCAAGGAGTATTTTTGTTTCTCCACATTTCATTTAGTTCCAAATAATCTTTATATGTATCCATACAGTGCCAAAAGTCCTCATGTTTATACATAGATAATTGTTTTTTTGAAACTAGGTTGGATAATGCCTCTCTTTCAAGAATACATGACTCATCTTTGGATAAATAATCAAAAAATTCTTTTTTAAATACGAAAAATCCTCCATTGATATAATCATATAAAACTGGTTTTTCAACAAAATTTTCAACAATATGATTTTTTCCTTCTTTTATAAGACCATATTTTGAATGAGGGTGAACTGCGCTTAGTGTTCCAATTGTATTTTGTTTTTTATGGAAATTGAATAAACCAGTGATATTAATATTTGATATCCCATCTCCGTATGTTGCAAGAAAAATATCTGAATCGATATGTTTTTCTATTTGTTTTATTCTAGAGCCTGTTTGGGATTCTACTCCAGTATCTGCAAAAATAATATCCCAATTTTCTCCTTGTATTTGCTTATTTTCAGAAAAAAAATCATTTATCATTTGGCCTTTGTACCCCAAACATAGTATAAATTTATTAAAGCCATAATTAGAATAAGTTTTCATTATGTGGAATAAGATAGGCATTTCTCCTATCGGAACTAAAGGCTTTGGTCTAAATTCTGTTTCTTCTTGAAGTCTTGTTCCTTTTCCGCCGCATAGAATGACGACTTTTTCATTATTCAAAAAAACACCTTACAAAGGATATAAGACTAGAACCATTTTAAATCTAATTTATGGTATAATTTATTAAGTTTGGTTATATTTGCAGTGTAAAATATGTAATGCCTTGCCAAAAACAGCAGATAATTCTTTTTTGAAATAAACCCTTTTTGGTATAAATCGCTTACAATTTTTTTACATATGTTCAAATGTTTTATGCCTTTAGACCTAAATACACCGCTATGGGTTCTATATTTGACTAAGGGTTCTTTGATTATATAAACTTTATATTTACTCATGATCTTAAGCCAAAGTTCAAATTCCTCTGCAGTAAAATATTCTGGGGAAGTATCAAAAAATCCAAATTCCTTTAAAATATTTTTTCGTATTATTGCAGAGGATTGAATTATAATATTTTTCATCAAAGTTTCTTTTTGAGTAATGTAATTAGAGTTTCTTTTTTTAGTAATATGAATGTCTTCTTCTCCCAATTCATTAAAAGTTATTCCATTTGCACAAACCATTCCAACATCCTTTTCTTTATTTAGTATGGCGACTTGTTTTTCAAGTTTTGTTGGAAGCCACAGATCGTCATCATCACATAGTGCAATATATTCTCCACTGGCCTTTGATATGCCGTAATTAAGATTGACGGCTATTATACCATTGTTCTGATTCCTGAAATATTTAATTCTTGGGTCTTTATAAGATAAAACAAAATCTTCTGTTCCATCTATTGAACAATTATCCACTATTATAAGTTCAAAATCCAGAAAAGTCTGGGCTAGTATGGAATCTATTGTTTCTTTTAGCATGTCCTTTCGGTTAAAAGTTAAGACAATGACACTTACAATCAAATTAATCCCTCAAAGACTTTATTTTTTCTATTACATTGTAAACATCATTTTCACTCATTTTAGCAAACATTGGAATTGATAATATATTTTCGTAAAGTTTTTCTGCATTTGGGCATATGCCTCTGTTATAACCTAAAGATTGGTAGTATGAATAATAATAAACAGGAAGATAATGAACCCAAACCCCTATCCCAGCTTCTCTTAATCTTTCAAATGCCTGTTTTCGGCTAATGCCCAATTTCTTCTGATTAATTTGTATTACATAAAGATGCCATGCAGAATTAGTGCTTGGCAATTGATACGGAATATTGATAAAATCCAATTTTTCAAGTTCTTCATTGTAAATTTTAGCGTATTTTCTTCTAATTTCTAAAGACCGATCAAGTTTTTTTAATTGAGAAAATCCAAGCGCAGCCTGAATATCAGTTAAACGATAGTTATACCCTAAAAGTATCTGATCTGAAACCCACATGGCATCTTCTGTGATATATTTCATCTTAGACCTATCTCTTGTAATGCCATGAGTTCTGAATAATCGGATTTTTTCGTAAAGTTCAGGGTTATTGGTTGCAACCATTCCTCCTTCATAGGTTGCGATATGTTTTACTGGATGGAAGCTAAAAACTGCCAAATCGCTCATTGTTCCAGCTTTTTTTCCTTTGTAAGTTGCCCCGGGAGCGTGGGATGCATCTTCAATTACAAACAAATCGTTTTCCTTTGCAATCTTATTTATTGAATCCATATCGCAGGGTTGCCCGGTATAATGAACCGGTATTATGGCTTTTGTTTTTTTAGTAATTTTTTTTCTTATCTCCTCTGGATCGATGTTATAGGTCTTTTTATCTATATCTGCAAAAATAGGTTTTCCATTTTGGTATAGTATTGAATTGGATGTAGCTGCAAAAGTCATTGGGGTTGTTATTGCTTCGTCACCTTTTTTGATGCCTATTGCAAATGTTGATGCATGCAAAGCTGAGGTGCCGCTATTAAATGCAACTGCATATTTTGTTCCAATATAACCTGCAAATTTTTTTTCGAATTCTTCTACTTTTGGCAAATTGGAGGCATATCCATTTTTTAATACTGATGTAACTGCCGAGATATCATCTTCTTCTATCCATATATCAGAGTATTGAAGCATTTAAACCACATCTTTTTTGAAAGTATTGCTTATTTTATTTGGATATCATTATTTTTAATGATTGCTTTTGATTTTAATAATTCGTTGGCAAGCTCTAACATAATTTTAGGGTCATTAATTTTTTGATGTGTTGGTAAATTAACATTGTGCCTAGAAACATATTCTGCAATTGGGCAGTCTCTGATAGTATAATTTATCTTATCTAAAGAGTCAGTCCTACCGTGTGCGATACTATTAAACCAGTCTCCAAGATAAACATACTTTCGATACTTATTTCTAAAATATTTTATATTTTCAAGATCATTTATAAGAAAAGTATATCGTAAAAAGGTATGTTTTTTAGTATTGTTATTATTTTCAAACTGTTCTTTGTAAAGATCAAATATCTTATTGTATTCTTTGGCAATTTTTCTTCTAAAAGAGATATTATCATCTAATTTTTCCATCTGTCTAATCCCTATTTTAGCCTGAATATTTGATAATCTGGCAGGGTATGGATAATTTATAGGTCTTTGAATTTTATTCTCATCTAAAAAGAAAAAAAATGGGAACTTCCAAAATAATGCAACAATCCATCTTCCTATGAAAGCAAGATGTGGATTCCAAAGAAAATTTTCACTTATAAATGTGAATAATACCCTAAGGATGGTTAATTTAGGCAGAAATGGAGATTGAGTATATATTTCTTTTATTTTTTTTGCAAGCTTTTCATCATCAGTTAGAACCATTCCACCAGTAGAGGTTGAAATTATTTTGGTATGATCGCTGGAAAAAAAAGATGCAATGCCGATACTTCCTAACTTTTTGCCCTTGTATTCTCCTCCAAGTGCATGCGCACAATCTTCTATAATTGGAATATGATATTTATTTGATATTTTTTGTATTTTATCCATATCGCATGGAAAACCAAATGTATGTTGAACCATTATCGCTTTGGTTTTTTTAGTAATTTTTTCTTCAATTTTTTTAGGATTTATATTGAAGTTTTCTTTGTCAATATCCACATATATAGGTTTTGCGCCAGTATATAATATTGCATTAGGGCAAACCACGCAATTATATGCAGGCAGGATTACTTCATCATTTCTGCCAATGCCAAGAGATTTTAGTATTGCATATAAAGACATTCTTCCAGATGCAAAGCTAAAAGCATATTTTAACCCATGATAATTGGCAGATACTTCTTCATACTTTTCTATATATCTGCCATTTTGCAACCCATCAAACTTAAGTAACGAGAGAATTACTGAGACGCAATCCTTCCAGTTAGTTGTTCCAGAAAAAAAATCATAATATTCTAGCTTTTTTCTGAAAAAGGAAAAATTGACTGCTTCTTTTACTTTGGTAAAAAAACCCATAGGAAATTAATTGACTCTAAAGTTTAAATATCATATACTTTTAATTGGTTTTATTGGAATGAGTTAAAGTATACTAAGAATAAATAATCACAATTTAAAAATGGAAATAGACATGATATTTAAATTTGAAGTATATAATTATAAAATATGAAAAATATCATCTTGCTCACAATTGATGATCTTAGATATGATTACTCGCATGTAATTATTAAAAAAATCAACGAAACGATTGGAAGGGGCATAGAATTTGAAAAAGCATACAGTACTGGAACTTCTTCTATATTCTCTTTTTTAGGTATACTATGCTCTAAATATAGTATTAGTCCAGATGAAGAAATGTCATATCTAATTCATAAAGGGGGATCTTTAGGGATAGCATATGATCCGAATAAGATGCATAAAAGGATTTATTTAACTGAAATTCTCAAAAATAAAAATTTTGAGACCTATGTAATAGCTAATGTACCTTTTATAGCAAATATTGAATATCGAAATACTATAGATAGATTTATAACCGGATATAATACGAGTAACAAAGAAAAGGCGATTATGAGTGTGGAAAAATTATTTTCAGCTATTGAAAATAAAAATCCGAATTTACGCGGGTTTGGTGAATTTAGAAAAAGGTTTTATAGAATTCTAAAAAGTTTGATTTATGGAATTCATCTAGAAAAAGCACCATACTGTTCGGCAAAGGAGATTACAACATTGGTTAAAGAATTTATAAATAAAAAAAATGGAAGGGGGAAATTTATTCATGCCCATTATTTAGAATTACACACCCCTTTTTTTTCAAATGGATATATTGAGAAGAAATTTGAAGTTGCTGATATAATTAAAATTAATCGTGCTATTTCAGATGGAAAAACAAAAAAAATAAGTGACGAAGAATTGCGATTATATAAGAAAATGTACTTAACTCAAGCAGAGTATATTGCAGAAAATATAGTCAACTTGTTATATGAACTTAAAAAATCTAATTTTTTGAAAGATACGATAATTATTCTTACTGCAGACCACGGTCAATTTTTTGGAGAGCATAAAATGCCTTGTGGACATGGGACTTTAGCAATAAGAGATAGTAAAGATCTATTGAAACTTCTTCATGAAGAAATTGTTCATATACCTTTAATTATTTACGGACTTGGCAAAAAAAGAATTAGCAAGGCAGTCAGCCAGATCGGCATACCTCCAACAATTCTAAGTTTACTAGAAATCGAAACACCAAATTTATGGTATGGAGAAAATTTACTTAACAATTCAAATAAACCAGTAATTAGTGAGGCAAGATCGGGTACACATGAGTACTATTCGGTTAGAACTAAGGACTGGGTTTTTTTATATGATGAAATTAATGGTCAAAGTTGTTTATATCATATTGGATCAGAAGATAATAATCTTGCGGACACGCACTTAGATATAGTAGCGGAAATGAAAACAATTATTGCCGATCATAAAAATAAAAAAGATAAAAAATGGAAAACTCATTTAAAGAATAAAATCAAGAATTTTTTAAAAATAAACCGGAAAAAAAGCGATATTCCTTTTTAGCTATTGAGGATTCCAATCAAACTTCAGCATTTATAAATATATATCTTTTATAATTGGTTATGGCAATAAATTTAATAAAAAACGAATTGAAAAAATGGCGAAATTTTGTACGCAATCGAACCTATGTAGATTCTAAAACTGAAAAAAACATTGTCGATCAGTTCCATAAACTTTACTACGATTCCCATGAATTTGGTAAAACATGGACAAATACTACTTGGTTGGGGGTACATACACAAAAATGCCCACTAGACCTTTGGATTTACCAGGAAATTATTTTTGAAATAAAACCTGATGTAATTATAGAATGCGGAACATTGAATGGTGGCAGTGCCTTATTTTTGGCTTCTATGTGTGATTTAGTAAACACCGGATCAGTTATAACTATAGATATCGAAAATAGAAAAGGTAGGCCACAACATAAAAGAATAAGATATTTACTCGGTTCTTCCACATCAGAAGAAATTATAAAACAGATTGGAAAACTAGTGCGAGATACAGATAAAGTACTTGTTATCTTGGATTCAGATCATAGTAAAAAGCATGTTCTTAATGAACTCAGAATTTACAATAAATTGGTAACTAAAGGAAGTTATATTATAGTAGAGGATACAAATTTAAACAATCATCCGATAGATCCAGATCATGGTCCCGGCCCAATGGAAGCCGTTGAAGAATTTTTGAAAGAAAACAATAGTTTTATGGTCGATAAAAGTAAGGAAAAATTTTATCTGACATTTAATCCGCATGGTTATCTGAAAAAGATGCACTAATTCGGCTATTTTTGTGTTTATTATTCTTGCTAAGTTCTTTGATCATTTTAAGTACTTTGAGGATGTTATATTTTAAACTTTTATACAATATTAGTGTACATGAAGCAAGTATTTAAAGATGCCATAAGAAAAATAAAATTATTATATATTCTAATGAAACTTGGGTTCTCTATTAAACAAAAGGATAATGTTAGTTATATCTCTAAAAACGGAAAAACATTTCTTATTAAAAAGGGTGATTTTTTAGGAGAGTACGAACAAATTCTTACATATATCAAATTGTGGTCGTTTTTAGAGGAACGTAATAATAATATTTCACGTTGTGGAGAAATAAAGATAAATGAGAATTACGGGGAGATTAAAATCCATGGCATTTCATTAAAATTTAAATTAACGGGAAATATATTTATTGACCTATCAACGTTTTTATTTTATTTTCAAGATATTGATCTTGTAAAAATAAAATGTATGGGTGGGGAGCTTTTTGGTTATATAAAAAAGAGGGATATTGCAAAGGATGATATAGTGTTTGATTGTGGGGCATATCATGGTCATTTTGCAATTTATGCCGCTAAAAAGGCAACAAACGGACATATTTATTGTTTTGAACCAGATGAAATTAATTGCAGAGAACTCGAAGAAAACATAAAATTAAATGATTTAAAAAATATAACGATTATAAAAAAGGCTATATCTGATAAAACAGGTGTAATAAGATTTATTGCAACTGGAAAAGATGATGCTCGAGTGTTAAAAGAAAACGAAAAAATATGCATATCAAATCAGATACATGATGTTGAATCTATTACATTATTGGATTTTTGCAAAGAAAATTTAATAGAAAAAATAGACTTTATTAAAATGGATATTGAAGGATCGGAATGTGATGTTATAAATAGTTCAAAAGAGTTCATTAAAACTGGAAATTGTCGGAATATGGCTATAGCTTCATATCATAAAATTAATGGGGTAGAAACAAGATATGAATTAGAAAAAATATTAAAAAAATTAGGTTTAACATGTGAAACGGATTATCCTATGCATCAAACTACATATGCTTCTGTTGATTAAAGATGACTAATAAATTTTTAGATTGCATGACAACATAACATTTTAAATTAGTAATATTTAACTTTTATATGTGAGGAATATGGAAAGAACTATGCAGATAAAATTGCCAGAGAAGTTATATATTCGCTTGGAAAAAATGGCGACAAACCAAGGATTTCAAGATATAAATGAATATCTAAATTTCATTCTTGAAGAAATAATTAATTTAGAAGATAGTGAAACCAAAGAACTTACAGATAAAGAAAAGGAAGAGATAAACGAAGGACTAAAAAAATTAGGTTATAAATAACTTAATAAGTACTTTAATCAGGATGGTAATAGAGTATGGTAGTAATAAAACCAAATGGAGGAAATCTTACAAATAAAATTATTGATGAACGAAAAGTAGATAAAATTCTAAAAGAGGCTACAGAATATACAAAAATATATGTAGAACATGATGATATTTTGGAAATGTATAACATCGCCTCTGGTGTTTTTAGCCCCCTTAAAGGTTTTATGAACGAAGATGATTATTCTTCTGTGATTAAAGAATGTAGATTAGTAAATGGGGTCATTTTTCCTATTCCGATAATATTAACAATTAAAAATGATGAAAAAATAAAAATAGGAGAAAATGCAACTTTAGTGGATAAAAAAAATAATCCCGTAGGACTCATCACAATAAGCGATAAATTTAAATATGACAAAAATGAACTTTCGAATAAAGTTTTCCTTACCAATGATATTTCACATGTGGGAGTTAAACATTATCAAGAAAAAAATGATATTGCAATCGGTGGAGAAATAACTTTGATAAACGTCCCGTACAAAAATGAAATGTTTTTAAACACCGACAAAACTCCTAAAGAAATACGAAAAATAATTTCTGAAAGGGGATGGAAAACATGTGTGGGCTTTCAAACTAGGAATGTTCCTCACCGAGCACATGAATACTTACAAAAAATTGCCCTTGAAATGTTTGATGGGTTATTAATCCATCCTTTGGTAGGCAAGAAAAAAATAGGTGATTTTAAACCGCATGCAATTATTCGCGGTTATCAAACTTTGATAAAAAATTATTATAACCCTGATAAAGTTATTTTTTCTACTTTGACTACTTTAATGCGATATGCTGGCCCTAGAGAAGCTTTATTCCATGCCATAATTCGTCAAAATTTCGGTTGCACACATTTTATAGTTGGAAGAGACCATGCAGGAGTTGGGAAATATTATGGTAAATATGATGCTCATAAAATATTTGAAAATTTTCCTGATCTTGAAATAATCCCACTTAAGTTAAACGGACCGCGTTACTGCTCAAAATGCGAATCAGTAACTACAGAAAAAACATGCCCACATTCTAGTCAATTTATAAAAGAAATTAATGGGACTGAAATAAGAGATTGTATATTAAATGGGAGAAAAATACCAAAAGAAATTATGAGAACTGAGGTTTCAGAAAGCCTTACAAAAGATGATTTGATAACTTAATGTTTATTTTAATGAAAATTTTGAGACTTCTTTGATAATTATAGAATTTAATTTTAATTCTCCAATTATTTCTTCAGCTTGGGTTACAATAATCAAATCATCTTTAGATAGTTTTTTAAGTTCTAGAAGAGATTTGATGGATTTAGTAAGATTATTATCAAAATCAAGTATATATATGGGAGTAACGCCCCAAACTAAATTTAAACTGCGTTGTACATTTTTTGAATTTGTTACTGCGATGATAGGTATGCTTGGTTTAAATCGTGATATCATTTTTGGTGTATATCCATCCCCGGCAAAACAAACTATTTTATTAATTTTCAATTGATTAGATAGATTATAAACAGATTTACTTATCGCATTTGACAATTCCTGATCGTTTAAATTATAATCAAATAATTTATAATCCAATAATTCTTCTGTGTTTTCAATTATTCTTTTCATAGTTTTTAAAGATTCAATAGGATTGATACCAATTGCTGTTTCTCCAGATAACATAACTGCAGAAGTTCCGTCAAGGACCGCATTTGCAATGTCACTAATCTCAGCTTTTGTCGGTTTTGAGTTTTTTATCATATTATGTAATAATTCTGTTGCAGTTATAACAGGTTTTCCTATTTTGTTTGCCGTTTTTATTATCTCTTTTTGAATAATAGGCAAATGTTCCATCTTAGTTTCAGCAGACAAATCTCCACGATCTATCATAATAGCATCGGACACCTCAATTATTTCTTCTAAATTCTTGAGCGCTGCCTTAGTTTCTATTTTCGAAATTATTTTTACATTAGACCCGGCTAAAAATTCTCTAAGTTTTATTACATCAGTTTTATCTCTTACAAAAGATGCTCCGACAAAATCCAACTCATTTTCTCTAGCAAACTTTATGAGAATTTTATCTCTTTCCCTAAGATATTCGCTTATAAGTTCTTTTGTAGGAAAATTAAGTCCCTTGCCATGAATTAAGGTACCTTCATTTAAAATTTGCGCAATGATCAGATTCTTGTTTAGTTCTATCACTTTAAATTCTAAATTCCCATCATCAGCAAGAATAATATCATTAACACCTACATGCAATAATGGTCCAGTAACTTCAATTTTTTTTAGTTCTGTTAGGGCATCGCATCTGTCATAAAAAAAACCGATATGATCCCCTTTTTTTAGACAAATATTTTCTTTCATTTTTGTTCGTACTTTTGGCCCGGGTAAGTCAAGTAAGATGGATATGGAATCCGATATACTTCGAATTAACTTTATTCTTTTCTTGAAATTTTCTTCTTCTCCAAAAAAATAAGAGCCATTAAGGCGCGCAACATCCATCCCGTTTTCTAATAAAAGCCTGATTTTTTTATCATCTTCTTCAGGACCGATAGTACAAATTATTTTTGTTTTAGCCATTCTTTTAACCTCATAACATGTCTTCGTAAATCTTTTAATAAGTCATTTTGTATCTTTTGATATTCTTTACTACCAAAAAGATTATTTAATTCTTCTGGATCATTTTTTAGATCATAGAGTTCATATGTTTTTGGTGTTTTGTTGAATATTAATTTCCATTTGTTTGTTCGTATGCAATGAACATTTGGAGCTTCTGGAGAGGGATACGGACCGCCCAATCCACCTGTTTCGGAAAATCCAATTCTTGACTCTGATTCTTCTTTACATATAAATCCCATTAAACTTTTTCCGTCCAATTCCATTTTTCTCTTATCATGAGGTATCTGTAAAATATCAAGAATAGTTGGCATAAAATCTATTGTTCTTACCAATTGACTAAATTCTCTTTTAGGGAATAATTCATTATTTAAGAAAATTCCAAAACTCATTATTGTGTAATCATAACAAAAACTGCCATAAACCTTTTCACCTATCTTTTCACCTAAAGAACACCCATGGTCAGAAAATATCAAAATTATGCTATCCTGAATATTTTGTCTAGTGATCTCGTCCATTAGCTTTGATAAATAATCATCAGCATTTTGTATATACGATTCATATCTTTTTTTGTTTTCTTTCTTATTTTCAAAATATTCTTTTGAAAAATCAGTATATTGTTTTACCACATCCCTTATCAATGAATTATGGACATAATCACAATGCAAAAATGCAAAAAAATTTTTTCCAGTTTTTTTTAATTCACCGCATTTTTCAATTATTTGTTTGTGTTTTGGAAAAATATCCCTAGTCGGATCTGCTATAGATAATTCATCAAAACCATCATGAGGAACTACAATTTTATTCATTATGTCACCGATAGTATAATAACCGACTTCATGTAAATAAGAGGTTAATGTTTTGCAATTATCCATCTTGAATTGAGAAACTCCGTAATAGTTGTCTACTCCATTTCGATTTCCATAAATTCCGGTAAAAATAGCGTGAAACGAAGCAATCGAATATGGCGCATATGACATTGCATTTGAAAAAAAAGTTCCTTGTTTTGACAATTTTTCGAAATTTTTAAAAGAAGATATGGAATCTGCTCTTACCCCATCTGTGGCAATTAAAATGATGTTTTTTTTATCCATAAATGAAATGCCCAATAATAATTTAAAAACTAACATGTTGGATATACCTTAGATAAAAGCTGACATAATAATTTAAATGTTCAGTTAGTATTTAATTATTAATTCGGATGTAAAAAGGGAGATTATGGATCTATCAAAATACAATGGAAAGATAGTTTTAGTTACCGGTGGTGCGGGATTTGTTGGGACTAATTTATGTAATTCTTTAATTTCATTTGGCGCAGAAGTTCACGTAATATATAAAAAAGAATATGCCAACCAACAAACAGTAAATATTAACCTATTTACATACTCCTTAGATATTACAAATAAAGAGAAAGTATTGGATTTTTTTAAAAAAATAAAACCAGATATTATATTTCATCTTGCAGCAGATATTTGCCGGGATAGAGAAGTGATAAACTTTCAGAATTTAATAGATACCAATGTTCTTGGTCTTTTACATTTGTTGGAATCGCTATTTATTTTAGAATATAAAGTACCTATAATTATAGCTGGGACTGCAGAAGAATACGGAAATGGCAAATTGCCTTTCAAAGAAGAAATGAGAGAAAATCCGGTATCACCATATTCATTTTCTAAAGCTATGGCTACACACATGGCTAAAACTTTTTATAATATATATTCTTTTCCAATAGCAATATTGAGAGCTACAGTTGCGTATGGACCTGGACAAAAAGGAAATATGTTTATACCATCAATAATACAAACCATCGCAGGAAATAACGATTTTGAAATGACACAGGGGGAACAAACTCGAGATTTTATATTTATAGAGGATTTGGTGCAGGCATATTTATATGCAGGATTATCTATGGATAAAATAGCTGGTAAAATAATAAATATTGGGTATGGAAAATCTTATAAAATAAAAGATGTAGCTAAAAAAATAGGCAAATTAATGGATAAAACAAATAGTATAAGGTATGGAGTTAAGCCATATAGACCTAGCGAAGTGATGGATTATTCGGTAGATATAACAAGGGCTAAAAAACTACTTGGGTGGGAACCTAAAACAGATTTAGATAATGGACTTAAAAAAACAATAGGAAACTTTGATGGCCATGAAACCTAAAATTCATTTTCATTCTGATTGCAGTTTTTTTGCAGGTTGCGAAAATATGCTTTCTGTATTGTTCAATAACTCTAAATTTAATAAAGATTTTAAATTCAGTTTTAGTTATAATTTTAGTAAAGAATATGAATATGGGCTGGAAAAAAGAATTAATCACATAATAACAAAATATCCACTAAAACTTAGCAAACCAAGTTCTAGTCAAGCAAATCGTATTATAAGATTTTTAATTAAAATAATGCAACCAATTTATTTCTTATGTGACACATACAAAATATATAAAATAATTAACCGGGAAAATCCAGATATAATCCACATAAATAACGGGGGGTACCCGGGGGCATTGTCCTGTTCTGCTGCTGTCTTTTCTGCTAGACTTGCTGGAAAAACTAAAATAATATATGTAGTAAATAATATTGCATTTCCTATAAAATCATTTCAAAGAGGTTTACTCTACCCTATTGATTTATTTGTAAGTAAAAATGTTTCAAAATTTATAACAGCTTCAGAAAGGGCAAAAAAATCCCTAGAAAAAGTCTTAAGTCTGAAAAATGAAAAGGTCTTACAAATACCAAATACAATTGTGCCAAGAAAAATAAACACGCAAAAAGAAATGTTCAGAAAAAAATATGGCATTAACAAGGATGATATTCTTATAGGTTGTGTGGCTCTCTTTATAGAACGAAAAGGTCATGTATATTTAATTAATGCATTTTCAGAATTTTTGAAGCATTACAATGGAAAAAATAATGTATACCTTATTTTAGATGGCAATGGAGATAAAAAAGATGAGATAAAAAAATTAATAAACGAATTGAAATTAAACAAAAATATTATCTTAACTGAATTAGCAAATATATACGATTTATATAATGCGATGGACTTTCTAGTTCTAGCTTCTATTGAAAAGGAAGATTTTCCTAATGTAATTATAGAATCTATGTACATGGGAAAACCGGTTATTGGAACAGATGTAGGCGGAATACCAGAGCAAATAAAAGATGGATACAATGGAGAAATTGTAAAACCAAGGAATACAAAAGAACTTGGTAACGCGATATTAAAACTAGTAAACGATAAAAAATACTCAAAAAAACTTGGCAAAAATGGAAAGAAGTTATTTGAGGATAAATTTTCAGAAAACACCATTGTAGGGAGATATATAAAATTATATAATGTATTAGTGAATGAGAGGAACAAAAAATGAATTATAAGTTGTGATGAAATGGTTATTAAAAAAATAGTATTTTTTATTGAAACCCAGTTAACTCAGCGCAATTTTGATAGGTTTGGCATAGCAATTCTAAAGAATAATGGATTCTTAGTGGAGATATGGAATTTTGGCTTGGCTTTGCACCCTGAAATTTATAGAACGAAAGAAGAAACGAATCCAATGAAATATAAGGGCTGCAAGGTTTTTACCACAGTGAATGAAGGTTTGGAAGAAATGAATAATTTAACCGAAGAAGTAATGGTCCTAATGCTAGTAGGTTACTTATATCCTGCATTTAGAATATACAATGAAATATCTAGAAAAAAAATAAAATATTGCAATATTAAAATAGGGGCATTGCCTACGGCAGAAGCGGTTTATACAAAAGATGCCTGGAACAAACTTAAGGGACTAACAGTAAAAAAATCAATAAATTCAATATTTTGTAAAATGCCATTTAGATTACTAGGCATTAAACCTGCGGAGCTTGTTTTAACTAGTGGATCAGGCTCGATTAAAACTGTGGGTTACCCTATTGACAAAACAAGTAAAATATTAAATATCCACTCATTTGATTATGATACTTACCTCCAAGAAAAAACGAATAAATATACCAAGAGAGATAATATCGCGGTATTTTTAGATGAATGTGTCCCGTTTCACATAGATGGAATTCAACTGGGTTTGCCTTATGCAACTAAAGCAGAGGAGTATTACCCCAGTTTATGCAGATTTTTTGATTTTGTGGAAAAAAAACTTGGCGTCAAAATAATTATTGCCGCACACCCTACAGCAAATTATGAAAAGAATTCGGATTATTTTGGCGGAAGAGAAACTATAAAAAACAGCACGGCCAAATTAGTGCGGGAGTCAAAATTTGTTATATGTCACTCAAGCACTTCCATAGGGTTTGCTGTGCTTTTTAAGAAACCAATAGTATGCATAACTACAAACCCGTTGGAAAATTCCTGGCAACGAGGAATGATACATCAAATGGCGTCAGCATTTGGGAAAAAACCCATAAACATTGATGATGGGAATTTCTGGGATATAAAAAAAGAACTAGAAATGCAAGTAAATAAATATGAAGAATATTGTGATAGGTATATCAAGAAAAGCGGTACAGAAGAACTACCCTTTTGGCAGATATTTTCAAATTATATAAAAACAGAGTATAAATAAAACTCTTTGGGTAAGTAGATTTTTATTCTTTAATATTATAATTCTGATTGTTTCTTCTGTTTGACTATCCATTAAATAGTGATAACGATCATCAGTTCTAGAAACTTCTTTAGAATGTCTTTCTTAGATTTGAAACTTTCTGAAATATTCTTCTTAGAGAATCCCTTTCAAAGATCTTACTGATTCCAAAAGTTACCGAGATAGAAATAAACAAAAAGAGTTAAATTGTTCCATTTTTTAACCAATGGCCTTTTAAAATTATAGTGTATAATTATAGATCAATTACTGAGGTGTATTAACATGCAACTATTTATTGCGAACATTCGAAGGACCTCATTTAAAGGCATAAAATTTCCAGAAGTAGGACCTACGATTAGATAAAATAATTCGAGTGATTATATGGATAAAAAACAACATATACTTGCGATAATCCCTGCACGGGGAGGAAGCAAAGGAGTGCCCAGAAAGAATATTCGGCCACTTGTAGGAGTACCGCTTATTATTTATTCAATCAAATGTGCACTAGAGTCTGGTCTGTTTCATAAAGTTTATGTTTCAACAGAAGATGAGGAGATAGCTGAAATTTCTAAAAATGCCGGAGCAGAAGTAATAAAAAGACCGAGAGAACTCGCTAGAGACGAAACCCCTATGCCACCTGTAGTAGAACATGCTATAGAGTATTACAAGGAAAAAAATGGGTCTTACCCACAGTACACATTCCTTCTTCAACCCACATCCCCTCTCAGGTCTGCCAAAGACCTTAGGGCTAGTTATAAAATATTATCCAGGGGAGATTGCGAAGCGATTTTGGGAGTGTTTGAAGCGGATGACCCCCCGCAATGGACACTTATAGCAAATGCCAATGGATTCCTCAAACCACTATTTCCCTTAGCAGAATACCTAGCTAGAAGGCAGAAACTCAAGCCAACCTATTTCGATGGCCCAATTTATGCCTTTCGTACAGATGCATTTCTAAAATATAAAAGATTTTTAATGGAAAAAACGCGATTTTATGTAATTCCAAGATTCCGGGCAATAGACATTGACACAGAATTCGACTTTAAATTTGCAGAATTCTTACTAAAATCAGGTGTATTAAATGGAATCAAATGAAAAAAACTTAAATTTTCTTATAATTGGACTTGGTTCTATGGGGAAACGAAGGATTAGAAATCTCCAATATTTAGGATTCAACAACATAATTGCAATTGAACCTAACGAAGAAAGAAGAAAAGAAGTTGAGAAACAATACAAAATACGAGTGGTTTCATCATTTGAGTCGGTCATCTTAACAGATATAGATGCGATCATAATTTCCACACCTCCAGATTTACATACCATTTATTCAAAAAAAGCAGTTGAATTCGGCAAACATTTCTTTGTTGAAGCAAGTGTTATAAATGATGGATTAGATGAAATAAACAAAATGGCAAAATCAAAATGTATAATTGCGGCCCCATCATGTACCATGCGCTTTAAGCAATCCATACAAAAAATAAAACAACTTGTAGATTCGAAAGCAGTTGGCAAACCCCTTTCCCTAACTTATCACATGGGCCAATATCTCCCCGATTGGCATCCGTGGGAAGAGGTCTCAAAATTTTATGCTGGAAAAAGAAAAACAGGTGCTGGAAGAGAGATGTTTTGTTTTGAATTAGAATGGTTAACCTGGATATTTGGTGGGCTGAATATGCTAACATGTATAAAAGAAAAGATTTCAAATATAAACGCAGATATTGATGATACCTATGCCCTAGTTTGTAAATTTGATTCGGGGGTGGTTGGAACAATAATGATTGATGTCATCTCCCGTCTGCCCATTCGTTCACTACAAATCATGTGCTCCGATGGCAATATAGATTGGGATTGGAATACCTCAACTGTTAGAAGCTACAACGCTAGGGATAAACAATGGACAGAATTCAAAGAATTGGAAAAAAATGCCCAACCCGACTACTGGGCAAAGGATGATATGTATATAGAAGAAATGAGATATTTCATAAATTGCATTCTAAAAAAAGAAAAACAGATATATACACTCGATGATGATATAAAAATTCTAAAGTCGCTTACCGATGCTGAAAAAAGTTCAGAACAGGGAATCCATTTAAAAGTTTGATTTATTATAATATTACTGGTGAAACTAATATGGTTATTTCAAAAAAATCACGAGATATTTGTGAACGATTACATACACTCATACCTGCCGGCGCACACACCTATTCTAAGGGTGATGATCAATTTCCTTCCAATGCACCCCGCATACTCTCTCGAGGACTAGGATCTCATGTTTGGGATGTAGATGGAAATGAATATATTGACTGGGGCATGGGATTACGATCAGTTATACTCGGGTATTGTTATCCAGAAGTAATTAAAGCTGCGCATGCTGCAATTGACTTGGGAGCAAATTTTTGCAGGCCACACCAATTTGAACTCGAACTTGCAGAAGTAATGCACAAAACAATAAAAAGTGCTGAGATGGTAAAATTTGCTAAAAATGGTTCGGATACTACTACTGCGGCAGTAAAACTTGCTAGGGCATATACGAAACGGGACAAAATCGCGTATTGCAAAGATCATCCATTCTTTAGCATTGATGATTGGTTTATTGGAACTACTGTAGTTAATGCTGGGATTCCATCTGCCTATTCCAAACTCTCTGTTCCATTTAATTATAATAATTTAGATTCACTTAAGGTTCTTTTTGAAAACTCTCCGGATGAGATTGCAGGAGTGATAATGGAAGCGACAACTGGCACTTCACCAAAGAATAATTTCTTGAAAAATGCAATAGATTTGGCACATAAACATGGTGCAGTTTTCATAATGGATGAGATAATAACTGGTTTTAGGTATCATATCGGCGGTGCACAGGAATATTTTGGGGTTACACCAGATTTGTGTACATTTGGAAAGGCAATTGGAAATGGTTTTTCTGTATCTGTTCTTGCAGGAAAAAGCGAGATACTCGAATTAGGTGGATTACAACATTCCAAAGAAAGAGTTTTCTTGCTTTCTACGACTCATGGCGCTGAAACACATGGACTTGCTGCAGCAAAGGCAACCATAGAAGAACTGATTGTGAAAAAAGCACTGGATAAAATTTGGGCGACTGGAAAAAAATTGAAAGATGGAATAAACGCAATTGCACAAGAAAACGAAATGGAAAAATATATTGAATGTACTGGGTATGATTGTAGCCCTATTCTTGTTTTCAGAGATAACACTAGTGCTACAGATTTCAAACTTAAAACTTATTTTATGCAGGAAGTATTCCAACAGGGAGGAGTACTTTTTCCAGGATATATTACTATTAGCTATTCTCATTCTGAAGATGATGTAAAAAAAAACGCTTGATGTTTTTGAAGTTGCAATAAAAAATGCAAAGAATGCAAAAGAAAAGGGCATTGATAAATTAATAAATGGAGACCTAGTAAAGCCGGTTTTCAGGAAATATAATAAATATCCATAAACTAGGAAATACATGTATTCCAATCCGATGGAAGAAAACGGTGGGTTTTTCTTATTTCTTGTACTTTTTCCAGAGCAATGTCACTGATGAATATCCCTTCAATGTTCTTAGGGGATAACACTTCTTCTCCGAAGGGGCCATAGATACAGCTATCCCCAGAATAATTTTCTTTTCCGTCATTTCCGATGCGATTTGCCCCGATAATATAACATTGATTTTCTATAGCTCTTGCTTTTAATAGAGCAAGCCAATGTTCTCTCCGTTTTTCAGGCCAGTTAGAGACAACAAAAATTGCCGCTGCACCTTTTTTGGTCAACAATCGGTACAATTCTGGAAATCTTAGATCATAGCAAATTGTAATTCCAAATTTAATTCCCTCAATTTCTGTTAACGAAGGTCTTGAACCTGGAGTGCATTTCTTGTCTTCTTCAGTAAGTGGGAAGAGATGGATCTTATGGTATGTTTTTTTAATTTTTCCATTTCGATTTACAAGGTAGGCTGCATTTTTATTTCCATCCTCAGTTTTTTCTACAAATGTCCCCAATATCCAAATTCCATTTTCTTTTGCAGTTTTTTTAAGGAAGCTTAAAGTAATGGAATCTTTTTTCCATTCACTGATCTCATCTACGCCCATGCTAAATAAGACCGCGAATGTTTCTGGCAACACGAGCAAATCGACGCCATTCTCCTTTGCTTTTTTTGCAAAATTTGCAACCTTTTCAAAGTTGCTTTCCTTTCTTCCAAAAACAATATCCATTTGGCAGATGGCTATCTTCATAATCGCACCCTCCTTTATAAATTTTTTTATATAATTTCTATATGGATATTTATGGCAATAAAATTTAAAATAGGGGGGCATTGGATAGGCAATAGCAAACCTTGTTTTATAATAGCAGAAGCAGGAGTAAACCATAATGGAAAACTTAACCTGGCTAAAAAGTTGATTGCTACTGCAAAGAAAGCAGGAGCTGACGCAGTAAAATTCCAAACATTCGTTTCCAAAGATCTAGTTTCTGAAACAGCCCAGAAAGCGGAATATCAAAAAGCCAACGACAGAAGACATGAAACTCAATTTGAAATGTTGAAAAGCCTAGAGCTTACTCCGAAACAATTCATGGACCTAAAAACCTATTGTAAAAAGTTGGATATTCTATTTCTTTCCACTCCTTTTGATCTGGCGAGTGTGGAATTACTTGAAAAATTGGGCATCTCTGCCTACAAAATACCTTCAGGGGAGATAACCAATTTACAACTACTAAGGCATGTGGCTAGGAAAGGAAAACCAATAATACTATCTACTGGAATGGCTGGAATTTCGGAGATAGCCCGAGCATTGAAAGTAATTTATTCTACGGGCAATAAACGAGTTGCTATCCTTCAATGTACTACCAGCTATCCTGCGCCACCGAATACTCTGAATCTTCGCACTATACCAGTCCTAACCAAGAAATTTAGAATGCCTGTCGGATTTTCAGACCATAGTGAGGGTATAGTTGCACCAGTTGTAGCAGTTAGCTTGGGCGCGTGCATAATTGAAAAACATTTTACGCTAGCCAGGACTCTGCCTGGCCCAGATCATAAAGCATCCATTGAACCTAAGGAACTAAAGGCAATGGTAGATGCTATAAGGACTACAGAACAAATGCTTGGAGAGGGGTTGAAAAAAAAGCAGGAAATAGAAAAAGAAATATCCCCACACATACGGAAGGGATTGTATGCAAAAACGACCATCAAAAAAGGAGAAAAACTAACTTCAAGAAATATAACTGCAAAGAGGCCGGTCAAAGGATTACCTGCGGAGAAATTTGATTGGGTGCTAGGGCGGCACATGAATATTAACTTAGCGGAAGGAGAACCTATTTATTTAGCCGATATCAAACTTAGCAAAAAGGTGAATACATGAAATCAAGAATACTAATCATAAGCCATAACTTTCTCGGTTTTCGATGTCTTAAAAAAATGTTGGAAACTGGGTTTGTAGTTATAGGGGTAATTAGTAAAGAAAAAAAGAAAACAGAAATAATATCAGATTATTGTGATAGTTTTGAAAATTTCTGCAAGAAAACTGGTATCCCATTTCATAAGTTCCAAAATATAAACAAACCAGAAGCTATAGCTACCATTCGTTTGTTGGCTCCGGAGATTATTCTGGTTCTTGGTTGGTCACAGATAATAAAAGATGAAATTTTTTCTATACCTAAGAAAGGTATTTTTGGATCGCACCCTTCGTTGCTACCAAAAAACAGAGGAAACGCAGTCATACCTTGGCAAATAATTAATAATGAGAAGGAAAGTGGATTTACTTTTTTCAGATTAGAGCCTAATAAACCAGTAGATAGTGGAGATATCTACGCCCAGAAAAAATTTAATCTTGAGGTAAATGAAACCGCAAATTCATTCTACGAAAAAGCAGTATGTGCTGCAGAAGAAATAATCGAAAGGGATTTGGAAGGGATACTCTTGGGAAAGAAGGTGGGGATCGTTCAGGATGAACAAATGGCAACTTATCTGGGGAAACGAAAACCAGAAGATGGAAAGATAGATTGGGCAGGGGACGCCGAATATATTGAAAGATTTGTCAGGGCTGTAGGGAACCCATATCCCGGGGCATTTACTTATTTCAAATACAATAAAATAATTGTTAAATGTGTTAAAGTCAGTAGAAAAACGAATTATATTGGGGTAACCGGTTCTGTTTTAAAATCTGACGAAAAAAGTATTCTTGTGCAGTGCGGGAGAGGGTTATTGGAAATCGAATCGCTTTCTGATGAATTTGGAAAACAAATTCCATTAGATTCAATAAAACCGGGAAGTAAATTTGGAATAGATATAGAGAATGAAGTATATATGCTAAAAAATGTAAGGGAGTAGATGATTATGGAAAAGATACTCGTAGTTGCCCCTCATCCGGACGATGAAACATTGGGAGCAGGTGCTACTATTTTTAAGCATTCCAAAGATGGAGATGAAATTTATTGGTGTATCGTAACTAAACCTTATACTCCGGACTGGAATAAGGAATTCATTTCTAAAAGAAAGAAGGAAATTACAGAGGTAGGGCAGCTTTATGGATTTAAAAAAATATTTGAACTCGGCCTACCTACGGTTAAATTAGATTTGATGGGTCAAAAGAAAGTAAATGATGCATTAGCGCAGGTTATCAAAGAGATCAAACCAAATATCGTTTATGCACCACACCCAGGAGACTTAAATTGTGATCATAAAATAGTTTTTAATGCAGTCATGGTTGCTTTGCGACCAAGCAGAGATTGGGAGATTAAAAAAATACTATGCTATGAAACCCTTTCAGAAACCGAATGGGGAGGTTATTCTGTTGGAAGAGCATTCCTACCAAATTACTATGTAAATGCTAAACCAACATTTGATTTAAAGATGAAAGCCATGCAATTTTACGCTTCAGAAATAGATCCCCCTCCTCATCCAAGGTCTCTGGAAGTAATAAAAGCAAATGCCATTAAACGTGGCTCAGAATGCGGATTACTTATGGCAGAAGCATTCCACTCCATTCGAATTGTAGAGAGATGATTATGAAAAGAAAAATTTGCGTAATTACCGGAAGCAGATCAGAATATGGGATTCTTTACGAACTTATAAAACAGATAAGATCTGATAAGGATCTGAAATTATCATTGGTAGTATCCGGTATGCATCTTCTAAACAATTTTGGGAATACACTAAATTTTATAAAAAAAGATGGTTTTTCAATAGATTATCTGGTGCCCATGGAACACAAAACAAAAGATTTAAATGCTGGAATGGCATTATCAGTTTCTTCTGGAATAACTGGTTTTGTTAAGGCTTTTTTAATTATAAAACCTGATTGTGTTGTTGTATTGGGCGACAGAACCGAAGCCCTTTCAGCTGCAATAGCTGCCTCGTTTATGAACATACCTGTAGCACACATCCACGGAGGAGATAATGCACGTGCAGGTCTTGATGAAATGTCACGTGGGGCGATAACTAAATTTTCTCATATTCATTTCCCAGCAACAAAAAAAAGCGCCCGACGTATAGAACGACTAGGGGAAGCAAAATGGCGCATATTTCAAGTGGGTTCTCCGGCAATAGATTACCTAATGAATTACAAATATTTTGATAAAACAAAACTTTTTGAAAAATATGGTCTTACTCCGTCCAAACCATTAATCCTAGTGGTACAACACCCGGTCACAACGGAAAACGAACTTGCTGCCAATCAAATATCGGAAACATTGAATGCCCTAGCAGAGTTGGGCCAACAAACAATACTCATCTATCCTAATTCCGATGCAGGTGGGCAGACAATGATAAAAGTAATAAAAAAGCGCCTGCCAAAAATGCCATTCGTTAAAGCATTCATGAGTTTACCACATTCAGAATATTTAAGTTTTATGAAGTACGCAAGCGTAATGGTTGGGAATTCAAGTAGTGGAATAATCGAAGCGCCATTTTTCCAACTTCCAGCTGTAAATATTGGATTACGACAGGAGGGCAGAGAAAGGGCAACTAATATAATTGATGTTCATCATAAAAAAGAGGAGATACTTAAGGGCATATACACCGCCCTTGGAAAGAAGTTTAGAGCAAAATTAAGTAAATGTACGAGCCCTTACGGGGATGGTCATGCATCCGAAAGAATAATAAGGATATTGAAGAAAATAGATTTAACCAAAAAAATGTTGCAGAAAAAGATGATGGAGGAATAAGCATATGGAAAAGCGTTTCAATAGTTGGAAACTCCCAAAATTTGACAAGTTCGGGATGACTAAATGGCATTGGCTATGCCAACACCATAATAAGATAATATTAGGAAAATTTTGCGATATTGGGGCATTTACTTACATAAACGCCAGGTATGGTGTTGAAATAAGTGAGGGGGCCCAAATTGGTTCTCACTGCTCAATATACTCTCATTCAACCATTGATAATAAACATGGGAAGATCACAATAAAAAAAAATGCGTGTGTTGGGTCCCATTCGGTGATTATGCCGGGGGTAACCATTGGGGAAAACGCAATTGTTGGGGCATTTAGTTTTGTCAATAAAGATATTCCTGAAAATGCCATTGCTTTTGGCATACCAATTCAAGTAAAAGAGATAAAAAAGGAATAATAGCTGATCGTATGGAATGGAAAGTACCACTTTACAAAATTTATTCTGATGAGGATGATGTTGCTGCAGCATCTACAGTAATTAGACGTAGGATGGGTTGGGCAAACGGACAAGAAATAGGAAACCTTGAAAAGGAACTTGCGTGCTACACTAATAGAAAATATGCACTCGCATTTAATAATGGAACATCTGCTTTACATGCACTTTTACTTGCCTATGATATTAAAAAAAATGATGAAATAATTGTCCCATCATTTACTTTTATATCTACTGCAAACGCAGCATTGTTTACTGGAGCAAAACCTGTTTTTGCTGACATAGAAAATAAAACATATGCACTAGATGCCGTGGATATAAGAAAAAAAATTACTAAAAAAACTAAGGCAATACTGCCAATTCACTATGCAGGTTGCCCGGCAGTTCAAATTGAACAGATTCGCGAACTTGCACAGGAAAAGGACTTGCTTATGTTAGAAGATGCGGCAGAAGCACTAGGTGCGAAATTAAATAATAAAAAAACAGGTACTTTTGGAGATTCGGCAATGTTTAGCTTTTGTGCAAATAAAATAATAACTGGAGGGGAAGGAGGGGCGATAGTTACTGATTCGGAAGAAATATACGAAAAATTAAAATTAATACGTTCACACGGTCGCTTAGAAACAGAAAATTATTTTGAAACTACAAAATTTATGGATTATGTTTCTCTTGGTTATAACTTCAGGATGCCAACGATAATCGCAGCAATTATTTTATCGCAATTAAGAAAGATAGACCGCATAATCTCTTTGAGAAGAAATGTTGCAAAACAATACAGTGATGCATTCTCAAAAAAATTCGGATTGCTCCCAGATGACTCTAAAATTTTTAATATTTACCAGATGTATTCATTACTGACAAAGAATAGAAAAGACAGGGATGACCTACAAAAAAGTCTGTCTGCAAATGGAATAATGAGTCGGGTTTATTTCCCGCCAGTCAATGGTACCTACTTCTATAAAAAAATTTTAGGACATGCAGAGAATTCGCTACCAGTTACTTATTCGATTTCAGACAGAGTGTTATCCATACCTATATTTGCAGATATGAAACAAGAGGAAATTGATTTGGTAATAAATTCTATTAGAAAAACAATTGGTGATAAAAATGACTAGTGATTTACTCAATAAAGAATTTACGGGGAAAAAAATATTGGTTACTGGTGGGGCTGGATCTATAGGAAGTGAACTAGTAAAATGCCTATTGAAATATGATCCGGAAGTTATACGAATTTTAGATATAAACGAAACCGGACTTTTTGAACTAGAACAACATTGTGGCGGTAATGAAAATAAAATTAGGATGCTTATAGGAGACATACGAGATAAAAATAGAGTAACTCGAGCAATGCAAGGAATAGATTTTGTTTTTCATGCGGCCGCACTCAAGCATGTTTATATAAATGAATATACTCCTTCAGAGGCTATCAATACAAATGTAATCGGAACTCAAAATGTAATTAATGCTGCGATAGAAAATAATGTATACAAAATGATCACGATTAGTACTGATAAGGCAGTAAACCCGACAAGCGTTATGGGAACGACCAAACTTCTTGCAGAAAAAATAACTAGTGCCGCAGAGTACTACCGTGGAACAAGCCGAACTGTTTTTGCTTCTGTACGTTTTGGTAATGTACTTATTTCGAGAGGTTCGGTTATACCTTTATTTTTAAATCAAATTTCTTTGGGTGGTCCAGTAACGATTACTGATCCCAAGATGACACGATTCATAATACCTACAGATAAAGCAATAGAACTTATATTACAAGCAACTGCATTTGCAAAAGGTGGTGAAACATTTATATTACGGATGCCATCAGTAAAAATATTAGAAATGGCAGAAGTACTAATTGAGTTATATGGACCAAAATATGGGTACCTGCCAGATAAGATAAAAATTAAGACAATTGGCGCAAAAATGGGAGAGAAGATACATGAATCTCTTCTTACTGATTACGAAAAAATGCATGCGAGGGTAGTTGATGGTAAGTTAATAGTTATTGACCCATTAATTAGATCTCTTCGTGGTTTAGAATCGGACAAAAATGAAAAGGCTTTTGCAGAGGAAGGGTCAACCTTAAATACAATCAACAACAAAAGCGACATAAAAACACTTACAAAAGATGAAATTAGAAAACTTCTTTTAGAAGTACTAAAATGAATTTTCTAAACCTATCCTCTAAGATGGTATTTTCTCAAAAAACTGCGAATCTTGCCTTTGGTTTCATTTGGTAAAAAAGGTTCCAGATATTTGCGGGTTCTGCCAAATAGAGTATACAAAAGATAAAGATGAGTTTGATTCGTAAATTTATAGTAATTACGGGTGGTCTCATAGCAAATTCGTGGATACCAGCTTCTAACGACATCATCTGGTTCGTTTGTTAAATTAACTAACATACGCATACCACCATACTCAGCAACATCGTCTAAATATTTTTCAACATCATTTATTAAACTGTGTTCCGTCACATATTGCCAACTTGGGGTTTCTGGCAAGGGTATTAAATAATTCAAAGAGACCATATAACATTTACATTCCCTCAAAAAATTTATTGTATCGTGTATGGTTTCATTTGTTTCACTCGGGGAACCAATTACAAGTTGAACGGTCACCATTATGCCAAGATTTTGCGTCAACAGAGTTATTTCCTTGTTTTGTTGCCTGGAAACTCCTTTTCGATATTCTCTAAGAATAATGTCTGATCCAGATTCTTGGCCATAACCTATTTCTACACAACCTGTCTGTTTCAAACGAAGGAGGAGTTGCTCATTAATTTTATCTATCCGTGCACCCCCAACGATATAGAATATATCAAGTTTTTCGCGTTCTATTGCATCGCAGAATTCAAGAATCCATTCTTGATTACGATTAAATAGCTCATCACTGAACTGAAAACCAGATATATTATACTCTTTTTGGAGGTATTTGATGTGGTCTATGACATATTTGACAGAATGTTGCCTATGGCCAAAAACATGCCTATAACAAAAAAAACAACGGTTTGTACAACCCCTTGACGCAAGAATAGGAATTCTAAGTTTTTTGCCTTCAATTTTCTTTAAAACATCTCTACGAAGTTGTGGGTTATGGCGCAAAACCGCATCATAAGCATTAAGCAGTGTCTCTACTGGAAGTGCATATATGTGCATATCAACTAGATGGTATGCTGGATAGGGAATTTCATCAATATTTGTGATTAAGATTTCCGGAGGATTTCGCATTACCTGGCCATCTGCAAGATAGGATATTCCTTTTATATCAATAAATGGCTCTTCAGATTCAATTTTCTTTAAAAATACGGGCAAATTTAGATCGACTTCGCCATGGAACACAACACTAACTTTTGTATTCTTCAGCAACAAATCATATGTAGATGCTAATGGTCCACCTGCAATTTGAATAACTTTTGGATATTTTTCTTTTATATATAAAGAAAGTTTTTTCGTACCTCCATAGGAGCTAGATATTCCCCCAAATCCAACTATAGATGGTTTAAACTCCTCCATTAATTTATCCAATGAATTGAAATCACTGGTGTACATATCAATGATTTTTGTGTTATGTTCATTTCTTTCTAATATGTCGCCCACATATAAAAGCCCCAATGGCAAAACAAGACCGCCTTCCCCTTTACGAGATGGAACATTAATTAAGAGTATATTCAATTAAACACCAAAAAAGTTATTATAGGGTATAAATTTAAAAGATTGCGTTCATTTATTAAAACAATGACTGACGCAATATAAGAAAGCAAATGCTTTGTTAAGTATTGATAATATTAAGTACTTAGTATCTGTGAAGTTTTATGAAACAAACAAATCTAATTGCAAAAACCTCAATATGGGCATTTTCAAGCCAGATACTCACTAAGTTTATCTCTTTTTTATATTTAATAATTCTTGCAAGATTATTAACACCTGAGCAGATTGGGGCGTTTTATCTTGTTTTAGCAATACTTGGAATTTTATATATATTCACGGACTTGGGGTTGATTTACTCTTTAGGACGATATGTTCCTTATTTATACGGAAGAAAAGAGTTTGCAAAATTAAAAAATCTAGTAAAACTAAGTTATTTGGGAGGAGGAGTATTAACACTTATTTTTACAATTGTAGTATTTTTGCTTGCAGGAAATATTGCAGATTTTTTAAATGAGGAAAAAATAACTCCGGTTCTACAATTAATGGCAATATGGATTCTAATAAAAGAAATAGATGATGTTAGCAGAGGAATTCTTTCTGGAAGAAAAAAAATATTTGAATGCCAGATAATGGATGTTATACAAAACGGGGTAAAAATAATAATCACTTTAATCGCGTTTTATCTGATTGGATTTAATGAAACTGCATTATCTATTGGTTTTCTTATCTCTTTTATTTTAATTCTTCCAATTGGAGTATATTGGGCATATAAAGAGGTAAAACAATGGCCCAGTGAAGAAAAAGCATTTACACTAAAAGAAAACATAGATCTTGGAAAAGAAGTAATTAATTTTGGAATTATAATTACTTTAATTTCTCTTTTATGGACTATAATACAGTATACGGATAAAATAATGATCAGTTATTTAATGCCAGATTCCCTAGCGCAAATTGCAGTATATACTATCGCATTGGGGCTTGCAAATTTAATTCTAATATTTCCATCAGCAATTGGAGCAGTATTTTTTCCGCTTGTTTCAGAATATTTTGGAAAAAATGAGATGGAAAAAATACGGGAAACTATCAATATTTCAATTAAATGGAGCATAGTTACAATAATTCCAATAGTTGCAATAATGATTTTATTTTCACAGAATTTATTAAGCATATTCTATGGGTCAAACTATACTTCTGGTTATATTGTATTGATTTTATTTACAGCAGGATTACTTATAAGGTCTATTTTTGCAATCCTTTCTACAACCCTTGCTGCAATGAGAAAATTAGATGTTGAGATAAAATCAGCAGGGGCTGCTGCAATTTCTAATATAATCTTCAATATAATTTTTATCCCGGTGTGGGGAATAAACGGAGCTGCATTTGCCTCCTTGCTTTCATTTATTATATTTAGCTTAATGATTTGGTATTATTCAAGAAAAATATTTGGATTTAGGTTTCCAAAAGAGATATATAAGCCAATAATTGCAGGAATTATCGGGTTTTTAATATTATTTTTAATCAAGGATTACATAATTATTGGATTAAATGAATATATCCCTTTAATACAACTTGGAGCTTCACAAGGGCAGATGGCAGATGAAATTGCACAAAAAATGGTTAAATTATCTGTTTTTGGGGTTTTGTTTGGTTTATCCTGCGTGATATACTTCTTTTCCCTATTGATTTTAAGGGCATTTGGAGAGGATGAGATTGAGGTTTTAGAGGCAGGACTTAGAAAAATAAAGGTTCCGGAGAAGTATATAAAACTTGCAAGAGGAATTTTAGAGGCAAAATACTTAGGTAATCATTGATTCTTATAGAAAAAAGCATAAGATTTGGAGATGGTTTTGGATTTTTAAGTATATTTAAACAAATACGCAAAATTGTTTCAATATACTGAAACATTTAAAATGATATAATTACCTATTATTAGAAAGAAAAAGGGTAAAGCTTTCTATTGCAATTAGAAAGAAACAGGCAAAACCTTTCTAGTGGACTAGAAAGGTTTTAAAATTAATTAAACTTAGGATAAATATCAAAAACTATTTAATAAGTTGTATTCATAAATTAAATTATCTGGTTTTTATGGGAGGAGAAACGAAAAGTACTGCCGAGAGGTTAAACTTGGAAGTAATTCCTGCAATCCTAGTAAAAACCAAAGAAGAATTTATAAATAATATAAACAAAGTAAAGGATTATGTAAAGGAAATTCATATCGATGTAATGGATAATAAATTTGTTCCTAATTATACAATCAAACCTGAAGAGATTAAAGAGCTTCCAAATGGAGTTTTATATGAATTTCACTGGATGGTTGAAAATCAGATTGAATGGATTGAAAAAACAAAGGGAAATCATCTTCATCAGATTCATATTGAAACAATAAAAGATAATTGGATGGAAATAATTAAAGCAGTAAAAAAAGCTGGCGGAAGATTATGCCTTACACTAAATCCAAGTACTCCGGTAAATAAAATTGAACCTTATATAAAAGATGCGCAACGAATTCTTGTAATGTGTGTGGTGCCGGGATATTCTCATCAAAAATATATTGAAGCAATGGAAGACAAGATAAGATATTTAAGGGAAAAATATCCTAAATTAGAGATTGAAGTTGATGGAGGAATAAATTTTGAGACAATTAAAAGAGCTGCAAGTGCTGGAGCAGATAAATTTGTTTCATGCAGCGCAATATATTCTTCTTCAAATATCAAGGAAGCAATAGAAAAATTAAAGGAAAATGCAAATGAAGGTGCAAAAATATGGTTGCAGAAAAAATAGAGGATATAAAAAAATTGAAATTGATTGCAAATTCAATAAGACAGGATGTAATAAAAATGCTCTATGAGGCAAAATCAGGGCATTCTGCAGGTTCATTAGGTCTTGCAGATATTTTTACAGTTTTGTATTTTAATGCAATGACACATGATTCGCAAAACCCGGAATGGAAAAAAAGAGACAGATTAATATTATCCAATGGACATGTATGCCCGGTGTTATATTCAGCATTGGCCCATTCAGGATATTTTCCACAAGAAGAATTGACAACACTTAGAAAACTTGGTTCAAGGTTGCAAGGACACCCGCATAAAGGAACGCTTCCAGGAGTTGAAAACTCTTCTGGTCCTTTGGGTCAGGGATTATCACAGGCAGTTGGAATGGCAATTGTTGCAAAAACAGAGCATCAGATGAATAGAATATATTGTATTGTTTCAGATGGAGAGCAAAATGAAGGGCAGATTTGGGAGGCAGCGCTTTTGGCATCAAAATACAAGCTTGGAAATTTAATTGTAATAATGGATCTAAATAATATTCAAATTGACGGAACAACACATGAGGTTTTGCCCCTTGAACCTTTGGCAGACAAATACAAGGCATTCGGATGGAATGTAATTGAAGTTGACGGTCATTATATCCCTGCAATAATTGATGCAATTGAAGAGGCAAAAAAGATTCCGCATAAGCCAACAATAATACTTGCAAAAACAGTTCCTGGAAAAGGAATCCAGTTTATGGAATATATGGTTGAATGGCATGGAAAACCGCCTGCAAAAGAGCAGATGGAAGAATCGCTTAGAATGCTTGAACATAAAAAACAAATGATCGAGGCAGAAACAGACGGGTGAAAATTATGATTGAGATGCATTTACAAAAAGATCTTTTTGGAACTTTGGAAAAAAAACCAACACGAGATGGATTTGGAATTGGACTTTTAGAAATGGGAAAGATTAATTCTAATTTATGGGTGTTGACAGCAGACGTTTCTGAATCAACAAGAACACATTTATTTGCAAAGGAATTTCCCCAGCGATTTGTTCAAGTCGGAGTATCAGAACAAAATATGGCAGGAGTTGGGGCAGGAATTGCAGCATCCGGAAAGGTTGTAGTAATCTCGGCATATGGGGTATTTTCACCGGGAAGAAACTGGGACCAGATAAGAGTATCAATTTGTTATAATGATGTTCCGGTAATAATACATGGTTCGCATACCGGGCTGACTGTTGGTCCTGACGGAGCATCCCATCAGGCGTTAGAGGATATTGCAATTACACGGGTTCTGCCAAATATGGTTGTTATATGCCCATCGGATTTTAATCAGGCAAAAAAAGCAACTATGGAATTGATTAAACGGGAAAAACCAGCATACATTAGAAGTGCAAGAGAAAAAACGCCCGTTTTTACTAGTGAAAACACTCCTTTTGAAATTGGAAAGGCAAATATATACCGGGAAGGAACAGATGCATATATTATTGCATGCGGAGTACCTGTGTATGAGTCCTTAAAAGCTGCAAATGAACTTGAAAAGAATGGGATTTCTGTTGGAGTTGTTGATTGTCATACTATTAAACCAATTGATAGAAAAACAATAATTGATTGCGCCAGTAAAACAAAACTGTTAATAAGCGTTGAAGACCACCAGATAAATGGAGGGCTTGGAAGCGCGATTTCTGAAGTATTAACTGATGAAAGGCTTGGAGTTAAATTAAGAAGACATGGGATTTATGATATATTCTGTGAATCAGGAGAACCGTATGAGTTATTGAAAAAATATGGTCTTGATTGCGAGGGAATAAAAAAAGTAATTTTAGAGGAATTGAAAAAATAGTGCAACAGAACTTTAGCACTTATTTAAATGAAAAATATTTGTTTTAATTTTTTCGAATCATTGCAGAATGCCAATTAAGTCAAACAAAAGGTTAAATATATTACATTAGAAAGATAATTGGTGTAAATATGGATAAGGAGAACTTAAAAATTAATTTTAAAAACAACCAACGAAAGATGGAATTTGATCCTCTGGCAGTAATTGAAAAAGAAACTAAGGATTCTTTTCCTGTTCCAGAGATTATGAAAGGGGACAGAAAAAAAATGGAAAGATTTATGAATAAAGATTCAGAGGCAAAAATATGAAATTTTTCTTAGACAGTGCGGATGTTTTGGCAATAAAAAAATATGCTGAATTGGGGTTTGTGGATGGAATTACTACTAACCCCAGTTTAATAATGAAGAGTGGAAGAGACCATAAGCAGGTAATAACCGAGATCGGAGAGATTATTTCAGGGCCCATAAGTGTAGAAGGAATAGGGCTTAGTGCAGAAGAGATGGTTACTGAAGCGCAGGAATTCAAAAAATGGATAAAAAATTTGGTTGTAAAGGTTCCAATGACCAAAGAAGGGTTAAAGGCCGTAAAAATACTCTCAAATGAAGGAATAAAAACAAATGTAACATTGGTTTTTAGCGCATCTCAGGCACTTTTGGCTGCAAAGGCAGGAGCAACTTATGTCTCCCCTTTTGTTGGAAGATTAGATGATATCGGGCAGGATGGAATGGAATTAGTAAAAAAAATTATGGAGATTTATAATAAATATGAATATAAAACGCAGGTGATTGTCGCATCAATAAGGTCAGTAAAACATATTGAACAGGCTGGATTATACGGGGCGCATGTTGCAACAATTCCCCCAAAAGTCTTCGAAGAGATGTTTGAGCATGAACTAACAAAAAAGGGAATTCTGAAGTTTTTAGAAGATCATAAGAAGAGCAAGGGTTAAATCGGTGTTTGAAATGGAAAATGTTCTTGTAACAGGAGGGGCCGGATTTATAGGCTCGCATATTGCAGAAAGATTAGTTGCAGATGGATATAAGGTAAAGATATTTGACAATTTTTCAACAGGAAAAGAGGAAAATATTGAAAAAATAAAAAAGGATATTGAAATAATCAAAGGGGATATGCAGGAAAAAGAGCAGGTTTGGGATGCATTAAAAGGAATTGACTATGTTTTTCATGAAGCTGCAATGACTTCTGTTGAAGAGAGCATTAAAAATCCTGCAAGATGCTGGAAAATAAATATTACAGGAACAGTTCATCTGTTGAACGGAGCTGTAAAAAATAATGTAAAACGAGTTATTATTGCAAGCTCTGCTGCTGTATATGGAGGGAGCATGCAACTTCCAAAAAAAGAGGATATGGAGCCAAACCCGGTTTCTCCATATGGGAATTCTAAGGCAATGAATGAATTGTCAGCCCAGCAATATGGGCAAAGCCAGGCATTGGATTGTGTCTGCCTTCGTTATTTTAATGTTTTTGGGCCAAGACAGGATCCAAATTCCCCGTATTCTGGAGTAATAAGTTCTTTTATTGGAAGGATGGTAAATGATATGCAGCCAATAGTTTATGGGGATGGAAAGCAAACAAGAGATTTTATTTATGTTGATGATGTGGTAGATGCAAATATATCTGCAATGAAAAACCCAAGGGCGCCCGGGCTCACATTTAATATTGCAACAGGAAAACAAACAAGCATATTGGAACTAGTTGATGCAATAAATTCTGTAATAAATAAATCAATTGTGCCTCATTTTAGGGAAGACCGGGCAGGAGATATAAAATATTCTTATGCAGACACAATTAAGGCAAAGGAAATTTTAGAATTTGAGGCAAAAACACTTTTAAAAGACGGGCTTAGAAAAACAATAGATTGGTTCAGGCACAAAAAATAAAGTGGTTTGATGCTTTTTGGAACAAATGGAGTGCGGGGAAAGTTTGATGAGTTAAACCCCTTATTGGCATTAAAAATTGCACAGGGAATAGGAATCTATTTTAAAAAAGGGAAAATAGGGGTTGCGCGAGATGGAAGATTAACCGGAGAATGCCTTGAAAATGCGGTGATTTCGGGTCTTTTGAGTGTGGGATGTAGGGTAATTAATTTTGGAATTATTTCAAGCCCAACTGCTGAATTTATGATAAAAAAATTATCTCTCGATGGATTAATAATAATTACTGCATCGCACAATCCTCCTGAATGGAATGCACTAAAAGTAGTTGATGAAAAAGGGATTTCGGTTTCAAAGGAAAGAGGCGAAATAATTGAAAAAATAATGGAAAAAATTGATCTTGCCAAATGGGATAACACCGGATCTGTGCAGAAATATGAAAATGCTGCCTGCAATCATATTGAAAAAATAATGGAAAAAATTGATATCAAAAAAATACTTGAGAAAAAACCAAAATTAGTTCTTGACTTTGGAAACGGAACTTCTGCAACAATGAAAACACTTTTTGAAAAAATTGGCTGTGAAATTATTTGTATAAATGAAAAAATAGATGGCAATTTTCCAAACCGGACATCAGAACCAACAAAAGAGCAAGTCAAAGAATTAATAAACGAGGTAAAAAAAGAAAATGCAGATTGTGGAATAGCATGGGACGGAGATGGGGACAGGGTTATTTTCATAGATGAACAGGGGGAATATATTATAGGGGACAGGGTATTTGGAATATCAGTTCTTATAAAATTAAAGGAAGGAGCTGGAGATATCGTAACAACTGTTGCAACAAGCAGGCTTATCGAAGATATTGGGAAAAAATTTGGGGTTAGCACAGAGTATTGTAAAGTTGGGGCCCCATATCTTTCTGAAAAAATGGCAACTGGAAAATATTGTATCGGAGGAGAGGAAGTTGGAGGAGTTATTTGGCCTGAGATCTCTCTTGCAAAAGATGGTTTTTGTACTGCTGTAAAAATAATTGAAAAAATGTGCGATAAGAAATTGAGTGGGATTCTAAAAGAAATGCCATATTATTTTCAGAAAAAAACAAAAATAGAAATAGAGGAAAAGAAAAAAGATTTTATACTTGAAACTGCAAGAAAAAACGCAAAAAAAGAAGGATTAAAAATAATGGATATGGATGGAGTGAGAATAAATTTTGAAGACGGGTGGTCTATTGTCCGCGCTTCTGGAACAGAGCCTGCAATGAGAATATTTGCAGAGGGAAAAACAAGAGAAATATCAGAAAAAATAATGGAAAAAACCAAAGAGCTGGCTTTTGGGCTTTGAACATAACCTTTTTAAATCTTTAAAGAGATTATGCATCTATCAGGTGGTAATGTGTCAAAATATTTAATCGCAAGGCAGCTCTCATCCAAGAGGGTAATTACAAATGAAGGGGAAGATTTTGGAAGATTGATTGATTTGAATATAAGTGAAACGACTGGTAAAATAGAAAACCTAATTGTTGAGCCAAATCCGGATAATACCCATGCAGATAAAATGAGAAAAGAAGATGGAATGGTTCTGGTCCCATATGAATCTGTTTTGGCAGTGTCTGATTATATTATTGTAGAAAAAAGAAGCTTTTCTTCTTAATTTTTTTCTAATTTTTCAAGCCAGCAATAGGAATATAAATTTATAAGCACCAATTGTAACTATGCCGGAAAGTATAGCAGGAATCGATGAGGCGGGAAGAGGGCCTGTTATTGGTTCTTTGATCGTAGCTATGGCGGTTTGCAGCAAAAACAATGAAAAAAAATTAAAAAAAATATGCAAAAAGGATTCAAAACAGCTAAGTCAATTGCAACGGCTGGAAATATTAAAAAAATTAGAGGGAATCTGTGAATTTAGGCATATTGAAATTTCTGCCCAGGATCTTAATCAGAAAATGGATAACATGAGCCTAAATGATATTGAGGCCCAGGCTATGGCAAACCTGATAAAAAAAGTAAAAAATGCAGATGTAATGATTGATCTTCCAGACCGGTATTCTTGGGTTTTTAAAAAAAGAATGGAAAGATTTGGCGTTTTAAAATTTGAAGCAGAGCACAAGGCAGATGAAAATTATCCAATTGTTGCAGCTGCGTCTATTTTTGCAAAGGTTTTAAGGGAACGGCAGGTTGATGAGATAAAAAATGAAACTTTGGTGGATTTTGGAAGCGGGTATCCGTCAGATCCAAAAACAAGAAATGTTTTAAGAAATAATAAGGAAATAAAAAAAATAGATAAATATCTTAGGAAAAAGTGGAAGACGCTTGAAAATGTGATGCAGAAAAAATTGTTTGAGGATTAAGTTTTATTTTTTAATAAATAATCAAAAACACCTTTTGGAAAAGAATTTGATTTAAATTCTTCAAAAAATAGAGAGGTATCAAAAACTCTTACATTTGGAAATTTATTTCTAAGTTCTCTTATAAAATCCCTTAGTTCTGCTGGATTTTTTACAAAAATTGTAACCTCTATATCCCAATATGCGATAGGCATGTAACATGCAGATATTTTAGGATGTTGGGCTAAATATTTCAAAAGCTTATACTCTAGAGATTTTGTTGCATTCTCTAATTTAATAGGGATATTATAATGTTGAAGATTTAATAAAAAAATATTTGGATAGATAAAAAATTGTCTTATTACTCCATCATTTTTAAGTTTTTTTATCCTCACACTTAAAGCTTCGGGAGTTAGATTTATTTTAGAAGCAAGATCAATAAAGAGTATTCTTGCATTATTTGATAAAATTTTTAATAATTGTAAATCAATTTTATCTAAAGTATATTTAGAAAAATATTTTTTCTTTTTAAACGGTTCTTCTCCAAAAAATTTAGAATGGAAATATCCAAGATCTTTTTGAGGGATGAATGTATATTCACCTAAATGTTCACCAAGATATTCTTTTAAATCATCCAAAATTAAGGAAGCGTGGTTATTATCTTTTGCATAAACATCAAATATAAAACTCCATTTTCCTGTTGAACTTACAAACCAACCAACAAAATCATGATTAACTAAATAATTTACAATCTCTTTTTCTTTTTCTTCACTTACTTTCTTTAGTTCTAAATACATTACAAAATTTAAGAACTCTAACGAATTTAAAGAAATATCAATACAAAACCCCATAATTATTTTATTTTTTATTAATTTTTTTAATCTGTAATCAGCTACTTCCCTACTTACATTTACCCTGCTAGCTAATTTCGGAATAGAAATCCTACAATCTTTAGAAAGTTCATATAATATTTTCCTATCCTTCTCATCAATTTTAATCATATTTTACATAATCTAAATAAAGTATTAAAAATTTTTCGGTTTTGTAAAAAAAATTATCAAATATTTTATATAGTTTGTATGTTGTTATAACCAACGGTGATTAACGATGAAACAGAAACGTATAGGTATGACAAAAAGAGCTAGTGGCAGAAGGTTAAAAAGAATACTACTTTCAAGTGCTATTACTTTAGCAGTTCTTGCTCTTCCGTTATTAAGTAACGCAGAGGAACTACAACCGAAAGAAAGTGGTGTACGACAGGAACTTAATCTGAGTTTATTTACTCAAAAGGGCTATCAAAAAACTTGGGAAGCTGGCTTAGGATTAGATGCAAAATTAAAAATTGATCCAATAGCTATAAATTTAGGGGTAAGTGTTTCAGGAGAGTTATTAACTGGAACAGTGAATTTAGAAGGGGCTTCTTTAGGTTTAAATTTTCCTATTGCTCCAGATATTGTAGATGGAATGGTATATGCACAAATGAGCAGATTTTTAGGAGATCAAAAAGTAGTGGGTTTATCTCTGGGTGGAGAAATAAATTCAATTTACTTATTTGCGGGTACAGAATATGATAAAATTGGATTAATACCTATTTATATGGGTGTGGAAGCTCCGATAGGGCCGATTACCATTACAACAATTCCTTTAGGATTTATAGATAGTAAATGCGGACAGCATTTGATTGGGGGGGAATTTAAAATAACTTATGGAACAGAGATGTTTAAGGTATTTGCAAGAACTTTTGGTATTCTAGATCCTAAAACAGGGGATCCAATTGTGGGGGATATACGTTCAGGTGCAGAGTTTCCATTTTAATTTTTTATTTTTTTAGAATTAAATAAATCCTTTGAGTAAATGTAATAACTGATAGAATGGCAGTTAAGACGATTAAATAAATCGAATATTGCTGAAAATAAACCAAAGAGGCTAGAATAAGGAATAACAGAATTACCCGTTCTGCCCTTTCCAAAATTCCGGGCAATTTTTTTGCCTCTTTTTCATTTAATAATCCTTGGTGATGGGCGTAAGCCTTTACATATGAAGTCATGCAGGTTCCAAAAAACAAAATACAAATTGAGGACAATAGAATTATTTGATTAGAAGAAAAATAATACATTATTGTGAGGATGATGAGAAACTCCACTAACCGATCTGAAATTCCATCAAGAAATGCCCCTTTTTTTGATGCCAGGTTTTTTGCTCTTGCAACAACACCGTCAACTGCATCTATAAAAAAAGAGATTGCAAACAGGATTATCGAGTATAACTGATTATATTGGAATATGGCAAAGGCAATTATGGCAATTAAAACTGAAAGAAGAGTTATGTGATTTGGGTGCAATGGAACTGCTGAAAAAAAGGAAAGAAGTTTATCCTGATTTATTTTCCCTTTAATCATTTCTTTTTCCCTCTATAAAATCATTCAGGGCATCTTTTGCATCCTCATCCCTCATTTGGATAGGGGGGGATTTCATAAGGTATGCTGAAGCAGAATTTAATGCTCCGCCTATTTTTCTATCAAGCGCAATTTGTGCTGCCCTGATTGCATCAACTACAATTCCACCTGAATTAGACTTATCGTCAACTTCAAGTCTTATCTCAAGATTCATAGACCTGTCTCCCCATTGTTTTCCATTCAATCTTATGAAAGCAAGCTTGGTGTTTTGCAAAAATTCAACATAATCGCTTGGGCCTATGTGGATTTGTCCTTTTGGAAGAGGCTGTTTTAACTGGCTTTGGACACTGTTGGTTTTGGATATTTCCTTGCTTTCAAGCCTTGAGCGCTCGAGCATATTCATAAAATCTGTGTTACCGCCAACATTTAACTGGTAAGTGCTTTCAACTTCAACGCCCCGGTCGGTAAATAATTTTGCCAATGTTCTGTGGACTATTGTTGCTCCAACCTGCCCTTTTATGTCATCTCCAATTAAAGGAAGGTTTTTTTCTTTGAATTTTTTTCTCCATTCAAGATTGCTTGCAATAAACACCGGAATGCAGTTTATTAATGCGCACCCGGATTCCAATGCGATTTCTGCCCAGAATTCTGTTGCTTTTTGAGAGCCTACCGGGAGATAACTTAAAATTATTTTTGCCCCTGAATTTGAAATTTCCTTTAAGATTTCCTCTCTTAGCTGTTCTATTGGCCTTGAATTTACCGGCTGGATTAAATCTTTTACATATAATCCTACTCCGTCTAGAATTGGAGCTGGTTTTACTATTACTTCTGATTTTGGAAGTTTTGTCCATTTAACTAAATTGGGTTCTGCATATACTGCCCTTTCTAATGTCTGGCCTACCTTCTTTTTTGAGATATCAAAGGCTGCAACAAATTCAATGTTATAGATGGAATAATTAGACATTTTATTATGCATAATCCCAGTGATTTCCCTTTCTGGATGCTGTTTGTAATACTCTATACCTTGTATTAAACCTGCAAAGCAGTTTCCAATGCCAACTACTGCAACTTTTATTTTCTTTGTCATATGAACACCTATATTAAAATAATTAAACTATATTAAGAATTTTAATATATTAGGTTTTTTAAAGGTATTTATATTTTTGCTTGTGCTGTCATGTTGCAACCTTTAATCTAGTATATAGTATAGGGCCCTTCACTGGTGGTCTTATTTTTAGTTCAGGCAATTCCATTTTTATTCTTGAACTGGATTCTTTTTCAAATATTCTTCTATAATATAAAAATAAACCTAGTCTAATTTGTCTTGTTCTTTCCTCGGGATATTCATCTGCTATGAAATCAAGATATTCTTTAATAATTTTCAGGGTGTTATCCATGCCGATCTTTAAAGCACCTGCATCATCATAGATAACTCTCTCAAAATAGAGTCCTCTTGGATCACCTATTTTCTTTAATGCTTCAGAACAAGCTTTTCGAACAGAAGGATGGAGGTCTGTCAATCGTTTAATTAAATAATCTACGGCTATTGGATCACCTATTTTCTTTAATGCTTCTGCGCAGGCTCTTCTAAGACCGTGATATTCTTTTTCTAGCCCATTTAATAAATAAGGTATTGCTCTGTTATCTTTTATTTTTCCTAATGCTTCTGCACAATATACAGCAGGACCTGCAGGACCAGTTAAATTCTTTATATAAAATTCTGCAAGTTTTGGATCAGCAATATGACATAACGCCTGTAAGCAAACATTTTTCACTGTGTTATTACCAGAATTCTCAAATTTATATATTAAAAACTGCTGGACGGCTTTATTTTTTTTAGCCATGTTGCTTAGCGTTTCTTTACAAATTGTTTCTAAATCTCCCCATATTCCTGAAATATTTATTATCTCTTCTAATCTTTGTATTATTGCTTCTGCCCCAGCCAGACCTCCAATTTCTCCCAAGGATTTTATACAGGCAAATCCAACTGAACGGTTCATATTCCTTAGTTCCTTTACCAAATAGGGTATTGCTTGTTTATCTCTCATCATGCCTAATGCTTCTGCGCAGGCTATTTTAACATCAGAATATTGATACGATGATCCATCATTTTTGCATAACTCTTCTATTAATGCAGTGGTTGCCCTTCTATTCCCTGTTAAACCCAATGCTTTTGCACAACCTGCTTTAATTTTCAAGTTTTTACTATTTTCCAATTCTTCAATTAGTCTCTGAAAAGTTTCTTCATCGGATTTTGCTATTTCTACTAAGGAGTTTATACAAGTTTGTTTATGAACAAAATGGGGATTCTGCAATTCTGCTATTAAAATATCTGCTGCCTCTCTTCCTAATTTAACTAGTTTCTTGGTTTTTCCTTTGCGTATTAATTCTAATACGCCCCACGTTTCTTCCGAGTTTATCATGTTGCAACCCTCAATTGAGCATGTATTATAGGACCTCTCTTTGGTGGTCTCATCTCTAGTTTAGGTAAATCCATTTTTCCTCTTATGGCTGATTCACACTCAAACACCATTCTATAAAAAGAATATAAGTTTAATTTAATTTTATCTAGTTCTTCTTTGGAATAATCGTTTTTTATAAGTTCTAGATATCCTTTGATGGTTTCTAATGTTTTTTCTGATCCCACTATAGTTACATGAGCCCTATACAGCTCAAGTTTTGTTTTTGCAAACTCTTTCTTTGAAGTCTTATCCCGTATTATAGACAAATATTCATTCATTACTCTTAGAAAACTTTTGTGCCCAGTTATTTCAAAGTAAATTTTATATATCTCAAGTTTTATTTTTGCAAATTCTCCTTTCGTGTAAGAATTTTTTTTCGAAAGCTCAAATAATCTTTTTTCTATATTTTTTTCTACTATTCTATCCCCCACACATTTTAATGCTACTGCACAGCAAAACCTAACAGATTGAAGATTATTGGTCAATAATTCTTTTATGAGTTTTTGGAAAGTACTGTCATCTTTCCTTGCGATTTTGGCCAGTAAATGTATAATACTTGGGCTAGCATCCGAATCTTTATCTTTTAATCCTTTTATCAAATAATCTACTGCTCTTAAATCATTTATGAGGTCTAGTGCCATTACACAGGCTTTCTTGACATTTTCAGAATCACTATTTAATAATTCAGTAGTTATTCTTCGAAAAGTATTTCTATTTGTTTTTGCTATTTCTGCCAATGCTTCTGTGCAGGATTCCATAAGGTCCCCCATGTGGATTTTTAATAGTTCTATTAGGGGATCTACTGCCTTTGGATCCCTAATTTTTCCTAGGGATTCTGCACATGATTCTCTAACAAGGAAATTTTCATTTTCGTCTTCTAATCTTGTTACTAATGCTTTTACTGCTCTTTTATCTTTTAGTAAACCTAATGATTGGGCAATGTATCTTCTACTCTTCCAAGAGGTATTATTCTCCAATTCCTTAATTAGCCTTTGAAAAGTATTTTCATCTGTTTTTGCGATTTCTACTAAGGCTGTTATACTATGTTTGGTATCAATGTTAGAGTTTAAACTTTCAATTAGTATATCTACTACTATGCTTCCTAATTTAACTAATTCATTTGTTTTTCCTTGTTTTACTAGCCTTAGTACTTCTTCTTTTGTAATCATAATCCTATCCTCATTAATCTGGCACATATTTCAGGACCTCTCTTTGGTGGTTTTATCTTTAATTCAGGTAATTCCAACCTAACTCTGTGCGCAGAACTTTTTTCAAATGCCTTTCTGTAAAAATCAAACAAACTTACCCGAATCTCTTTTATTTCTCCTTTTGGATAATCTTTTTTTATTAATTCTAAATATTCCCTAATAATCTCAAGGGTTTTTTGCATTCCTATTTTTAATGCATAATGCTGCGCAGAACCAGGAATGATATCATAAAATCTATCATGAATAATTCTCTTGAAATGTACGCCTCTTTGATCATTTATGTTCTCGAGTGCATTAGCACAGGCTTGTTTAAATTCAGGTTCAGGATCTTGCAAGCCTCTTATCAGGGGATCTACTGCTCTTTTATCTTTTATTTTGCCCAAAGCTCCTGCGCAGGCCTTTCTAACAAAAAGAGTAGAGTCATTTAATCCTTCAACTAATAATTCAAATGTTTCTTCGTCTCTTTCTGCTATTTTTGCCAAGGCATTAGCACATAATTCTCTTATCATAAAATAATTACGCAATCCATTAAATAAAACAGCTGTTGCTTTTTTATCTCCTATTTCGCCCAAGGCTTCTGCGCAACACCCATAGCCTCTTATGATTATGGGGGGGGGATTTTCAAATTCAATGATTAATTGATCAACAACATCCTTATTTCTTCTTGCAAGTTTAACTAATATGTCCAAACAAACTTCAGAAAGATTGCATCCACCATATTCCATCATAAAAATTAATGCGCTTATTGCTTTTGGATCCTCTATCTGCCCTAATGCTTTTGCACAGTGAAACTTAACATTCGGATCTAAATTATTTTTTAATGTCTGAATCAAGAGTTTTAAAGTATTTTCATCTGTTTTTGCTATTTCTGCCAGTGCCTCAATACATCCGTTCCTGACTTCTATACCTGAATCTGATAATAATAATATCATGGGCTCTACTACTATGCTTCCTAATTTAACTAGTTCATTTGTTTTTCCTTGTTGTATTAACTCTAATACTTCTTTTGTAATCATAATCCTATCCCCATTAATTTGGCATATATTTCAGGGCCTCTCTTTAGTGGTTTTATCTCTAGTTTAGGTAAATCCATACATGGCTTCAAGTCTGTTGCCTTTTCAAATACTTTTCTGTAAAAGATATATAACTCAACTTTAATTTCACCTATTCTTTCTTTAGAATAATGATTTTTTATAAGTTCTAGATATTCTTTTATGGTTGCTCTAGTTTTTTCTATTCCTAGTTCTAGAGCATAATCTTCACTTTTATTATAAATTATTTTTTTGAAGTGCAGACCTCTTGGATCGTTTATATTTTCTAATGCTTTTGCGCAGGATTCACTAACATCTGAATCTTCATCCTTTAATACTTCTATTAATACTCCTACTGCTCTTGGATCTCCTATCTGCCCTAATGCTTTTGCACAGTGAAACTTAACATTCAGACCTAAAGTATTTTTTAATGTCTGAATCAAGAGTTCTAAAGTATTTTCATCTGTTTTTGCTATTTCTACTAAGGCTTTCATGCAGGCTTTTCTAACATCTGAATCTTTATCTTTTAATCCTTCTATTAATGTTCCTACTGCTCTTGGATCTCCTATTAGACCTAGTGCTTTTGCACAATCTATTTTAATCCACCAACTTTCATTAGTTTCTAATTCTTTAAGTAGTATCTGGAAGGTTTTTTCATCTGTTTTTGCTATTTCGGCTAATGTTTGTATGATATATTCTTTAATTGCAGACTCATGATAATATTTTAGCTCCTTTATTAAATCAGTTACCACTCCAATTCCTAATTTAATTATTAGTTTTTGGAAACCACCTTCATCTGTTTTTGCTATTTCTACTAAGGCTTTCATGTAGGCTTCTCTAACATCTAAATCTTTATCTTTTAATCCTTCTATTAATGCTCCTACTGCTCTTAGATCTCCTATTAGACCTAATGCTTCTGCACAACCTGCTTTAACCCTCCAATTTTCATTAGTTACTAATTCTTTAATTAGTCTCTGGAAACCACCTTCATCTGTTTTTGCTATTTCTGCCAATGCTTCTATGCGATACTCTTTGAGATGTAAATACGAACTGGATAACCGGGGTATGATAGATTCTACTGCTTCAGGACCTAGTTTAACTAATTCTTCTTTTTTCCCAAGTTCCATTAATTTTGATATTTCTGTGGTCATATTCAACCCCTAAGTCTGAAAATGAATCCAATATTAGATATCATAAAAGCTCACCATTGCATTACCTCACTTTATTTACCTGTTTCCGGTAATATCTCTCGAAGTAATGATGCAAAAATTTGTTGTCAACATCTTTATCAGTTATTATAAAATAATTTCCAGCCCCAAATACAGATTCAAGGTATTTTTCCATCTCGCTATAAGATACTGGACCATCTTGATTTAATATCCCGAATGCCATAACATTGATCCTGTACTTTTTCCAAGCCTCTTCAACTGCCTTTTTCGCATCTTCTACTGGATTTTTTCCAACATTGGCAGCCCCGTCAGTTATCACAAAAAGCTGTTTAAATCCCTTGCATTTTAATTCATAGACATTTCCCATCAAATAACTACAATGCCTTAATGGACCCCCTAATGGAGTATTAGAGCTGTATTCGCTGGAAGTGATGTCTTTTTCATGAATGCCCTTCATAACAATAAATTTCTCATCGCCAAGATCTCCGCTGAATCCTGCAATAAGCAACGGATCATGGAGGGTATCGCTTGCCACTCCGAGTACTGCGCAGGAATCAAGTATCTGCGGTTTTACAATTAGGGCACTTCCGCTTAAATCTACAAGAACCATTGTTGCAACATCCCTCTGCTCATATAATACTCTCTGATAAAAATTCATGTCCTCGAGTTTTCCTGCCCTCAGATCGAGAAAATATTGAGATAGTAATTCCGGGTCAATGTCTCCATCTTCAGTTCCTCTAACCAGAACTCCTGTCTTTGGGGCATATTTCCTGAATGTTCTCCTTATTTTTTCCTCTTCTGCAGGATCGTATGTAAGGAGTTTGCCGTCTGCATGCAATTGCTCTACCCTGTGTTCTTCAAATACTTGCTTGAATCCGTCCCAACCATCATAATAGAAAATTGTGGGAGTGTTTCGATCATTTCTATTTGCGTCACCTTGCTCTCCTGTTTTAAGATTCCCATACGGATTTGCCCCTGCAGGATTATTGTCTCCTGTTTTTTCTGGTTTTTTTTCCTTTTCGCCTTCTTCACCACTGCCATTTTCTGCTTTTGGTTCATCATCATTTTCTTCTGGTTTTTTATCGCTTTTTTTTCCGGGTTTGTTTTCCTCTTCGCCTTCTTCACCACTGCTATTTTCTGGATTTTTCTTTTTGTTTGGTTCGGAGGTAGGTTCCAAAGGAACATCCTCCCCATTATTATCCCCGGGTTCTGAATCATTATTGATCAAATCGAACGGATTTACCCCCGGCCTCCTTTTTTGTTTCTTGCAAGGAGGATCTTTCATAATAAGGTTTGGAGCTTTGCCCGAGTCAGTAGAAGAATTCATCATCGATTCTGGTAGTTCTCTTTCTGAAAGATTCTTTACCAACTGCTCAAAATCCTCTAATACAAGATTATAAAGTTTTATTGCAACATTCATTGAATCTGTTCCATCAGTTTCAGGACCAAAATCCATCTCATTCATTATCTTTCTTGCCTTGTTAAACTTTGCTTTCAGACCGGCCGGAACCTCGTTTCTTGTCTTTCCAACAATTGCGTACTGGAGCATGGCCTCAAGAAAAGTTCCCAGATCAGAATGTTCAAGCTTGCATCTTTTTTCAAAATGTTTTTCCACAATTTGCCTGTAGTCTTCAGCTATCCCGGAAAAGCGCTCGATATTGTTGGCATCTATCCTGCCGTCATCAACAATATTGTGAAGAAAATGTAGTAATATGGGATATTTGACAAGGTAGAGTAGTTTTGCAAATGAATTTACTTTTATTTCCGTTCCTTCTCTTTCAACAGTAATTTCAAGCTGGCCCTTATGCGTGGTATGCCTGAGATATCTAACTCTGAAAGCCTGATAATCGAAAATCCTGGGGTCCAGATTCACATCAAAGGTTCTGAAAAGATGGTGCCCCATCTCATGATGAAAAAGGATTAGATATACTAGTGAATTTTCCTCCTTGCTTTGAAAAGTATTAACATATGGCGGGATTACTATTTTGCCGCTGGAATTTGTGTGAAAACTATCTTCTTTTCCTATTTCAATAGGCATATCTTTTCCAAAAATTAACTGAGGGTATCGCACTAATCCATATTTATAAACTGCTTCCTCTGCCAGCATTACAGTTTCATTAAAATGTATAAGATACTCTGCTAAAAGATCTTCGGCCAAACATTTATAGACATAATCCTCTTCGTAATTATTCAATTCAGAGACAAAGGTATTCCAATAAACCCTTTCACCAATTTTAGGGAGAAAATATGTCATAAAAAAATAACTGGTTATATCGCTCTGAAATTCAGAGAGGCAATATTGCAATTGGCTTACCTTCCACGCACTGTGACTTAGAATAGTTAGTGCATTTTCAATCAGATAATCCCTAGAGATATAATGGCCGGAGGAATTCAGTTCGACCATGCAATGGGCAAAAAACAGCAACCTGTCTTGTGATTCTTTGTCTCCTGATAAAAGAGAATTGATTAATTTCTTTAAAACAGGAAAGTTTTCTTTCATTTCCTTCTTTTTTTCTTCTTCTTTGGCCTCAAAAATTAATTCTCCAAATCTAGATACTGCTGCATCCATACATAATCTTACTTTATCAAACTCCTCGAGAAGAGGATCATTTTTAGGTTTAACAGGTTTAAAAGGAACTATTTTTCCAGTTAGTTTTTCCTTTAATTTGGACATTGAAGACAACCATCATCTGATATTATACCATGACATTGCCTGGGTTAAAAATCCATTTGTAGTCAAACCAAAGTCATTGGTTATTGCATTAAAAAGTCCTTCTATCAATGCATCGCGAGGATTCTGGCCTGCTACTATACACTTGGCAACATTAACAAGTAATCGTGGTGAAGGCGCTTCATTAATTAAAGGAAGACTATTTTTTAACTCATTTTTTAATGTTAAATCATCCTGATTCGTAGTTCCCTGTTTTTTGTATTCAAGATAAATTCTAGCAATAGCCATGCTCATAAGAACTATCCGTTTAAATGTCTCCTGTTTATCCTTTGCCAAATTTTCATAACCATCAACATTTGCCTTTACAATTTCAAAAATTTTATTTTCATCAGTAATCATCGGAAAATAGAGTGTCTTGACTCTTTGTCGCATCGCAGGGCCGACCTTTTCAATTCCACTGTCGCCGTAATAAGGATTCAAAGAAAAGATTATGAGAGATTCGGGATGTAAATTATAAATCTCTCCTGGACCTAAGTGATCAGACAAGTTCACTATTCTCTCCTGTAAAAGAGGGTGGAATAATACATCAACATCCTTTCTTAGTTTATGGAGTTCGTCTATAAAAATTATAACCTTTTCTCCAGCAAGACCAGCAATAGAAATATTTGAGGGCATAAAAACCTGATTGCTGATTACAAAGGGCTTTCCATCCAATTCAACTACAGAAAATAATAAATTTGGCTTTCCCATTAATTGGCCCTGCGTCTTATCCGGATCGCATGTGGAATAAAGAAAGGGTAGGCCAGTATTTTGAGCATATTTCAGGGCAAGCATACTTTTTCCAACTCCTGTTGGACCTGCAAAAAGAACAGCCTGTCCTGTTTTCTGTGCTATTTCTAGCGAATTAAGTTCATCACCATAAGGGATATAATTTAGCTTTTTATCTGGTGGAACTATTGTTTTTTTCAGGGTGTCTAACAGAACATTCCTTTCTGGAATAAAAATTCCTCCCCTCGTCCGTCTATAACTTCCATTTGCCAAAGTAGGCGGATTTAATTCTCGCATTACACAATTGTTATTGGCTGAATTCATAAAATTACACCTAATATAATTAATATAAAAAGATTTTTAAAGTGTTAGTTTATTAATGTTTGAGCTAAATGCGAATTTTTTGAAGGATAATATATCTTATATGGATGCTTTGGTTTTTTGATGCTTAACTGGGGCAACTCTATTTTAGGTCATAATGAAATCAATTCTTCAGTTTTTCCTTGTTGTATTAATTTTAATACTTCTTCTTTTGTAATCATACCCTTACCGTCATTAATCTGGCACATATTTCAGGGCCTCTCTTTGGTGGTTTTATCTTTAGTTCAGGTAACTTCATACATGGCTTCAAGTCTGTTGCCTTTTCAAATACTTTTCTGTAAAAGATATATAACTCAACTTTAATTTCACCTATCCTTTCTTTAGAATAATGATTTTTTATAAGTTCTAGATATTCTTTTATGGTTGCTCTGGTTTTTTCTATTCCTATCTTTAATGCATAATCCTTGTCTTTGTCATAGATAACTTTCTTGAAAGCAAGACCTCTTGGATCGTTTATATTTTCTAATGCATGTGCAAAAGGATGATTAACATTATTATCCGTTAATCCTAAGATTAGAAAGTCTACTGCCGTTATATCCCCAATTATACCTAATGCAGCTGCGCACGGTTTTCTAACATCTGAATCCTCATCCTTTAATCCTTCTATTAATACTTTTACTGCTTTTGGGTCTATTATCCGACTTAGCGAAATTGCACAACTTCGTCCAACGAGCCAATCTCGACTAGTTTTTAATTCCTTTATTAACGGTTCTGCTACTCTTGAATCCCGTATAAAACCTAATACATCTGCACAACCTATCCTAGTTTTACATTTTTTATTAGTTTTTAATTCTTGAATTAGTCTCTGGAGAGTATTTTCATCTGTTTTCGCTATTTCTGCTAGTGCTTCGATACATCCATTTCTAACTTTTATACTTGAATGTGATAATAATGATATCATGGGTTTTACTGCTCTGCTTCCTAATTTAACTAATTCATTTGTTTTTCCTTGTTGTATTAACTCTAATACTTCTTTTTTTGTAATCATATTACAACCGTTAATCTAGCACATATCCTAGGACCGACCTTTTTAGGTTTAACGGCAAAGATAGGTAACTCCATTGGTGGTCTAGAAGTAGAGTTGAACGCTCTTCTGTAAAATGAGAACAAGTTGATTTTGATTTTAGCTAGTTTCTCTTTCGGATAATGGTCTTTTATCATTTCTAGATATTCAAGAATTATTACCCGGGTTTTTTCTATTCCTATTTTTGATATATAACATACGGATTCATAACTCTCTGCGCGGTCATAAATTATTTTTTTGAAGTGCAGACCTCTTGGATCTTTTATATTTTCCAGTGCTTTTGCGCATTTAAAACCAAGGGAGCTGTCTGCTAAATGGATTATTAACAAATCAATTACGCCAGGACCTCCGATTGAACCTAATGCAGAGATGCACGCTAATTTGACCTCCACACGATTATCCTTTAATCCTTCTATTAATACTTTTACTGCTTTTGGGTTTTTTATAAGTTCAAATGCTCTTGCACATATTTCTCTAACGACCCAATTCTGATTATTTTCAAATTCATGGATCAAACCCTGAAAAAAAATTTCATCTTTTTTGCCCAATTCTGTAAAGATTTTTACACAGCTGTCACGATGAGATGGATTTCCATTATGCATGATGCCCATGCTATGTATTAATGCTTGTAATACCTTCAAACCACCGGTGGTTATAAGAGCCTCTTCACAGATATCGAATAGGATATTTTCAGACCTTAATTTCCAGGCTAATGAATTAAGTGCCTTCTGGGTTCCTATCCTTTTCAACGCGGAAACGGACGCCCTATTAACATACTCATAATCATAGATACTTTTCTTTAATCCATCTACTGCTCTTGGATCTCCTATCTCTCCTAAGGCTTTCGCACATAAGATTCGGACGTTGGGGTCTGGGTCGCATCCTAAGCTGTCAAGAAGAAAAATGACTGCTACAGGGGATGCTGTTTTTCCTAATGCTTCTGCACAACCTATCCTGAGATTTAAATTATTCTTGAATTTTTTGAAATTCAGCTCCTTGGTTAGTCGCTGAAAGATGCATTCATATTTTTTTGCCAGTTCAGCCAATACGCTTGCAATCATATGAATTTCAGGGAGATCTGAATATTCTAATATGGCTAATAGAGGCTCTGCTATTTTAGGTCCTAATGAAATCAATTCTTCAGTTTTTCCTTGTTGTATTAACTCTAATACTTCTTTTTTTGTAATCATACTCTTACCGTCATTAATCTGGCACATATTTCAGGGCCTCTCTTTGGTGGTTTTATCTTTAGTTCAGGTAAATCCATACATGGCTTCAAGTCTGTTGCCTTTTCAAATACCTCTCTAAAAAAGGAATGTAATTCAATTTTAATCGCACCTACCCTTTCTTTAGAATAATAATTTTTTATAAGTTCTAGATATTCTTTTATGGTTGCTCTGGTTTTTTCTATTCCCATCTTTAATGCATAATCTTTGTCTTTGTCATAGATAACTTTCTTGAAAGCAAGACCCCTTGGATCTTTTATATTTCCCAAAGCTCTTGTGCATGCAAACTTAAGATCTAGATCTTTGTCTATAAATGACATAGTCACTAATATATCGATTAAATCTGCTCTGTTTGTGGTTCCTAATGCCATTGCACAGTGAAACTTAACATTCGGATCTAAATTATTTTTTAATGTCTGAATCAAGAGTTCTAAAGTATTTTCATCTGTTTTTGCTATTTCTGCCAATGTTTTTTCACATAAGCCTAGAACAGCAGAATCAAAAGAACTTGAAAATGTCTTGATCAATACTTCTGATGTCCTGGAATCCTTCAATAAACATAATGCCCTGATACAACTGCATTGAGCTTTTATCTTCCGGTCTTTAATATGCAGGATTTCATTAATTAAGCGTTGGAAGGTTTCTTCGTTTGTTCTTGCTATTTTTGCCAGTGCAATAGAGATACTCTCCTCAAACTCATGGGGCGAACGGTCCAGAAAAGAGAAAAGGTATGGGACTACTCTAGTGTCGCCAACTTCGCCTAAGATCCACAGATGGCATTTTTTGATCCTAAGTTGTACAGAGGTATAACTATAATTTCCTGAAGTATCTGACATTAACCTTTCAAAAACATCTTGGTCTTTTTTGGCAATTTCTACTAATGCCCTGCAACAAGTAGATCTTCTTGATGGAAATTCATTTGCAAGCCCCCTGAAAAGAGTATCATATGCTTCTGGACCTAGAGCAACTAGTTCTTCAGTTTTTCCTTGTTGTATTAATTTTAATACTTCTTCTTTTGTAATCATGATCCTACCCTCAATAATTTGGCACATATTTCAGGGCCTCTCTTTGGTGGTTTTATCTCTAGTTTAGGTAAATCCATTTTTATTCTTGAACTAGATTCTTCTTCAAATGTTTTTCTGTAGAAGGAATATAACCTGATTTGGATTTCTTTTAGTTCTTCTTTGGTATAATAATCTTTTATGAATCCTATGTATTCTTTGATGGTTGCCAAGGTTTTTTCCATTCCTATTTCTAATGCACATTCTTCACTCCTTTCACAGATTATTTTTATAAAACATGATCCTTTTTCATCTGTGTTTTCCGTTAATATTCCTATACAATCTTCTGTATTGTTTTTTCCTATTGGCAACAATCCACTAATTAATAGATAGAAAGTAACTTTATCCAATTTTGCTATGTTTACCAATGCTTTATTGGCTTTCTTCTGGCTGTTCGGTGAGGTCTTCTTTATATCTCTTTTCAATATTCTTATTAAGGGCGTAACTGCTTTGGGATCCCCTATTAAACCCAATGCATTTATCACTGTTACTTCGGCTTCCCTACTAAAACGATAAAAATCATCCAGTGATTCTATCAAAACGTCCACGGCCCTTTTATCCCCTATTATTCCCAGCGCATCTGCACAGGTTTCTTTAATTTTACGATTTCGATTGGTTTTCAATTCTTTAATTAGTCTCTGGAAGGTCTTCTCATTAGACTTTGCTATTAATATTAAAGATTTTTCACATGATATCCGGACATTCTCATCTGAATTTTTTAATCCTTCTATTAATGCATCTACTGCCCTGCGTTCTCCTATCATCCCTAATACTCGTGCGCAGATAGATTTTATACTAAGAGAACTATTGGTATTCAATTCATTAATTAATTCATAGGAACTGTGCCTATCTTTTTTCCCTATATGTATTAATGCCATCACACATGCTTGTCTGATGTCAAAATAGCGATTTGACGATGCGTGTATTAATAATGCACTCACTGCTTTTTGATTTCCTATTGAACCTAATGCTTCTGCACAGGCTTTTCTAATATCATCTGAACCGTGTAAAAGAGATATTATCAAAGATTTTGCCGCTCTTTTATCACCTACCAGGCCCAACGCATATATGCAACCTCTTTTGACATGTATATATTGTTCAACGTTTAAGCGTGGAGTGTTTAATTCCTCAATTAGTCTTTGAAATGTGGTCTCATCTGTTTTCGCTATTTCTGCTAGTGCTTCGATACATCCATTTCTAACTTTCATACTTGAATGTGATAATAATGATATCATGGGTTTTACTACTCTGCTTCCTAATTTAACTAGTTCATTTGTTTTTCCTTGTTGTATTAAATCCAATATATCCTCATTGCAGATGTGCATTGTTAATCAAGATAAGATTATTTGAAAACATTTAAAAAGTGATTTTTTATATAAGGATAAGAATATGAATATCCAATAGAAATAATTTAAAAGTCTGAAGGAGTAATTATATTGATGGGAAGCAGGCAACTCACGGAGTTCTTCTGAGGAAGTTCTGCCCATACCTTTATGCAGGCAACGCCTTAAGGGCGGATTCAAAAGAACAGAAACGATTACCTCTCTGAGGATGAAACGGCTTTTGAATTGCCTGTGGTATGCAAGGCCTTTGCGCCGCTTAGTCGAATGTTGCCTAACCACACAGAAGGCAGACTATGCTTCCCATCACTAGCCCTTTTATAATCTTGTATTGGACTTGGGTTAAAAGGTCTAAGTGGTCACCCCAAAACAAAAAGACTAATACAACTTGAAAGAAATTAGGATAACAACTTTCTATTGTTTGATATGGCCCTGTTATAATCTTGTATTGGACTTGGGTTAAAAGGTCTAAGTGGTCACCCCAAAACAAAAAGACTAATACAACTTGAAAGAAATTAGGATAACAACTTTCTATTGTTTGATATGGCCCTTTTATAATCTTGTATTGGACTTGGGTTAAAAGGTCTAAGTGGTCACCCCAAAACAAAAAGACTAATACAACTTGAAAGAAATTAGGAGAATAATTTTCTATTGTTTGATATGGCCCTTTTATAATCTTGTATTGGACTTGGGTTAAAGAATTTGCAGAATCATTAAAAGAACGGCAAGTTTATTAATTTTAATTCAAATATTTCTTTATGCCTGTTTACACAAAAAGGGGAGATGGAGGAAAAACATCCCTTCTCGATGGAAAAGAAGTATACAAAGACGATTTGGCAGTTGAAGCTTATGGAACAATTGATGAATTAAATGCGATACTCGGGCTTGTAAGATGCAAAATAGATGAAATGCAAATAAAAAAACAAATCGAAGAGATTCAAAAAGAATTATTTATTATGGGCGTAGAACTTTCAGGAGGAAAAAATTATAAAAAAATAACCCAAATTGAAATAAAACGGCTTGAAGAATGGATAGATGGTTATGAAAAAGAAATGCCTCCTTTGAATCATTTTATAATCCCTGGAAAAACAATCGGGTCATCAATACTTCATTTTGCAAGAACAGTTTCAAGAAGAGCTGAGCGAAGGGTTTCAACTCTTTCAAAAAAAGAAAGAATACGAAAAGAAATTCCGGCATACCTCAATAGACTGTCTGATTTTTTATTTGTTTGCGCAAGGTGGGCCAATTATAAGAAAAGAATAGATGAGGCAGAATGGAAGGGAAAAAAATTAATTTAAATTCTCAAGATAATTGATTATTTCATCAATCATTGACTTTTCAAACTCTTCTCTCACCCTGATTGCAGCAGCCCGTATATGCCCGCCTCCGCTTTCAATTACCCCGGGAGCAGAAGATTTTAGATATTCAATTATTTCGTTCGCATTCGCCCCTTTCTCAACTGCTAAATCGTTTAATCTTAACACGATCGATTTTGGCCCGTAGCAGAGGAGAATTGAAGGCTTGTCTTTTGGAATTAGGGCATCAAAAATTTGGGTTGCAGATTTTCCAAGACCTGGAAACTCAAATTTTTTTACAAGCGCTCCAAGATTGAGATAATACAGATTAAATTCTTTGATTTTCTTTTCTTTCATCTGATTCCGGCTTACAGATACCAGCTGGTCAATTTTATCCTGGGCCTGATAGAGCATCGAATCAAAAAGATCTTTATTTTTTAGAATTGAACGGTAAAAATTGAGGCTGGTTTGATGGGAAGAATACGCTGCTGCATAATTTAATACAAGCCCGGCATTTTTTTCATCCAGGGTATAATCCATAAGATCACTTTTGTCAGAATTCAGGGCGATTTTTGCATAGGTTGTTGAGTCATTTCCCAAAAGATGTGAAATCTCTGCACATATATATCCTGCGGTATATTTTGAGCTTAGTGGATTTTTTGTTTCCCAGAAATTTAATACTTCAAAACCTTCCATTGTTTTTTCAAAAACAGGGTGATGGTCAATTATTAAAACTTCGATTTTGGCAGATTTTATAAGGGAAAGCGCTTCAAAACTTTCTTCATTTGAGCCAAAATCAACAAGCACCAAAAGGGGATGTTTTGAATTTGAAAGATTGGAAATATCTCTCATTGCATCCCTTATAGAATAAATTGCAGAATTTTGCTGGATGTATTCTCCTTTTAAAAAGAGATTAATGCATATTGCCCCGCAGATTCCATCTCCATCGTTGTGAAACCGGACTGCGCAGTTTTTTCTAAGATGCATAGCAGCATAAAGCTTTCTTGAAAAAAGAATTATCTTTTCTTTTAACTTCCTTGTGGTTTCATCTTCATAGATAAACTGCTCTTTTATAGGTGCAGAATCCATTGCTTTTTTTTCTGTTTTTTCATAAACTGAATTAGGCACAGGCTCGGTTTCCAATACCTTGAGTTTGAGAATTCCTCTAAAATTAACGATTTCTCCAGATACCCTAAAACAGGACCCTTCTTCTAGATGATAAGAATAAATCAATTCAAATAAATTTTTTCCATCAGATATGCTGTTTGTCGCGGCCCTATAGCTTCCGGATCTAAGAATTACCCCCTCTATTATAATTTTCTCTCCTTCCAAAAAAGACATGATTGTAAAAATTGGCAGAAGAATTTAAAATATGGCCTGATTTATTGCCACATGGCAGGAAAGATATTAGAGCATACCTCGGATTTGTATATTGAGGGGCAGGGAAAAGACCTAAAGGAGGCGATATGCGAGGTTGCAAAAATAATGTTTAAGAATATGGGGGAGGCAAAAAAACAAAACGCAAAAATAGAAATAACTGCCACAGGTTATGATAAACAGATTATGATTATTGAATTTTTTTCAAAAATTTTGTCAGAATGCGAATCAGAGCTTATGATTCCAAAAAAATTAAAAATTAAAAAAATAGATGTTGAAAAAAAGAGAATAGAGGCAACAATTTTTGGAGAGACGGGAACTCTTAAAAATATAATAAAGGCAGTAACATATAATTCCTTTGTTTTGGATAAAACTAATGAAAAGACCAAGTTAAGGATCCTATTTGACATCTAATTGTACTTGAATTTGAGAAAAACAAAAATCAAAATTACCCCAAGAAAAGAAAGAGGGATTGAAAAAAAAATTATATTATCATAAGAATATTTTTGGCTTGGGATGTAGGTTTCATCATCCATATTAGCCGCTTGCCCAAATTCAGAATAGGTTCCATCATAGGTGTTTATTCTGCTAAGGATTTCATAATCAAACAAATATTCATTTGAGAAAAAATCAGTCATGATAACTGAAAAATTATCTTTTCCATATCCCTCATAAGTGGAATTAAAGGAATAAATAAAAGAATAGGTTTTATTTTCCATTTGAAGAGGATACGGATTGGTGATTTGATTAAGCTGTGAATAAGACTCATTTGGAAGATAATTTGAGGATATTTTTTTAAGGCCAAATGAATCAGTATTTACCTCAAAAGAATAAAGCAAAAAATTAGATGTTTCCTGCCCGTTTCTTTTTATCTGGGCACGGTAAAAGTTTTTATTTGAGAACACCAAAAAATCAAAATGATTGTTTCGAAACCATTGGCTTTTTAGAATCGGCCTTGAAAGAAAATCAATTGTTTTTTCCCCTTCAACAATATAGGAAAGGAAATTGGCACCAGAAGACTGGTAGCTAGCATCTCCGCTATAAATACAGCTTCCATTATACTCGATATATTTGGAATAGGTAACGGTATGATGCCATAAAAGAGAAATTAAAAGAGAATCATTTGCATTGGCAGTTGAGAGTTCTTGCGAAGTGAACGGTATTTGAAAGGTTGTCGGAATGGATGCAGACGAGGCATAAGAACCGGAAATTGATCTGGTCTGGTTTTGAAATAAAAATGTAATTGTATATTCAATCAGCTGGTTTTGAAAATCAAGAGGGCATCCATGGCTATTCCCCTCCGTATAAAATAAAAACCCGTAAGTTAAGAAAAGATAATTCGTTTTATATGAAATTCTGTCATCAACAGATGGAGAAACAAGGACAAGGCCCATATTTGAGTAGGGAATGGGATCTATTTTGGTCGGATAAATGCCATCCGGAGTATTATCTGCAAGAAGATTTGAATGCGCAAGATTAAAAGATAAAATTTCTTCTGTTGGGGGAATTAAATATGATGAAAAGCAAAGATGGAAAAAAAATAAAATAAAAAGGAGCCTTCTCATAGATAATCAGCAAGCTCTTCAAGACCCAAAAACAACAAAGTATTGTTTCTTATTTTTATTGCGGTTTCTGCGCCCTGCTTCTGCCCTAAGGATTCCAGATAGTCTGAAACCATTTTGGAGTTTTCAAAAACAAGGATTGTTTTTTTCTCTGTTTTTGGAAATCTTGGGCCAAACACCAAAAGATAATTTTTAGTCTGGAATACTTCATTCTTAATCAAAAATGAAACCCCATTTTCAATTAATTTTTCGCGTATCAGCCGGTTCATAACTATTCGTTGTATATCCTGTTTTTCATTAAGGGAATAATAGGACTTATAGGAGCAGAGATATCCTTTTTTTTCAAAATATTTTAATACTGCCTCTGCATTCCCGTCCAAAACATCATATCCGTCAGTTATATATTTTTTTAATGATAATGAAAATTCTTTCGGAGTTATGCATCCCCCTACCCCGAATTCCTGTATTGATCTGGAGAGTATTTTTTTTATTTGGCCTGATTTTATCTTTACTTCTCCGCATGTAAGCTTCAGCCCGGAATCAAATTTTATCCGGTATGGCTGTTTTTTTGTAAAAATTATAAACAAGTATAATATGATTATGGCAAGCACTACAAACGGCCCATATGAAAGATAAATGTCAAAGATATTCTGCTGCTGGTAGTTGATTATCTTTTCAAAGGTTTTTCCATAGAGCTGTATGTGGATTATATTTTCTCCCTGTTTTAATTTTGCAGGAACACTGAGTTTTCCAGAATAAACTGAAAGTTCAAGGTAATCATCCGGCTCTGAAATCCAGATTTTTGCAGTTTGGGAGGAAACAGGCTGCAAATCAAGGGTTATATAAAAATCCTGAAAAAAATCACGCGAACCCTCGTATTCTATATCCAGATCATATATATGAAATATTCCTGATGCAATTTCTCCTGTGTGGTCCTGAATTCTTATGATATAGTCCCCTGATTGATTAAACGAAAGGGATTTGAAAAAAACATCCTGCTCGAGTGTTCCAAGTGTTTCCTCAAGAATTTTTTCACCTTCCAAAAAAATCAAAAGATGCGGAACCCCTTTGGAATTCTCAAGATTCATATAAACATATCTTGTTTCATCCGGAAACGCCGGATCAATTTCTATTATATGCCCACTTTTAGAAATTTGTTGGGAATCCTGAAAAAGGAACCCATCTTTATAAGGATAGATAAAACGCAGATAAGTTGCATTATCAAATGGAACAATTATTGTTTGGATTCCTTCTTTTGAAATTTTGGAAGTGGATGATTTTTGAGACCACTTGTTGAAAATTATCGAATCAATCAATTCATTTTCAAGACCTTGTGAATATAGCTCGTCCAAGGAAAAATTGTATAAGATTATTTTTTCTTTTTTTGAATCCTCAAGCCCAAAATACCAATCATTTTGTATTGCCCCGTTCTTGTATAAAATATCTGTTTTTCCAATATATAGAATTGTTATATCCCCGTCTAAAAATCCAAGCGCACTTTCCGGCATTGCACCCTGCGGGATAATTACAAATGCATCATTTCCGATTTCATTCAAAGAAAAAATTTTTGATACCTCAATTCCATAACTGGAAAGGGAATTTAGTTTTTCCATAAAATTTCCAAGATTGTTTAATCCGATGCCTTCTTCCCTTTCTAAAACATAAACAGTTTTTATTGGTTTTTTATTTAGCGCGAGAAGATAAACCTGGGCGCCCTGCGCAGATGAGTAGGTAACATAACCCTGGTTTCCTGCAACTGCAAGAGAAGAAATATTGATTGCGCTATATTGCATATCTTTTTGCGGCTCGCCTGCTGGATAAAATAAAATTAGGGCTACAAGAATTATTGGGATTAAAACAAGTGCGATTGTTTTTGGTTTAATCATTCTCTCACTCTTACTGATTTAAGCCATTCCAAATCATTCTTGTAGAATGTTCTTATATCATCAATGCCAAGTGAAATCATTAGGGGTCTTTCAAGACTAAGCCCCCATGCAAGAACAGGATAAACATTTGTAAGGGGTTTTGTAACCTCTGGCCTGAAAATTCCAGCCCCCCCAAGCTCCATCCATTGTTTTTTTGGAGCATAATAAACTTCTATTTCCAGACTTGGCTCGGTATATGGAAAATAGCTTGGCCTAACCCTTATCTGTTTAAATCCAAGCTTTGAATAGAATTCCTTCAAGATTCCAAGAAGGTCGCAAAATGTCGCCTTGTTCCAGGCAATTATCCCTTCAACCTGATGAAATTCTGAAAGGTGCTTGAAATCTGTTGCCTCATTTCTAAATACCCGCCCTACAGAAAAATATTTTTTGCGGGTATCTTTTAGCATTGAAAGATATCTGGCGCTAAGACAGGTTGTATGGGTTCTAAGAACTGCTTTCTGGGCTTCTTTAAAAGACCATTTATATTTCCATCCTTTCTGGTGGGAATTTTTTATTTTATTTACCAGTTTATTATCAGGAAGCTGAAATGAGTGTTCAAGATAAAAGGTATCTGCAAGTTCTCTTGCAGGATGGTCCTGCGGCTGGAAAAGGGCGTCAAAATTCCAGAATGTGCTTTCAACATATTCCCCTTCCATTTCTTCAAAACCCATCTGGACAAATATTTCTTTCATTTTGGATATTGCTCTTGATAATGGATGAGTTTTTCCAAGCAGGGCATTTTTTACAGGAACATTAACATCAAAATTATTGTTTTTCTCAAAAATTAGGTGATTTGAAGCAGGTCCTGATTCCTTTAGGGTGAGTTTGACTTCGGTTTCCTCTTGTTTTATGAGCCATTTTCTTCGAATTCCCTCTTCTTTTTGGGCGGAGGTTAGAGGATTTGAAGAGGTAATCGCAGCAGAAGCAAGATGAATCTGTCTGGCTGCAGTCTCATCTGCAACAGGAATTATTTTTCCGGATTCGATTTTTACAAGGCCTTTTTTTATTGCCCATGGAAGTGCAAACGATTTTTCCTGAGTTGAAAGCTCTGAGACATTTAATTTTTTCAATGATTTTTTGTAAATTAAATCTTCGGGGAATTCCCCGAGTTTTTCAAAATCTTTTCTAATTGGAGAATCCATTAGAATTTCTTTTTTGATGATTTCTAAACTGATTAACCCTTTGGCCTTAAGGGATTCTGATGCCCGGCGGACAGTATCCAGATTAAGACTGCATCCTTGTGAAACCTCCTTAATTGAAGATGATTTTCTATTTTTTAAAAATTTTAATATCTCCTCTTCTCCGGGGTATTGCATAAAAATTACCTTTGTTTCTTTTCTTTGTCAAGTGAATTAAGAGCAATATAGAATATTATGAGTATTATAACCACAATTATTATTGATATTGCTTCAGTACTCAAACTTAAAAATCCAAATCCGGAATAAAGCCCTGAAAAGAACTCCACTATTTCCTCATCAATGCTTTGCTCAACTTCATAAATGAATGAAAATTTTACAAGAAGGGTATTTTTCCAAATATAAGTATTTTCATAGTTTGGAAAGGAGGGATTTGGAAGATTTGTCGGAATCGGGTTTGCCTCCAAAACTTTGCTTGCAGTGGGAGTTTTTATTACCAATGAGGTGTAATCATTTATCCTGATTATGTGCTCGACATCTGAAGAATCAAATAAGAGCGCATTGGGATTTATGGAATATTTAATGGTTCTTGGTTTATATTTTTCAATATAAAAAAGGCCTGTATTTTCTATTGGCTCTGATTTTGAGTTATAATAGGGTTTTGCAGTATAATCCAGCTTTATTTCCCCAAGGCAGGTATTTGTTGCCTGATTGCAATTTTTTAGGGGCTGTGGGATTATTCTGAAATCAACGATATTTACCTCTTTTGAATTTAAGTGGACCCTGATATCTGAAAGTTTTGTACTTGAAGACCAAAAAGAAAGAGTATTGTCGCTTAATCCTTTAAGATAAGTTGCCTGTGATTCTTCACCCTGCACTAGAAAAGTTATCCGCTCAAGAACATAAGCATCCCCGCCTTTATCCGGCATTATCGTTACATCAACGCTTTTTATCTCGAATGTTGAAAAGAAAACCCCCATTAATAAAATGAAAAATAACAGATTTGCAGATTTATTCATAATTAGTATTCAAAAAATAAGCATTTAAAATTATCATTTCTAATTTATAATGGTGATTTAGATGATAGTAGGTGGAAAAATCGAACATGTTGAAGCAACAAAAAAAACAGAAAATAAAATTGAGGGCCTTTCCATAAATATAACACTCGAAGATGTAAAGGTGAAAGGAGAGGAAATTGAGATACATTATACCTATATAGCAAACTATGAAAAGGATGTAGGAGGGATAACAATAAAAGGAATTCTTTATTCAAAAGAAGATAAAAAACTTGCAAAAGAAATTGCAGACAATTGGAAAAAAGACGGCCAGAAAAAACTTCCTCCTGAATATGCTTCTGCGCTTTTGAGCGCGATAAATTATACGGGAAGCGCAAATGGAACACTTATTGCAAGGGTCTTAAATCTTTCGCCTCCTCTGGTTCCTCCAAAATTGCAGGTTGAAGGCAAAAAATAATTTTGGAGATATTTATGAGTCATGAAGAAATAACAAATCTGGCACTTAGGAGAGCAATATTTTTTCCAAGCGCAGAAATCTATCCAAACAGCCCGGGAGGATTTTGGGAATTCGGCCCAATCGGAACAAAGATAAGAAACAAGGTGCTTGATGTTTGGAGAAAAGAACTTGTGCAGCAAGAGGATTTTGAAGAGATTTTCGGCGCTCAGATTCTTCCGGAAAAAGTTTTTGAAGCATCAGGGCACCTGCAGTCTTTTAATGACCCGATAGTTCAATGCAAAAAATGCCATTCATTATACAGGGCAGATAAATTAATAGAGGATCAAACCAAAGAGCTTATCCCGGAATCATTAACCTGTGAAGATTTTGATAGAATAATAAACGGCAGAGGAATAAGCTGTAATAAATGCAAATCAAAAGAATTTGAAAAGGTAAGAAAATTTAATATGATGATGGGGCTAGATATTGGCGCAACCGGAGAGATAAAAGGATATTTGAGGCCTGAAACCTGCCAGAACATCTTTTTGGATTTTCAAAGGGTGTATAAGGTTTCACGAAAAAATCTTCCGCTTGGAATTGCACAGGCAGGTTCTGCTTTTAGAAATGAGATAGCTCCAAGAAACACCCTTTTGCGGGAGCGGGAGCTTGGGCAAATGGAAGCTGAGATATTTTTCAATCCAAAAAAAATAGATGAGATTGATAAATGGAATGAAATTGAAAATTATGAGCTGGGGCTTGTTCTTCCAAATGAAAAAGAAATAAAAAGATTTACCTGCAGGCGGGCGGTTGCAGAAAAAATTGTCTCAGGAAGACTCATAGCATATTATCTTGCAAGAGTCCAGCAATTATATGAAAAATACGGGTTTCCATTGGAAAAAATGAGATTTAGGGGGCTTGTTGCAGAAGAAAGGGCATTTTATGCAAAAGAAACATGGGATTTTGAAGTATTGACCTCGCTTGGATGGATTGAATTAATTGCAAATAATTACAGGGGAGACCATGACCTGTTAAGCCATCTTGAAGGAAGCGGAACAGACCTTAGTGTAAATGAAGACGGGGAAAAATTCATTCCGCATGTTTTTGAGATTTCTGCCGGAATAGACAGAACTGTTTATGCGATTTTGGACAATTCGTTTAAAAATGAAAAAAGAGGGCAGGATGAACGGATTTATTTGAGCATGCCTGCAAGGGTTTCGCCTTACCATATTGCTATTTTTCCGCTTGTAAAAAAAGATGGAATTGCAGAAAAGGCAGTTCAGATAAAAAAATTGCTTGAAAAAAGATTTGATATTGTTTATGATGAAAAGGGAAGTATTGGAAGAAGATATGCAAGGGTTGATGAAATAGGTATTCCTTTTGCAATAACTGTTGATTATCAAACTATGGAAGATGGGACAGTAACATTAAGAAAAAGGGATGATATGGGCCAGGAAAGAATAGAGATAGAAAAAATAGCAAAAAAAATAGAGGGGATTTTTTATGATTAGAAAATTAATTATTGTTTTTCTGGCAATGTTTATTTTTTTAGGGTGTATAAATCTGGATGTTGAAAAAGGTTTAAATGGAGAAAATAACAAAACAACAGGTCCGAAAACAGAGACAAACACTTCAATAAAAATCGGGCCGGAAATAAACGGCACTATAACAGGGCATCGAAGCGATGACAAAATTTATGTAAACGGAACTTATCTTTATACCCCCAATTCGATTCTTTCGGTTTATTTTATAGATACAAAAATCAGGTATATGCAGGGAGATGCAATATTTATAAAAAAAGGGGAATTTGAAATGCTTATTGACTGTGGTTCAAAAGAATCAGAAAAGCATGTGATGGATTTTATTTCCGGAAAAATTTCAGGGGATCTTGAAGTTATAATAATAACCCACGATGATAATGAGCATTGGGGGGGACTTAGTGCAATTTTAGAGAAGTATAAAGTTAATGAGATATGGTGGAATGGAATTTATGATTCAGATGAGTATTATCAATTATTGCAGATTGCTACAGAGCAAGGAGTATTTTTGAGAACTGTTGAAAAAGATGATTTTTTTGATGTTAATGGCGCAGATTTGAAAATATTGAATCCTTCAAAAGAAAAATTTCCAAGCGCGGATACAAGTGCAATAATATCACGGCTCGAATACGATAAAACATGCATCTTATTTTTATCAGACAGTGTTTATGGCTCTCAGGCAAATATAATCAATGCATACGGAAACTTGCTTGCCTGCGAAATAATGCAGGTTCCATATAGCGGGCTTGGAACTGGAAATGCAAATTTAAATATTCTTTTGAGCTATGTAGAGCCAAAATATGCAGTAATGACAGGGGATTTAAATATAAAAAATCCAAGCAATCCGGTGTTACGGGATCCGACTTATCAGCAGCTTGCATGGGCAAATACGACGGTCTATGAGACATTTGAAGGGGGAACAGTAAAAATAACATCGAACGGGCCGGAATATAGTATTGGCTATCAATAAACGAACAGTAAATTTTAGGTGGCATACTGGCCTATTGAATTTAGTATTTCCCTTTTTCTTTTTTCTTTCAATTTAGGAAAGAGAAATTTTCCATCAAAGGTTGCAATTCCCAGAATATGATTTAGATATTTTAGAATTACTGGGCCTTTTTTTAGAAATATTTTTTTGTTTATTTTTTTTCCTGAGGTAAATTCCTTTGCTTCGGCTTCGTTTAGGAAAACAAGATTTTTTTGGGCATATTTTCCAAAAATTTGTATAAATTCATTTGAAATTCCGGTCTTTTTGCTGTATGCGACAAATCCTTTAAATCCGAAATCCATTTTTATGCTGTTTAGGGTTGTGGAATAAATTCTTATTGCGCTTCCAGAATCAGAGGAAAATTGGGCTCCTTTTGGGAGAACTAATCCGAATCTTTCTTTTAAATAATTATTAAATTCCCCAACCTTCATTTATAAAACCTTTTTTATTTTTGCAATGAAAAAACCTTCTGAATTTAGATGCTGGGGGTATATTCTTACTGCATCATCAAGTCCATCAATCCCTTTTTCTTTTTTTATATCGAGTTTTATCGGGATTAATTTTGCTTCTCCTCTTTTTTCCAGCAAAAATTGAATTACTTCTTCATTTTCCTCTTTTGCAAATGTGCAGGTTGAATAGACCATCTCCCCTCCATTTTTAACAGAGTCAAATGCGTTTAATATCATCATTTTTTGTATCGTGGATAGTGAATAGGACATTTCTTTTGTGTATCTTAGATGTGCTGCCTTTTCCCCTCCAAGCGCAGAGCATGGGGCATCCAATAAAACCTTGTCAAATCTTTCCCTTATTTTGAAATTTTTTGCATCTTTTGTTATTATTATAATGTTTAACGCGCCAAGTCTTTTTATGTTTCCAAACATTGATTTTTCTTTTTCAGGAACATCATTTGCAACAATTACTCCTGTATTTCTCATCATTGCAGAAATTTGGGTTGTTTTTCCGCAGGGAGCTGCAGTCAGATCCAAAACATCCTCCCTTTCTTTTGGATTTAAAATTAAGGCTGGAAGCATTGAAGTCAAACTTTGCGGGTGCAGATAACCTAAAAAGTATTCCCATGTTTTTCCGATCGGAATTTTATCCTGGTACTCAAAGGCATTTTCCCATACGTTCGTTTTTGCTGTTTGCAGTTTTGAGAATTTCAAAAAACCTTTAGGGGTTGTTTTTAGGGTGTTTATCCTGAAAAATTCTCTCTGGTTTATTAATTTTTCAAATGCAAGTTCTCCATCGGTATAGGAATTAAGATAGTCTATAAACTCATCTTTTTTCATTTGGCTGACCCGTTTCTTTTATCTGTGTTATTTCTTGCAGAATTTCTTCTTCGGAGATAAATATATATCCTGCATCATAGAACTTTTTATAAAATTCTCTCTGTTCAATTGAATCAGACGGCCTGTCAGAGTAATATTCAAAACCTGTCCAAATTGAAAACCATCCTGCGATTTCAAAAAAGCTGATTAGGATATCAATAAATTCGGAAAAAGAATATAGATAGATTCTTGTCAATACCCCTAAAAATACAAAACTGACTCCGAAAAAGATTCTGTGCATGCCTTTATTTTGAAATTTTTCTATTTTTTCACTAGTTTCTTTTACTTTATTTTTGTAGTGCTCTTTGATTCTTTTTTTTATTGTTTCTTCTAATTTACTATCTCTCTTCTGTTTTGGGAGGGAGAATATTACTTCAAATTTTCCCTTTTTATTTTCAGTGTATCTTTTTTGTATCTCTCTTGTAAAATCATCTGATATTGTTCTCTTGCTGTATGGTGAAGGGTCAAAATCTGAAAAGATATCATCATACCTATCTAATGCAAGATTTACAGAGTTTATTACTTCTGAGATTTTTCTGTTTTCCTCAACCATTTTTTTATCATCTCTATTGCGGCTCAGCAGCTACTCTGGTCATCATATTCAGCCCGGGACGGTATCATCACAGCCACATTAATATTATCTCATGACCCATTTATAAATTTTTCATAATATATTAATTTATTAAATATGTGGTTTTATGAATCAAAAAAATATATTTAAAACTAGAAAAATAATCAATTTTGATTGGACATCTCCCCATTATTGGTGTTGTTGGTGAATAAAAATGTGTCATTGTGAACAAAAAGGAATATCTAAACAGCAATGCAAATATCTTGGTGATCCTTTTTCTAGGCAGATTATTTTAATAGAGGATTATAGAAAAGAAAGAGACAGGGCTTTTTCTAGAATGGAGCACCAGTATAGAAAATGTAATGGCCCGGGAAATATGGAATGTGAACACTTGTTTAAAATGGATGAAATGAAACCAAATTCGGATCAATCAATTATGATTTGCAGAAAAGAAACAAAACTTGTTAGCAGAACCTAATTTATTATTGATTGCAGATTATTTTTCATCTATTGCCCTTACGATTACTCCTGCTTCTTTTAAAAGTTTAAACGGGGTTTCTGACATTGGATATTTTGAGTTATAGACCACTTCTTTTATTCCTGAATTAATTATCATTCTTGAGCAGTAAAGGCAGGGTGAAAAGGTTGTATATAATATCCCTCCGTTAATGCTTATGCCATGGTATGCTGCCTGAACGATTGCATTTTCTTCTCCGTGTGCGCATAGGCATTCATCAAGGTTTTTTCCGCTGTCTGAAAAATTATTGCATCTTGGACATCCGCCCTCATTGCAGTTTTTTGTGCCTCGCGGCGTTCCATTGTAACCTGTTGATATAATTCTTTTATCCTTTATAATAATTGCTGCAACCTTTCTTTTCACGCAGTTTGATCTTGTTGCAACCTGTTTTGCAATGTTCATGAAATATTCGTCCCAGGTCGGCCTGTCCATTTTAAATTCATTTGAAAATTCAGAAAGAATAATATCAATTCGGTCATAGAGTTCAGTAAAAGAACCGTGATTTTCAATTGTTTTGTTTGCCATTTTTCCTGTTTCATAAAGATTCTGTTTGTATCCTTCTTTGTTTTTTGATTCAAGCTCCTCTAATTTTTTGAATGCCTCAAAAGTTCTGGGATCGTTTTCCCTTCCTCTTGTTTTCATTCTCTCAAATCTTATTTCTTCAGGGGCAGTGGTATAAACCAGGAAGAAGTTCTTCAGTTTTTTCAGTTCCTCTGCTTCTGCAGGGTTCCTGATGGAGTCTATCACGTAATTTCTGTCTTTTTCAAGTTTTGCAATTGTTTTTTTTGCAAGGATTGCAGGGCCGAATTCTTCCCTTAGCTTGTTTGCTTTTTTTACAAGATTATCCCTTGTGATTTCAATGCCTTCTGCTGCAAGCTCTTCTCTTATCACATCTGATAGTGAGATATAATAAAAACTCTTTTTTCCCAAATATTCTGCAACAGTTCCCTTTCCTGAGCAGTTTTCACCTGTAAGCCCTATAAACATACAAAAAGCACCAAATTATCTAATTAATTGAAAGGGATTTAAACACTTTGGGAGAGAATTTCGCCAGCCTTCTTAAAACAATGCCCTGCCCTTTCAAAAACCCCATTTTCAAAAAGCTCAACACCTGATTTAAAATAATCCATAAAAGAATAGCCTTCTGTGTTTTTTTCATGAAGGTAGCCATCTTGTGTTTTTTCAAGCTGTTCTAGGATATATTTGGGTTTATTTGAAAGGATGAAAAAATATAATTTTTTTAATTCATAAAATGCTTCTGTTTCCTCATTTTCTAATAAAAATTTTCTTGCAGCTTCAACAAATCCGTTCTTTTTCTCATCTAATTTTTCATTCTGTAGAAGTTCCATTTTTCTTTTGACATTTTTTTGGGTTAATTTTTCTAAAATATCTGTTGTTTTTTGGTCATTTTCCCACAGTCGTTTAATTGCAAAGCATTTTTCATTTCCTTTGCCCGTTAAATTTATCAGATATTCTAACCTTTCCATAATAAACTCGTCCCGCTTTCTTCTAACAGCGTTCTCTCTTAATGATGCCATGCTCCCTCTCCTTAGTATTTCATCTATCCGCCCTTCTCTGGTCCTGTTTTTTGAGCTGATGAGCATATGCACAGAACCTATCATGGTTGTCCGCCTTGATTTATTTTTTTCATCTCTGGCTTTCATCAATAATTTTTCTGCTTTTTTCAAATGCTCTGTTGGAAGATAAAACGGTGCTCCTTGTTTTGCCTCAAGCTCTTTTTTCAGCTCAGTTAATTTTTGAAAGATATTTTCTAATTTTTCTGAAAAGTTATCTGAAGAATAAACATCCAAATTTAGTTCTTCAATCAATTTTGCCAATTTTGACTCCCTAAATTCAATTCTATATTTTTCTTTTTGATAGGAAAAAAGCCGTACTGCACGATACAAATCAGTTATTACCAAAAGGTCCTTTCTTTTATGCGTTCCCTCTTTTACCAATCCATCTGCATCTTTAGTTGAAAGTGACTTTAAAAAATTTTTATTGCTCCTGTATGTAAAAAATGAAACAGTTGAAACAGTTATGGATAAACCAAGAAGGTTTGGAAAAGAACATTCGGTTTTCTTTCCAAATTCATCCTTTCCATGGGTTCTTGCAAGAGATAAATTCTCCAAAAGCATTGAAGGACCAAATTTTGAGTGATTAGTTGTGTTTCTGGCCCCAGAACTCATCTGTTCTGATAAATGAAACATATAACTAAAAGTGTGTTGAAAGATTTAAAAATCTGTTTGGCTATATGTTTTTGATGATAAACTTAAGTTCAGAGCTTTTTTTGTGGGGCCCGATAGATGCAAGACTGTTAAACGGTTTTCTGTGCCCTTAATTTTTCCAGTTCCTTTCCAAATTTGTCCAGGAGCTCTTTTAGAAAATCAATAGTACTTCCTGATATCACCTGACTGACAGTATTATATTCTCTTTTTGCTCTATTAAAAGTTCTTATAAGAGTTTCCAGGTCAATTCCAAGCAGGATACCTTCTTTATTTGCAATTTCTTCTAAAACATCAAGAATAGTATAAATTCCCTTGAATTTACCGGAGTTTACTCCTGATTTTGATAATCCACTTGTATTTTGTGCGATAAAATATGGCTCTTCCATCTTTGTAATCTCTAAGTAAGTTTCCCTGAATAATGGTTTTAAGTCTTGTTTTGGCATCTCAACAACTAAATTTAATTTCTGATGTATGTTTTCAAAGCAAATTTCATATGGATATTTTCTTCTTTGATTATCATCAACATCTATACATAGTGCTCGTATACTCGGATGATTCATATATTGAAAACGGTATTTACGGTCTCCTTTCTTTTCCCATTCTTCCCTGCTTAGCTCTCTTAAATTTCTTCCAAAAGGAACCAATGTTTTTGGGTCGAATTCATAATAGCAGGTTTCCGATTCATGTTCTTCCCTCTCAGGTATAAAATCATTGCTTAAAATTTCTGCTCTTTTTGCAGAAATTATATATCTTGAATCCCTATAATACTTCGAAAAGTCCAAATTTTTAATACCTATTACCTCATTTCTTTTTCCAATAGCTTCTTCTGGAACCCTCATAGAGATATCGCAGTCCACTATCTCTTTTCCAAGGGGAACATTTGCTTTATCAAACCCAATTACTAAATTGGTAAAATATTTACTTGAATCGAGCCAATCCGGATGCCCATAATAAACAGTATACCCTCCTGCAAATCCATAGTGGTCATAATAAGCTCCGCACCGCCCCAGTACCTCTACCATTTCAGGATCTATTATTTTAATATTTGTACCATTTTCCATGTTTATATTTTTTATCAATCTATAAGCCTCTGGTAGTGTGTATTTCCCTCCTATTTGTGCAACTACTTTGTTTCCAAGAATTTCCAACCTTTTTTTCGGGATACGCATATATTTTGGTTGGTGAACCAATCCTAATTCGTTTGCGAGTGTTTTTTCCTTCATTGTATCACCATATGTTCAATTGTGTATAAAACAGGTTAATAAAATTTACTAATAATTTTTTTATCAAAATTCAATAGATTTTAAATATTTTTCAATATAGATAAATATAATGGAAAAATACACTCTAGATAAGCTGGACAGGAAAATACTCTCGGAATTAGAATTGAATTCAAGGCAAAGCTATCCAAAAATAGCCAAGAAGTGCAGAACAAGCAAGGAAGTAGTTAATTATAGGGTAAAAAACCTTGTAAAAAACGGAGTAATAATCAGGTTTTTCACTGAGATTAATCTTGCTAAATTTGGACTGCAGATATATAAAATCTATTTCCAGTTCCAGAATCTAACAGAAGAAAAGGAAAAGGAGATGTATAGTTATTTTACTCAGGAATTGGGAATACCTTGGGTAATAAGCTGCAGTGGAAAATATGATATGATCATAAGTTTTGGGGCAAAGGATGTCCACCATTTTGACGAATATCTAACTCGGATTATGGATAAATTTTCAGAATATATCCTAAACAAGGAAGTTTCAGCAACCTCTTTTTTCATAACATATAATAGGAAATGGATTAATAACAGCCACATAATCAAAAAAACTACAGTCGGGGGAAAATTAGAACAGCCTTCAATTGATGAATTAGATTATAAAATTCTTGCTTATCTTTCGGATAATTCACGAATCCACATAATTGATTTGGCAACAAATGTAAATTTAACCAGCGGAGCAGTAATCGAAAGAATAAAAAAAATGGAAAGGAATGGAATTATAAATGCTTACAGGATAGGGCTGGATTATAAAAAATTAGGAAAGGAATTCTGCAAAAGCTTTATTTATCTCAAAAGCAAAACCTCGGAAAAGGAAAAAAAGCTCATTGCCTATATTGAACAACTTCCTGAGATATTCACAGTAATTAAATCGGTGGGCTCCTGGGACATAGAATTTGAGTTCATTGTTGATAATTTCCATGAATTCCATTCGATAATGAAAATCCTGAGAGAAAAATTTGATTTTATAAGGAACTATGAATCTGTGATCATATCAAAAGAATATGGTATTAACTATTTCCATTTTATATAATTGCTTGGGTGTATTTATGATGGATCCTAAAAGGGAATTATTCAAGTGGGGCCCGATAGATGCAAGGCCGGTTTATTTAGACTATTTTATCAGAAATTTTCATTCATTTAATCAAAAATATCCATCAGGCTGGCCGGAAACATTGATGTTTATAAAAGAAGATAGATGCATTTGCGTATTGGATTATTTAATCCTTAAAGATAACGGAGAATTTTTCTTTAAAAAATATATCCTCAATGAAAAAGAAAGAGATAGCGCATTTATCATATGGTTTGATTTTGCAAAACAGCTGGAAAATTTTGCAAATGAGGTTTCAGATCGGCGCCTGTCAGAATTAAATAATGAGGATTTAAAGGAATTATTTTTCAAATTTAATTGGGTATACAACCAATTCTGGTTTTATGGTTTTATTCCAGAGCTTTCAAACTGGGGAGGAGAAAAATACCTAAAAGAAAAAATTCAAAAAATAAATAACGAGCATTTTACAATAATTTATGAACGGCTTTGCGCTCCTTTGGATATTTCATTTTTTCAAAAAGAGGAACTGGAACTTTTAAAAATAAAATTAATTGAAAATAAAGAAGAATTTGAAAAGGAGCTTGAAACGCATCAAAAAAAATATTATTGGCTTTCAAACAATTATGAAGATGCAACAATACTCGGAGTTTCTTTTTTTAGAGAAAGGCTTAATAGAATATCAATAAAGGATGCTGAAATTAAAATAATAGAATTGGAGGCATTTAGAAGAAAAACGTTAGACGAAAAGGAAAAAATAATGAACGAATACAATCTTAATGGGGATATTTTAGAGATTGGGAATTCCCTTTCATATTCGATATGGTGGCAGGATTTAAGAAAAAAGTATATATTTATTGCAAACCATTATATAAAATTATTTCTAATGGAGTTTTCAAAAAGGTATAATATTGATTTCTTAGAAATTTGCCATTATACTGTAGATGAAATTATTTCTCTTTTAAAAGATAATAAAAAGATAAATACACGGGAAAGATTTTCAGGATTTTTATTTCATTTTAAAGAGGATGGAATTATTGATTATTATACAAAAGAAAAGGCAAGGTCATTGATTTTACCCTATATTGAAAAGAAATTTGATAAAAACGCAAAAGAGATAACTGGGATTGCGGTGAGCAGGGGAACTGTTGTAGGCTTTGCAAGAATTTTGCATTCGCCAAAAGAAATCTCAAAAATGAAAGAGGGAGATATTTTGATTGCATCGTTTACAAGCCCGGATTATATTACTGCGATGAGAAAAGCATCAGGAATAGTGACTGATGAAGGGGGGATAACCTGCCATGCTGCAATTGTTTCAAGAGAGCTTGGAATTCCCTGTATTGTCGGAACTAAGGTTGCAACAAAATTATTTAAGGATGGAGAAAAAATAGAAGTTGATTGTTTAAATGGAACAATAAGAAAAGTATAATCTAATTTGTTGTTTTTAGTTATGCGACAACCTAATTTTTAAACCTTTTTATACATATTTCATAACAATACAGGTGTATTGAATTTGATATTATTCAAAAGAGATCAGTTAATTCTACAACCAGGAGCAAAATCAAAAGGAACTAGATTAGGAACCTTTAGAAAATATGCTTTTCGTTATCCAGCTTATACACTTGTCTTAGTGGGGATCCTGTTACTAACTGCATGTACATCTATTCCTAAAATAGTAGCTATAACCCCGCAAAGAATAGAAGAAAGGGATGAATCTTCTAAAGGATGGAATTCCCATAAAAATAGCACAATAACTAAGTATACATTATCTAATCTTGAGAAAGCTATTGCAAGTTTTGAGAGTTCATTTGTTGGTCCTGATTTCAAATTTCAGGATCCTTCCATAAAAAAAGCTATAATTGAATTTGTAGAGAAAAACCAATGCGAAAGCAGAATAAATGCCCATTATACTCTTAACGATTATGGGAATTATTCCAGAGCCGCGCTTAATTATTTAGAAAGCAGAATAAATACCTATTATACTACTAACGATGATAGGAATTATGCCAGAGCCGCGCTTAATTATTTAAACACTATTTTGGATATGATTAGTAAAGGTGAAATTAATGAAACTTCATCTTCTTTAGAAAATGTGCGTAAGGCCTTTGATTTCCTAAAAACAGAATTAATAAAAAATCAAATTCTTTCGCTGATTCAAATGCACCAATTTAATGGGGAAAAAAGTACTTATTCTGGTTCTAGCGAGGACCATTCTTTTATGGAGGACAATAAATATGAAGTTATGGCTCTATTAAGTGAAAATAGTGAGTTTTTTCCTATTAATGGAATACCTCAAGATAATGCCTTTGTTATGAGGCTTTGTTATGCATACTTAAATTTGTACAAACTTTCAGGATACGGGATTCTAGATTCACATTTTTTGAATGAAACGCAATCTTTAATTGAAAAAATGCGTGAAGAATTATCTTCCTATTCGGTGGTATCTTATTTCACAGGAAAATTGGCTGATGTTGCCACGCAATTGAAGGATTGTACTTTTTATTTTGGTTATGATAAAGAGGCACACGATTCTTACAAAAGGCTCATCAAGAAAAATCCAGACATTATCAGAACCGCGCCCAAAGTATTGAAAGATTCATATGAGCATGCCAATTTTAATCCTACAGTTGCCAGAGTATTGGCTTTTTATGTTTCACTTAAAATAAGAGAGCGTGAAGGCATAATTCAGGACCATAAATTTTTAGCTGACATTAAAGAATATACTAGCTATCTATTGGAGGGAGGGATAGACTCTCTTAAATTAAGCAAAGAACAGGACGATAAAAAATTTCAGTCGGAGAGATTAATCAAATCAGAGCCATGGATTCTTGAATTTTCTGGAGATTTCGAAAAATTGGTTAAGAAGTCACAGAGAAAACCAGTGGTTGTATATTTTACAGCGTCTTGGTGCGGGCCATGCAAGGAAATTTTGCCAAAACTCGTTGTTATGGCAAAAGAACAAAATGATGGAAGATTTTACGATCTTGCGATTGTTGATATTGACCATGTTATGGGACACAAAAAATGGAAGCAATCGGAATATGTACCGGAATTAATTGTCCTTAGAAATGGAAACGTATTTTATAGTACAAAACATACTGGTATAGAATCCATTTTGGATAATAGAAATAATCTTAATAGACTATCCCAAGGGAAATTATTATTAAGGTAAATAAAAGAGATAATTAATATTTGATAGCTATACCTCTAAAGAATCCAGGTCAAACTTCCCGAGAGTCATGGGGTTATATGATAAGGGGCCCGTATATCCCAGTATATTATTGGGTGTAAAATAACTGCTCATTTCTCCTCCTTGTTCAAGTGATTTTATTATATCCAGATAAAAACGATCCCAGAAAATGACCCCACCAGATAAGTCCCTTTCAGAGCTAACAGCAAGAAAGTAATCTTCAGCTCTGGGATGCTTCTTTAAACTTTCCACAAAACCCAGGGTCTGACATGAATCAACAAAAACCAATTTCTTTCCTTTTATTTCATCCATCTTAGAAAATAATATATCTGATGGATAAAATCCGTTGCCCATCTCTATGAAGCTAGTTAAATTGCCCTCTATTGACCCAAGATTTCCATGTCCGTTTAAATAAATAAATGTAACAGGTTTTTCCTTGTCTTTTTGCAAATAAGCGATTTTTTCCAATTCATCAATAAAATTTCCATTAAAAAGACTTGATCTTTTTGTATTAAACTTCTTTTTTATTAGCAATTCTTCTAGTTTATTCAATTTTTTATCTGTTGCTATTTTCCATATCAGTGTATTGAATGGTATCAGGCCGCCCATTATAATAGAATAAATACTTGTTTCTATAAATGCTCTTCGGGATATAGATTTTTTTCTGCTTAAAAAAAATCCCATACTATTAGAAATGGAAATTGCCGCGCATATAAAAAATACAAATTTATTAGACAATTTTCCAGTTCCCTCATCAACAAGAAGCAATGCCTCTCGTCCATCAAAATAATCTCTAGCAGTATTATTCTTTGGCCTTCTCCACGGTGTTAAAAATTGCCTTCTGCTCAGCATCTTCTCATGAGCCATAGATATAATTTTTAATATAAGTGTTTTTAAAGTTATGTTTGATGGTTTTATACGAGTTTTATAAATGCATAAAGATAAAAAAGCGAACAATAAGCCTGGATTATTTAAAAATACTTTTTATAATTCTTATTTTTATTTCCTCTAATACTTTTTGTTCTTCATCATTTAGGGTAGTCTTTCTCTCATCCCATATTTTCAATTGTTCTTTGATGATATAGGTATAAACAACATCCCCTTCAACAACATCCTTTCCTATTACCATATCTTGTGAGGAAATTGCAACCTGCATTCCTTTTGTTGCCTCTTTAATGTTTTCCTTGTTTTCCTGAATTGTTTTTACTTCTCCAAGGATTTCTCCCTGTTTATTCATAAGACGATCTCCGACTTTTAATTTTCCATCTAATACCTCAATGCCGCAGATTGCAGGCTTGCACATTCTAAAACAGCAACCTGCAAGTATTTTTATTCTGCATGGATAGGTAAGATTGGAAAATATTTCTTTTTTCTCTCTTTCCTTTTCATCAGTTGCCCAATTCTCATAGTCCTCAATTATTTTATAGATGATATTGCTCCATATGATTGGAATATCCTTATCTTTTGCCTCTTCTTTTGCATCATCCATTATAGAGATATTAAATCCTAAAACAACCCCTAAAAATCTATTTTTAAGGCCTACTGCATGGGCCTCGATTACATCTTTTTTGGTGATTTTTCCAACATCTGCGTTTTTTACAGGAATATTTTTTTCTCTTAAAAGCCCAAGCATGGCTTCAACCGAGCCCAAACTATCTGCGCGAACAATGACTCCATTATGCTCATTTTGTATTAAAACTTCCTTAAACTGCTGTTCTATCAATTTTTTATCTTCGTTTAGATCTGAAACAACATTGAGTGGAGAGCCTGCAATGCATTCATCAAGCCCGTTTGCAAGGATCTTTATTCCTGAGGCTGCGACTATTTTATCAACATTTTTATATTTTTCATCCTGTTTTACTGCAGAAACATTGGGCTCGAAAAGCCCTCTTATTTTTGCAGTTTTTGAGCCATTTTTAGCAAGAAATATTACTTCGTCCCCTTTTTTTATTATTCCATCATAAAGGATTATATCTGCTGTTGTCCCCATTCCTTTTTCTTCCTTTATTTCCATAACGCTTGCTTTTCCAGGGCCATTCACCTCTATTTTAAGGCCGTCTTCCATATACTTTTGAGAAAGACCTGAAATGAGCATTAATAATTCTCCGATTCCTTCATTTGTTTTAGCACTTAATGGAATTATTGCAACCTGCTTTCCAAAATCAGTTATCCTGTCAAATCTTTCAGAATCAAAGCCATGCCCTGATATCGAGCCCATTATGGAATAAATTTTCTCATCCAATATTTCTTTTACATGCTCTTGTTGGCTAGGCAAACTTTCAAGAAAAGAAGTGGATTTTTTGTTATTCCAGCCTTTAATCAGATCTATTTTATTTGCAGCAATTATAAACGGGGTCTTATAATGCCTTAGGATTTTAATGCTCTCAATTGTCTGGGGCTGCAACCCCTGCATCACATCTACTACCAAAATCGCAATATCTGCAATACTTCCTCCTCTGTCCCTTAAATTAGTAAATACCTCATGGCCGGGCGTATCAATAAATAATAGGCCTGGAATTTTTAAGATGATGTTCATTTTTTTTGCAAGGTTTGCCCCAAGTAATTCTATATTTTCTTTTGAGACATAGCTTGCCCCTATCATCTGGGTTATTCCTCCTGCTTCTTTTTTTGCAACATGAGATTTTCTAATTGCATCAAGAATAGTAGTCTTTCCATGATCTACATGGCCCATAACTACTACGATTGGAGATCGAATTGACATTTTTAGCACCTGATATTTTGTATAGGCTTTGTACCTATTTAATATTAATTATATTTATTTAATAAATCCTTTCTCTTGTATCTTGCAAACCCGGGATTTCTTTTCATATTCTTTAGGAGCTAATGGTTAAATCTTTTTGCAATATAAGGTTAATTGATTATAATGCCAAAAACACAAAAAATTACCTTTTCCCCTAAAGTAAAGGAAGTTTATTCAAAAAATTATGGACTTGTTTTAAATCATTCCGGAGTTCAAATCTGTTCTTGGAATAAAAAAGCGCTTCGAAATCAGGGTGTCTGCTATAAGCAGATATTTTATGGAGTGGACTGCCATAGGTGCGCTCAGATGAGCCCGTCGCTTGTGTGGTGCCAGCAAAACTGCATTTTTTGCTGGAGACAGATGGAATGGATGAAGAAAATAAAAATGAAGCCTGCAGAAGTAGATGACCCGGAAGAGATTATAAATGAGACAATAAAGCAAAGAAAAAAACTAATAGTTGGAATAAAGGGGGCATATGACTCAAATCAGATTTTATTTAAGGAAGCATATGAGAAGTTTCCATCGCACTGGGCGATTTCTTTATCCGGAGAGCCCACAATTTATCCAAAACTTGGTGAATTGATATCCAGACTTGAAAAAAATAAAGAGGTGCGATCCATATTTTTAGTTACAAATGGTCAGGAGCCAGAGCATCTGCTCAAACTTTCAAAAACAGGCTGCCTTCCAACCCAATTATATTTGTCTCTTGATGCCCCAAATAAAATTCTTTTTGATAAAATAAATAAATCATTATACCGGGATGGATGGAAAAGATTGAACAAAACCCTTAAATATATGGCTAAATTTAATTGCAGGCGGGTAATAAGATTTACATTAATTAAAGGATTGAATGATAATGAAAACTATTTGAAAAATTATGCCGGATTATTTGAAAAATCCAAAACAGATTTTATTGAAATAAAGGCTTATATGTTTTTAGGGCTTTCAAGAGAGAGGCTAAAGATAGAAAATATGCCCTATCATGAAGATGTTGTCGGATTTTCAAAAAAACTTGCCCTGCTGCTTAAAAATTATAGGATAATAAATGAGCATCCTCCTTCAAGAATAGTATTGTTTAAGAGAAAGGATTCAAAATATGAGGATATAATAAGGAAAAGATAGATTTTAGGAAAAAACCTAATCATTTCTTTTTCTTTTTAAATCTTTATCTTTCTAATTCTAATTGGTGATTCAATGGAATGTGAAAACCCAATTGGTATTGCAATATTTGCAGTAGTCTTATTCGCACTTGGTGCAATGTTTGTTGGAGGATTTTCAAACAACTCTCCACAATATTTAATAAGCTCTCAGGATCAAATTCCCCAGATTTCAGTTCAGGGAAGCGCCCAGATGACAACTGAGCCGGATCAAGTTAAGTTATATTTATATATAACTACTTTGGAACAAACGGCAAAATTCTCTCAGGAAGAAAATGCAAAAATAAATGAAAAGGTTCAGGCATCTCTTCTCGGAGAGGAAATAGATAAGGAGAATATAAAAACAACTTCTTATTCTGTTCAAATCAGAGAGGAATGGGAAAAAGATAACAATGGAACATATTCTTATGTGTTTAAAGGATATGAAACAACGCATAGAATAGAGGTTACAATCAAGGATTTGGATAATGCTGGGATAGTAACGGATAAAGTTGTTGAGGATGGAGCATTAGTTGAATATGTGCAGTTTAGTTTGAGTGATGCTAAAAGAAAAACATTAGAGCAGACATTAATTTCTGATGCAGTATCTAATGCACGGGCATTGGCATCAAAGATTGCTCAGGCAGGGGGCGCAACGCTGGGAAAATTGCAGTCTGCAAGCTATGGAACTCCAAGTTATTACTACCCAACAAGATATGATTATTCCCTTTCAGCAAAGGAATACGATAGTGCTGTTCCTGAAACATCGTTTTCATCAGGGGAAATCACCTTCTCTGTTTCGGTTAGCACCTCATTTGCAATCGAATAACTTTTTATTTTTTCTTTTTATATTTTTATAGGCGGGTTAGAACAAAATGGGCGAAGAAATAATTTTAGACAGGGAGCTTTTGAAAGCAATTGGAGCAGAAACGAGAATTTCTATTTTAAAATCTTTATATAATCACCAGAAAACCCAGACTGATCTTGCAAAAGAACTGGCATTGTCAGTTCCAACTATTTTAGAACATTTGAATCAATTGCAAAACGCAGGATTAATAGAAAAACAGGAAGAAGGAAGAAAATGGAAATATTTTTCTCTTACCAGAAAAGGGAAACAGTTGATGGGCTCATCAAAAAAGAAGATCTCAATAAGCACATTTATTATACTTGGAATTGTAATTTTATTTATAGCAGGAGTTATTATGAATAACCCTTTTATCCAAAAAGATGGGTTTTCTGATAATTTGGGCTATTCTAATTTGGAAAATGAAGGAATTAAAACAGAAGAACAGGCCCCGGAGCCTGAAGATTTTAAATTTGGGATAAGTTCTATTAATTCTTCAGAAGGGACAGGGATAAATCAAACAAATTGCACAAATTCAACTAGTCAAAACACTTAAAATCTTTAATAACTGCGGCCGCCCTGCAAGAACCTTTGCAACAGAGACTGCAAAATTCCCCTTCATTACTTGATTTAATTCCTTGTCACATATGGCCTTGAAAATATAATTAAGATCATCATCGTTTAATTTTTCCATTACCTTTCTTAGCATTAATCTTTTTGCAACCTTTTTTCCGGGGCCTTCCTTCCAGATTTTTTCATATCCTTCAAGATTTTCCTTTGAATATTTTCCTTTTGCATCAAGAATTATTTTTGCAGCCATTAGCCCTGATTCCATTGCAAGGGCAATCCCCCCTCCATGTATGGGATCAACTTGCTTTGATGCAGTTCCAATTACCATGAAATTGTCGGTTACAAATTTATCTATTGGAGCGCCAACAGAAATTACCCCACCAAATTCATTCATTATGCTTGCATTTTTCAATTCTTTATTTTTGGAAATAAAATCATCAAGAAGAATTTTTGGATCAGAGCCTTGCATTCCTCCAAGCTTTTTTCCATTTAAAATATTTCCTCCGATTCCAAGGCCCAAATTTATTTTCTTGTTCTCCTTTGGAAAAATCCATACATACCCTCTAGGGGCAATTTTTGCTCCAAAATAAAGCTCAATGAGATTTTCATGGGAGTATTCCATCATCTCATACTGATAACAGGTATCTACATCATAAGGGCTGTGGACTGTATTGAATCCTGCTTTTTTTGCGATCTGGGCCTCCATTCCTTCTGCAGAAATAATTAGAGGAGCAGTTAATTCAAACTCTTCTTGCTCTCTGTAAATTACCTTAAGGCCCTGAATTTTCCCATTTTTCATAATTAGATCTGTTGCCCGCATTAAAACTTTTAGTTTTGCCCCTTCTTTTATTGCAAGCTCGCATAGCCACTGATCAAATGCTTTTCTCTCAAGCATATACCCTTTTGTTTCTTCATCTTTCCAGATTATTTGCTGCCCGTTTGGCGCAACTACTTTTGCACCTAAAATTTCTGTAGAATAAATTCCTTTTGGAAGAGTTAAATTTTGTTTTAATAATTCCCGTGCCCCAAGGCCTTCTCCGCATCGCACAGGAACTCCGATCTGTTTTCTTTTTTCAATTATTAGTACATCTTTTCCTTCTTTTGCAAGAACCCGCGCAAGGCTTGATCCTGCAGGCCCGCTTCCAATGACTATAACATCGTGGTCGGATTTCATTTTTTTCCCTCTTTTTTAAGTTCGATTACATTTGCAGGGCAAATTCGAACACAAGCACCGCATTGAATACATTTTTCCGGATAAAACTCAATTTTTCCTCCAACAAGTTCAAGTGCGCGTGTAGGACATACTGAACAGCAACCTGCGCATTGAAGACAACCTGCATGCTTAATAGTAATCATATCAAATTCACCTAAAAATTATTTTTTTCCTTTTTGATAAAACATTATTGCCGCGCTATATATTAAAGGATATATAGTTAGTGAAACAACAATGCTTGCAAATACCAGAAGACATGATATAACTGTTGCAAGCAAGCTTCCTTCCATTGTATTCCAAAGCTGGTAATACGCGCCATACATACAAAAGGAAAGCAGCCATGCAAGACCATAAACAAAATAAAGAGAAAACGCCCGAAAATGCATTCGCCTTATAAAAGAAAAAGAATTTTTTATAGACTTGATTATCCCGGTTTCCTGTGTTCCTGCTGAGATATAGGCATACATGAATGGAAATTCAATTATTCCGTAAATTCCAAAAGAGATAACTGCAATTATCCAGAATGCATAGGGAATTTCCATTGGCTCTAGAATAAAAATATAAAATGCGATTATTGGGCCTATGAATAAAATGGCGAGAAATGTTTTTATTAGGCTGATTCCAAAAAAAGTTTCTCCATGGGAAAGTGCATACTTAAAAAAAGATCTCACGCTAACCCTTTCTTTTTGAATTTTGAAAAGGGCATTAACAAGTGCTCCTTTAAGGCCATTCATCAAAACAAAGTATATTACGATACAAATTGCCATAAGGATATAGAGTATAAGAGGAATATTCCCTAAATTAAAAATTGAAAGGGAATAGTAAATTATAAGAATCGCCCCGACTAGCGCCCCAAGGATTATAAAATCCAGAATAACTGAAAGAAGGACTGCCCATGCATATTGAACTGGTTTTTTAACATATTCTTTTCCTGCAAGTTTTATTGAATTAAACAATAAATCACCTTTGAATGTGAATAACTAAGATAATAAATATTAAAAAGAGTATCCTTTATTATTTCATTCTAATGATAAATATTTCAAGATGTATGAGCACTCAGCATCCGGATAATGTATCCATTCCTTTTTTTGCAGATAATGAGGTATTATCTTCAAATACAGAAGTCAAGGAAGCATATTATGTTTTTTCCCAGCTTGGATGCAGGGAACAAATGTGGGATAATGAAGGAAAGGATGTAGATAATCAGGTAGTTGAAAAGCTCCTTTCAAAATATACTGAATTCTTTTCAAAAACAGTGCTTGGAAAAGATATATTCCTGACATACAGGGTTCCAAACCCTTCAATACAGCAAAATCAGGGAAAGGTTCTGCTTGAAGTGTTGCATAGTATTCCACGGGCGTATGATAGTGCAAAACTGCTTCACGAGGATATAGCGCCAATTTTTGAAGTAATACTTCCAATGACAACAAACCATCTTGAAATAGGGCGAATTGCATCGTATTATGATAAATTTGTTATTGGTCAGCAAAGCAAGAGCCTGATTGAAAATGATATAAAAATAAAGGAGTGGATTGGAGATTTTAAACCAGAGAAAATAAATGTGATACCTCTTTTTGAGAATTTTGAATCATTTATTAATGTTCATAAACTAGTTGAGAAATATATCCAAAGCTCAAAACCGGAATATCAGCGGGTTTTTCTTGCAAGATCTGATCCAGCTCTCAACTATGGCTCGGTTACTGCAGTTCTTCTTGCAAAAATCGCACTGCAGAATCTTTTTGAGCTTGAACAAAAGACATCCATTCCGATATACCCGATACTTGGGGTTGGAAGCTCTCCTTTTAGGGGAAACTTAAAACCGATAAATGTGGATAATTGCGCTGCAGAATATCCAAGCGTCCAGACATTTACATTGCAGTCTGCATTTAAGTATGATTTTCCATTCAGGGATGTTGTAAATTCGATAGATATGATGAATTCAGGCAGAAGAAAACCGCCAAACCAGATAGATGAACAAATGGCAATGAAATTTATAGATAAAATAAAGGGGCAGTATCAAAAGGAATTGTATGAAATTGCAGAGATAATAAATGCAGTGGCAAAATATATTCCTGCAAGAAGGACAAGGTCTTTGCATGTTGGTCTTTTTGGGTATTCCCGGTCTTCTGGAGGAATAAAACTCCCAAGGGCTATAAGTTTTTGTGCATCATTTTATTCTATTGGGCTTAGCCCGGAACTTTTGGGGCTTTCTGCATTAACTAATGAAGAATTTGACCAAGTGCAGCAGATATATGATAATTTTGATAAAGATATAACTGATGCAGCAAGATATTTGAATAAAAAAAATCTGAATTTTCTTTCTCCAAAAATAAAAAAGAATATTGGCAAAGTTCTTGAATGGATTGATTATGATCCGGATTTGGAGCATATTGAAATAACTGATAGAATTCTTCATAATACACTTTCTGGCAGGATGTCCACAATAAAAGAAGATATTGTGCAGGCAGGATGGATAAGAAAATTTTTGGGCTAGATTTTCAATATTTCCCTATAGAATCTTTCCGTTTGTTTTGCAATTGAATTCCATCTGAATTTTTTTGAGTATGCATATGCATTTTTTGAAAGCTCTCTCCATTTTTTCTTATTTGCCATCAAAAAATTTATTTTTTCTGCAAGCCCGGGCGAATCCCGCGGGGAAACCAAAAATCCTGTTTTTTCATTAATGACTATTTCCTCCGGACCTCCGGATCTAGTTGCAATTACTGGAATTTTTGAGGCATATGCTTCAATTATTACCATCCCAAATGGCTCATAAAGAGAGCTTAAAACAAAAATATGTGCAAAACGATAAAGGGATGCAAGATCTTCTTCTGAAATTTTCTCATTAAGAAAATAAACGCGGATCTTATTTTTAGCTGCTCTTTTTTTAAGCTCTTTTTCAAGAGGGCCCCTTCCAAAGATTACAAGGTATCCTTCCTTTACCTGCTTCATTGCATCAATAAGATATTCAAGGCCTTTTTGTTTTACCAGGCGAGCATTGGCCAGAACCATTTTTCCTTCAAATCCTTTATTTTTAAAAAAATTAGCCCAGTTTTTTACTTTGGTTTTTTTGAGTTTTTCATAGTTGCATCCATTGTAAATTACTCTTTTTTTTCCGTTATAATTTTCAGGGATTGTGGTATCAAGGGCATTTTTGCTCACTGCAATTATCCCATCGCATTCTTTCATTATATTTTTTCCGAAAAAATCATCATACGCCTGCCCGAAAAAATCAGTGAAAAAATCAATGTTTAGAGTTCTTGAATTATGAATCGTAAGAATTGTTTTTGCTTTGTATCTTTTTGCCATTTGGACTATCTTTTTTCCAAAGCAGAATCTATTGTGTATATGAACTATATCAAATTTTTCCTTTTTTAGAAGAGTTTCGTACTCTTCCAAAAAATTATGCATTACCGGATATGGTGGCGGAAAGGGGTGCGGAAGATTATAAAATATTTTGGATGGAACCCGCACTATTTTTATTTTATCCAGGATTTCTGTTCTTTTTGTTTTTGGAAGCTGGGCTGAAAGCACAGTTATTTTATGTCCCTTGCATGAGAGCTCTTTTGAAATCTCCATTATATTTTTTTCTGTCCCTCCCATGTAGGGATAGTAAAAGAGATTGACCATCAGTATCTTCATATGCAATACAACTCGGATTGTGAAATTATAAATTTTTCGCATACCCTTCTGCAAGGTTTAAGTATAATTCAAGTTTTTCTCTGTTGTTTTCATCTTTTTTTTGTTCATATTCAATTGCTGCAATTTTTGCCCTTACATTTGCCCTATAGCACTTGTATAGGGGCATCAATTTTTCAATGTCTGGATCTTTAGAAAACAGGGCATATTTTTTTATCAGAAAATCTGAAAGCTGGTTTTGGCCTTTTGCATCAAGATCCATTGCAAGAAAGCCCACATCCGACAGGATATCTATGAAACGAAATTCATTATTGAATTCTATGCAGTCAAAAATTATTGGATATTTGTCAAAAAAGATATTTCCTGTGTGAAGGTCTCCGTGGCACTCTTTTATTTTTCCAATTTTTTGCCTTTTTAAAAGCAAGTCTTGATTGTTCTCTATAAATTTATTGCATTTTTCCAGGATAAAATCCACTTCTTTTCCCATAAAACAGCAAATGTTTATTGGTTTCTTAAAATTTCCCAGGTCATTTATCTGGTCTGCAAGCATTTGCGCTGAATTATACCTAAAATCCTTTATTATCTCTGCGTTCTGATGGAAATTGGATATTTGTTTTGCAAGCAGCTCTATTTCCTTTTCTGAAATTTTTCCTGCCTGAATTAGATTGTCCATCTTTTTTTTATTTTCTATTTTTTTCATTTTAAGTGCTAATTCGAATGATTGCCCCCCATTTCCTATTAGAAATTTATCTTTTTGAAAATTAACATCTACTATTCCAAGATAAATTGCAGGGGAAATTTTTTTGTTAAGCCTTAATTCTTCGTTTAGATAAAATTTCCTTTTTTCTTTGGTTGAAAAATCAAGAAATGAAAATTTAACCGGTTTTTTTATTTTGTAGGCAAAAGTATCATCAAGAAATATAAGGGAGATGTGTGTTTCGATTAGCTGGTATTTTTCTTTTAGCTGCTCTTTCATTATATAAAATAATACCTGCTCTATTTGTTTTTGGATATTTTCTGATGTGTTTATCTGCAGATAATTTTTCTGGATTGGCTCAAAACAGCGTTTTATTTTTAGATAAACTGAAAAATCAGCCTCGCTTTTGTCATTTTTTCTGTTTTGAAGGCGGATTTTTGTTTTTTCTTCATCTAAAAAACAATAAATGAGATATGATTTTTTCCCAAGTTTGTTTGCAAGGCTGATGAATTTTTCTCTTAATTCTTTTTTGTAGAAGGTTGCATCCACAACAACATTTTTTTCATTCTCAAGATTTTTCTGTGAACATTCAAGCAGTTTTTCATAAACTTTTTCCTTTTCCTGCTTAGAGTAGGTTCTGGTTTCAAAAAGTTCTTCTCTTATTGAATCTGTATTTAGGCTTATTCCGTTTATTCTTCCTGAAAGTTCCTGTGAAAGAGTTGTTTTCCCGCTTCCCGGAAGCCCGCAGACAAGAATGAGCATTTTATTTCCTCTTTAATACTAAAAAAAGGTGGTCCTTATCATAGGGTTCAAGTTTTATTTTCTCAAGAATTTCAAATTTGTCCTGAAGTTCTTTAATTATTTTGTCGTAAATTTCCTGCGGATTTTTTAAAACATCTATACTTTGGCTTTTTATTGCAAAAAAGGCAATCCCTCCTTTTTTTAGAAATAATCCAGCATTTTTAAGCAGTATGTCTGATTGGTCCGGCTGGGCAACATCTTCATATAGGATATCTACTTCCCCAACTTCCAGATATTCCTGCGGCTGGCGCGCATCAGCCATTATTGGGATTATATTTTCCCTTTTTTCAGAGAGCATGACCAATCTTTCAAGAACATGCGCAGAAATTTCAACAGAGTATATCTCTCCATTCGTGCATATATCGGATAAATGGGATATTGTAGTTCCTGTAGATGCCCCAAGGTATAATATTTTTGAGTTTTTTTCAAAAGGCCAGTTTGCAAGGCCTTTTCTTATTGCGCCCCCAAGTTTGCTTCTGAAAGGATCCCAAGACCTATATTCAATACCTTCCTCTTTTACAATGCGCTCTCCATAAACTGTTTTTCCGGGGATTAAATTATTGGTATAGATAAATTTGTTTTTTTTGAATACTCCAAAAAATATTTTTTCCATATAAATCAATTTGAAAAGAAAGTTTTTTATGGATGTTTGCTTTCTAGTGTTCTGCGATATCTCTTACTATTGCAGCATAAGCAGGCCTTGAAAGCAGATAGCCAAGAAGGGCACCAAGTATCGTAGAAATTGAAAAACCGATTATTTCAACCATTCCTGAAAATAATAAAGGGAGCATTGCAACTATTGCAACGATAACATTAATTTTTATTATTTTAAATGCGTTTTCAAGCTTTTCTTGCAATTCAATGCTTTGTTTTTTTAATATCTCATCAGTTATTACTATCTGGGCATCTACTCCTACTCCAATTGCTGCGATTATTCCTGCCATTGCAGCAAGATCAATTGTAAATGAGCCAAGTATCGAAATAAGGATTATAAGTTCAGAGATGCTTATTATTACAACAGGAATGATTAATTTTTTCTTCATGTATCTTATCCCTATCATTATTGAAATTATAAGAAGGGAGGCTGCAATTCCAATTAAACTTAATCTTAAAAATTCCATTCCAAGTTGGGGTGGAAGAACTGTTTTTGAGCCAAGCGTAATTTTGACTGGAAGCGCCCCTCCTTTCAAAACAGAGGTTATTCTTTTTACATTTTCTTGCGCATCCTTTGTTTTTTGGGCGCCTTCTCCTTGCGCTGGGCCAGATATCGAGTAATATGTGCTTATTGAGCCTTCTGTTATTGATTTTGAAAGGCGGGGGGCAGACAAAAGCCCTACTCCATCCCATTCAATTATTGATGGAAGGGTTGCACCTTGGGTAAATGAAGGTGAGATCGCCTCTTTATTTATAAATGTGATTATAAACCCATTTTCAGAAAGATAATTTACCAACCAGTCTGGGGAATCTTCAGAAATTAACGCTTTTGTCTTATTATCGTATGGGACTAGTGAAGAATTAATATCTATTTCTTCAAGCAGATATAATTTTAAGTCATTATTTTCATGTTTTAGGGCATCGTTGCAGGCATCAACTAGATCATCAATTGAATGCTCTTTTTGCGCAGTTATAGAAAGCTCATCATAGCTTAGAATTATTATTGCATTTTTTGGCCTGTCTAAAAACATATATAATGGATAATTTGCCTTTCCGTATACCACTTCTGAAAAGTATTTTGCAGATTTTGAGGTTATTGAAAATGAGACCCCCCAATCAGCTGAGCCTGAGAGATATTGGGCTGCAAGCGGCTGAACAGAACCTGGAAGAATATCTTCCCCGATTATTGCAACCTTGCCATCAACAATTCCTTCATAAACACCTTGTTTTGAGAGAACCTCTTCTATAAATAAGATTTGTTCCTGATTATCCGAAGGGACTTCAATGTTTATTTCAGAATCCCCTATTGCGCTAACCTTTACCTCTGAGAGCCCTAGAACGCTTGCCCTTTTTTTAATTGTATCGACAAGCTCTTCCATTGTTGCAGAATCAACAGGATGCTCAAGAATTACTGGTATTCTTGTTCCTCCGCTAAAATCAATTCCAAATTTCATTGGATTTATTCCTATATTAATAACTGCAAGGACTACCATACATACGAGGGTTAAGATTTTGATTTCCCGTTCTTTCCAGAAAAATGATAATGCTCCGAAAACAAGAAGGGAAAACATAAGGAAAATGCCTGCATACCTCCCATAAAAATAAATGCTTAGCACAAAAAGTAGGAATGTAACAAGGAGTATTATTCCTTTTTTGGAGGTTATTGTTTTTTTCCAGTTATCCATTCTGTTTCACATCTTTTTCCTTTTTTTCGAGATATTTTAACAGGATCACTGCATTTATGCCCCAGGTTGCCAAAAGATCCCCAAACAATCCTGCAAGCGCAACTGCTGAAATTTCATAATAGGTTGGTATATTTGTCATTATACTCAATATAAATAATACCAGAAAAGCAATTATTCCGGTAAATGTCATTGTAATTCCTGTTTTCATTGCATCAAAAGCTTTTTCTTTTGGATCCCCTTTTCTTTTTAGCATCCTCATTGTAAGAAGGATATCAGTATCAAGAGAATATCCTATCAATAGTAAAAGCGCTGCAAATGAGGGAAGGGTCAGAGGTATTTGAAAGAATGCCATTGCACCGAGCGCGAGAACGATATCACAAAAGGCTCCAAGCATTACTGCAAAACTTGGAACTATGTTTCTGAAAAAAAAGAATACGAGAACTGTACTTAAGATTGCGGCTATGATTACTACATTTACTGCGCTGTCAATAAAATGGGTGCTAAGCCTTGGGCTTACAGATTGAATTGAAATTGAAGAGTATGATGCATACTGCTGTATTGTTTTTGAGACAGTTGTTTCATAATCCTTGTACACCTTGCTGTATGCTGACAGAAAAGTTTTTCGAAGAACATTTAGATTTTCTATTTGTGCTGAATCATTGCTTATTCCTGCAATTGCAAATAACTCATTTGCAGTTTTATCAAGCTCTGCCCGTTTAATTTTGTATTCTGGGACATATGATTCATCCATTGCAGATATTGCCTCAAGGGATGCGGTTTCTTCAAGCAATTCATCAAAATTATTCTTTAGATTATCGGCAAAAATGATGTTTTCACCCTGCGGGATTTCTATTTCAGCTTTAAGCCCTACTGCAGTATCAAAAACTTTTACAGAGGCATCATATCCTTCATTTTTTAATGCATCCTGAAGGCTAACCGGGTCCACCTGATTGTCTAATGATAATGAAATCAGCATTCCTCCGTTAAAATCCACTCCCATTTTTATTTGGGGCGTTATAAAAATAAAATATGCTGAAAGCAGTATTAAAATTAATGCAGGGATTGAAAGAAGAATGTAATTGCCCTTATATATGTTTGGAATAGAAATCATCGAATCACTAATTCTCTAATAGATATTAGATGAATAAATGGATATATTTAAAAATTAAAAGGAAAGAATCATTAATTTGCAGGAAATGCGAAGGATTTGATTTTTATGGATTGTATATTTTGCAAAATTGTAACAGGAGAGATTCCCTGTTATAGGATTTATGAGGATGAGTCTGTTTTGGCATTTTTGGATATAAATCCTGTTAGTTCTGGGCATACTTTGGTTATTCCAAAAAAGCATTATGAGAATATATATGATATTTCTGAGGGGGATTTGGCTAATGTAACTATGGTTACAAAAAACCTTGCAAAAAAATATAAACAATTATTTGAAGCTGACGGAATTACAATTCATCAGGCAAACGAAAAAGCAGGCGGACAGATTATATTCCATTACCATATGCACATTGTTCCAAGATATTTTGATGATGGATTAAAATTATGGTTTCACAGGGATGCGAATAAAAAAATAGATCTGGAAACGGTTTGGGATAAAATAAAAAGGGGTTTTAAATAAATATCATTACTCTAAAAGCCATTTCCAGATAGGAATAAATTCTATATTTTCCTCAACTTTTTCCACATCTTTTGTAATAATCACAAGCTTTTTGGTTTTTATGAATTCTTTTTTAAATTCTTTCAGGCCTTCAAGCTCACGCGCATCAATCTCATCAGCATATGAAACATTTATAGCAATAAGGTTTTGATTATTGTCCTTAACTATAAAATCCACTTCCTTTTTATTTTTCCAGTAATATGGATAAAAACCCCTCCTTTTCAGTTCTACAAATACCAGATTCTCGATTAATTTGCCCTCATCTTTTGAAAACTTAAAGCTCACAGAGTTCCTAAGCCCGCCATCTATCGTATAAATTTTAGAAGGCAGGGTTTTTTGTTCTTTGAATGAATATGAAAAATGATCTACACTAAAAAAAAGAAATGCATCCTTAAAATAGGACAGATAATCTTTTGCAGTATCATAGGATAGCCCAAGTGAATTTCGTATATTTCTTAACGACATTAATCCTGCAAGGTTGTTCATAAAAAACAGCGCAAGATCTTTTGCTTTTTCACTGTTAAGGTTATGCCTATCCACTATGTCCTTATATAAAATATCATCAAAATATTGTGACAGCAGTTTTATCTTGAAATTTTCCGGTTTAAACAATATTTCCGGAAACCCTCCAAAATTTAAATAGTTTTCAAAATACCGTAAAATTTCTATTCTGGTTTTTTCAGTCAATATACCCCTGCCAATTTTTTTATTATCGATTTCCAAACCATTAAATGATAAAAATTCCTTAAAATCCAGCGGAAAAACTTCATAAGATAAATTTCTTCCGGTAAGCAAGGTTGAATATTCCTTTTTTAGCAAATAGGAACAGGACCCAGAAATAACAAATTTATCATTCGTCTTAAGGTCATATTTTTTTCTTATCCATGATTCCCATCCTGCTCTTTTATGGATCTCATCTAGGAAAACATATGCTTTTTCTCCAGTATTTATTTCTTTTCTATAAGCAGCGTAAATATCATCCAGGGAATCTTGTGAAAGTTTTTTATCCTCCAAATTAACAAATAAGATCTTTTCCGGATTTATCCCTCTTTCCAATAAGCGATTTATCATTTGGTACATAATAGTGCTTTTTCCGCATCTTCTTATTCCAGTTATTATTGTTACTTCTTTTACATCTATAGAGGATAATAATTCCCTGCAATCAGATCTTTTTTTTCCTTGCAGTTCAAAATCAACCTTTCCACTTTCCCACCATGGATTCCATTCCACAAGCTTTTCTACTTTCATGTTACCCTTTAATGTAACAAAGTATATATAAATGTTACATTTTAGTGTAATACTATCAGGTACTCTTACAAAAAACAAATAATTGCAATGAGAATTAATAGTGATATTTTCATAAGAGAATAACTGCAATATTTAGGAATAAAAAGAGATTAACCCAAAAGGGTTATTCCATATGCCATAATTACTCCAATAAATACAAGTGATACTGTATTTACCACCTTAATTAATGCATTTAATGCAGGCCCTGCAGTATCTTTTAACGGGTCCCCAACTGTATCCCCTACTATCGCCGCCTTGTGCGCATCAGAGCCTTTGCCTCCAAAATTTCCAAGCTCAATATATTTTTTGCCATTATCCCATGCAGCACCTGAAGTGCACATAAATAATGCAAGCAAAAACCCGGACGCAATTGTTCCTGCCAAAAGGCCTGCCAATGCTTCTGCTCCAAGAAGATAACCTATAAGCAATGGGGTCAATACTGCCAAAAGGCCTGGAACGATAAGTTCTCTTAGCGCACTTTTTGTGCTTATGTCAACACATGTTGCATAGTCAGGTTTTTCTTTTCCACTCATAAGGCCTTTTATTGTTTTAAATTGTCTTCTTACTTCCTCGACTATTTCAAATGCCGCCTTTCCAACTGCAGTCATTAAAAAGCTTGAAAAAAGGAACGGCAATAATGCTCCGATGAAAAGCCCGATAGTTACTGCTGGATTTAGAAGATTAATTGTTGCAAGCCCTGCATCATTTGCAAATGCAACAAACAATGCAAGCGCTCCAAGAGCTGCACCTGCAATTGCAAACCCTTTGGTTGTTGCCTTGGTTGTATTTCCAACTGCATCAAGAGCATCTGTAATAGTTCTTACTTTTGAAGATAATCCAGACATCTCTGCGATTCCTCCTGCATTATCTGTAATCGGGCCATAAGAATCGACTGATATGACAATTGCACTCAAAGAAAGCATTGCTGCTGCTGCCAGTGCGATTCCATACATTCCGGCAAAATGATATGAGATTGCAATTGATAAAACTACAAAGATTAATGGAAGCGCAGTTGACTGCATTCCAATTGCAAGACCTGAAATTAGATTTGTTCCTGCTCCTGTTTTTGAGCTTTCTGCAATCTGTTTGACCGGAGAATATTGATATGAGGTATAATATTCAGTTACCAAAAACATAAGCCCTGTTAAAACCACTCCGACCATCACTGATATAAAAAGTGAGTAGTCAGAAGGAAATAATGAATTTAAATAAATAAAGGATGATATCGCCATTACAATAGAGGCTGCAATAATTCCCTTATAAAACGCACCCATTATGTTTTTTTCTTTTCCAAGCCTTACAAAAAATGAACCAATAATTCCTGAAAGCCCTCCAATTGATGCAATATATAAAGGAAGTTCTATGAAAGTGGAATTATTTGTAAAAGAACCAATAATCATAGCTGCAATTATGGTTACAACAAAAGATTCAAAAACATCTGCTGCCATTCCTGCGCAGTCTCCAACATTATCCCCTACATTATCTGCAATTACTGCTGGATTTCTTGGGTCATCTTCTGGAATTCCTTTTTCAATTTTTCCAACCAGGTCAGCTCCAACATCTGCTGCCTTGGTGTATATCCCTCCCCCAACCCTTGCAAATAAAGAGATAAGCGATGCACCAAAACCAAAGCCGATTAAAGGAATCAGGCTTCCAAAATACCAATACAAAAAGCTAACTCCCATAAGCCCAAGACCTATAAGAGACATTCCTGTAACTGCTCCTCCTGAAAAAGCAAGTTCTAATGCTCTTGAAAGTCCTGATTTTGCCCCTTCTGCAACCCTGACATTTGCCCTTACTGAAACCTGCATTCCGATATAGCCTGCAAGTGCAGAAAGAATAACTCCGAAAACAAAGGAAATTGAAGTATCCAATCCGATAAAATAGCCTATTACTGCTGCAAGAATAATCACTATTGGGACAATTGTCATATATTGTCTTTTCAGAAAAGCATTTGCCCCTACCTGTATTGCTTTTGCAATATCATTCATTTTTATATCTCCGTTTGGAGCCTTGTTTACCTTAAATGCAAGAAATAATGCATAAAGCAATACTAAAAATCCTGAAATAAAACCAAATAATGTTGAATCAATCATTATTACACCTCATAAATTAATTTCTTTTTATAGTTTATCTTGAGATAATTAGATAAAAAAATTTAAAAAGGAAAAGGTTAGTTTGCAAGTTTAAATTCTCCTTTTTGTAAGTATTGCAATTTATACCCAGGGGATGAATCAGGAATATACACCATATCTCCTGAAGTTGCAGTTATACTTTCTGATGAGGATAATTTAATCCCATACAAATAAGTTTCATCGCACTCCAATAAAACATCCCAGTTGCTGTGGTATTTTTCAGATTCAGATAATGTTATCGAGTTTTGTGAATTTGAAATGAGAATTTGTTTTTTGGAACAGTCAAGGGATTGCAAAGTCCATTTTGCACCTGCAAATGATAGCTCGGAACCTTGTTTGGTATTTTTGAAAATAGATTCATATATTATATTTTTTATTTGGACATTATCAGTAGTTATTATTGCATAATTTCCGGATAATTCTATTTGCTCGTAATCAGTGATCTGAACTTCCGACATAAATGATTCTTTTTCAACAGTCTGCTCTACAATCGGAAGATAGACTATTTCTTTGGGGCTTGTGCATCCTGCAAAAAGAAGCACCAAAAGGATTCCAAACACATAATATTGAATTTTCATAACATATAATAAGTAAAGAAAATAATAAAAAGGATGCAGATACAAAAAAATATGAGCTAAAAACTAGCACATTTATTAATATATCTAAACACTATTAAGTAATGGGATATGCACACAAAACTAAAAGAACTGATTTTTATCTCAAACACCCTGCAAAACAACCCAAATTGGAGATTGCAAGATACGCGCAGTCTTGTGGGATTTTAGTCCCACAGATATTTGAATCATACGAGGATGCTATGCGATCTGGAAAAGATATAATTGCAAGAAGTGAACATCCTCAAGAATATGATGGCATTTCAGGTCTGCTTAGAAGCCCTGTTTTATCAAAAGATAACGAGGCATTTGTAGGGAAAGGATATGATGATTTTAAAACAAAAATGATGGAAATTGGAGAATATAATATCATACCGCATAGAATAACTGATATTTGCAGGTACCTAAATTTAGATAGAGATGCCTTTGAATTAGAAGTTTCTTTTTCATTTTGGGAATATTTATCCGGGGTAGATCAGATAGTTGTTGCTGATTCTTCTATTGAAGGCAGATATCATATCATGAGTTGTGATAGCAATTTGGAATTTTCAAAAAAGTATTATACAATTATTGATGATGGGATTGTTCATGAATACCTCACTTCTTATTTAAACAAGCTCACTTCCGAACTTAGAAATGGATTAGACGGATTAATAAAAACTTATGAAAGGATAAGAAATCTTGAAAATTTCGACGCAAACCACTGTCCAATAATGGAATTTAAAACAGTGGGCAATAAAAATTATTTTTTACAGTATCATAGAACAAGAGATTTTTCTCCAGCTACATTCATCTTGGATAGAGAACCAATTGAAGGGGAAATCAAAGCTCCTTTTGTCAGGGGCGTAACAACTCCTGAAGGAGTGATTTGTAAGACCAGGGTATTTGCCAGTGGGCCTATGCTTCGAGAAACTGAAGAGGGTGCAATATACATCCCATTTGGAAACCTTATATACCCAGAGGTGATGGTTCGAAAAAGGATATTGACTTTTTTTCCATTTGGTTCCAATCAAAAACTGGAAAAAATACTTTCTGATCTGGCATATGGACACGGATCGCGTTCGCAAATTTTTAAACCGCAAATTTCAATTATCGCAGAGTTGGGGCAACTAGTCAATGACAATGAATGGAATGATGCTTTTATCAAAGCTATGGAAGAAAAAGAGCTTCCGGTTATAGATTTTTTTGTAATTTCAGATGGAAGGCAGGCATTTTTTAAAAGAGTTTGAAGGATTAATTATTTAAAATCTAGGATTTTGGAAATTTTCCTCCTGGAAGAATATCCCAAACCAACTTAAACCAGGTTTTATAGGAATCCGCCAGCCCCCTGCTTATAACAACAAACTGGGTTAAATCACCATCAAGTTTTCCTATATTTAATCCAGTGAAGGTTACCACATGGTCTCCAAAAACATCTACTGCAGATGTTGTGGAATATTCTTTTGGGAGTATTTTATAGATAAAATTCTTTTGCCCAAATATTTCTGGCATTTTTTGCCTCATTTCAAAATCAAATAAATGATAATGCTTCAGGCCTTTCTTTTCCGATTCCTTAAGGAATTTCGGGATTAGATATTTTAGGCGCTCATCAAACCATCCGCCTTTTGCAGCTATAAAATAACCATCTTCCCCTGTTTCTATAATATCTTTCAGGTAATTCTTAAAACCTTGAATTCCTTTGTAAATATACGCCTTTTCCTGAGTTGCCCCTTTTATGAATTTCTTTTCAAGCTCAGGAATTATTGTTTCTATTTTCTTTTGTTTTTCATATAAAATATCTGAAAGCCTTGAAGGATTTATTGCCCTATAATATTTCCTGTTTTCCACAAATACTTCGGATACCAGGCCTTTTTCAATTAATTTTGCTATGGAATCATAGGCATTTCTCCTATGGACTTTTGATTTTACTGAGATTAAATCTACATTTACTTCCCCAAGGCCTAGCATGGACTCATAAATTTTTGCCTCGTTGCTACTCAGACCGAGTTCCCTAAAGGTTTCTTCATACATATGGTGATAATTATCACCAACATTATTTAAATATATGGAATGCGTTATAAGTTCGGGGTTTTAGTGTTAGAACGAAAGCCCTGGAGTGATGATTATGGCTGGAGAAAAAATGAGAATGACTTCAAAAGGGGTTTTGGAAAATAGAAGGGCCAAAATAAATGAAGTAATGAAATGGAAGGCAAGATTAGATAAAGAAATGGAAAAAATTAGAAGTGAAAATAAAGAAAACACAGAGCCATATACGGATGTGTTTAACAAAAACGAAGCGAAAAAATCATTAGAATCAGCACTTCAAAGGAATTTCATGGGCGGGATAGGAATGGAAACAAAGGTAAGTTACGGCTATTCTAACTCTGATGAATATATCCATTTAATACTACTGAGACTACTGAGTCAAAGAGCAATATTTTTAGAATTTAAACCAGAGGTACTGGAAAGTCTTTTAATCCTCGGAGAAAAAACAAGGGCCTCGGTTTCTGATATATATCTAGTTAATACGATCCTGTGCGGATGGAATCAAAACTTTTCTATTCTGGAAAAAAGCAATAAAAGAGTAAGAAAACGGTTCATATCAATCCTGAATCCTGAGAATATAGGAAGAATTCTCAGTTTAGTTGGACGCGAACATAAATCAATGTTGGCAAGAAACAATACACTTGAGGAAAAAAGGAAAGATTTTGAAGCAATTATGATTGCTGGGGAATTAGTACATAAAGTCATAAAAGAAATGGAAGCCTTTGATGTTGCCCGTTTTATAGTTTCTGTTGAAACCAATAATATGTCACACATATTCAGTCTCTTATGTGATATAAACACTCAAGAATCCATGGAATTGCACAAAGAAATTAAAATGACAGCAGAACGCGTATACCGAGGATTATCAGAGCATAGGGATCTATTCATGAAATAAAATTGAGGAAAAATTACAATCAACCAAACATATAGTTTTTTATAAGTTTGGTTGAATAGTAATTATATGGAGCTTCCGCTGGAAAAAAGGCTTAAAAAAAGGCTGCATATAGATATAGCCTACCTTCAGGACGAGTTAGTGGATATATTATACGATCTGAAAAATGAGTTTGTTTTCCATGGAGGCACTTGTATATGGAGATGCTACAGCGGGGGGAGGTTTTCAGAAGATCTGGATTTTTATGGAAATGTGGAAAAGGATTTCAAAAATAAATTAGAGGAAAAATTGAAAACAAGAGGGCTGATTCTAAAAAAATACAAAAAAACGGAAAATGTCCTATTTTCAAAAATATCCAAAGAGAATATAGAAGTAAGGCTGGAAATAAGGCTAACTGGTAAAAAAGGAATTATAGGAAACTATGAGAAAACCGATGGAACAATAATGAATGTTCTAATGATAAGCGCTGAAGAATTATTATTGGAAAAAATAGATGCATACAGCAACAGGAGATTAATAAGGGATATCTATGATATTTTTTATCTAAGTTCGGTTATAGAACTTGGAAAACAGGAAAAAAACAGGGTGAGAACATTTCTTAGCAATATTGGCAGACCTCTGGACGAGGGCAATCTAAAGGCAATAGTTTATGCAGGAAATATACCAAATTTTAACCAGATTGTTGAGTATTTGAAGAGGAAAATATGATGAAATATATAAATGAAATAAGAAAAAAATTCAGAAAACTCCCGTTATTCAAAACAAGGGATGCAGTAATTATAATAACAAAAATGGGTGGAACCAGAGGATATGCCTATTTGCTGTTAAATCATCTGGCAAAAAGGGGTGAGATAACACGGATAACAAAGGGTTATTACAGCTTTGAAGAGGAGATAGAAGTATGTGGGTTTGCATATTCCCCTTTTTATTACGGCCTGCAGGAAGCATTATCATTAAGAAATTTGTGGGAACAAGAAACAAACCCGGTAATAATAACAACAAGAAAAACAAGGACCGGATTGAAAAAAATACTTGGGAAAAATGTATTAATAAGAAGAATATCCCAAAAAATGTTTTTTGGTTTTGAGATGGTTAAGTATTATGATTTCTGGGTGCCGGTATCTGATGTTGAAAAGACATTGATAGATTTTATTTATTTTGGAGAGTACCTGAATGAAGAAACGCTAACAGAAATTAAAAAAAATATTAAAATGGATAAACTGAAAAATTACCTTAAAAAAGTTCCAAAAAGGATTAGAAACAGAGTCTTGGAGATACTAAAAAAATAGAAAGGATTACTCTTTTGGCTTGATTGATTCTATTTTTCCTGCTAATTCCCTTAGGAAAGTTACCTCATCTAAGATTGGCTTGATCAATGTCGTAAAACCTTCCGAAGTAAGTGATGCACCTAAGTATCCTGTTAGTTCTTTTACCATTAGCTCTAGTCGTTCTGCTCGTTGTAATAATGCTTTTGGATCTGTAACTTTGGTAAGCGCTTCTTTTGATACCTAGATCAATGGCGCGGCCGCAGAGCGGCCAATTAACGCCACCCCAGACACAACGGACCAATCGTCGATAGCATTGACAAGACGCCTGCCGCCGACGTCGAAGACGTTGAAGAAGCGGGCAACAGAACCGTGCCATCCATCTGAATTTTCTTCATAACTAGACCTTACCCGGCCGTATCTTGCCTCAGTATTGCTTGAAGAAACAGGTTGATTGGCAAGCGGGAATCCATATTCATCAGTCAAAGCCCAGTTGTTTCTCATAAAGTTAACTGCTCTGACTCTTCCTGCAAGAGTTTCTAAATCAACTACTGAAACAGTATATAAACTAGTATCTGTTTGCTCAATTTTCAGCAAATCAATTGAATCATAAACGCCCATTGCAGCGACTTTTTGTAAACTTATTTCCTTTCCATTAAACATAACTGGAATATCTGGGATTTGCTGGACATATCTAACTCCATCTTCAACCCATGTAACCTTTTTTCCCAGAGGTTTTGTTGGATCTTTCTTATAAACTGCGTATGGGTCAGTTCTAACCCATTTAGTTCCCATAACTGCCTGATAGATTTTACTACTGTTCAAAGCATCATCTATTTCATTTACAGTTGCAATACCTTCTAACTTAGGATTGAACTTTTCTTTAAGTTGGAACATCGTAACCTGATTAAATGAACCTTTCATCTCCCTCATTGGTTTCTTATTTGTTAAAAGATTTTGCGCCATAGATACACCTTATTTTGTTAATATTAATAATATTATATGAAGAATTAACTTTAAAAACCTATAAGTTATCACATTAACCCTTAAATCTTTGGCGTTTTCGAAGCATAAGATATATCCACGCGCAGGTAAGAGAGTTAGGAATCGTTTCAAGAGGTAGCAGGGTTTTCAAACCACTGCGCTTTGCCTTTCTTGACAATGTTTAACAATTTCTCAGTAAGAAGGCAATAAAATTTGCTTATCTTTATCCATAATATTACCTCTCTTTCCTTTTCTTAAGTTCTGTAAACTGCGATTTTATCTCATTTACCAAGAATTTTACGAAAGATTGGTATTTTCCAAAATGCCCCTCTTCTTGAGTGCTAAAATACTCATTTCTCTTAGAAAAAGAGATATCAGTAAAAGGAAAACCATGCAATTGAAGAATGTAATTCATAAGCAATCTTGCCATTCTTCCATTTCCGTCAGCAAACGGATGGATGGTGACTAATCTGGCATGAAATATCGCGGCTAACTCTACTGGGTGAAGTTTATCCTTGTTTTGTTCATACCATTGCAAAAGCTCTTTTATAAGCCCAGGGACATCTTTCCATACTGGAAAATTGTATTTTGAGCCTCGGATATAAATATTAACTGGTCTCCAGACTCCAGCATAGCCTTCGTAATCTGGAATTGCTTTTAAAAGTAGCATATGGAGATGCAATATGATTTTTAGGTCAATATCTATCTTTTGCAGAATAAGTTCATCATAAAGCTCAAGGCACTTTTCCATATTTATAACTTCAAGTTCTTCTCGGCCTTGCGCTTCATATTGCTTTTTCAATCCAAGTATCTTTTTTGTTTGTTCAAGAGTTAGCTGGCTGCCTTCGATAGCATTAGTATTGGTGATAAATTGCTCTCTTTGCCTTTTTAGGTAATGTTCTCTGCTGGTTTTGTCTAGGGCAACAAGTATTTTTTTGTGGGCAGTTCTGATTTTTTCCAGCTTTAATGCTGTTTTTATATCGATATGCTGAGTCTTTGATCCCTGGATCTCTTTTTTCAGGTAGGCATTAATTGTCTTTTCGAGTCTCTTTTTGAGTGTCTTTAATTGAACTGCATCAGGTTTCTTCGAACCAATATAAATCGAAAATGTCTTCCAGTTGTTTTCACCGATACGAATGTTCTTTTCGAAATAGAAATATATCTTGCCTTTGACCTTTCTTTTCTTTATCGGCATCTTATCACGGTAGTTATACCCACAATAAACTTTAAAAAGTGTGGGGGTAACTGGTATATCCACAAATTACCGGGAATAACTATGGGGATAATTTTTTTCTACATTATAAAAAAATAGAAAAAATCGCTCCTGTCGGGATTTTCAAACCTGATCTATTTTTATTCAAAATAGAGGGGGTTGGTTATCACGAGGAGGGGGACACTTCCCCCGCCTGGTGTTTGAACCCGAGTCACTGGATTTCTCCACCAAAGGCACAAGTTATGCCGCATGGTTTTTTCGTCAGGGTTTTTGCCAATAAGTTAAACTTAGGCCAAAAAACCTGAATGAAAGTCCAGCATCCTTGGCCGAACTAGACTACAGGAGCTTGCAGAGTAAATGAATTCAGGAAACAAAATAAAAAGGTTTGTTTTTCAATTTTCAATTAATTAATTTTTTGTTTATTTGCCCGGATATTTTTTTATTGATGAACCGGGCGTTTTTCAAAGCATCAAGAATAATCCAATTTTTTGAAATGAATCTTTCTCTTGCAAGCCTTAAAAAATTTGACCTAACTTGTTTTAAGTATTTTATATCGCTTTCATACCTGTCCGGGGTTTTTTGCTTTTTCTTCCGTTCGTATGCATGATTAGGTTTTATATCAAGTATAATAACAATGTCTGGAACAAGAATATTTGAATCTTTTACTATTCTTTTTGCAAGGGCATATGAAATCCCCTTAAGCTTATAGGCAATTGTTGAAAAAATATACCTGTCTAAAACCACTATTTTTCCGCTTTTTAGATTTTTAATTATGTTCTTTTGGTCATTGATGATATCTGATAAAAAAAGATTGAAAATTTCAAAAGATTTGAGTTCTATCTTTTTATTAAGGTATTTTCTAAGTTTTGGAGTTTTTTTCGTAGGATAGGAAAAGGAAACTATATCCTTAAATTTCCTTTTCAAAAGTTTTATCTGAAGGCTTTTTCCAGCGCCATCCAGCCCGTCTAAAACTACTAATACCCCTCTTTTATGCATAAAATAATAATTGTATACTGCTTAAAAATCTAGCGCAGGAATTGGAGAATGAAAAATTTCTAATACTTCTCTTCAAGCTTCTTTTTTAACTGTGCCAATTCTTCATGTATTGCAGGATTTTTCCGTAAAGGGTCCATTCTTACTTTTGCTTCAAGATCTGTAATTCTTTTTTTTATATTTGAAACTATTTTACTTAAATCTCTTTTTGTTTTTCCCATTTTTACACCTTGAAAAGTTTATAATTAATTATAAACAGGGGATACCTTTTAAATAGTAAAGGATAACTGATTTTATGGCAGATTATATCTCTCTTATGGGCCTGGTATTAATTGCAATCGGATGGCTTATTCAGTTTTTTTACATGAGAGATGGAAAAAGAAAAATATCAAATTCTTTTATAATTATAAATTGCATCGGAATAATTATACTAATAATTAATGCATACCTATCCGGAGCATATGAAATTGCATTTGGAAATGTGCTAACATTTGCAGCTGCATTTGCAGTTTTATACAAAATAAAAAATTAGATTTCCTTTTCTTTTTTTTGCAATGGTTTCTTGCAAGCTAAACTGCATTTTCCTTTAAATGTACACCCGGAACATGGATTGTTTATGTATTTTTTTACAAAATATAAAAATGCCAAAAGAACTAAAATTCCTAAAAAATAAAATATTTTCTCATCCATAAAAATACCTCTAATAACCTAAGAATAACCCTATTTGAAATACTAAAAACGAAATGATCCATGCAACTGCGATATAATATATCGTTGCTCCAAGCGTTATTTTCCAGCTGTTTGTTTCTCTTTTCAATGTTCCGATAACTGCAATGCAGGGAACATAAAGCAAAACAAACACCATAAATGAAATAGCTGAGAGAGTTGTAAAATCTTCTTTAAGAACAGAGGTCAAGCCTTCCTCTCCCACCCCATATGAGGTAAGCATTGAACTTACTACAACTTCTTTTGCTACAAACCCGAATATTAATGAAACTGATGCCTGCCATGTCCCAAACCCGAGGGGCTCTAAAACAGGTGCAATTGCGCCCCCTATTATTCCGCTAATGCTTTCCTTTGAACCATATTCAACCCCGTAAGGCAGGCTTGATAAAAACCACATAAAAATACTTGCAACAAGAATTATTGTTCCTGCCCGGTAAATAAATGCAAATGTTTGGTGTTTTGCCTGCATTAAAACCACCTTCCATGATGGAAAATGATATTTTGGAAGCTCTATCAATAATTCCCCGGATTCTGATTTGAAAATAAATTTTCTAAGCAAGAATGAAGTTATAATTGCAAGAATTATTCCAAGAAGATATAATAAAAGCAAAATAAGGCCCTGATTTTGGCTAAAAAAAACCCCTATAAAAATAAGATAAACAGGAAGACGCGCAGCACAAGACATGAAGGGGATTAAAATCATCGTTGTAAGCCTGTCCTCTTTTTTATCCAATATTCTTGCAGACATTATTGCAGGAACATTGCATCCAAAACCAAGAATCAGCGGAATAAACGACTTTCCGGAAAGCCCTGTTTTTCTTGCAATGCCATCTAGAATTACCGCAACTCTGGCCATATACCCTGAATCTTCAAGAGTATATAATAAAATGAATAAAATGATGATTGTAGGGGTGAAAATTAAAATTCCTCCAACTCCTGCAATTATTCCATTCTGGAGCAATGAAATAGCCCATCCGGATACCCCGATATTTTGAAGGTATGCACCTAAAAATTCCCCCAAATTAATAAAAAATTCATCAATTAGATCTGAAAATGGAGCTGAAAGTATAAATGTAAGCTGAAAAGTCAGCCATAATATAAGTATAAAGATGGGTATGCCTGCAAATGGGTTTAAAATAAATTTGTCAGCATTAAATTCTTTTCGATTTTCTGCATATTTTATTGATTTCTCTGAAATTTTTTTTAAAAAACAGTATCTTTTTTTTGCGATATGCGATCCGATATCAGATTTGAGGGAACTTTCAATATTTTGCCCGACAAGCGATGCTTTAGCAGTTATTTGTTTTCCTTTCTTTGAATTTTCTGCAAGTCCTATGGCAAAACTATCTTTTTCGATTAATTTTAAGGCAAGCCATTTCGAGGGAATGTTAAGGGACCTGGCAAATGGCCTGATTTCTTTTTCAAATTGTATAAACTCCCTGTTTTTTATCTCATCTGGAATTTTAAAAGAAAGAGGTTTTTTTGAAGATTGAATTATTTGTTTTAGCAGTTCATTTATTCCTGTTTGATTTTTTGCAGAGATTTTGACAAATGGAATTCCGAATTCCTCTTGAAGTTTTTTTTCATCTATTATTAATTTGCTTTTTTTTGCGCAATCGCTCTTGTTTATTGCAACAATAACATTTTTTGAAAATTTTAACAGTTCAATCGTAAAATAGAGGTTTCTTTCAAGATTGCAGGCATCTGCAACCTGCAATATGACATCAAAATTATTTTTAGAAAGTGCTTCCACAACAACTTTTTCCTCATCTGAAAAAGGAGAAAGACTATACGAGCCGGGAAGATCGCATATTGCTATTTTTTCCTTTCCAAAAGTTGCATGCCCTTGCTTGCATTCCACTGTTTTTCCAGGCCAGTTCCCAATATGCTCTGTTCCTTTTGTAAGAAGGTTAAAAAGAGTCGATTTGCCGACATTGGGATTTCCAACCAAAGCGCATCGAATCATTAAATCACTTCTATTTTTCTTGCCTGGCCTCTTCCAACTGCAATTTTACAGTTCAAAACATTCAGAATTAAAGGGCCTGTTGAATTTTTCTCCACCTGTATTCTGGTTCCCTTATACATCCCAAGTTCTGCAAGCCTTTTTATTATGCCTAATCCCCCTTCTATTCTAATAATTTGTACAATGCTTCCTTTTTTGACTTCTGATAAATTCATGCAAATGCCTCTTAATAAGTTTTTTTTCCATGAGGGCAAACATCTGGATTGTTCATAAAAACCGAAAGTCTTTCCAGGGTTTTTTTATTGATGGAATGTTCCATTGCGTGTGCCTGCTCTTCAAGCTCTTTTCCAGAGAGCCCGAGTTTTTTGTCAAGGAAAACCTCGATTATCCTGTGTTTTCTTGCAACTTCAATTGCAAATTTTTTTCCTTTTTTTGTTAATCTTATCTTTGAATACCTTGTTTTTTCTATCAGAGAATTGGAGGATAATTTAATCGACATTTTTGTTGCAGCGGCTCTTGAAATCCCTAACTTTAGTGAAATATCAACCAATTTTATATCACTGTTGCCCTCCTCATATATCTGGAGCATTGCAAAAAGAAAGTCTTCTGTACTTTTATTTGAGTGTTTTTTCACAATAACAATTTTTAGCAAACAATTTATAAATGTTATCCAAGGTTAACAATTTCAAAAGGTATGGCAAAATCAGATGCGCGTCATTAGATTTTTAAGCGCTATTAATGATATAACTATGGTGCTAAAATCATGAAAATTGCAATATCTGGATTTGGAAGAATCGGAAAAACTTTTTTGAAGGCGGCAATAAAAACAAATTCTTTTGGAAAAGATTTTGAGGTTGTGGCGATAAACACCAGAAGCGCAGTAGAGCCTCATGCCCATTTATTCAAATACGATTCAACATTCGGGACTTTTGAAGGGAGCATTGAAGTAAAAAACAGCAACCTTGTAATAAATGGTATTGAAATAAAATGGATCAGGGAAACAGACCCTTTAAAACTCCCATGGAAAGAACTTGGAATTGATCTGGTCTTGGAAAGTACTGGGGAATTTGCAACAAGAGAAGAAGCTGAAAAGCACATTACAGCAGGCGCAAAAAAAGTTCTAATTTCTGCTCCAGGAAAAGAAGTTGACGGCACATTTGTCCCAGGGGTTAATGATTCCGGATACAAACCTGAAATGAAAATTTTATCGCTTGCATCCTGCACTACAAACGGACTTGCCCCTATTCTAAAGATACTTCAAAAAAATATAGGAATTGAAAAGGGGTTTATGACAACAGTTCATGCATATACAAACGACCAAAGAATACTTGATGGAAGCCATTCAGATTTAAGACGGGCAAGGGCCGCGTCAGTAAATATAATCCCGACAACAACAGGAGCTGCAAAGGCAATAGGCCTTGTAATACCTGAACTTTCAGGAAAACTTGACGGAGTCTCCTTAAGGGTTCCTGTTCCTGATGGTTCAATTAATGACATAACCCTAATGATGAGCAAGGAAACGACAAAAGAACAGGTTAATGAGCTTTTAAAAAACGCATCTGAAAATGAATTGAAAGGAATACTTCACTATACTACAGAACCAATAGTATCCTCAGATATAATAGGAACAACATACTCTTCAATAGTTGACGGACCACTTACAAAAGTTAATGGAAATCTGGTAAAGATATTTGCCTGGTATGACAATGAATTCGGGTATTCCTGCAGATTGGTTGATTTTATAAAAAAAATTGCAAAAACTAGTTTTTCATAATCTTTTTATTCCTTTTCATATTGTATTATAATATGGCATATATAGAGTCTTTATTAACTTCGATTTCTGTAGTTCTAATGAATATCGGGCCAACCCTCTCTCTTATACTGATATTAATTTCTGGAATAATTTATGCCCTTGCGCAGGCGCAACCAGCAGACTCTAGGGGAAAATGGATGAGCTGGGCGATAAATTTTTTCATAGGCGGAATAATACTCATTGCAATAGTCGGGGGCGCAACAATAATAAGGGATAGTGCGTCGCAGTTTTTAACATAAATAAGTTTTGCCCCACATTTCTTTTGCAAGCTTTCCATTATACATAAACAGATCGACATTATTTTTTGCGATTTCTCTTTTTCTCCTGTGCTCTTCTAGGAATTTATTTAATTTTTCAATCAGGATTTTTTTCATTTCCCCTGACAGCATTTTTCCCTGCCTATAATCTTTTTCGATTTGTTTTAATTTTTCATCATCTTCTTCAAAAAGTATTGAAAGCCACTGGAATGAAACATCTATTTCTGGCTGTCCGCCTTTTCTTCTATGTTCTTCAATAGTGCTTCTTCCTCCTGAAAATGCATATTTGTTTATTTTTCTCTCAATTGTTTTTAAGTCATCATCCAGCCATATCGTGGTTTCTTTTATAGAAGAGCTCATCTTTCCTTCAACGCCGCTTAACGGAGGAAGAAATTTAGAATGTATTGCAGATACCTTGCAAAAACCCATAACTTCTGCAAGGTCCCTTTGGATTCTCCAGTATGGATCCTGATCTATTGCTGCAGGAATCAGGCATCTTTTTTTCTCAAAAAAAGTTGGAATTATCTGATATGCCGGAAAGCCGACCATCCCAATATTTGTTTCATTCACAAACCCAAAAACCGCCTTTACTGTTGAAAAGGTTATTCTTCTGGAAGTGTTTAACAAGAGAGGATAAACATTTTTTATATACTCGCTGTTTTTGAAGATAAATGTTTTGTTTGGATCAAACCCGACGGCACAAATATCAAGAATATTTTCTGCGGCATTGTCTTGGATCTGATTCCATTCCCGTTCCCTGTTCAAAAGAAATTTTTCATCATCAGTTATTTGTATATACAGATTTACCTTGAATTTTTCCTGAAGCCATTTTGTGAATAATAGAGGAATCATATGCCCTATATGCATGGGGCCTGAAGGGCCTCTTCCTGTATATAAAAAAAATCCTTTTCCATCCTCATAATCCTTCAATGCAAGATTCAAATCCCTGTGAGAGAAAAAATAATTTCTCCTTAAAAGAAGATGGAGTTCTTTTGTGTATTCCAGTATTTTATTTTTCACAGGTTCATTTATTTCTTTTGTCCCAAAATCTTTTATGAGTTTTTCATAATCTATTCTTCCGGAAACTTCCCATGGAGTAACAGTATATGTCATAGAGAGCTATAACTAACTAAAAATATAAATATTTGTAGATTGGGATTTTTCTTGTGTGACACATATTTTAAAACATTACCAAGCATTAATTATATGTTAATTCAGATTCGTTTAGGTGAATTTAGGAATGGCAGGTTCAAAAAAACTCAAAATCAATGAAGTTTCCAAGCGGTCAGTTAAAACTTTATCTAAATCAAATTCAAAACCTTCTTCAAAGCCATATGTAGAAACATCTGTTTTTCCACTTTCAAAAAAAGTAAATAAAGATGGAAATCTGACACTTGTTGAAAATATATGGGCAGATAAAAAAGAGAATCAAATAAAAACAATTGTTTATATTGACGGCTATGACCTTGAAAATCTTGATGTACTTTTGTTTTCAAAAAACAGTTTAAATGAAATAAATTACCGGGGGTTTGCATATAGGGCATATAAAACAACCTCTGAGATTGCAACCGCAGTATTAAAAGTTTATTCAAAAATAAAAAGAGACCTTGAAGAGATAGTCGGCTATGCAATAGACTGCATAGGAAGAACATATCTTCTTGCAAAAAAGAACCTTTCTGAAAAATCCCTGGAACTTTGCACTGAATCATATCAAAAAAAAGTTTTAATAGTTGAAAAATCTCTTGAAATTTTGGCATCCCTAAATAAAAAAAATCTTCTTTTGATGGATATGGCTCCAAAAAATATATTCTATTCTTCTGAAAAGGTATTGCTGTCAGATCTGCGGGGGCTTAGAATGTCAGTTAGACCGAGAACAATTCTGGATTCTCTTGTTTTTTATCTCTCAAGCCTTTTAAAAAGAGGGATCATAACAAAAGAGGACATTTCTTACCTTCTCGCCTATTACTTTGGGGCAAACTATTCTTTGATTGAGCAATTTTTAAAATCAGAGGATATAAAGCTTGATGATTGCCAGATTCTTGAGATGTTTGAACAACAGATTATATCCGCTCAATAACTGTATGTCCCTTGTTTTCTTTATCTCTTTCAAATTTATAGGTTGTTGAAAAATTTGCTCCTGCTAAAAGTTCTTCGTGGGTTATCACAATGCACTGGGCGATAATCTGCGGAATTTTCATTTGCAGTGTTTCAGAGAGAAGATTTATGCTTTCCCTATCAAGATTATGCGTCGGCTCATCCATTATAAGCCAGCCGATATTTGGAACAAGAACTGTTGAAAGCGCAACTCTAAGGGTTATTGCAAAACAGGCTCTTTCCCCGCCGCTTGCAATAGATTCTATTTTTTTCCATTCCCCGTTATAGAATTCAAAGTCATAGTCATTTTCAAGGGCAACTGTCCGTATCTTCTGATAATCCCTATATGGATAAAATATCCCCCAAATCTGGTTCATTGCAAGATTAATTGATTCTATCAAAGAATCCCTTAAGTTTATCTGAACCTGTGAAAGGACATTTTTATAAAATAATAATTCCTCTTCAAGTGAGATAAGGCCATTTATTTTCTTTTCGAGTTCATTTAGCTCATTCAAAGATTTTTTTAAAGTTTCGATTTCACATGCAATATATTTTTTTTCTTTCTCCAGATATATTATTTTTTCGTTTATTTGGACAGCTAAAAGTTTTATGGAATTGAATGCTTCTCTTGATTTTCTTAATTTATTCTCGTCAAAATTTATCTCTTTTATCTGATTTTTTATTTTCGGAAGGAGAACTGTTTTTAAGGTGTTGAGCTTTTTCTTTTTTTCATTGTAATTTTTTGTCTGCTCATACTCTTTCCCAAGTTCTGCTTCGATTTTTCTCAGATTTTCAAGATTTTTTTTAACTTCTTCAATAACAGATTTTAAATTGTATGTCTCTTTTTTTATATCCTCAAATTGTTCTTTTGTTGCAGAGATTTTTTTGGCCTCATCTTCAAGATGGTTTTTTTCGGACCTTAGTTTTTCTGATTTTGTTTTCTCATCGCTTAATTTTTTAATTTCATTTTCAATAACACCAAGCTCTTTTTCCATTGAAAAAATCAATTCCCTGTTTTTTTTCAGTTTCTGATTTTTTTCATTGTTGATTTTTTGTATGTGTTCTTTGTCGATTTTTGAATCGCACATGGGGCATTTTTCGCTTCCCTTTTCAAGACCTTCCATCAGTTTGGAAAGTTCAATATTTTGGCCTTTGTTTTTTTCAATTTCAGATCTAAGGAAAATAACGGATTTTTCTTTCCGGCTTAATTCAGTTTCATAATGGGATGATTCTTTTATTCCCTGTTCGTTGATAATTTTTATCCTCTTAATCAAATCCTCCTTTTTTCTAAGCTCATTTTCCATTCTTCCGGAAAAAATGCTTTTTTCCAAAAACTCTTTTGATTTTAAAGTTAGCGATCTGTTTTCATTTTTTAATTTTTGGCTAGTTGCCTCCAATTCATTCTGGATAATCTCAAGACTTCTCTTTGGAGGAATTTTCAAATCTTCATTATAATTTTCAATAATTGAATTTGCACGGATTTCTTTTTCTTTTAATTGTTTGAGGGAAATTTCTGAAAGCTCAAGAACCCTGATATCCCCTTCAACAAGTTTTAGGGCATCATTCTTATTTTTTATTTCTGATTTCAAAATCCCTGTTTCTTTTGAGATGTTTTCCAACTTATCTGTTTTGTTTTTCAATTCAATTTTCAGCTCTTCTGATTTTTTCAAATCAAAATTGGCCTGAGAATCTGCCCTTCTGTTTTTCAATCTGTTTGTAAGGGTTGTGATGTTGGCTCTTGCCATTTCAAATCTGTCAAGGCCTAAAAGAGCATCAAATTCTTCTTTTCTTTTTTTTGGGTTTAATGTTAAAAAATAGTCGATATTATTCTGCTCGGAATATACTGCCCTGCTAAAAAGGGAATAATCCAGCCCTATTAGCTGGGAAACATATTCTCCCACTGCCTTTGAACCTTTTTCCATAAGTTTATCCTGATAGTAGATTTTTGCATCAGCAGAGTTTAATTTTCCTTTTTTTTCGATAGTTCTTTCGATTAAATATTTTTTATTATCATGTTCAAAACATAATTTTAGAAGTATATTGTTTGAATCATACCTGAACAGGTCCTGAATTTTTATTCTTCTGGATTCAAGTGCAGGAAAGGTTCCAAAAAAAGCAAAAGAAATTGCATCCATTAGAGAACTTTTCCCGCTTCCCATAAGGCCAATTATCAGATTTGTCCCTTTTTTGAATTCAATTTTTGTGTTTAGATGGGATTTCCAGTTAAAAAGTTCTATAGAATTAATCACATAATTTTATTGGCTGTAAAGAGTTTAATATCTTTTGAATTTAATATATCTATGGGAGAAAAAGAGATTTCTTTTGATAGGGGACGGATATTAAATTTGAGCGATGGAATAATCGCATTTTCAATGACTTTAATGGCGGTTGGGATTGCAATACCTGATCCTGCAACAACTCCGGAGGGTGAATTATATTTTGGAATTGTATCAATCAGCCCTAAGATTTTCATCTTTGTTTTCAGTTTTCTTATGGTCGGGGTTTACTGGATAAAACACCATTCAATTTTAAATAAGGTGAAAATTTTTGATTCAAAAACAATCTGGCTTAATATGTTTTTTTTACTGTCAATTGCATTTCTTTCCTTTACTTCTGCATTATTTGGAGAATATGAAACAGACCAATTGGCACTTGGCATATTCGCGCTAAATATGTCTATTGCAGGATTTTTGCTTGTATTAATCCTGATTTATACTTCAAAAAAAGGCCACATCCACAGCAAATATTCCAAAAATATGCGGGAACAAATTATATTAAATCTAATAGTTCCGGCTGTTTTTTTGATTTCAGTGATTATATCATTTTTTAATTATAATCTGGCGATTTATTCCTGGATTTCAAGTCCGGTTTTAATATTCTTATATAAGATATCCAAGAAAAAAGCTAAGAAACAAAAATAAGCATTAGTGAACCTATCAGAATGCCAAGAACATACCAAAATATTCTTCCTTTTGTTCCATTTGGTATCATATGCCGTGTTGCAAGGTAGAAGACCATTCCTGAAACAAATGCAAGAGAATAATAAAACAAATTTATATTTGAATAAAAAATTAAAGAGGAGATTGCACCAAGGATGGGACAGATTGTCAATCCTATCCTTCTAATCATGCTTGTTTTGAATTTATAATTCAATTCATTTATTGAAAAGGTAAGAGATATTGTATGAAAGGCAAATGGTATCAAGGCTATTAATCCGAGATAAAAATCCGTTCCTTCAAGAAAAAGGGAGATTGCAAGGCCGGAGAAAAACAGGTCCAGTGAGAAACCTGCAAAATGAAGCTTTTCTAATTCTTGTTTTCTTATTTTTTTATCAGGGTTGTGAAGATAAATGTATTTATTTATTATATGAAAAAAGGAGAAACCTAAGAGCAGGAAAAGGTAGATATAGATATTGCCAAGAGAGTAACCCACTGCTATTTTTTCCAGAATTTCAAGGAAAACAAATGAAAGGAATAATCCTGCACTAAGGCTTAGTATCTGCTCGTGGTATTTATGGAGATTTTTTGCAAATCTTTCTGCAAGAAGATGTATTATTGAAAGTATAATTGTAAACCCAAGTGCAATTGTTATCGAAAGCATAAGTTTAATTTAATAAATCAATTTTAAATATCTTTCAATAATTCTATATTTACTGTGATGATAAACGTGATCTCAGAGTGAGTCCCTAAGCTTCTAGCCACGGATTAAGCGGTGAAGATTGACGTGCGGTCTGAGTGGTTTTCGTTAGCCTGGCCTACATAGAAAGTTAGGTTAATGACGAGGAACAATAGGCAGTTAACGATTACGCTGCTGGATTTGTAGTATATGAGTGTTGAGGATATGGGGTACCATCCAACTGAAGAATCACTTGCTGCCGAAAAGATCACACGACCAATTTTAGAATCAAAATTAGTGGATGAATTATTAGAAGATAAATTGTTTTCATTTGACTCGATGGAAACAGATAAGGGATATTTAATTGAAGGCGTGCATCCAATAAGAATACTTACTCCTGGTTCTATTATTGTATACTTAAAGTACGTACGAGATACATACCAACATACAAAGATCTATTACAAAGTTGAACCATACCACATTCTGATACGTGCTGCTATTCTTATAGGTCCTAATCTCGAACAGATATTCACAAAAGAATTATTTTCAAAAAAACACGTTAGGACCTCGTTTGAAGTTTATGATGACGATACTGGTGAAAAACTTGGTAGATTTGAACTTACTATAGACCATAGAGATAGCCTATTCTTTTTCAATATGGCACTCTTACGTTACCCTTTAGAACTGGCTCAACCAGTTAGATATCTACACGCAATTGTAGATGAAAAATTTGATATTACACATATGGATGGAGAAGTACATTATTATACTAAAGAACAACTTCTAAGTAGAAGAACATATAGCTTCGATAAAACAATTCGTTCGATGAAATACTTTAGATTGGATGGAATGCTACCGATTACCGAACTCGCCAAATTATCAAAAGAATGGTTAGAATTTAACCGACGCTCGGTTAAAGTTAGAGAAGTAAACGCATACAATCAAATGCTAGACCTTGTCCTTGCACTTCCAAAATCAGTAATAGAAAAACTGCACATACCACGCAACAAAACAAATAGTCGTATCTAATTATTTCCTAATTCTGGGCAACCAGAACGTTGATTTTCGAGTTTTTACCTCGTTTTCCAAGAATTGAAATTCCTAATTTTTTACGGGGTTGGACAGTCCAAACTTCGATTTTTAGCTCGAAAACGCCAACATTAATTATGCTTTATTAAGTTTGGCTCCTACCAATAACTGTGGAATTTCAAAAAATGGGGGCATATCAAATTACTGTTATGCTAATTACGATTTTCTTATTAATTACGCACACATTTCAACTCTTCAATATTGTAGTTGACGCATACACCTTTCTATTTATTTTCGTGCTACTTGCTATTCCACTACTCCCCCAAATTCAAAGACTCAAATTTTGGAATTTTGAACTTGAACGCATATTAAATGAAAATGAAAAAAGAGTAGAAGTTTTAACACCCTTAAAACAATCCGAGAAAAATTTTAGTAAGAAGGATCTTGATAAAGTTTCAACTGAGATAGAACAACTACTTTTGGAAGACCATATACTTGCTTTAGCAAAGTTGCGTATGGAATTAGAAAAGGCCATTCGGCGTGCATACCTTTCGTTTGCCAAATTTCAGGGTAAGGAATCCCAATTTATTAGTATTGGCCAAATGGTTAACGAACTAGAACGAAATATACCAAAACTCGATAAGAACCTACTTGCGAGTGTAAAGGACGTTACTGCAGTATGCAATCGTGCTATCCATGGTGGTGAGGTTAATACTGAACAAGCACGCCGTATTGTTAATTTAGGTTTAACTGTTATTGCATTGTTTGGGGGACTAAATGAAGCTTTTGAAGATATTAGTTCAGCTAAAAATTAGTGCTGCTCAGGCAGATGAGTTCATACCAAGCGTGCGGTCTGAGAATACATCCCTTTTTCTTTAAGAAAGAAAAAGGTCTGTATCAACCCTAAAAAGAAAAATTCTAGAATACTATTAGCCTGATACATGCCCTTTTTCCTAGTCCGAACACAGACAGGTCATCGCAAAGTTGTACTTTGCGAGAATTTACTGAATGCAAAGCTTGGGGATAGAATATTTCTATTCTATTAACTCATTATCCAATAATAAATTAATTAGCACACAAACATTATCGCAAATTGTTTTTGTATAAACAAATTCGTCATCTCCATGCAAATTTCCCCCCTCAACTCCATAATTCACACAATCAATTTTAGCTTCATTTACAAAAAATCGCATATCTAAAAATCCAGGTAACAAAAAAAATGAAGGTGTTTTTCCTATTACTTTCGTTATATTGTTAAAAAGGACTTTTGATATTGTTGAATTCTTACTTACATACGCAGGTTTTGCTTCCAATAAAGTTTTTATTTGGACCGTATATTCCCGATTTTTAACCTTAAAATCATCTATAACCCTCATTATTTGCTTTTTTACATCTATTATATCTTCCTCTGGGATTATGCGCCTATCTACTGTGAAGCTAAATTCTCCCGGGATTACATTAAATTTGCTTCCTCCACTAGTCAAACCGCCAAGCACGATCGTCGGGTGCTTTTCAATTTTTTCTTTTGTATCACATTTTGATTCTGTTCTAGATAATTCTTGATTAAGCTTTTCTAGTTCAACTGCTAAATTACATGCACCAGTAAATGCATTTATTCCATTATGTGGCCAAGCGGCATGAGAAGATTTTCCTACAACCATAATTTCCAAAACAAGAATTCCTTTGTGTGCATTGTTTATCTCTGTATTTGGACCATCTAATGTAATTGCAAAATCTGCTTTGGATAGATTGTTCTTAACTAAATACCCTAACCCATCCACCCCACCACTTTCTTCATCGCAAGTGAATGATAGTTCAACATTACAAACAGGTTTAATTTTCAATTCTTTGAGAATCTTAATTGCATAAACCATTGATGCCAGACTTGATTTCATATCTTGTGCTCCTCTTCCAAAGAGCTTTCCATCTTCAACAACTGGTTCAAATGGTTTATGTTTCCAGTTAGGTGTCACTGGAACTGTGTCGATGTGTCCATTTATACCAAGTGTCTTTTTTGAACCTGTATCCCATAATACTACTAGATTTGGTTTTCCATTTGATTTATAAATCCTAAAAACTAATTTTTCATTTCCTAGTTCTCGTTTTATTATTTTTATTATTTTGCTATAATTCTCACCAGGTGGATTTCGTGTCGGTATTTTAATTAATGATTTTGTAAACTCAATTATTCGACTTTCTTTTTCTATTATTTTTGCTCTAATTTTTTCACCCATTTCAATCTCCTCTCACAATCCTTCCAGCGTCGAACAACAAAACATCTTTGCTTTCCTTTATCGTAAATCCTTTTTTGTTGAACAAAACCCATTTGATTGGTTTTTTTGTTTTCAGTGCCTTTGCCGAAACTTTCAGGTGTTCAAGTTCTTTTTCACCGATTTTATTGTCGCTCCATTTGCATTCGCAGATGTAAAGAGCCTTGTCCGTTGCGATAATCAAATCAATCTCGCGTTGCTCAAACTTACCTTTCTCTACCTCAACATTGCCCCACCATCGGCCTGATTTTGTTACTCGTTCGCCTTTCTTCTCTAACCAAGCCACTAAAAACTCAGAACATAGTAACTCAAATCTCCTGCCCAAAAAGGCGTTCAACTCCTCTTTTGCAGGTGGGACGCGCTTTCCATAGGCATGCCTAAACCAAAAGGCAATAGTGTTGTCTCTGATTAAATAGAGCCCTTTCTTGCTTCTGTAAGGGTTTTGATCAAATGGAACTGTCCTTTCAATCAGTCGAAAGTCTTTTTGGAGTGAATCTATATATTTTGTTAATGTATTAGATCTGACTCCGAGTCTGTTGGATATTTCTGACATTGAAACAAAGCCTGCATGGATGGCTTCAAGTATGGCGTAATACTTAGGGTATGCGTTTCCAAATTCCTGACGTAAAATGTCCTGTCCTTCTTCTCTCAACTGAGCCGCCTGCTCAAAAAACAAGTTTGTAATTGCCTGCTCAAATACTTTATTGTCTGAACGCTCCAGCAAAACATAATAATACGGCACTCCGCCGAAGACACAGTAATAAGATAGTTGTTTAGAGCTGTCCTTTATTCCAAGGTCAGATAAAATTTTAGTTACAACTCTAAACGGCAGCTGCTGAAGGCGAATAGTAAAGAATGCACGATTAAATAATGGCGCTTTTTGCGCGGTAAATATTTTATTCATCATTCCTACATAAGAACCAGAAATAAGCAAAACAATATCCTTGCTTTCTCGGTATTTATCCCATAATACTTGCAATTCGTATGGAATTGCCTTATTAATTGTAAGAACTGCCGGAAACTCATCCATACTAACTAGCGTAATATCTTTTGATTGAAAGATATACTCGAACACTTCCTTGAAAGTATTAAGGGGTGGAGCATACCCATATTTTGTTTTGATTTCGTTTACAATATCTGTAACTAGCTGTTTTTCTTCTTTTGGAACCAGCTGGATGCTGATCGCTTTCTTGCCCTTGAGAAACTCGTCCATAAGACGACTCTTGCCTACTCTCCTGCGACCGTTTATGACTACCATCGTACCTCCTTTGCCCGCAGTTAAATATGCTTTTTCAAGTACCTTTAACTCTTCATCCCTATCATAAAATTTCATAATATCCCTTTTCTGGATTATCCTATAACTAGATAACTATAAAAAGCTTGTGTTTCCGTATTAATTTCCCAAGGAAACCATGGGTAACCCAAGCATTTTTGAAAGTCAAGACTAGTAATAAAATTTTGAAGCAAAAAATTAGTGCTACTCGGGCAGAAAAATTCTATCCTAGCGTTCTAATTAGGTTTTCACCTTACAAAATAATAGATTATATTATATACAACTGAATAAAGCAATCATGAAAAAAATTTTATTTATTATCGCGATTGCATTTCTGTTGACAGTTCAGTTAACAATGTTTGGATGTGTAATCAATGGGCAGGATAACAAAGGAGAATATAATGAGTCCAATATGACTAATTTAGTATATCCAATCGCTTTCAGCGAAATTAATTTTTCAGTTACAAATGAATCTGAGGGTATTTGGGTTGCTAAACTAGTTGCCAAACCCTCGGATAACCTGACAAATGTTAATATTTATTTCTCGTTTGGAAACGAAATCGAACTATTGGACAGCACTGCCCAAACTTCTTTTCAAAATTTAACCCTAGTTACTGGCACGGAATATGCTTTTGAGTATAGAATAAAACCTGTAATGTCTGGTTGCCCTAAAATAATTGCCAATGTTTATGTGCCTGGATTTAAATCTTTCTCAAATGGAAAGTATTTCATTATTGAGAACGATAATATTGAACTGAAAAATGAAGTAATGTCTGAAGAAACTGTGAAGTTTTGTGAGTATGTAAAAGAACAAAAAGAAGACTTTGGCTTGGTTATAAAAGAAGATATCAGCGGAGTTAAGTATCTTACTTACAAATCCGTTACTTGGGGAACTGGACTACCAGTCGGTAACGGTGAAATGGGTTTATACGAAGACGAAATAGAAGCTTATGTCGCTCTAGAGAACTCTAATTGCACACAATATATGCTTGAACAATATTTCTACACAAAAAAAATAAATTGGCAGTTTGGATTTATTGGACAGAACAAAGTTTATGTATTTAATAACTCAAATAAACTTATTTGGATCAGTAATGGTGTGCTTGTTGCTCTTCAATCACAATTCAATCAGACAATTCCCGAAAACCTGATTAACAGATATTTAGAACGATATCCTAGCCAACTCTTAGAAAGTGCCAAGTCTTGTGAAATAATAGTGACGAATAAAACTTGAAAATAATATGCACTTTAAACTAATATAATTTCCTAAGGAAATATAATGTGTCTCTAAAACTAGTGCGTCTCAGGCAGAAGGTATCTATAATGCCAACATATAATTGCCAGTATCACATATATCAAGGGGGATGCCCAGCCAAATTCTCCTGTTATCATTTGTGTAGCTTCATTTTGAATAGTTAATGAGGGATAAAATACTTGTATAAAATAATTCCATGATCCGTGAAAAAAAACCGCAGTCCATATGCTTCCAGATTTCAGCCTAAGCCACGCCAGTATTACCCCTGCTCCGATAACTGAAGGAATAAATGTTGCAAGGGAATACCAAAGTGGTCCTGTCCCATGATATGAGCCAAATATTATAAGCGGAAGGTGCCATGCCATCCAAATAGTGCTGCTTAACAATGCCAGTTTTGTAAACCCCATAAATTTTGACATTTCCGGCACCAAAAGCCCCCGCCACCCAAGCTCTTCACCAAACGCAGCAAACAAGTTGAATGCCACAAGGGACAAAAAGGTTGGAAAAAAAGAAAAGGAAAATATCTTTATTGCATTTTCTGTATTGAATGCGCCCTGCAGCAGCCAAACAAAACCAAATATGAGAAGCCCGATTGCAACCGGAAGGAAAATACTTACAATTTGCCATTTTATTTTACCTAATCCAAATCCGAATCCATCAAGATTTTTCTGGCAATATAAACGAGTCAGCATTGCAGCAATGGCAGGACACCACATAAGAGAAAGAGTATATATAAATTCATCAGAGTTTACTAGAGAGTTTGCAATCAAATAATAAAAAACAGAACTTAAACAAAAGACAATAATCAAAAAAATAACTACTTCCCGCCGGGCAAGTTTTGCAGGATTTATTTTCTTAATCATAACATGAATATTGGCAGGATATTTTTTTAACTATTGTATCTGCGCATTGGGTTAAATTCTGGTGTAAACGAAGAATTATATTCTTTTATATTATATTTTACTCATGCGTATCTTTGCTGTTGCGTTTCTGGCGATTGCCCTTGTTCCATTCATTTTATTATCCGGTTGTTGTAGTTATCTAACGGATATAACCGAATCCGACCAGATAATTGAAAACAGACCGCCACAGATTGATTTAACCCTGAATTTTACCAGTGGGCCCAGTCCATTTGCTTCAAGCTATACTTATTGGTGCTACGACCCAGACAATAATATTATCTCCTGCGAACTTAAAATAGATGGAAAAACTTATGCAAAAGGAACAAATCAAAGCACTTTGTTTCCAGAAGATTATACTTACCCTGATTTTTACTGGGAAGCTAGAAAAGTGCCGGGAAACCATACGCTGGAAATAATTGCTATTGACAGCAATGGTTTAACAGCTTCAAAAATAGTTAATTTTACTGTTCTTAGTGGAGAATGGCTCAGTGAACCTGGTTGGTATAACTGCAATGAGAATCTATATAACCCACCTTGCGACTATATGTATGAAGAATACTGTGATAAAATAGTTCCAGAAAACCTTGTAGTAAGAGAGGCTGCGGCTCAGGCGATATCAAAACACCCGGGAGAATTTTCATTAAATCAATTGCTGGATATTTATGATTGGGTGCACTCCAATATTTTTTATCAAAATGTTCCAATTGATATGTGGCCTCCCTACCCCCCAGATGAAACTTTGCATACTAAATCAGGAGATTGTAAAAATCAGGCAGTGCTTATTGCTTCCATGGTTGAAGCGATCGGAGGCTCTGCACGGATTCTTTATATCCCGGAATGCAGGCACGCATTCACAGAAGTTTATCTTGGAACAGATCAGGATGTAAATGCGCTAAGCAATGCTGTATGGGCGCATTATAAGGTAACCAAAGGCACTTATCCAACATGGCATACTCACAAGAATGCAAATAATGAGACAGAAAATTGGTTTATTTTTGATACTGCAGGAGGCTGGTATCCTGGCAACACCATATCTGAATGTATGGATGCTTCAAATGTTTATTATTTACTCGACTGCAACCGAGATCCAGAGCAACTCAAAGCCCCTGTAACTTATGGAACAGAATACGGACCAATTGTAAGACAAAACGACACTCAAATAATACAACCCGGTTGGAGCTATAACTACTGGATACCCCCTTGGATGAGCACGGTTCCAGAATACAAGTGGTGCCATTATAAATTACAAATAAAATCCCTTTCGACAAAACCGCTGAATTGGTATTTGACCAATAAGCAGGGCTATTTGGACCATAATGCATATCGCGGTTTTAATTATTATTACGGAGAAGAACAAGTGATGGGAACAAACTATGAATTCGACTGGAATAAATCAGATACTTTTTATATTATAATAGAAAATGAAGATCCAAAATCTTCGATTACTGTAAAAACAGAAGTGATTGAGACCTGTTATAAGAGTTGAACTATTACTTTTCACACAATTATATTTGGATCAATGTGGCCAAACCACCCCCTGCTGCAAGCAATTTGTGAATGAATAATAAGATTAAATAATCATTTATTTTTTTTCAAACTTGTTTTCTCTGGGATAAAGATAAATAAAATAATTGCAAAAACTATTCCAATACATCCAAGAAATGAAAATGTTTCTAATGCTCCAAAATTGTCTGCAATTAGCCCTGCAATAACTGGCCCGACTATATAGCCACAGTTTGAAAAAAAATCCCCTAGCTCCTGCACTTCTTTTTTGGATTTTGGAGCCTCGTGTATACAATGCGCATATATGCTCTGAATCACCGGAGTCTTCATACAGGTAAAACAAGAAGATATAAACACAATCAAGATTATGAATATGGGATTTTCAAAGAAAAATAATGTTGAGAGAATTAAAGCGCCTATCAATAGACCGAAAAGGGCAGTCTTTTTTTCTCCGAATTTATTTGTTATGTTTCCAATAAAACCTCCAATAAATACTAATGGGAGATAATACGCGACCATAAAAAGGCCATCAAAAGGTTCAAGATCTAAATTTTCTGCAACTATCGGACCAAGAGTCATAAAAAATGAATCAAAAATTGTTGCAAAGCAAGCCAAACAAAGCAACGGAAAAATTAATTTTCCGGTTTTCCCTAAAATATTAAAATCTTCTAAAATACTTCTTTTCCTGCGAGTTTCATTTGAAGGGATATACTGTTTTTTATTTCTAACTTCGATTAAAAGTAGTATAAAAAAGAATAATGAAATGGAAAGAAAGACCAATGCCAGAGCAAATGGTTCCCATCCAACTGATTCGATGATTAAAAAACCTGTAATTAAAGGCGCAAGTAAATAACCAATGGATTGAAAGATTTGTAAAATCCCGAATTTTGAGGATAATTCTTTATTTTCATAATATCGGCTTACAAAATCCAATGTTGCAAAGTTTTTAAGATCATAATAAAACCCCCACATTGCCATTGCGCAAACAAATAAAAAAAATGAATTTGCATTCCAAACTGTAAAGAGATATAAAAAACAAACTGCGAACATTACAATGAAAAGTCTTCTGAAAAATGAAGTTTTAAATATTTTATATATTGTAAAATCAAAAAAGGCCCCGGATATTGCAGCAGTTGCAAAAATAATCCCAAGAAGTGTTTTTGAAAATCCCTGCTCTGTAATTACAAGCGGAAGCAGATACATTATAATTCCGTCAAAAAGCAAAACAAAAAGAATCATTAGCCCAAATGTTGAAATTAATTTATTTTTAGAGGTATTGGATATAAAACCTGAAAATATGTCCCCAAACTTCATAAAATAATCTAAGATATACTACTTTAAATAAGTAGATATTGGCTAAAAAAAACATTTTCCTAAGCATTTACTGAAAAATGATTTGATTTTTTAATATATGGATTCAATACTAATTGATGCTAAAAAAGGTAGTTAACCCAAAAAATATCAAAGATGATGGCAAACAATCAAAATTTATTACAGCTCACCTGGAAGGTAGCGGCCACACTGGAAAGGGACCTTCAGGAAGAGATAGTAGTGATAAATCTGGAAAAGGCCCTTCAGGAAGAGATAGTAGTGATAAATCTGGAAAATGTGGAAATTAATTGGTTTTTTATTCTTTGCAATAATACATTACTTTCTTGTTTTCAAAAATAAAAACCCTGAAAAAACCAGGCACCATGCAAGAATTGGATAAACAATCATTCTTTCCATTCCCCCCGGGCCAATCCCAAGATAGATATTAAAGATTGTTAAAATCAAAGCTATAAAAGAGATTACTCCTAAAATAATGCAAAAAACAGAAAGGGGGCCATTGACTTTATTTTTTGAATAAATTGCCCCGGTAGCTCCAAACAGAAATGCCAAAAGCGCAGAAACAAAATGAGGGATGCCTGTGGTCTCTGGAAAAAATCCAACTCCAATTGCACCTAATCCGGCAATAGCAAGCACCAAAAAAAAGATTTTGTCATCATACTCTTTGAACAGATAATACGCAGCAAGGGCAACAAAAGCTCCGAAGAGAATTACAGATGAATTAAATATTTTTGCAGAAATTCCAACTCCAAGATCGCTTATCATATTTTCTGAAATGCTGTAGCCTGGATAAACTGCTTCTGCAACAATCAAAAATATAAGAAATTGCACAGCTCCGATAAAAAGAAAAGATCCTGCATACTTCAAATAATTATTCTGCATTAAAAACCTGCCCCTGTTTTTTGGCTAATTGCCTCTTCTATTTTTCTTTTCAAAATTTCCAGAAATCCCTGCCATAAGATATCATAATTATGGAAATTAGAAATAAAAGGATTTAACATGCATATTCTAAGCACACGAACCTTTCCAACCCGCTTCCATTCTTTTTTGGAAATCCCAAGCCGTTTTACAAATTCTTTTGGCGCATCTCCATAATCAATATTGCTCAGTTCAGTATTGGAGGTAATCCAGTCATTTTTATATACCGGCCCGGCAATATATGAGGATTTTGAATAAATTTCAGAATTTAACGCATTCATTTTCTCCAGATTAGAATTTCCTTTTTCATTGAAGGCCATACATATAATATTGAAATCAGGGGTCTTAACAAGAGGCTGCACTATAAATTCCTTTCCTTTAACTTTCAGGCTTTTTACAGCTTCAAGTGAACGGGTAAACATTTGGGCTCCTTCAATGCTTCTTCCAATTATTTGCCCATATCCAGTTATATTCAATGGAATCGTCCTGTGGGCTGCCCAGACTGCTGCAGCTGTCGCACCAGCCTTTGAACCTTCCATAATATATGAACCTAAAAGAACAGGGGAATCTTTTCCTGATTCAAAAACATAGGCTGCAAAATAAGAAACCAAATCAAGTATTCTTCTGTCTTTGATTGCAATTCCTCCTGCAGAATATGGGATATAACCCATCTTATGTGGATCGATTGTAATTGAATCTGCTGTGGAAATTGCCTTATATGATTCATAGATTTCTTTTGCAGGATAGCTATGGTTTCCGACAAAAACCTTTTCTGAAAATAATTTTTTTTTGAGTTCCTCATAACCCATAAATTTATTTTTTTCATCAAGGAAAAGAGCTCGTGAATACCCTCCGTAAGCTGCATCCACATGAAAATAAAATGAAATTCCTTTCTTTTGATAGTGATTCTGAAGCTTTGCAATTTCTGCGATTTTATCTATCGCTCCCTCTTCAGTTGTGCCAACAACCCCAACCACTGCGATGATTGGAATTTTTTTTGCAGTATGCAAATCAATTGTCTTTTTTAAAACATTTATGTCCATCCGAAAATGTTGATCCACCTGAATTTCAACAAAATTCTTATTTCCTATGCCTAAAAGATCTGCTGCCTTAACCCAGGAATAATGTTTGGATTGTGGAATTAGAACTACTCCTAATTTTCCTTCTCCGACTCCTGTTCCCCGCACTGTTTCATTGCGGACTGCATCAAAACATCCTGCTTTTTTTACCTTTTCAATTAAATCAAGTGCCTTGTTTGTCGGCATATTTAAAAGCTGCCAATCGCTCATTCCTTTTACCAATGACGGCTTAATTTTTTTTACTGCCAAAGGAAATGATTTAAGGTTTCTGGCCATCCAAAGCCCTTCATAATTTGCAATTGTTCCATCAGTTGTAATATGCCCCCATGAAATCTCTGGGTCAAACCCAAGCATTAGCGCAAAATCTTTTCCAACCTCAATTTCCATTGGCGCTGTTGCAGTAGATGCCTCATATGCAACATTATTTGGGTTATATAGCATCGCGGCCATATATGCAAGGTTTGCAACCATTAATGTATCTGAATTCATATGCCCGAGGTATCTTGCAGAAAACCAAGGCATAGAAGTTGTCTTAAGTTTTGCAGAAAGCTCGAAAAGAACCTGTGTGGTTTTATCCAATGTTTCCTGATAGTTTTCATCTCGCATTTCATGCACAGAAGTTATTTCTTTATCTTCCGGGTGAAAATCCCTTCTCCAGTGCATATGCTCTTCCATTAAAAAATTGAGCGTGTTTTTAAAATATTCCCTATTTTCAGATTTTGGGCCTAAAAAAAGAGCCTTTACCTCAACATCTTTTGATTTTGAATTTTTTCGAGCCATTTACTTTCGCCTCTTGAAATTCTTTGTTTTTATCTTCTTTTTGGTTTTTTCATCAATTTTCCATTCTGGTTTTTTGAAATGATAGATAATTAGCGGAACTGAAACCACAACTAATGTTCCAAGCAGCATAAAGGCAAGATAATTATTGCTTCCTTCTGAAATTTGGCTTGGAGGAAGAAGAGCTAGTATAAACAAAAATATCATTGAAAGAAAACCAAATCCTGCAACAACCCACATTCCAAGCTTTCCTCCTGGAATTGAAAAGGATCTTTTCACATCTGGATGGGAGTATTTGAGTTTTATTGCTGAAGCATACATTAGCCAGTACATGACAATATATACTGCAGTGGTTAAGGCAAACAGCATCCAAAATGAACTATTTACTCCTCCGGGCAAAAGAACATATACAGCTCCCCAAAAAGTTATCATTATTGCCTGAAATATAAGCATATTGGTTGGAATCCCGTTTTCATTTTTCTTTTGAAGAATCGGGGGAAGCATTCCTTCCTTTGCAGTTATAAAAAGCCCTCTTACAGGACCAAGGATCCATGTAGATACCTGCCCCACTGCTCCAAGAACAATAAGAAGGGCGAATACTTTTACAAGCCATGAAAGGCCGATGCTTTCAAAAATGACCTGAAAGGTTTGCATAATTCCTGCAAGAAGATTTAAATTTTCAACTGGAACAATCATTGCAACAATTAATGAGCCAATTACCCCTACTATTGTTGTAATAATTCCAACTATTAAAATTCCAAGTGGATAATTCTTCTGGACATCTTTTATTTCTTTTGCATGGGTTGCAGTCATTTCAATTCCTATAAATACAAAAACAAAGGTTACAAGGAGAACAAGATTTGTAAGTGAAGAAAAATCAGGAATCAAATCTTCAAATGTTGGCTGGAGTGTCAATTGCACCGGATTTCCTGAAAATATATACCAAAGCCCTCCGATTATAAGAATAATCGCAGGAATAAATGTTCCGATGACAACAGAATACGAACTTATTTTTGAATAGGTTTTAAGGCCTCTAAAATTCAGGAATGTAAATCCCCACCAAATTAAAACAATTATTAAAAACTCAAATAATTTATTGTCTGCAAGTTTCGGGTCGAAAAAATATGCAAGAGTTGCTGCAATAAAAGTTAAAATACTAATAAACCCTATTGTCATCTGAAACCATTGAAGCCAGATTGCAGTAAAGCCCCACCTTTGACCGAATGCATTTTTTACCCAGACATAAACTCCTCCCTCTTTTGGCCAGCCTGTTGCAAGTTCAGCTGATACTAATGATGCAGGAATAAGGTATAAAATTACTGAAAGAAGACAAAATGCGATCATTTCCCAGCCGACAACACCCTGGGTTGGAAAGGTTCTAATACTCATTAAAGCTGCGCAGGTTAATAACACAAAAGCTAAAAGACTCAATTTAAATCCATTTTTTAATGCCATTCTTCAAAACCTCATTTTATAATTAAGGAAACATGCAAGGTTTAATAATATTATGAATGGCAGGGGGAGATTAAATGCGCATGATTTTTCAAATTTTTTGTAAGTTTAGTATTCCCTGCAATTGAAAAGATACAACGAAATTATTAGAACTGGTAAAATTAAAAATAGCCCAAAACACTGAGGCGGTTCTTTTGGGAGAATTTTTTCATAAGTAACCAATTCCCCCATAAAACTAAAATCATGTGGCTCTATGCCTGTTTTTTCTCCAACAATTTTCTTTTTATCCCCCACTAGCACATTAGAGTATAGATCAGTATTTGCAAACTGGCTTTCTGAGATTGCACTTGCTGAATTGAACCCGTTATTTGCAACAACCATAATGCGCACTGCATCAATCGGCTCAAATAAGACATAGCTGTTTTCTTTTATGTTTCCATCAAGCATTATCCAGCCAGAGCCTCCATTATCGTCATAATAAATATCATAATATAATGCATCGCCGTCACTATCGCTGGCACTCCATTCAATATAATCAACTGATTTCCATAAGCTATTTGATAACGGACTAATAATTTTAATTTCTGGATCAGCAGAAGAGCGCTGCACCCTGCATAATTCTTTTTTGGAGTTATCTAAAAGAACCAGTGCATTTACCTCGGTATTATACGGAATGCGGATAGAAAACAGGTATTCGTCCTTATAGTTTATTTTTGTATCCGTAATCTCATAGAAAAAAACAGGAAGGTTAAATTCCCCAATTAAATATCCATCCTTGTCTAAAAGAGATATAAAATAATTTTCTTCTCCATTCATATCTCCTGCAAAATAATGCACTGTTGCATGATCCCAGATCTGGGCAAAACATTCTGCCTCCCCATTTTTATAGATAGTGCCCTGAAAATAAAAAACCTGAGGGAGATCGGAAACTGATAGGTAGGAAAATGCAAAGGAAGATAGAATTAAAAATAAAATAATTTTTTTCATGCTAATCCCACTCCTCTTTCCAGTTTGACTGAAAAAAGGGAAATACATGAAGATTGCTTCCAAGCCCAAAATAAAGCTCATCGCTAATCCATTGCTGGTCATCTTCTGCGCTTCCCATAAAAGAATATTTCGGATTTGAGGGAATCCCCATTAATTTTCTTTTTGCAACCCAGAATCCATTTGTAACAGGGGTGCCCCTTTGATCTGTTCCCCTGTTTGTATTTATTCTCATTATTCCTTCTCCGCAAAAACCGGGGATAACAATTGCCGAGGTTAAAAATCTAATCACAGGAGGGGTATATTCATCAACTGCGCAGTATGTGTGGGCAATTTCATGCGTCATTGTATTCGGTCCTGCATAAAGATGGCTTATGATAACTGCTTCATCAGAATATAACCCGCTCATATACCCTTCGTCATCAAAATTAATATCACTGTATGGAATATTTACAATATTTCTTTGCCCATCCACAGGAACAACTCCGATAACGCGCTCATATGAGGAATCTATAAATTTTGTATGAAAAAGCTCTAGAGCAAATAGAATATCACTAAGTGAAGTTGTATGGGAATTAATAGTTGGAATTTTTTTTGGCTCATTATAAATTTTATAGGTGAGCTTTTCTTCTGCAATGGGCATAACCCCTTTTAAGTAGTCAATGCTTTCAGTAACCAGCATTACATATCTTTGCTCTGGTGTTGCAGGAGGGGTGTTTGGATACAAGGAATAAAGATATGGGGATTTTGATGTGTATGCCTCCAGTTCGGATTTTGTAAATTCTTTTTGGAATTCTTTCTTGCAGAATTTTAACGATGGGCCCTCAAAAATTTTTTTCCAAAAACTGCTTTCAGAATAAAGCTGGTCGATAAAATTCTGGCTAAGTTTTCCTTCCCACATAAAATCAAATAAATTTGAACTGGTTTTTCCAAGCCTTGCAATTCCCTGTTTCGTGCATGCAAAATTATAAAGACTGAATTTTGAGGTATCAACACATAATTCACAAAGATTTGGATCCCACGCGCCAACTGCAACAGGAAGTATTGTTAGTTTTAGATTAGGGGAAGGATAAACTTTTGCTTTTGCATCTGCTCCCCCAAGATCTTTTTCCTCAATTTTTCCAGATGTTATTTTTTCAACGGATAGGGCTGCAGAAAAATAATAATATCCCTTGAGGGCTGTGGATGGATGGTCAATATAAAAAATATAAACATGGTAGATCGCCCCAGATTCCTTTTGCACTCCCATAAAATCAAGATATTCATTGACATTGTTTTCACTAATTGTTTGTACTGCATCCAAATTTGGGCCTTCATCCAATACGAACCTGAATTCGGAAAATGGAGTAAATTTTCCTGCATCCTGATTTCCTATATCTGTTGCAACTGCATTAAAAGTCAGATAAAATTTTGAGCTGTCACTCTTTTTGTATATTTCCCCTCCTGTGGATTTTATTGCCACCATTACTGCAGTTTCCTTTCCTGCAATCATCGGGGCATCTTTGAGCACTTGCACTGGAACCACTTTTTCAATATTTGCGCTAACTCCTATCGGCAAAAGAGTATAATATTCTGTTGTGCTTTCCTTATTATGCTTGGCTGTTATTGAAATCCTTACCTCTTCCTGATTATCTGATGAGAGGATTTTTGGGGGGTGGTATTCGATAGATATCATTCCTTTTGAATCGGTTGTGGCGCTTGCCTTGGAAATGCTTCCAATATTTTCCAAATCCCCTTCTTCTTTTTTTACAGAAAAATAGATTGTTTCCCCTTGTTTTGGAAGATCCCCATAAGTTACTATAATTGTTATTGGATAGGGGGTTTCACCATCTGCAACAATTATTCCATTCTTTGGAAGAATTGCTATATCCCACTCGCATGAAATGCAATCCTTTCCTCCGCAATCTATTCCTTCCTCATCTTTGTCTTTGATTTCATTATAGCAATGCTCATCATCTGGGACAACTATGGGCGGAGGTGTTATTGTATCTTCAAAACCTGGAGGTTTTGGACAATTTATATCTTCAAAAAGATATATGGATGTATCGCAAAGGCAATTTATGTGAGAATTAAGTTCCTCATCACAAAATCCATATTGATTTGATTGCCGTATAGAAAAACATAATGAACTAATCATCGAATTATAGGTAAGATAGTAAGTGCTTTCGCGTTCTACTTTTTTTATTTTTTCTATTGCATCATATACCCTTTCAACATTAATCCAACATTCCTTCATTGACCTTGCATTATATTCTGCGCAGTATTTATTAAAAAAATCCCAATTGCATGAATTTCCTTCGGGTTCTGGATCAATTAGTGCTTGTTTATACCACTGGCAATTTTGCAAAAGCCCCTGCAGGATATTTTCTTTAAGCTCTAGGCAGTGATCATAATAATAAGAAGAAAAAGAAAGAGAAAAAAGCAACATTAATAATATTATTTTTTTCATTTTAGACACCACAAATTGTTTCCATTATTGTCCCATCTATTGCAATAGTGAGCACTTGTTCATTTCCATCAACATTATAAAAAACATTGTAAAATACTTCATTTAGTTTTGCAGCAGTAATTGTCTGCTGTTCGTATTCTATTGCATTGGAATTTAGATAATTAGAAACGATCTGTATAGCATCGTTGGTATTATTTATTGTTTTTTTAGACCTAAAAATTATCCCTCCCCCCGGAGGTGTTTTTTTGCACCAGCAGTTTTCAACCATGCAGGAAAACATCTCGCAGTCTTCCATTCCTATGCATTCTGCAGGAACAGCGGATTTGAAGATTATAATCCCCTTATACGAATATTTGTGGTCGTCTGGATTTGGACCAATCAAACATCCATTAAAAAGAAGAAAGCCAAAAATTAGAATAAGAAAAAAACGCTGCATGAAAAGAGATGGAACGGAAAAATTTATAAACGATTTATATGGGAATTTTTAATTTTTTAAAAATCATGCGAGATTAACTTCTTTTTTATTTGTAGTTCTAAGTGGAATTTCTTTTATCTTTAAAAATAAGAATACGCAGAATATAGATAAAATAAGGCAGAATAAAAATGAGGTCTGAAGGCCATGGATATATGATAATTTATCTGCATCTGTAAGAATAACTGTTACTCCTCCTGAAAGATTTATTATCGCGCCCATCATTGAAACCCCGAACGCTGCCCCAAAGTTTCTAAAAAAAGTTATACCTGAGGTTGCAACCCCCACCTTGGTATTATCAAATGCATTCTGAACCATCAGGGTATAGATATAATTTTGGGGTCCAAGGCCGATTCCAAGAATAGACAGGGCAATTAAAATTTCATTATATGATGCTCCTTCCCCAATATTTGCAAGAAGGTATACCCCGATACATACAAGTATTGTTGCAATTATTCCAATTAATTTATATTTTCCGGTTCTTGAAGTTATCTGCCCTACGGCAATTGCAGAAATAACTGCAGAAAGCATCAGTGGAGTTAATGCTTTTCCAGCATCCATTGCCCCTCCTCCAAGTATTATTTGTACATATTGGGGAACAAATGCAATTATTCCAAAAAGCGCAACACTAAGAATACAACAACAAATACTCGACAATATAAATATCTGATTTTTAAATAAATACGAGGGAAGTATGGCTTCTGGGGCTTTATGTTCCTGTCTTATAAATAAAAATAATGAAATTAGCATAATTCCAATAACTGCTATCATTTTTGAGCTTAAAGGCCAAAGCCCCATTTCAGTATAAGACATAAATGAAACTGCAAAAATTGCAAAAAGAATACAACCTAAAAAATCAATATTTGATTTTCCGAGTAATTTTTGTTTATATGGGGTTTTGTTAAACAGCCACATTGTAAATATTCCTATCGGAACATTTACATAAAATACCCATCTCCACCCAAAAGATTCTGTTATTACTGCTCCAAGAATCGGACCAAAAATAGACGCAATCCCATATACTGCGGCAATAAGGCTTATCCATTTTCCTCTTTCTCTTGGAGGAAACAAGTCTCCCATCATTGCCATAGACAGGACCATAAAAATTCCTGCGCCAAAACCCTGCATCGCACGAAAAGCAATAAGCATAGTCATATTTTCTGAAAAACCGCAAAGAAAAGAGCCAATAGTGAATAATAAAATGCCGGCAATATAGAGTTTTTTTCTTCCAAATATGTCCCCAAGCTTTCCGCTTATTGTTATTGTAATTATGGATGCAGCCATATAAGCCCCAAAAACAAGGCCCATTGATTCAAGGCCCCCCAAATCAGTTATTATTGTGGGCATTGCAGTTGCAACAATCGTCTGATCCAGAGAGGCGATTAAAACGGTTAATAAAATAATTACTATGATTCTTCTCTGTTCTTTAGTCAGGCCAAATAGTTCCATAGTTTTCTACCGCAAATATTTATTTTTGTATATATTATATATTGTTTATATATGTATAAGATATATGATTAGAGTGTGGAGTTTTTCAAAAATAATTTAAAAAAATCATTTTATAAATATTTATCCTTATATGATTAAAAGGTGGGCTAATTCTCGCCGTTTGGTGTAAATATGGATATAATCTCTATAAAGGATTTAAAAAAAGAGCAAATCGAGGAAATACTTATTTCTGCTGAAAAAATGGAAAAAAATATTGGATGCGAAATGCATTCTGCAAAGGTGGGGGCAACACTTTTTTTTGAGCCATCAACAAGAACAAAACTTTCTTTTCAGACCGCAATATCAAGGCTTGGGATAAAATATATTGATTTTTTCGGAGAATGGAGTTCGCTTAAAAAAGGGGAAAGTTTTACAGACACAATAAAAAATGTAGATGGGTATGTGGATCTTATAATCATAAGACATTCAAAAGAGGGTTCTGCAAGGCTTGCTGCAGAGGTTGCAGAGGCTCCTGTAATAAATGGGGGGGATGGAGGAAACCAGCACCCGACCCAATCCTTATTGGATTTATATACAATCAAGAAATTAAAGGGAAAATTCAAGGGTTTAAATGTAAATCTTATCGGAGATTTAAAACATGCAAGAACCATGCAGTCATTGGTTTATGTTCTTTCAATGTTTGGAGCAAACATAACATTAACATCTCCCCACGGGCTTGAAATGAACAAAGACTTAATAGGTGAAGTTAAACAAAAATTCGGGGTAAAAATAGAGGAAACCTCGCAAATAGATGTTGAAGGAATGGATATATTATACGCCTGCAGGATACAAAAAGAAAGGTTTTCAGATCCTTATGAGGCAATGAGCATTCAAAAGAAATTTGCAATCAAAATGGAGAATTTAAAAGGGGCAAAAGATGATCTTGCAATACTTCATCCTCTTCCAAAAGTCGGGGAAATTGATTTGGAAATCGATCACACTCCATATGCAAAATATTTTGAGCAGTCAAAAAACGGAGTGCCAACAAGAATGGCGATAATTGATTATGTTTTCAGGCATTAGGTGATTTTTATGTTGAAAGTTGAAATGATTGAAAATGGAACTGTAATAGACCATATCGAAGCAGGAAAAGGAAAAAAGGTATTGGATCTTCTTGGAATCGGAACAGATTACCCATACCTTGTTGCTCTTGTTATGAATGTCTCAAGCAAGAAAAAAGAAAAAAAAGATATTGTAAAAATTGCTGGGATTTATGTAAAAGATGATTTGGTAAATAAGGTTGCCCTTGTTTCTCCTAATGCAACAATAAATATAATAAAAAACTCAAAGGTTGCAGACAAGCATCAGGTAAAACTTCCCATGGAATTGAAATCAATTGCAAAATGTCCAAACCCAAACTGTATAACCAATGATTTGAATGCCGGGGATTTTAAGACAATTTTTAATTCTGGGGGAAATGGAAGATATAAATGCAGTTTTTGCGAAAGGGTTTTTCCACATTCCGAATTGATTTAGGTAAAAAAGAAAAAAAGATTATTTCTTGTATCCTTTAAATCCGCTTGAGCCTTTTCCTTTCAAGAAATAATACGCACCTGCAAGAATTACAACCACAATTACTGCGCCTAAAAGATACATTAATGTGTTGTCTTGTTTTGGCTGTTCTGTTTTCTTGACTTCAGGCTCTGCTTCTGGCTCTGCTGCAGGCTCAACAATCAAGGTTGCAGAATAAACTGCCAGTTCTTTTGCAGATTTATAATCTCCTGATGCATAAGCTGTTTTTGCATCTTCAAGGATTTGTTTTGCCTCTGCTGTAATTTTTCCTTCTATTTCTGCAAGAACAATTTCCTCTTGTGCAGTTATAATTGCTGCATCTGCATCAAGCTTGTCCTGGGAAGGAGTTTCAACTGGTATAATTTCCTCTTCTTCTTGTTCAACTACAACAGGAGTTTCCTCTTGTTCTGGTTCTGTTGGAAGAGTAGTTATAGCATCCAGACATAATGTAAGGTCGACATCTGCTAGTGTCTGCGTATAATAATTGTCTTTTGTTGCTATTAACTTATAGGTTCCGTCTTTTGTTATTGTGTATGTTGCCAGACCATTGGAATCAGTTGTCTGCGTATCACTATAATATGAGGAAATTCCCAAAAGAATTATTTTAACACCAGATAACTCTTCTGAGGCCTCTTTTGCATATACGCTAACTGTTCCATCCTTACAGGTCAGCTCATAGGTTAAGATTATTGTTCCTTTTGATTTTGAAGAAGTTGAAGTTGAAGAACTCGATGGGGTATAAGTTAGGCTTGCCTCAAGTTTTCCTCCTGAAAAGTGAGGTATTTTAACCCACATAACCTTATCTGTTGTGTCCAGATAACAGGTTTTTGAAGTATTTGTTGAATTACATGGCAGGCCTCCTGCAGTTCTATTAAGTAAAAGATCCGTATCGTAGTAATCCTGATAATATGCAGGTATATCAGAGGCATTCTCATCTCCAGAGCCTGCAGTATTATTCCAAACCGGATCCCATGAGTCATCATATTCTCCATATAGTTCAGTAAACAATGCACTTACAGGTTGCGTTATATCTGCTCTTGAATCTAATCCAAAACCAACATATGCATGATCATATACTTTTGGTGCAAAGCTTCCAATTCTTCTTGCCTGTTCCATTGAAGAGCCGGATGTTGCATCAGTTGATGATTCATCAAATTCTGCATTTGGGGGTCCGCTTGCAAGCAAATCTACATTTATCAGATATAAATATACACCATTTACATAAATCAAAAGATTGGGATTAACTCCGGATAAAGTAAATGCAAAAGGACTAAAGCTTCCCTGTGCTCCTTCTACATCCATACTTGCAAGATATGTACAATTAAAAGACGGATCGGGGATATCACAGCTTGCCCCTGTTGTTAAATCATTTTGCGGATAGAAATAAACCTGCGGAAGCATATCTTCTCCATCAGGTGTTTTCATTTCCATTTGCGATAATGTAATATTTAGGGAAGTATTTGCAGCAATTAATGAGGTAAATTGTCCTTTCTTTGGAGCAAACCCACCTGCAAAAACTTCATAAGTAAAGTTTGTATTGTTTGCGATAGGAAAAATAAAATACCCAGAAGTATTGGCTTCTACATCCAGCAAATAGTTAAATGAATCTGTTTCATTATAATCTGAAACATTTAACCTCATCATTCCGCCTGCATTTTGTAAATCGCCAGAAGAATTAACCAGAGTTACATATAATTTGGAAGAATTAACCTCTCCTCCTGAAAATGCACCGGCCTGATAGAGATAATCTCCAATTAAAGGCCTTAATGTCAGATTAATTTCCATGTTGCTGTTTTCTGCAGTCATTGTCTTAAACACACCAAAATTATCATAGTTTCCTGCCTCGCCGGTTTCATCTTTTCCAAGCACGAGCATCAGGTATTCCACTCCAGCAGCAGAACCTGGAACTCCGGTTGAATAATTATTAGTTGAGGTGTTTACATAATAAGCACCGCTTCCATCAACTGAGATAAAATCAACTACACCTGTATTTGAGCCCATGTGAACAGTATTTGCAGTCATTGGATAGAAAACCACTCTTGAAATATTAACTGCAGAGCTGTTTCCGGTTGCATTTATATACCCTGTAATATTAATAATATCTTGAGTTAAATTCAATTCTACAGGGAAAACATCAATTGCACCAATAGTGGTTTTGTCATTAGTAAGATTTGATGCATAAATGATCATGCTCTGTGGCAGGGCTCCTTCCCCTCCCTCTACAAAATGGAAATAAATAAGGGTATAATTCTGGTTTGCAACAAGATTTATTGTTGCATTTTCAATATTATTGCCGGAAGTAACAAGTTCTGAATTTCCATTCATAATTGTATATGAGAAATTTGAGGGCTCTGCTGAACGGTTGGTTGCATTTAAAAATAATGTTCCAGCTTCTACAAGCCCTATGTTCAAACCAAGCGTATCCAAACTTACAAAGGTCATATAAAGTTCCATCGCAGGCACATTGATTGGCGTGCTTCCTGCAATTACCCCGTTGCTGTCATTTAAAAATACCTCGAATTTCATCATGTTGCTTTCATCATAATCAAAAGTAAGCAAAAATGTCCCATTCTCGTCTGTAAGAGTTGAATTCAGCTGAACATATTCCGGAGGGCTATTTGGAAGAAAAGTCATATTATAGATAGTAACATTTGCGTATTCCAATGGTTGCGAGAGATTTGATGCATTTACAACAGTTGAATTTATACTCATTGAACTGGAAAATCCCAACCCCACAATTAACAAAAAAAATGCCAAGATAGATATTTTATTCATTTTATCACATCACAATAATTAAGACAATACTTATAAATGTTTTTTTTTGGATTTTTTAAAGAAAAATGACAGGTTTTTTAATTTATTTGCAGATTACCTGAATTATGGATAGTTTAAAATTAATAAGCCCGAACTTCTCTGATTTGCTCTTGCCAAATATTGAATTCAAAAAATTTCCAGATGGGGATTTATATATACGGATAATTCCGGAGATAAATAAACAGGAAGTAGTATTATATCACAGGCTATATCCAAACCAAAATGAAAGTTTAATCCAATTGTTTTTAATTTTAAAAACATTAAAAGAAAAAGAATGCAAAATAACTCTTGTTTCCCCTTATCTTCCCTACTGCAGGCAGGATAAAATATGGGAAACTGGGGAAGCATTCTCATCAAAATATATCTGCGAGATGATTTCTTTTGCAGGCACCAAAAAATTAATTACCTTTGATTGCCATTTTCTTAAAAAGGAAGGAGACTTTGATTATGGAAATTTGAAAATAAAAAATATTTCCCTTAATAAAAAACTAATGGAATATGCAAAAAATAATTATTTTAAGAATGAAAAATTTGAGATAATTTCACCTGATATGGGTTCTAGCTATATGGTCGGGGAGAACGGAAAAAGCATGAAAAAAACAAGAGGGGAATACAACGCAGGAAAAGAAGCATACAGAAAAATAGAAAAAATGGAAATGAATTTTGAAGTGGAAAATAAAAATATACTTATAATTGATGATATGGTCTCTGGCGGCGGAACTATGATTAGGGCAGTTGAAAATTTAAAGGAAAACAATGCTAAAAAAATCGTGTGCGCAACCACCCATGGATTTTTTCTAAAGGATTCGATGCCAAAACTGGAAACTTTATGCGACGGGGTTTTCTGCTCAAACACAATTCCAAACAAATCTTCGAAAATAAATTTTATGGATTTGATCTAAATGGATTTTTTGGAAATCTCCTGGGGGAAAATAGATGATCTTTGCCAAAAATTAAGCGAGAAAATATCAAAAAACTACAGCCCGGATATAATAATTGGAATTATACGAGGAGGGCTTGTTCCTGCAAGATTAATTTCTGATTTAATGCACAATAAAAATATTGCAACAATGAGAGTGGAATCTTATTTTGGAATTGGAAAAAGAAAAGAGCCAAAAATCACCCAAGAACTCACAGTTGAAATAAAAAACAAGAGTATTCTTCTTGTAGATGATGTTTCAGATTCAGGATATAGCATGAAAGAAGCAGTCAAATACTTGAAAAAATTGCATCCAAGCACTATCAAAACTGCTACACTTCATTACAAGCCTCAATCAATATTCAAACCGGATTATTATATTGAAGAAACAGATAAATGGATAATTTATCCATGGGAAATAAATGAAACAAAAAAGAAATTAGAGGATAAGTATGTTTGAGAAAATGAAAGGATATATTATATATATGATATTTATTAGTATAATAACAATTCCAATATTTTTAATTCCGGTGTTTTTCTATAATTCCCAGATATTTGAAGATACGCAAGGGTATTATACTGTATTTTGCCACCAGATAACTTCAAGGTCTTATTGTTATTTTCCGGATTCAAATCAAATAGAAAATTGTTATGATTCTTCAGAGTTTAATCCAAGCAAAGAATCGATTGTAGAAAAATCAACTGGAACAGGATATAAATTTCCGGTTTGTGCGCGTGATACCGGGTTTTATTTGTTTGCATTTCTTGGTGGAATTGCATTATTCTTTTTGAAAAAATATAAGAGTGATTATGTCCCGCACCCCATTTGGTTAATACTTGCAATAATTCCTATGGCACTTGATGGAGGAACACAGCTTATTGGTTTACAGGAAAGCACGAATATAATACGATTTACTACCGGAGCGATTGCAGGGATTGCTCTTCCGTTTTATATGGTTCCTATATTGAATAGATTTTTTTGAGATGGTTTGACAGTATAAACCAAAAAAGATAACTTTAAAAGGGTTACCCACATAATATTACTTATTGAAATTTATATGGGGTGTAAATAATGAAATTGAGAAAACAAGAAAAGAAACCAGTTGAATCAACTGGGGAAGGTAGACGAAAAACATTTAGAAGAATTGCTAACTTAGCTAAAAGATCAATAATAGGTGCTGTACTGGGAGTTTCGATAGCAGGTATAATACTTACTTCAAATGCTATTTTATCAGATTATAATGAGTATAAAGATCAGACCCAGAGAGAAAATAAGATTCAACAAACTAAGGATTCTTTAGGAGATACAACAAGATCTATAAAATATTATTTTGAAGTACCTAAAAATGATCCTATAAAACTCTATTTAAACAGACTTGAAGATCTAGATAGTATTAAAGACACGAGAACAGGAGCTGAATATATAGGATCCCAAAAATTATTAGTTGAAGGTAATTGGGTAAATACTAGTATGAGAGTTGCAAAATTCTCAAAAATTGTATATACCAGCAACTATTCAGGCGACCAATTCGTTGGTGACGGAATCCCGTTATGTAGTTACAAAAACTATAAAATAAGAGATTCACTTCTTGTGGGGAGTGGGGCTTGTAAATATTATGGAGGAGATATGGCTTATGCAACAGAGAACCATAGAGTGATAATGAGATTATTGGGTAGAGATTGGGTAATTCTTGAAATGGATAATATAATCGATACGGGGCAAGGTTTACCTAGGTCTTTGGATCCAAAAACATATTCTGGAAGCTTGCTTCTTGGAAAGGAAAAAGGTTATGGGCAATTGAATCAAAAGGGATATTTGATGGTTGATGGACTAAAATTTGTATTTGTGGATTTTGATCGAAAGTCACAATATGCAAAACTTGAAGTATTAAATGCAAAGGGTAAAGTAGTGGAATCTGCAAAAATTTATAGATACCAAAAGAAGAAAATAAGTATACCTGGTTTTGGAGAATATATACTTTTTGCATCTGGTTTTTTGACAGGTTATGATGGAGTACAGGGTATCACACCTATATTAAGTCTTTCAGTTTTATCAGATTATATGAGATTAAATAATGGAGAAGAATTAGTATTAAATGGTAAGATACATCCATGGCAGGTAAGATTAGGATGGATAAATCAAAGGGATGAGCCAGTTCCATATCTTCTTAACGAAATAGATTTAAGGTGCACCTTGAGAATGAATCCTAGTTATTATTTTTCGATAATTGGGGATGATTTAGATTGGTTAAATATTCACTTACTTGGACCAAATGGAAATAATAAGGGAATGATTGCAATTACACCAACAACAAGCCACCGGGCAATGGAACAACTGAAAACAATGATAGATAATTTGCAGTCAGACCATCAAATTCCCTTGGAACAAATAAAAATAGTACTAGAGCAACTTCAATTGTATAACCAAAACAGACATTAGAAATACGCTAATTTTTTTTATTCTTTTTTATTGATTTTTACTTAAATTATTTTCTCGAATGGAAAAACCAGTATGCCAAACCAGAAATTATTATAATTATTAATGCAAGTATAATCATGAGATATTTAGTAATGAAATCTTCTTCTATAGGAGGATTTTCTTTTTTCTCAACACACTTATAATTTTCACAAAACTGGTTTTCACTGCAATCTAAATCAAGGCAGCACTCATAAGGAGCCCATTCATGGTTTAAAACATACCCGCAGCTTCCGGTAACTGGAAGACAATAACCATCAAGGCAATACTCCTCATTCTTACAATCCGAATCAAGCTGGCATTCAAAAGTTGGTTCTACTACTGGTTCTTCCTCAATTTTAGTTATATTCTCCTCTTCAATTTCCTCAATTTCTATTTCCTCAGGGCATAATTCAAAGTTTAATTCAGATAACTGGTTTCCAAAATATCCTTCCTTATAAGAAATAATCCTATATCTTCCGTTATTTTTTACATTAAAGCCTGCAATTCCTGACTTATTGGTTGTATTCTCATTCTTTAAATAGAAATCCAATCCTAAAAGAATTATTTTTGCATTTTCAACCGGGATAATCTTTTCAGTTGCATTAACATCTAAAACCCCGTTTGAGCAATTAAAAGTATAATATAATTCCAATGTTTTTGTTTTAGAAGAACTTGAAGATGAGCTGGATGGAACATTTATGGTAATTGTTCTCTGCGGAGTTGAATTGGAATTTCCAACATCATCAGAGCAGCTTATACTCCATAAGTGGGAACCTCCAGATAAAGCGCTTCCTGCAGTAATTGTTGTAATTGTTCCATTAATTACTGAAGAGTTTGAACCATAATTAATGCTATCTATTAGCAATTCGCAGGAAAGAGTGGTGAAATAATTATCTGTAACATTAAAGGCAAATTCTGGTGTCCTATCTGTTGTTGTAGTCAAATCTGCAGGAGATAAATTATCCAGATTATATACAGGCGGAATATCATCAATTAAAAATTCCACAGTATCGCTTGTATTTGATGATCCTACCATGTTCCATGCAGTTATATTTAGATAATTTGTTCCGTTTGTAAGACCTTGGATTGTTCCTCCGCTCATATTATTGCAGTCAGAAATTTCATATTCTGCGTCATTTAGGGTGTAATTGCAGTATTGGACTGTGGTGTATTCATTTAATGCTGTAAAGTTTAGAGTTAGTGAATTTGAGGAATAATTATATCCTTCCTGTGGAATTTCTATTGTTATATTTGGATAAGAATCATCTATTGTAAATGAGATTGTATCTGAGGTGTTTGAATTATTCATCGCATCATACACTTTAACAAAAAGGGAATTTGTTCCATTTTGCAGGTTTTGAATTAAATCCGAACTCAAATTAACGCAACTGGGGATATTATATTCTGCCATATTTATAGTATAGCTACAGTTTACAACAGATGTATACTGATCGAAAGCGGTATAATTTAGGGTTATTGTATTGGAAGTATAATTATATCCTTCCTGCGGGATTTCTATTGTTAAACTTGGGTTTACATCATCTATTGTAAATTGAATTGTATCCGAGGTGTTTGAATTGCCTAATATGTCCCATGCAGTAATATTTAGATTGTTTGTTCCGTTTTGAAGTCCTTGAATCAAACCTGCTGAGATATTATTACAATTTTCGATTTCATATTCATTATCATTGATTGTGTAATTGCAGTATTGAACTGAGGTCAGAGAATCAGAAGTAGTAAAATTTAGAGTTAATATAGTAGATGTATAATTATATCCTTCCTGCGGAACTTCAATAGAAATACTCGGACCAATATCATCAACTAAGAATTCCACAGTATCGCTTGTATTTGATGATCCTACCATGTTCCATGCAGTTATATTTAGATAATTTGTTCCGTTTGTAAGGCCCTGAATTGTTCCTCCGCTCATATTATTGCAGTCAGAAATTTCATATTCTGCGTCATTTAGGGTGTAATTGCAGTATTGGACTGTGGTGTATTCATTTAATGCTGTAAAGTTTAGAGTTAGGGAATTTGAGGAATAATTATATCCTTCCTGCGGGATTTCTATTGTTATATTTGGATAAGAATCATCTATTGTAAATGAGATTGTATCTGAAGTGTTTGAATGCCCTACGATATCCCATACTGTTACATTAAGATTGTTTGTTCCATTGGTTAAATCCTCTATTGAAGATAGATTATTGCAATCAGGAATTGAATGTTCATTTCCATTTATAATGTAGGTACATTTGCTTGTGTTTATTGCAGTGTATTCATCATAAGCTGTAAAGTTTAGGGTTATTATACCTGAAGTATAATTATATCCTTCCTGTGGAATTTCTATTGTTAAACTTGGATTGGAAAGATCGATGGAAAAATTTATCAAATTGGAAGTGTTTGAACCACCTTCAGTATCAGAAGCAGAAACTGAAATGTTGTGTCTTCCCTCTGTATTTAAGGAAACATTAAATGTGGTATTAAGACAATTCTCAATGTTTATTGGTGTCAAATCATCCAGCGTATAAAAACAGGACGAGATATTTAATTGCCCTTCCGGATCAGATACTGTAAAATTAAGTTCTATTGAAACATTAATTGATAAATTTAATCCTTCTGTTGGATATTCAATTGAAATTGATGGCGCAATATTTGCATCTCCAACTGTGACATTATCCTCTGCTGTTAATATTGCATAAATAGAAGAATTACAGGTCACATTCCAGTATTGCAGTCCTGCTGCATCAAAACTTCTATTGTATTCATACAATCCTTTTGTAGAATTATAGATCATAGGATTATCAGCTGTGTCTGAGAAATTAATTATGCAAGAGCCGTTGAATTCTATTTCATCAGTTATCAGGGTTCCGTCTGTTGCATTTGTATAATTTGCATAGAAATAAATTTGTTCCAAGGCCCTTGCAGGATGGTCGCCATAAGGCATACCTGAATCATTTGAATCCCAGATGGTTAAATTTGCACCATCCAGTTCTCCTCCTGCATAACCTGAAAATGAATCCGCCTCAAACCAATAGTGTGTTGTATTTTGCTCTATGGAAATTGAAAAGGACAAATTCCATTCACTGCATGTTTGGGTTGCCTCGGAATAGTCTTCGCATTTGTATATTCTTCTTATTGTTGTCCCTTCTTCTTTCTCCAAGGTTATGTTTGCAGTCCCTCCATAAGTAAAAAATGATGAATTTTTAAGGTATACAAAAGATTTTAACTCTCCAATTCCTGTGTATGGAAGCGCATCTGAATAATTATAAATGAAATTAAATTCAATTGAAGTATTTTGAAGGGTTGCATTTAAAGGAGTAAAAATAATTTTATTTGTATTGTCTGAAATTTCCAGCAATGTATAATTATCTTCTAGTGATGCCGGAATAGTAGTCTGGGAACTAATTGACTGATTGATTAAATTATATCCGTTTCTATCGTTTAAAATCAGGTTTGCATCAGAAAGATAATCTCCTGAAGAGTTTAGGGCAGAAACTGTTATGTTTGCTGTTTCCGGGTCAAGATCATAATCTGAATGTTGATATGAAGAGATATAATTTCCCGAAGAGTCATTTACATGTAAACACCAGCGGACATAATTTGATCCCTCCTGCGATCCGTTTAAAACTGATTTTAATAGATAGACTCCTGTAGATGGATTGCTTATTGCATCCTGTTTTTGCAATATGAAAAAAATGTCTGCTGGGTCTGGATTTGCGCAATCAATTACATTATCCGATACGATAAACAGGGTAAAATTATAAGGGTCAAAATAATTTGAATCATTTTTAAATGAAACATTGGAAATTATTGCATCTCCAACTTTGTAATCATTAAGCCCACGATCATTTAAGGGCAGTATATATGAAGTTATCACATTTATTGTTTCATTGAATTCTACAGAAATATCTGTTTCGCTCAAAAGCGCGTAGTATGCAGGAGTAAAATTAACAAATAACTGATATGAACCTGCATCGTATAATGTATGATCAAAGGAATATGAACAGTTTCCATCTTCACCTGTTTCATTATTTCCCAAAAGAACATTATCAAAATAGAAATAACAGGTGGCATTGATTGATTCTGAATATGAATGGATATTATATGCCCTTGCAATAATTGTTGTAAAATTAGAAACGATTTTAACCGGGTCCTCCCTATAAGTATCTGAGGTATAACCCCCTCCCCTTACAATATATGAATTATTTAAAGGGGACAAGATTTCAATTTTAGCAACCTTATACACAAATGCATTTACTGAGATATTATTATCAGTTTCATTTGATTCGGTAAAATCATTTGAATAATCTGCAGCAAGTGTTGCAGTATAATTCCCGCCTTGTGCAAGCCATCCAAGCGAAACATTTCTTATTTCATCATCTGCAAAGTAAAGCAATGAGGAATTTACGATAGAATCATCCATAAATAATGAGAGATTTACATAAATCGGCTCGATTGTTGTAACATTAATAGTTGCGTTAAAAACAGACCAGTTCTGGTCTAAAAGCGGATCCGGCAGATAAAACATTGAATCATTGATAAAATTAATATCATATAAGCTTACGATTGTAAAATTAATAATTTGGGTATCATTAAGGCCATTTGATGAATTGCAATAAAATCCTGCAGAATGCGCGCCATATGCAATCGTATCAGTATGTGTGAATGTCAGATTATCCTCCTGTTTATCCATAGAGGTATTAGTAGCCCAATCATCCAGAGAATAAACACATATATCTCCTTCACTTGAAGTGGTTAATGTAAAATTAACAGTTGGATTAGTCAGTACAGAATTATTTTCAGGAGAGAGTATATAAATTGAGAAATTGTAATGGGTCAAATTCACATTATAAGTTATATTATGGCTTGCCTCTCTTCCAAATAAATCTGTAAGATATACTGAAAGGGAATTTTCTCCTTCCTGTGAAAATACATCTTCTTGCTGTTCTCCGCAGGTAAAGTATTTTGTTTCATTTCCTGAAACATACCAGCAGGCATCAGGATAACCGGAAGTAAAAGTATAATTAATAATGTTTTGAAGTTCTGTATAGTTCTCTAAATCCACTGGATTGGTGATTGCGATCGTAGGTTCTGAAGTTGAAACAATATAGGAATAGTTGTATTCTGAAAATCCTTCCTGGCCATCTGTTCCATTACACCAGACCCCCCAGTAATAATCTCCATCTGTTGCATTGAGATAAAAGGTTTGCTCTACTCCTTCAGTAATTGTTGTCTCGGTCTGGTTTACTTCCCAGCTTCCAGTCCAGTTTCCATATAATTTACAGGTATCGCAGCCAACTCCCTCGCAATAAACAGTATAATTGTGATTTAAATCTGTTCCATTTGTTATGTAGGTTCCAACCGGGCTTCCAACTCCGGATAGTGAGATTTGTGGTGGTGTTAAATCTATTCCCCAATAAACATATTCTGAATAATTATAGTTTCCAAGTTCATCAACACAATGAAATTGTGAGGTGTGATTTCCGCTTGATATTCCGATTTCAGCTGTGGATAGATACCACATAGTCCCTGACTGGTGCATATAATCCGAACGGGCATAATTCCAACTATGCGAACAGTTGGTTGCATCAGGAGAAGTAAGATTAAGATAAGGAATCTCTGCAATCCCTGTATATATCCTTCCTTGTTCTGGGTTAATTACTGTAATTGAAGGAGGGGTATTATCAAGAGTAATATTTCTTGTTTCTGTGCAGACTTCTCCACCGAATATATTAACAGCACATACTAAATATTCATGGATTCCTTCGCCACTTGTCTGATTAATTTCAAGATAATACTTTTCAGGGTCATATTTGTATAAATTCCCATAATAGTCTTTTGTAATGTTATCTATATTCCATTCTCCAATCCTAAAAGATAATTCATCAATGGTTCCATTAAAATATCCGTTATCATATCCTTCGGATGTTCTTATAGCGCTTGTGAAAGTGCAGTTATTTGTATTATCTGTAAAATTTGCCTTTAATTCTCCGTTGATATAAATTAATGCTCTTCCATTCTCAGTATCCCTTACTGCTGTTATGAAATTGAAAGTGCTTTCATTCAAAACATTTGGGGTAGTGTATGCATAAGTTCTTGCTCCGGAAGTATCCCAAAATTCAAACATTACCCTGTTCCATCTTACATATAAAGAAATTGTGCTTTGCCCTGTTCCATAAAAAATTAAATTTCTCCATCCTGAGTTTGGATTTTGCGCATTAACCCATGCAGAAATCATAAAACTCTGGTCTTCAATTGGCGCTCCTTCATTATTCCAATATACATAGGAGTATTTTTGCTTTGAAAAATTAAGCCCTGATCCTTTTTCTGCTGGGGAGTATCCAATAGTTCCATATACTGTTCCAGTATAATTATTTGAAGATATATCTTTTACAAGAGAAGTGGGTTCTCCAAGTGCTGCGATATTATCAAAATTTGCCCTTAAAATATAATTATCATCTAGATAATAATGTTTTTCATCATCTAAAGTATAATATACTTCTTTCAAATTAGTTTCATTTATCGTTGTATTAATAGTATAATTATAGCCTGAAACAGTTTCATTGGAATCTAGGGTTGGAAAAACAAATGCAATTTCTGATGTCCCTCCTCCTATATAATCAATTATAGTGCTATAAAGGAATGGTGAAACAGTTGTACTATTTGCCCAAAATTCTGTTTTATATTGAAAATAGTGATTGGTAGATAGCGAAGATAAATCAAACGGGCTTCTTATTCCTGCATAAGTCCAATCCTCACCATCGCATAACTCGTCGTTACAGCTTCTAACTGATATGTTAAATCTTGTTGCTCCTTTTTTGTATACTTCCATTACTTCTGTTGCTGATATTTCCCTATTCCAGATTGCTACTTCGTCAAGAGAAGCATTTATTGTTGAAATACCATCGTAATCCCCTAAAAAATAAACCCAATCATCATTACTCCCACAACCCAAGGGCCAATCTGCTGACAATACAGTATTTTGAAAGACTCCATTTTTATAGGTATTAAATACTTTTGTTGTTCTATCCCAAGTAAATACCAGATTATACCAAGTATTTATATTCATAGCTCCAAAACTAAGTTGTATATCTAGCCAATCAGTTCCATTATAAAGATCTAATGCAGAATTACAACTATAAGTTGCAGATGGTGATGCAGATAAATTATAACAATAGACTATCCATCTACCATAACGAGGTAAACTTCTCCAATCCTTAGTCTGCCCCATAAGCATCCCACTAGTGCCGCTAAATTTATTCATCCATATTGAAACAGATAATCCAGTTGGTGTTTCATCACATAAATCATTTGCAAAAGAAGTTCTTGTCTGCTTAGAAGTTGGATAACTTAATGTCTGATTATATGGATTTCCGATATTTCCCCGTTCAGCCATTAATTTATCTACATACGCAGAATTTCCAGCAGTGTTTACATCAAATCTCCAATACCCGACATTAGTTAAATTTACCCCAGCATCACAAATACCATCACTAATTTTGAGTGTTATTTTACTCCAGTTTTCAGGATAAGTAAAATACCAAGTGCATCCTGGAGGCCATCCAGCTTCCAAATTTTGAAAATAAAACTGACCGTCTGCTATTGCCGAACCTGTTCCTGATTTCGCCCAAAAAGTAAAATAATCATACTCACTTAAATTATATGGAATTACTGTCTGTGCAAATCTAAAATAGGCATCATTATTAGTTGCGGTTAATTTAAATGAGTAATCCCCTTCTATGCTATCAGTTGAAAGAGCTAAAACTCCATCTATAGCGTCCCAAGATAAATTTCCCTCCATATCATACAAAAGAGGACTTAAACTCGTAGTAGAACCATCCCTTCCTATTGAAGAGCTATCTTTTATTAATCCTTTATTAGCCCAATATGATATTTCTGATTGGGATAAACTTCTGTTGTAAATTACTAATTCATCGATATTGTCTGCTGTATCTACCCCAGCCAATAAGATAGGATTTGTTTTATCAGATATGTCCATTCCTGTTGCACTTGCATTCGAATTTAGAACTCCATTCACATATAATAATAATCTCGCATCATTCTTATTCCAAACCCAAGCATAATGTATCCATTTATTCGCAGGAGTGACATATGCATTAAATGGAGAAAGAGAATTATTATACATTTGAAATACTAAAGTATTTCCATTCTCCCAAATTAACCATTGGCCATTCGCAGCCCAACTTGTTGTATATCCCAATATTCTTTCATCTCCAGTGATATCTCCTGGTTTATGCCAGAACATAATAGTAAATTGGTCTGTATCTGCTAATGCATCTCTTACTCCAGTATTAAGAGTGATATATTCCCCATTGTCAGGTGCTATTCCATAATTAAACTTTCCTTCCTGCCGATAATCACCACTTACATCAAATCCAGTTTGAACCCCGGTATATCCATTCCCAGAATAATCATTGAAATTTCCCGATGCTTCCTCAAAATGAAATAGCATCTGCATATCAGGAGAACGATATTTATCCAAATAGGTTGAACCGATTGGATAATCAGTGTTTAAGTGCCACAAACCAACTAAACCACTTAAAAGGGAAGTATCATAAGTTGGATTTAATTCATCTGTTGTATAATTTAATATCCAAGAAATATTAAGCCATTCTGCTGCAGAACTTCCTCCATTAAAAATTTCAGAGGTATAGTTACCGGAGATATACATTGAAAGATTTATTTGTACTGCTTGAATTGTTCCATTATAATATGTCTGATTAAATGTTCCTCCTGAAAAATCATCAATAACTGATGAGGGGTAATGTAGGGAGAAAAGTAGTATCAATACCAAAAATATTATTTTTTTTATAATGATCCCCCCATAATACTAATAGATATATAAATTAAAGGAATAAGAATTATATAGTTATCTGTAATTTATTAATGAGATATTATTTATATTTAAAATTATTAAAATATAATTTATAGGGATAAATTATGTTGAAAAAAACCATGGATTAAATTCAATACAACATAAATAAATGGACATTGTATATAACTTTTAAAATATATCGCAATACCAAGCATCTATGCTAAAATTTCATAGGAAAACGAGGGCTCAAAAAAAGGATAGCTCAAGTAAAAAAAATATATTCAGAAGAATGCTAAAAAGCGGGACGCTTCTTTTAGCTTCAACAATAATAACAACAGCACTTTTATTTGGAGGAATGGAGATTGCATTAAGGCAGATCAGGCCGGACATACAAAATCTAGTAGACAGGCATTATCATTATGAAAAATCAAGAATATTTAGAAACGGCGCGTATACAATAAGTAAAAATATTCATCTAGAAAACAAAACAGAATACATTTCAATCCATAATGGATTGACATTAAGACAGCATAGGGATTTTACTTTAAGCAAGGGAGAAAACACCATGCGAATTGCAGCTATGGGGGATTCTTTTCTTGAAAATATAAGAATGGAAGTTCAATATGGGGTTAGTGAAGTTTTAGATTATCTGCTAAACTATGCTACAATACCAAATGGCAGAAAATTTGAGATTTTAAATTATGGCATTGAAAATTACGCAACAGAGCAGATTTATTTATTCTACAGGGATGAGGCAAGGGCAATGGACCCTGATATAATAATTTATTTTTATTGCCAAAATGATTTGGAAGATATGATGATAAATAAATTATTAACGCTTGATAAAAAAGGAAATCTAGTTCACTGCCCTTCCAAAGAACGAGGATTTGTAAAAACCCAATTGAGCAAATTATACACAACATATTATGTATTGGAGGCTATGAAAAAATTGCAGGCTTTCTGGAATACGAAATATGGAACAAGCTTTTTTGATTATTACAAAAAATGGGATTATGAAAAAGTAGAAGGCGAGAGGGTTCAACATTATAAGGAATCAAGAAAAGATAAAAGTAAAATTATAGACCATAGAAATTCCGATGCAGTTAAACTTTTTACTGTTATTATGGATAAAATGATAGCTCAAATCAAAGCTGACGGAGATAAATTTTATGTAGTTACAACTCCATACGCAGTTGATGACCGGTATGGCGATGAACATAATGCCTTTATAAGGCAATTTTTTGAAGAGTGGGGAGTGCAGGTTATTGACTTGTGGCCTATTTTTAGAGATTATAAGGGCCCAAGAAAATTGAGATTCGCAAATGATGACCATTGGAATGAAGAGGGAAATGCATTTGCCTCGGAATATTTGCTTAAATATCTAAGTAACGAGCTTGGAATAGAAATTTTCGGGCAAGAAAATATACATAAAAAATTATCCCAGTATTATAAGGCGTTTCCATCAAATAGTTTAAAGGAAGTAAGTCTGAAATTTTTTGATCCAAACATTGATTGTTCTGAAGAACTCAAGCGTGAGATTAGAGAAAGATATATACCTTTGCAATTAAAATACGAAAAAGAAGGAAAACTTCCAGCTCCGCCAACAATAAAAAATTATGATTATATACGGCACTGGTAATCTTTCTTTTATCTTAATCTGTATGACTCCATATCCATCATTGCATCGGACTGCCTTTTAAGCATTAGCGAAGCAGAACGGGCAAGATCTTCTGTTTTCATATTATCCCCGTGCATTGTAATTATCCGATTAGGAGTCGGTCTCATATTTTTCATAAATGCCATTAATTGCGCGCGGTCGCTGTGCCCGGAAAATCCTTCAACAGTTTCAACGCGCATATTCACATTAAGTATTTTTGTTTTTCCATCCTCATCAATAATCGGGATTTCTTTCATTCCATTTTGGACTTTGGAACCAAAAGACATCGGGCTTTGATACCCGACAAAAAGAATTGTATTTTTAGCATCTTCTGCAAGCATTTTGAAATACTCCAAAGAGGGTCCGCCTGCAAGCATTCCGGATGGAGCAACAAAAACTCCCGGAGGTCCTTCAAGTATTGTTTTCTTATCCTCTCCTTTTGCAACCTTTATTTTATCCCATTCGAATGGAGAATTATTTGAAAGTATCCTTCTCTGAAGGGATTCTCTTAAATATTCCGGATAGGCAGTATGGATTGCTGATGCCTCCAAAACCATTCCGTCAATATAAACAGGGGAATTGAAATCAGGGTCTTTTGCAAGATTCTGCTCTAAAACCAAAAGCATTTCCTGGCTTCTTCCGACTGCAAAAACAGGGATAAGAACATGCCCTCCTGCTGCAATGGTTTCTTTTATTACCTGTGTCAATCTGATTTCCATATCCCTTCTATTCATCAATATATTGTCTTTTCCTCCATAAGTACTTTCTATAAATAAGGTTTCTGCCCTTCGAAAATTTGTCTGCGCAGGATCAAAAAGACGGGTAAACCCAAATTTCATATCTCCAGTGTAAACCAGATTGTGCGCACCATCTCCGATATGCAAATGCACCATTGCGCTTCCAAGGATATGTCCTGCATTATAAAGAGTCATTTTAATTTCAGGGGTGATATCTACAACCTCCTCGTAATCAACAGGAACAATATATTTTATTTCTTTTTGGATATCTTTTTTTGCATAGGGAGCTTTTAAATTTATATTCCGGTTTGCAAGATTTAGATAATCCTGTTGAAGTAAAATCATTAAATCCCTTGTTGGCGGTGTGCAGTAAACAGGCCCTTCATATCCATATGCAAAAAGATAGGGAAGAAAGCCCATGTGGTCTGTATGCGCATGGCTTATTATTACTGCATCAAGCTGGTCTAATTGAAAATTCAAAAGATTGAGAAGAGGGTATGCTTTTTTTGGGTCTTCACTGACAGGATTTATCCCGCAGTCGATTAAAACCCTGCTTGACTGGGTTTCAACAAGAAGGCAGGATCTTCCAACTTCGCCAAATCCTCCAAGTGCAGTTGCCCTGACCCACTCATTTTTTATTGGATCCTGAAATATTTTTTTTCCAAGGTTTCCAAGGAATTTTTTTCTCTCCTCTGCTCCTGCAATAAAGCTTTTTCGAATTCCGTTCAGGGTTGCAGAAGGAATTGTAGGGGTCCTTAAAACTTTTGGAGACCATCCTGTTGAAAGAACGATTTCTTTTAGAAGGCTTCCGTATTTTCCAATTACAAGCCCTGGTTTTAGTGCTTCTATATATACTTCTGAAAACGGAGTGTTAAATAAAATGCTTGATATTGATGCATCGGTTGAGACTATGGATTCTATTTTCTTTTGTGCTTCTGCCTCATTCATTAACGCAGAAGGATCAACTCTTACAACCACTTTCTTTTTTAGGGCTGATGCCAGCTGGTTTATGAGCTGGTCATTTCGGTAAAATGCATGGATGTCCTTTACATATATTGCAATTATTAGTCCTTCTGTAACTACTGAAACCACCTGGCATTCAGGGGGCATTATATCTTTTACTATTTTTTCCACTTGTTTAAATTTCATATAAAATCACATTGCTTGTTTTTTGTGGTTATTTGTTATTCAAGGCGCAGTTATGGATACGCCAAAATAGAGTATATAAAAAAATAAAAAAATCAATGAACAAATTTTTTGACTTCTTCTTTTGTTAATCTTCTAAATCCTTTTTTATCTATTACTACCAAATCGACTCGTTCTCCTGATGCTGCATCTCTTTTCATTGCTGCAGAAACTGCTTTTGCTGCAACTTTTGAATTTTGAATGCAGTCATAAGATTCTGAATATAATTCTTCCAAAACACCGTATGCAATTGGAGAGCCTGAACCTGTGCTTGTAAGTTTTTCTTCTGTTACTCCTCCAAGCATATCAACACTATAGAGATGACCTCCGGTTTTATCAATTCCTCCGATTAAAAGCTGGACATAAAACGGATAAAATTTATATTGGGACAATATATTTGCAAGAAGAGTTGATGCAGCATCCATTGTAATTTGTTTTCCGTGTTTTAATTTATAGAGCTGGAGTTCTGCTCTCATCCATCTTACAAGTTTCTGGGCATCTCCTACGCTGCCTGCAACAGTCATTCCTATTCCGTCTCCTATTTCAAATATCTTATCAATATCTTTGCTTGCAATCAAATAGCCCATTGTTGCCCTTCTATCCGAGGCAAGAACTATTCCGTCAGTTGAAACAAGGCCTACTGTGGTTGTTCCTGTTTTTTTAGCATTTTCAGAATCAATATTTAATTTTTCCATATAAAACACCTGGGAGGTATTTAGATTAATACTCTTTAATATAGTAAATATTTAAAAAGATAGTTATTGCAGGCAATTCAGTCATCCCCTTGCGTAATGTTGTCTTTTATCAGGTTTGCAACCTCTTTGATTACATTCCACAAAAATGAAAGTTCTGGTTTTTTTGAAATGGCATCTTGTATCATTTGGAGATTTCCTTGGATTTTTCTTGATGTATCAGTTTGCGCTGGAAGCTCGATTGTTGAATATCTTTTTGCATTCCTTGAATAGTTTGCATCTGTTTTAAAGCCCTTGATTTCGATTACATACTGCCCTTTTGAACAGGGATATTTTTTTGCAATAACTAAAATTTTTCCATTAGCATCTTCAAAAAGAACATTGGCAGTTTTGAAGAAAACTCCCTTTTTATATATTTTAATCTCTCTTCCTTGGAGATTTCTTTTAAAACAGCGGTACATAATAAAACACATTATGGAATTATTTGGGATCTAATTAATTAGTTATATTATACTTATAATTAAAAATATTTAAAAAACCATAGGTTAACACAATTAATTCCGGCTAGTTTCCAGAAACCGAGTTATTTGAAAATTTTTTTATCAGTTTTATAAGCTCAAAAAATAACAAAACTGATGATGAAACCAAAACAACAAACAACACATCAAAAAATTTCAATGAAACAGTTTCAAAAACATCAGTGAAAATCTCAACTGCCGCAAACTGGAGAATTACTGAAAAAAGTACTGCCAGCAACAGAAACCTGTTTTCAAAGAATTTTCCAGAGAAAATCGAACCTTCTCCTGCCCTGTAATTGAATACATTGAAAAGCTGAAACATCACCAAAGAAAAGAATGCAACAGTTCTTGCATAATCAAGCCCGAATGGAAGATAATAATTAAACAAAAACAAAACCCCTGCAGTCATAATAAATGCCTGTGAGAGAATCAGCTGAAGGTCATTTGCCTGTATTATCTTTTCATTCTTTTTTCTGGGGGGTTTTCTCATTTCATTTTTATCGGTTGGATCGATTCCAAGGGCAAGCGCCGGAAGCCCGTCTGTCAAAAGATTCATCCATAAAATTTGTATTGCAATTAACGGAAGGGGAAATCCTATTAAGAGGGCAAGAAATATGACTAAAACTTCTGAAAGATTGCAGGAAAAAAGAAAATTAATAAATTTTTTTATGTTTGAAAAAATTGACCTGCCCTCCATTACTGCCAAAACAATTGAAGTAAAATTATCATCCAATAAAACCATATCTGATGCCTGTTTGGATACTTCGGTTCCAGAGCCAACTGAGGTTCCTATATCTGAAAGTTTAAGGGCTGTTGCATCATTTACCCCGTCTCCGATCATTGCAACAATATGCCCCTTATTTTTCAGGGTTTTTACAATTCTCCTTTTATTTTCAGGGCTTACCCGTGCATAAATCCCAATCTCTTCAACCTCTTTTTCAAACTCCTTTTCATCTAAATTATCAAGCTCCTGCCCTGTTATTACCTTTCCAATTATTCCAACCTCTTTTGCAATTGCTTTTGCAGTAATAGAATGATCCCCTGTGATCATTACAACCTTTATTCCTGCAATTTTGCACTGCTCAATTGATTCTTTAACATTTTCTCTCGGGGGATCAATCATGCCCATAAGACCCAAAAAAATAAGATCTTTCTTATTTCCTTTTGGATTATACGCCAGGGCAATTACTCTTAGGGCATCTGAGGCCATTTTAAAATAGGCGTCTTCAATTTTTTTCTTTTCAGTTGAATTTAGGGGGATTATTTTATCCCTGGAATAAACCCCGCTGCACATTGAGAGTATCACTTCTGGCGCTCCTTTTGCATATGAGATTTTTTCATTCCCATTCTGATGAATTGTCAGCATATATTTTTCTTCTGAACTGAAAGGAACCTCCTCGATTCTTTTGTATTCCGGGTTAAATTTGGATTTTTTGGAGGCAACGAGTATCGCTTTTTCAGTTGGATCTGACGGGCCATCGATAATTGCATTATTGCAGAGAAGTCCTGCCTCAAAAAGGAATTTGTGTTCTTTTAGATCTGAAAGTTTTTTTCCATTCAATAAAAATTCTCCTTCTAAATTGTATCCTGTTCCTGTGGCATCAAGAATTTTTCCGCAGGAAAATATTTTTGTTACGGTCATCTCATTTTTGGTTATTGTTCCTGTTTTATCTGTACAGATTACTGTTGTGCTCCCAAGGGTTTCTACTGCAGGAAGCCTTCTAATCAGCGCATTTTTTTTGACCATTCTTTGGGTTCCAAGGGCAAGAGTAATTGTTATTACTGCCGGCAGCCCTTCTGGAATTGCAGCAACAGAAAGCGCAACTGCAACCAAAAATGACTCAAAAAGATCTTTTCCAAGATAAAATTGAATGAGAACAATTATTGCACATATTAAAAGTATAAGAATAGTAATGTATACTCCAAGAGAATTAAGCTGTTTTTGAAGGGGTGTTGTTTTTAGCGGCTCTTCTTCTATTTTTTGCGCAATTTTTCCAATTTCAGTATTCATTCCTGTGGCAAAAACAACTGCCCTTCCCCTTCCTCTAACTGCCAGTGTCCCTGCATATGCAATATTTACCCTGTCTGCAAGTGTGCATTCCTTTTCTATTGTTTTTGAAGATTTTGAAACCGGAGCAGACTCTCCGCTAAAGGTGCTTTCATCAATTACAAGGGAATTTGATTCTATAACCCTTGCGTCTGCAGGAATATACGAACCTTCTTCAATCAGGATTATATCTCCGATAACGATATCTTTTGAATCTATTTCTATTGTTTTTCCATCTCTTAGGACAATTGATTTTGGATTTGAAAGCTTTCTTAGCGCCTCTATGGATTTTTCTGCGTTATATTCCTGAAAAAATCCAAGACAAACATTAAGGATGATAATTACCCCTATTACTATTGCATCTTTTTCCTCACCGACAAAATAGGAAACAACTGCTGCAAAAATCAGCACATATACAATAAAATTTTTGAATTGGCTGAGGAATAAGGAAATTTCGGATAATTTTTTCGGCTTTGTGGTTTCATTCGGGCCGTATTTTTTTAGTCTTTTTTCTGCTTCGGTTTTTGAAAGGCCGGATTTTAATGTTTGGAGTTTTTCAAATGAATCTACAATAGGGGTCTTATAGAAATCCATAAAAAAATATTGGCAACAGAGATTTATATCTTTTTCTAATCCCGGCATGATTGAAGTATTTGTTTAAATGCCAATTCTCTTCTCTTTTTATTTTTTTAGATTTCTAATTATAACTCAATGATTGATTTTAAAATTGAAAAATTAGAAGAAATGATTGAAGAGAGTATCCCAAAAATAAAAGAAAATGAAGGAAACTTTTGCATTTCAACCTCAATTCCGCATAATTGGAGTATTGAAGAAGAGGAATACTGGGATTTAGATTTGGAATATGAGTGCATAAAGGGAAGAATAAATAAGATTGTAGTTGAGAAGATAAAAAAAGAGACAGGAAAAGGATATATGGCTGAAAATGCAAATTTTAGAATAAAATACGATCTGAAAAATGAGTCTTATTTTATAACAAGAGAGCCTCTTTTTATTTTTGGAAGATATGAAAAATATTCGGGCGGGATTTCCCAAACAAGGTGGGTATGCAGAAACTGTTCTGGAAAGGGGTGCCGGGAGTGTAAAGAGAGCGGAAAAAACTATCTTTCAATTGAAGAGGTAATGGGCGAGGAATTCAAAAAGGAATTTAAGTGCAAAAATTATTTTCTTCATGCATCCGGAAGAGAGGATGTTGATGTGTGCAATCTTGCAGGGCGGCCGTTTGTTTTAGAGTTGGTGGAGCCGGAAAAATTAAATGTGAATTTGGAAAAAATCAGGGAAAATATTTTAAAAACAGGCATTATTGCAGTACGCAATCTTAAAATAGTTCCAAGAGGTTTTGTTGAGATTGTCTCAAACTCCCATTTTGACAAGATTTATCTAGCTGAAGTTGAAACAAATAGCAAAATAAGCCAAACAGACATAAAAAAGGTTTTAAAAGAACTGGATGGGAGAATAATTTTTCAAAAAACGCCAAACAGGGTAATACATAGAAGGGCAAATCTTACAAGAAAAAGAAAAATACTTGATTTAAAAATAGGCAAAATCAGGGAAACCGGATTTGAGATTGAAATTAAAACTGAGCCGGGAACATATATAAAAGAGCTGATACATGGGGATTTGGAAAGAACAAAACCTTCTATTGCCAAAATTTTAGGAATGGATGCAGAGTGCAAGAAGTTGATCGTAAGCAAGATAGAGGATGAATTTTTAGAAAGCATTGATCAGCCTGAATTGAAAATTTGAGGAGGAGTGCCCAAATTTTTAAGATGAATTGAATCCGGCCCAACAAAAACATCCTGATTTTCTTGCGGGAGTAATTTTCCTAACTCAATTGCAAGTTGCGGGCTTAATTCTTTTTTAAAGAGGGTATGCAGGAACTGATATATGGAAGATGAAATAGGCATTGCCCTTGGAATACTGGTATTGTAATTAGAGGAATGATCTTTTGTTTTATTCTGTTTATTTAGAATAAGGGTTATATCCTCAAAGAGATCAAGGACTAAATTAAGTGATTCTGGGTGCAAGGCGAGATCTGCTAGAAAATTAATCCCATTTTCAAAACAAGGATCTTTTTCATGGAATGCTCCGGAGAATACAAAAAGCTGGGAAAGTATTCTTAATGCTTTTTCAGTTTCATTTTGTTTATCTGAAAATTCAAATTCTTTTGAAAGCTCCAGAGATCTTGATGCAAATATTTTTATGTGGGTTGCGAAATCATTTTGCCTCAATAACTCTAATAATTCATAGAAAACATCGCAAAGGAGGTTGAAAGAAGTTATCCTGCTAATTATTTGTGCTTTTTCATTTTGTTTGGAGGCAAGATATGCATCTGAAAATATAGTATGGCAGAGAAAACCAAAATCAGATAATTTTGAAAGTTCCAAAAGTACATCCATTTTTTGGTCTAATCCATCCTCTTTGACTAATGAGGTTAATATATAATGCCACTGAAAAAAAATCCGGTATGCTAGATGAGAATCAGGGATTGGTTTTGGGAGAGGATCATATTGGGAAACTCTTTTCCAAAAGTTAGAACTCCTATGTGGTATGCTGGATTTTTTGGGTGCATATAAGAGCATAATAATTATTTAAAGGTAAATTAATTTAAAGAGGTATTATTTCGTTTTTTGACGATTTAGTGTTCGATTGGTTTTAAAATATTTGGCAAAAAACATATTTAAGGTGGACCTGATGACAGAAATTATAATAAAAGTTGGCGGGCAGGCAGGACAAGGAGCAAATATTACTGGAAGAACATTATGCAAAATATTTGCAAGATCTGGATTAAATGTAATTGGATACCCGGAATATCCCTCGCTTGTTAGAGGAGGGCACAATGTATATCAAATAAGGGTATGCAGGGAAAAAATATACAGCCCCTTAGAAAAGGCAAATATCTTAATTGCATTAAATACTGATGCAGTATTTTTTCACCACAAACATATGCTAGAGCCCGGAGCGATTTTGTGTGATTCAAAATTGGATTTAACCAAATATAAATTAGATAAGAAAATAAAATTATACACACTCCCAATAGATGAGATTCTGCAAAAGGCACAGGCAGACAAGAGGATGGAAAATATTATATTGACTGGAGCTCTCTTATCGCTCATAAAATATCCAATAGATGACCTAAATAAAATGCTCGAAGAAACATTTGGAAAAAAAGGAAAGGATGTTGTTGAGGCAAATATAAACTGCGCAAAAATAGCTTATAATTATGTTAAAGAAAACCTTAAACCTGAGGAATTTCCAATGAAAATGGAGCGTGGAAATGAAAAACCAAAAATGGTTATTGGAGGAAATGAGGCTGTGGGGATTGGGGCAATTGCAGGAGGATTAAAATTTTATGCAGCATATCCAATGACCCCTGCATCAGGAGTCCTTCATTATTTGGCTGAAGTTGAGAGAAAGGCAGGAATTGTTGTAAAACATACTGAAGATGAGATTGCTGCAATAAATTATGCAATTGGCGCATCGTTTGCAGGAGCAAGGGCAATGACTGGGAGTTCTGGGGGGGGATTTGCACTAATGACTGAGACAATTGGAATGTCGGCATTGGCAGAAACACCTCTTGTAATCTATCTTGCACAACGAACCGGACCGAGTACAGGAATGCCTACATGGACTGAACAGGCAGATTTGAAATTTGCACTTAATTCCTCACAAGGGGATTTTCTAAGAATAGTTTATGCACCCGGAACAATTGAAGAATCATTCAAACTGGCCGCAGAGGCATTAAACATGGCAGACAAATATCAACTTCCGGTGTTTATATTAAGCGATAAATTCCTGGCTGAAAGCCATTTCTCATGTGAGCCATTTGACAATTCAGAAATAAAAAATAATAGGGGAAAGATTGCAGGAACTCTTCCAAACTTAAACCCGATGGAAAGATTTAGAAGATATGAAATTACTAAAAACGGAGTATCTGTCCGGTCTCTTCCGGGGCAGGAAAATGGAATGCATGTTGCAACCTCGTATGTTCATGATGAGACTGGATTTAGCACTGAGAGTTTTACCAAACGATTTGAGATGGTGAATAAATTAAATAAAAAATTGGATGGAATTTTAAAGGATATTCCAATGCCAAAAATTTATGGAACAGACAATGCAGAGATTACCTTTATTTGCTGGGGCTCGCAACTGCTTCCTGTTTTGGATTCTCTTCCAATTCTTAAAGAATTTGGAATAAGTGCGAATGCAATTCATTTTAGCATAGTGTTTCCCTTGGATGAAAAAAAGATTTTGGAAATATTTAAGAAGTGCAAAAAAACAATAATGGTTGAAAATAATTCCACAGCCCAGTTTGCAGGAATTCTAAGAGAATATACTGGATTTGTACCGGATTATTATATTTTGAGATATGATGGACGGCAACATTTTCCTGAAAGCATTGCAAAAAATGCAAAAAAGATAATTGATTCTGGATTTAAGTGCGAAAAAACTATCCATATTAAAGAAACTGAAGATATTGAGTATTATAATACTCAAAGGTACGGGTTATAGGTGATTTTTATGAATATTGCTGATTTGAATATCAATGAACGGCCGCAGTGGTGTCCTGGGTGCGGAAATTTTGGAATTTTGATGGGGATTAAAAGCTCTCTTGCAGAACTTGGATTAGAACAGAAAGATATTGTTGTAGTTTCTGGAATTGGATGCAATTCGAAATTGCCTCATTACCTAAATACTTATGGATATGAGGGATTACATGGAAGGACGCTTCCTTTGGCATCTGGCATTAAAATCTCAAATAGAAAACTGACTGTAATTGCTCTGTCCGGAGACGGGGATGGATATGGAGAGGGAGCCCAGCATTTTACTCATATTTGCAGAAGAAATTATGATATGACCTACCTTGTTCATAATAATCAGATATATGGATTGACTACCGGACAGGCATCGCCTACTACTCAAAAGGGGCAGAAAACAAAATCAACTCCTTTTGGGGTCCTGGAAACCCAGTATAATCCTATTGCAAATGCAATAATCAATGGGGCAACTTATGTTGCAAGAACCTTTGCAGGGGATATGAATCATATGAAAGAAATGATTAAAGGTGCAATAAAACATAAAGGGTTTTCCCTTGTTGATATTTTTCAGCCCTGTGTTACTTTCAATAAATTAAATACCTATCAGTGGTTTCAAGAAAAGGTATATAAGTTAAGTGAAACAGATTATAGGCCGGATGATTTTCATAAGGCAATTGAAAAAGCTTATGAGGATGTATGGACTGATTACAAGAAGCTTCCAATCGGGGTATTTTATAAGGTTGATAAACCCACTTATGAGGGAGAATTGCCCCAATTAAAAGAAAACGAATTAGTCGGACAGGAAATAACCAATATAAAAATAGACCATTTGGTAAAAGAGTTTATGTAAATCTTCTTTTATTTGGTGGTATAGAATGGATTTTTAAATATATTGATTTATAGTTATTACTAGTGACATTATGTTTAAATCAGATTTGAAAAGGAAAATTCCAACAACAAAACAAGTACATGCTGGAAGAGGCACTAGAAGAGTAGAAAAATCTGGAGATGTATTTAGATTGATGAAAACAATGCGAGAAGATATCCAAGAAACCAGAGATAAATTAATGAATAAATGGATGGCAAGATTGAAAGGCTCGCAGAAAATGAGAAAGCAGATTATACCTGTCTTGACAAATATGATAATGCGGGGAGATACAGATATATTAGATAGAATGGTAACAGAACTGAAAGAAAATAAAAATGTTACGATTAGAAAGAGCTGCGTAGTTATATTGGCAACTGTATTGGATAAGAGTTCGAATATTCACAATAAAGTAATAGATGGATTGAAAGCAGGTTTGAATGATGATAATCAAAGAGTAAGAGAAATCTGTAAAAATCAATTAGAGAATATGAAAATGTAATTTAATAGGTTTTTCTTTTCTTGTTTTTTTTCCATTTTTTTAGTAAATCAAGACATTCTTTTCGTTTATAATTTTTAATTATTTTTATTTTGATTTGTCCTAATTTTTTTATCAGATGATTGGAAATCACTAATTCAGAAAATCCAAGTTTTTTGACATCAGAGATATCTGTTCCGTAGTAAATTATTTTTATTCTTGCCCAGTGAATTGCAGAAAAACACATCGGGCAGGGTTCTGTAGTTGAATAAAGAGTACAATTAGATAAATCAAAGGTTTTTAGTTTTTTGCAGGCAATTCTGATTGCATTTATTTCTGCATGGCTTGTTGGATCATTTTTTTCTAAAACAGTGCTATTCCCGGTTGAAATTAGTTTTCCATTTTTAATTATTGCACAGCCAAAGGGGGAATTTCCTTTTCTCATTCCTTTTTTGGCAGCATCTATTGCAATAAGGATTGGATCTTTCATAAAAATAAAAGACATTTAGTTTTTATAAATATATTTGCTCCAAAATTTCTTGAAAAAAGGAAGTGTGAGAGTTGAAAGCATAAATGCAAAGGCTGGAACAATCGCATTGAGTCACGGGTCCTTAATTTCTATTGCAGAAAGATAAAACCCAATTGCAAGATAGGTAAATAAAACAAGAACGCCCCTTCGCGTAATTGAAATTTCCCACGATTTATCCAATTCTACTTTTCTATTTCTTTCCTCTATTTTTTCTATTCTTTTTTCAAGATTTAACTGGCTCATTCATTCTCAATCCTTGGCGCAAGATAATAGGTTATTTTTGCTCCAAAAAGCTCATAAAATACTTTTAGGGGCTTATCTGTTTCTAAAAATATTGTAAGGGCAGTTGATGCAGAAGTTGCCTTGACCATATCCTCGAGGTATTGAAGTGGAAATGTGGATTTTGCCCCGTTTTCTCCGGATTTAAGGTCAATTACCTCCTGGCTTCCTTTTGAAAATTCATCTTTCAAATGTCCTGTGTCCCCTTTTACCTCTACAATAAAATCAGATGCATTAAGCATTAATTTCACATGGGAACTGATTAATTTTGCATCCTTTAGGATTTCTTTAAACGCATCGGCATTAAGGGTTACGCTGTTTTCAAATTGAATTGCCGGCTCTTTTTGAACCCCTGTTCCAATATCCAAAAGATTTATTTTGAATGTTCTTTTCTTTTTTTCTGCTGAAAAGCAGATTGATAGCCTGCCGTCTTCAAGAGATAGTTCAACTTTTTCTCCTTTCTTTCCTCTTGCAAGAATATTGGAAAATTGGGATATATCCAAACCAAGCTTTCTTGGCTCTGTTATTTCAAATGTTTCAAAAGAAGATTTTTCCATTGAAAACGAAATCATTGAAATCTGTGACGGGTCCATTGCTTTCAGGGTTATCCCATTTTCTGTTATTTCAAATGCTCCCTCTTCCACCAGATTTACCACTGAATCTATTGCAGATTTTAAAAAAGGCGCCTCACTCATAACTATCTTCATAAATACCACCAAAAATTGTGATAATAGGTTGATTGGAAGGAAATTAAAAACTACTCTTTTTTAGCAGAATCAGGTAAAAGATTCAATACTGCTTCTTGATCCGGAATGCTTGCAAAAACTTCAAATTCCAGGTCCCAGTACCTTAATTTTATTTTCCCGCTAGGTCCATTAAATTCGAGTATTTTCCTTTTTTCATCTGGAAGTTCAGAAACTCGGTCCAGGTTAAAATCAGTGGTCATAATATACGTTGTGCCTGTTTTTCTCAGGAGGCCGGCTGTATGGTGTTCAGGAGATTCATCATGCCGAAACACACTTTCCTTTTTATTTCCAATATATTCCACCAGAACAAGTGAATTTGAGATGTCTTCAAAATCGATCCTGCGTTCTTTATTTGTTTTGCTTACTATTTCATCAGGAAAGAACACACAGTAGTTTTTATGGCTTCTATTGAATTCATTAAGGACGAACACGTCTTCTGGATCTCTCACTTCAACAAGGTATCTTCCTTTTTTGTGCCCTCCTGAGCCCATGATCTTAATTGCACTTAGAAATGTGTTTTCAGACTTAGTTATTTCCATCTGTTCTGGGGCTCTGGGAAAATCTGAGATCTGCACTATTGCCAGCTTCAAGGCTTCGCCGTCAAGGGATAGAGCCCATTCAATATATTGTGGCTGGCCAAGCAGTGCTTCTATTGTTTTAAGTTTTTCAAAGATTTCTGTGAATTGGAAATAAATTTCTGGATAGTGGTCTGATTTTGTTAATATGCCCTCCTGATAATTAGATGAATACTCATGAAGAAATTCGCCGTATTCTCCAATCATAATCCGTCTAGTACTCCAGTATGTGCGAGTATATTTCAAGTCATAATCAAAGATTATTGAAAATATGTCTCTTTCATCTCCTTCGATTAATGGAATGCTTTTCCCCTCTACTGTTTTTGTAGGAAGTCCTGCGGAGAAAAATATTTTCGCCCTTCCAGACTTTCCGTAGGAAGTGAATGCAATTCCACCATAATCAGGTCCAAACAATTGGTCGGCATATCGGTCCTCAAAATAACGGCCGAATACAGGCTCAATCAGGACAGCCATTCCACTAGGAAGGTTCAGCTTGTCTTTAAATGCCACTGCCTTTTCAGAAAACTCACTGGTGAGAACTCTTTTTATATCTATTATGAAATATTCAAGGTCAATTTCCCTATCCTGAACTGGTGCATGGAACACACTTTCATAAATGCCGGTTCCACTGCTGTCTCCATAAGCCGAGGAACGCACAGCTAGGTATTTTCCTTCAAATTTTTCAAGGATCTCAAGAAAAACTTCCTTTTCAATAGAATTAAACGCAGCATTATTTATTATTTCCTTAATTTCAGAATAATCTGCACCTCTTTTCACAGCAGCATAAATTCCATTTCTTTCTAAAAAATCACAAAAAAAATCCATTGAAAGAACTACTCTTGGATTTAATTCAAAGCCTGCTTTTTCTATTGCCCATGCATCCTTTAGCAGCTTTTCTGCCTTGGCGCCGATACTTCCTGTTCCATAAATTGTCCAGTATTTTTCCTTTATTTGTTCGGTCAGGCCAGAAACAGCTAGTTTGTTTTTAAGGAGCATTAGAAAAGAACTTCTGGTTGGATTAGCATGAGTTAGTGTAGTTGGAATAGAGCAATGTTTAAGATTCATATATAAATATTAGTTAAAAGAATAGTTTTTAAAGTTATCTTTAATGGATTTATTTGTATTAGAAAATAAACCAAAAATATATATTACTAATTATTGTATATCAATTGGGTGTTTTAATGCCAAGTCAGGAAAATGTAATAAAATTTATAAATTCAAATAATATAAAATGGATTGATCTGCAGTTTACAGACATTCTTGGAAAATTATACAGGTTTAGTGTTTCAGGGGTAGGGATAACAGACCAATCATTTAGCAAGGGAGTTGAAGGCCCAAGTTTGGGGGAAGTTTTTGGATATGATGAAAAGGAGATAGTCCTTGTTCCGGATTCAAAAACATTTGCAAGAATACCATGGGAAACAAATTCTGCAAGAATGATTTCAGATGTTTCAGTTGCATTAAGCATGGAAAAATACCTTAAGGATCCAAGATATGTAGCAGAGCATATGAACATTAATCTAAAGGCTGCAGGAATTACTGCTGCAAGAATTTCAACTGAAATTGAATTTTATATGTTTGACGGAGTAACAATAGATAAGGGGGTGCTGCCTCAGTCATCAAGTTATAGTATAGATTCACGGGAAGGATACTGGAACCCGACTCCTTTTTCAGGAAATAAAAAGGGGGTTTATCTAAACCAGCCCTATGATACCTATTCCACATTAAGAGCACAGATTGCAGAAACAATGATGGAAAGTTTTTCATATCCAGTCGAATATCATTGCCATTCAAAAGGAAGGGCCGGACAGCAAAAGATAGGAACAGGAACTCTTTCTCTTTCAGATTCTGCTGATGCAATAGCCACATTAAAATATATTGCAAGAAATGCATCGATTGTCGCAAATTCTCTTGCAACTTTTATGCCTCTTCCCTTGTCTGATTCTAATGGAAACGGGCAGATAATCGGCCAGAGCCTTTGGAAAAAAGACAGAAATATTTTTTATGATGCAACAGACAAATATGCACAGATAAGCCAAAACGCAAGATATTATATAGGCGGAATACTTGAACATGCTTCTGCGATATGCGCATTTACAAATCCGACCTCAAATTCATATAAAAGACTAAAAACAGAAAAATATTATGCAGGGTGGAGCAGGCATGCTGTTGAATCAATTGTCAGAATAACAAATACGATTCAAAATAATGATATCGAAAAGAAAGTCCAGTTTGTCGGCGGAGACTGTGCAATGAATCCTTATCTTGCATATCCTGTGGTAATTGCTGCAGGACTTGACGGAATAAAAAATAAAACAGAGTGCGGAGATCCTGCCCAAAAAAGAATAAGCCTGATGACAGAAAAGGAAAAACGGGAAAACAAGATAAGGCCTCTTCCTTCAACCCTTCTTGAATCGCTTGAAGCGCTCCAAAGTGACGAAAAATTCCTAAAAGGAGTTGTTCCTTCGGAAATGATTTCAGAATATATGGAACTAAAGCTTGAGGAGATATCAAAACTTGAAAATACTGTTTCGCCTTCAGAGATTGATATGTATTTTAATGTTTGATTTTTTTTCTTTTTTTCAAATTTGCTACAAAGTTGGTATTAATCTTACTCCAAGTTTGTAACAAAGTTGGCTAACTATTTAAAAAGATTTCTATAAATAAGCTGATTATGAAAGAATTTTTAAAAATTGAAAATATTCAGTGGGAAGGAAGAAGTTATGAATACCCAAAGAAAAGAAAAATAATTGAAAAACTAAAAAAAGAGATTAAAAATAAATTAATAATATCCATTGAAGGTCCACGAAGAGTTGGGAAATCAGTTTTGATGAGACAATTGATAGATTATCTTATAAAAAATGGGGAACTGCCAGTAGATATTTTGTATCACTCTTTTGATGAGTATTATGAAGATCCATTGGGCATTATAAAAGAATATGAAAGGATACGCGGTAAATCATTAAGAGAGGGAAAGATATATTTTTTCTTTGATGAAATACAAAAAATAAAAGAATGGCAGAAGTACTGTAAAGTAATATATGATAATTATCCGAATTCAAAAATAGTGATAAGTGGTTCAACACTTAGAGGAAGTAAAAAAGAAAATCTCGCAGGAAGAATGATTGAGTTTTTTATAAAACCCCTCTCCTTTGAGGAATATTTGGATTTTTCAGAGCGAGGGAGTGTTTTGAAGACAGGCCTGGAAGACGGGATTTTGGAGGATTATAATTTTTATTTGTTTAGGCAATATCCTGATTTGATTTTGGATAAAAACATTAACCCGAGAGAGTATGTTTCAGGAATAATAAAAAAAGTAATATTTGAAGACAGCATTCTTTATCTTGAAAACCCCAATAAGGAGCTTTTGCATTCCTTAATAAAAATTATATTACGAGACCCGGGCCAAATAATGGGTTATACTGATCTTGCCAAGGATTTTGGGTCTGATAGAAAAACAATATCAGAATATCTGGAATTTCTTATAAAAAGTTCTTTGGTTAGAAGAGTATATAATTATTCAAATAATGCAAGAAAAACAGAAACAAAAGCTAAAAAATTTTATCCATTCTGCACAACGCTTGCAGGATATATTGAACTTGAAGCGAAGATGGATAAAATAATAGAAACAGATGTCGCATTTCAGATAGATGCTGAATTTTTTTATAATGAACGAAACGAGGAAATTGATTTTATAATTAAAAATGGAAATGTAAAGGGAATCGAGGTGAAATATAGGAATATAGTTGATAGGCGGGATGTGAAAAATCTTTATTCCCAATCTGCAAAAAAAATAGGAATTACTAAAAGATATCTTATCGTAAAGGAAAATTCTAGGATAGATATTGAAAAAAAAGATTTAAAAATAATTAAATATTATCTTGTCTGGAAAAATGACGAGATAACTAAGAAAAAATAGGATTATTCGGTTTCTATTTCAAGCCCGCCCAGTTTTGGGGAGATGAAATTGAAGATATTTCACCTGATGGAAGATAAGTATAATTATCTAAAAAATCCTAATTTTTCTAATTCTTTTTTATTAAACACTGGCCCGTCCTTGCAGACTAATTTATCACCAATCGCACAAGAGCCGCAGATTCCCATCCCGCATTTCATATATGCTTCGAGGCTGAATTCATAGTCCAATTTATATTTATCTGCTATTTTTCCAACTGATTTCATCATTATATTAGGACCACAGGAAAATAATTTATCAAATTTTTCTTTTTTCAATAGATTCTCAAGAGGAAATGTGACAATGCCTTTTTCTCCGCAGGAGCCGTCATCGGTGCATGTAATAACTGTGCAGCCGAGCTTTTCAAAATTATCCTGATAGACAAGGTCTTTTTTTGTTTTTGCGCCAAGTATAATAGTGCATTTAATTTTTTTTTCTATTGCGATTTTTGCAAGAAAATAAAGGGGAACAACACCATAGCCTCCTGCAACAAGAATTATTCTTTTCTCATTTTTCAGATTAAATGAGGTTCCAACAGGGCCCCTAAAGGAAAGAAATTCACCTTCTTTTAAGGAATGCAGTTTTGAACTAAAAGGCCCGACATTTGCAATAGAGAGGGTAAGAGGATCTGAATCTGCAATTCCAAACGGCTTTTCATCAATATCTGGAATCCATATCATTAGAAATTGCCCGGGCCCTGCATCTAATTTTCCATCCAGAATAATTGAATTGATCCGGTAATTTTCCTTTATGATTTTTTTTATCCTGAAAGTCTGCATATCAAACATGCACAGCACCAACCAGTTCGTCAATTGATTTATAATTGTGTTTTTTCATCCAATCTGAAATTTCACTATTTATTTTTGAAAAAACATCAATTCCCCTATAATAAACTGCTGTTCCGATTCCAACTGCGGATGCTCCTGCCATTAAAATTTCTATCGCATCTTTTCCGTTTGTTATTCCACCTGTTCCAATTATTGGAATTTCCACTGATTTATAGATATCATACACACATCTTATTGAAAGCGGCTTTATTGCAGGGCCAGAGATTCCACCAAAACCAAAATGAAGCACCGGTTTTTTTCTTTCAATATCAATTATCATTCCCGGGCCTGCAGAATTTCCCATATTTATTATGTCTGCGCCTGCCTGCTCTGCTTTTTTTGCTGTTTTTGAAAGTTCTGGAGAATTGGGGGATAGCTTTACAATTAATGGAAGGGAAGTGTTCTCTCTTACTTTTTTTGTTATTTCATAAGTTATATCTGGTTTATTTTGCCCTGCAAGTGTTCCAAACCCCGGAGTATGCGGACAGGAAAGCACAATTTCCAGAGCAGTGCAATTTATTTGGTTTATTTTTTTTGCAAGAATTTTAAATTCCTCTGCATCTTTTCCAACAATGCTTATAATTAAGGGTATTTTTGAACTCCAGCCTGAAAACTCCTCAATAGCCTTATCAATTCCTGGATTTTTATATCCGACTGCATTTAAAAGGCCTGAAGAAAATTCTGCAATTATCGGAGAATTGTGCCCTTTTCTCTCCTCTATTGAAATTGATTTTGAGGTTACTGCGCCAGCTCCCGAATTTGCAATTTTTAAAAGAAGTGGTTTTGTTGTTCCAAGTATTCCTGATGCAAGGATCGTTGGATTTTCCAATTTTAATTTTCCAAGATTAACAGATAGCTCTGGCATTAATTATAGATTATAAAAAAACATTATAAATAGTTGGGTGCTTCCTAAAACCAGGAATCAAGTTTGCTCTGGCCTGAAATTTCATCTGAAATTTTCAAAAGATTAGAAATTGTCCTTTCTACCCTGTCTTCTGAAAAATCGTGTTTTTCACATAAAAGGTGTTTTATTGAATTCTCATTTATTTTTCCAAAGTTTATTTTATTTACTTCAAGATAGGGTGGATTTTTAAAAAAATCAATTACTTTTTCCGGGTCGGTTTCAAAAGAATGGGAATATTTTTCCTCTGCGTGTTTTTTAAGCCTGGAAAAATCATCAAACTCGAGAACAAGCTTTAGGGCTGTTTTCGGGCCAACCCTCCTAACCCCCTTGTTAAAATCAGTTCCGCATAAAACCCCTATCCAGATTAATTTTTCAAGAGTTATTTTATTTTTTTCCAATACTTCTGAAAGGCTTATCTGCTCTGGTTCAACTAAAATATATTTATCTTTGCCCGGAACTTTTCTTCTTCCGGTTAATGAAAGGTTTCTTAAAAGAAGCGGCGCACCAAAAAGAAGGGAATCATAATCCTGGGATGCAGAGGCATAAACCATTCCTTTTTTTGCCATTATTGCAGATTGCGCCTCTCCTTCACTTTTTGCCTGTATATATGGCACTCCCATTCCGTCTAAAAGTGTTTTGCACTCTTCAACCATTTCTGAGGTTAATCTTGATGTTGCCTGTGCATATTTTTTTGCATCCTCATATCTTTCATCTTCAAGGGCTTTTTTCCATTTTTCTTCTGCCTCTTTTTTGTTTTTTATCCTTTCCTTGATTGTATCTTTTTTGAATTCAGGGGGTTTTCCGTCAAAAACATAAATAGGTTTTATGCCGGATTCCAAAAATTTTGAGGTTCTGTAAAACAAGCCAGAAAGATGTGAGGTAATATTTCCGGAAAAATCCTGAAGGGGTGTTCCATCGGGCTGTCTTATTGATGCTAAAAATTGATAGATTGAATTGAATGCATCTATTGAGATGTTTTTTCCATAAAGGGAGGAAAAATCAACTGGATTTTTTATTGCTAAATCTCCGATATCCACGCCCATTTTCAAAACCTATTTTTTCTTTTTATTTTTCTCAAATTCAAGTGCATCTGCAAGTGTAAAATCCTTTTTTTGGGATTGTTTGAGATGGCTCGTATCATCAACCAAAGACGGAGAGGATTTTTCAACGAGTTTGATTTCAAGGGATTTTTCGATTTTTTTCAAAACTTTAAGAGGAGGGGTAGTGCTTTCCCGTTCGATATGCTCAAGATAGCTTGCCTTTTCATTTATCTGCATGGCAAGCTCATCTATTTTAATTCCTTTCTTGTTTCTTGCCTCTCTCATTATTTTTCCAAAGTTTTCAACCGGAGCCTCTTCTTCTCTTAAATCCCGCGGGGGCCTTGCAAAAGAAACCAATTCCTGGCTTTCCTGAAAATCAGTTAGTGCAAAAAGTATTTTTCCTTCTCTTGCGCATACCGGACAGGCGGTAAGTTTTGCGCCCTGAATTAAAATTATGAATTTTGCCTCCCTGTTTCCGCAAACTTCGCATGAATTTGTCATGGGTTCTTATAGATTACAAAAATTAAATAACTATTCTTTTTGAAGAGTGGAGAAAAATAGATATAAAAAAGATAACTGCAAAAATAAGTTTATGCCAAAAAGAATAATTGATGCCGGTGTATCAAAAATAATGAAATATATAAACATACTGCAAAGCAACATTAAGATAAGTACTGACAAGGAAAAATATTTCGCGGGGGAAATAATACATGCAGAAATTGAACTCAAACTCGGCGCGCAGATAAATGCACGAGCATTAGAGATAAACTTAAACTGCATACAAACAAAAAGAATAAAGTCAATGCGGGAAATGGACCAGTATGATTACAGGCTGGATAAAGAAATAGGCATCCCAAGGTCAACTCATCTTAGAACAATAATTTCTGAAAAAACAGAGACAATTTACTCGGAAATAAAAAAAATAATTGCGAATGGAAAATTTTCAAGTGAAAAATTTAATATCGAATTTGAAATTCCCTGGGGTGCAAAGTCCACTAAAAAGAATTTTGATTATGATGAGACCAAAAGATTTTGGAGAATTGATGCAAAACTGGATATTCCGCAGGCAATGGATATATCAGCTTCAAAAAAAATAGAGATAATTTGAAGAAGATTTATTTCATCAGATGCATTTTTATTGATATTTAAAAATATTTTATTATGGATGTGAGTATAATTGGTGCTGGGCCTGCAGGACTTATAAGTTCTATTTCTGCCCAAAGAAATAATCTTAATCCATGCATATATGAAGAACATAATTTTTGCGGGAAACGAGAAAATTGCTCAGGACTTTTTTCAAAAACAGGGCTTGAAACATTAACAGAATTTATAGATTATAAAAAGTTGATAAAAAACAGCTTTAACGGAGCAATTATTGATTTTGCAGGAGAAAAAATAATAATTGAAAAAAAAGAGGATGTTGCATATTTAATCCCGCGTGAAAAACTTGATGGAGCGCTTTATTCCAATGCCAAAGGAGAAGGCGTCAACATAAAATTAAATAAAAGGATTACGGATTTTTCCGGATTTGAAACTATAATCGGAGCAGATGGGCCAAATTCACAAGTGGCGACTTATTTCAAATTTCCAAAAATCGAAAAATTTGTAGCAACTGCAAAAACAAGAATAAGATATTCCTGCCCTGATACAAAAAAGGTTTATCTTTATTACGCAAATAAAATTTTCAATGGATTTTTTGGGTGGGTTATCCCCCAAAATGAAGAGGAATGCGAAATTGGATGCGGAGCAATTCTTCCAAACAATATCAAAGAATCATTTGATAGGTTCTCAAAAAAAATAGGGATTTGTCCTGAAAAAATACTCTATTCTATAATACCGATTAAACCTAGAAAAAAAACAGCAATGCAACTTGGAGAAAAAAAAATAATTTTAGTTGGGGATGCAGCAGGGCAGGTAAAATCAACCACCGGAGGAGGGGTCATTTTTGGGGGAAACTGCGCAAAAATTGCAGGAATATACAATCAAAATCCTTTGGAATACGAGAAAGTCTGGAGAAAAAAATTTGAATTTGAACTAAAACTGCATTCATTTGCCCAATCCTTTCTTGAGAAACAATCTGACCAAAGGCTAAGCCAGATTGGAAATTTTATAAAAAAATATGATTTTGATTTGTATATATCTGAAAATGGGGATATGGACAGGCCTTCAAAATTAATGAATGCTGGCCTAATTTCTCATTTTATAAAAAATATATTTTAGATTCTGACAGCCCCATTTTTAAGGTAAGTTAGCATTGCAAGGTTAGTAGAATATTTGGAATGGTTTGTTTCAACCAGATAAAGGGCAATTTTATTTTCATCAATTTTTATACTTAAAACTATTCTTGAAGAACCATAGGATTTTACAAAAAGTCTCCAACCCTGCGGGTCTTTTCCTTCAATATTTCTTTTTTCCTTAAATGAGGTATTATTAGCAGAATCATTTACTGCAAATACTCCTCTTTCTCCTTCGGGCATGTTCAAATAAGAGATATATTTTTTTATAAAACTGATTATTTCTTCCTGAGTTTGTTCTAAAAGAGTCTTTTTATCTGGGGGTAATTTATTTAAATCAGATTTAAATCTTTCAAAAATTAATCTTTCTAATATTTTCTGGGCGCTATCTTCTTGCATTCTTGGATTCACATTGCAGGATTTTTTTTGGGCGGCAGGTGGGAAATAGGATTTTTCTGGTTTTGCAGATACAGCATCACAACTTTGGGAACTCTGAGTATATGCTTCAATTATTTGAGCAGCATCCCTGCATCCGTCACCTATTTTTTCAGTATAAAATTCCTTAGGAATGCCCACACTTTCAAGAGTTTTTACTAACTTTCTAAGAAGACGATTATTAACCTTACTAGATTTATCCGGGCCTAGCACAAGAGCAGTTAATCTTGGATAAAGAGCCCTAAAGTAATTATCGCCCTTTTGCTCTGGGGCAGGTGTTTGAGGAAGTATCTCAGTTTGCATTGTATTTATCCAAGCAGGATTATCAGCAATTACTCTTGCTTTTTCTGGAATTTCTGATTGTTTTCTAATTTCTTTGAGTGCATCAGGGCATATAAGCCCATATTTTAATCTTAAAAGTTCCATTCTTTTGATCGGATTTTTATTTCTAAGGGCAGCTATTTTTCTATCTATTTTTTCTAAGGCATAAACATCCTCAAAGTCAGGATATTTGATTATTTTTGCAAGGTTTTCGATTTCAGGTATTTCTAATATCGTGCTCAAATATACAATAAATCTATGGGCCAGTATTAAATGAATCGCCTCTTGCATCTCTTCAGTTTTTGCTTTTTTGGTTCTTGGGTCTAGGGTTGGATCTCTTTTGGAAGAATTATATACCTCATTTAACAGCGTGTTGCAGTATCTAAACATTTTTTTCGTTATATGTTCGATTTGGGTTTTTAAATTATTTATTCTTTCCAGAGTGTTTTTATCAATGGACTCTTTAATTTGATATTGGCCGACTGCACATGCTAGCGCAGTAACTAGATCGCTTGGCATTGAATTGGTTTTAACAAAGCCGAAATTCTCTATTCCGGTTTTTTTTATTTCTAAAATTAGACTGACGAGCCCTAAAACATCCATATCACCTTTACTATTAACTAGGGCCAAATAGTTTTTTTGATTAAAAGGTAATGTTTCAGCTTCAATTCCTTTGAAGGACTGGCAGATGGAACTTAAACTATCAACTAATGGTTTGCAGCCCTTCATTTCTCTAAATCTTTCAAATTTTGGCCTTGCAAGATCTGGCCAGTGTGGTTTTTTATAATTCATTAGTGTTTATATATGTATGATTAGGTTTTTAAATCTAAGTGTTTTATTAATAAATATTATCTTATATTTTATTTATAAGAGTTCTGTGTTTTTATGTTTGGAACAAGCGGAATAAGAGGACTTTATGGAAAAGAGGTAACCGGAGAATTAGCTTTAAAAATCGGAAATTTGTCAGCAGGTGAAACGACAGTTATTGGAAGAGATATCAGAGGTTCTGGAAAGGTATTGTCCCTGGCTCTTGTTTCAGGAGTCTTATCAAAAGGAAAAGATGCAATAGATATTGGAATTGTTCCAACCCCCACCCTTGCACTTGCCTGCAAAAATCTAAATTGTAACGGAATTATGGTTACTGCATCGCATAACCCACCTGAATATAATGGATTAAAATTATTTTCAAAAGGACTGGAAATTTCAAGAGAAACGGAAGAAAAAATCACAAAAGCATACTGTGAAAATAGGATATCATTTTGCAATTGGAACAAGACAGGTGTTGTAAGAATTTATGAAAACGCAGTTTTAGAACATAAAAATCTGATAAAAAAACTGATAGATTTGAAATTAATACAAGCGAAAAAACCAAAAGTGGTTTTAGACTGCAACGGTCCTGCATCAGTAATCGCCCCAAAATTAATGGAGGAGATTGGCTGCAGGGTTGTCTCAATTCACACTTCTCTTGAAAAATTTGAAAGGCCATCTGAACCCAACTCAAAAAATTTACTCATTTTATCAAAAAGAGTGGTTGAAGAATCCGCGGATTTTGGAATCGGGTATGATGGAGATGCAGACAGGGCAGTAATTGTTGATGAAAAAGGAGTGGTATTTCCACTAGATGTTCAGCTTGCAGCTATAATTGAAAATGAAATGAAAAAAAACAAAACGCCTGCAAAAAAAATTATTACAACTATCGAGGCATCTTTAATTGTGAAAAAAACAATTGAAAAAGCAGGGGCATTGCCAATAATAACCCCTGTTGGAAGCCTTTTTGTTTCAAAAGCCCTGCAAAAAGAAAACGCAGTGTTTGGAGGAGAGCCATGTGGGGAGTATATTTTTAAGGATGGAGTCTGTTCTCCGGATGGGATTTTAACTGGGGCAAAATTTGCAGAAATTTTTTGCATGCAGAAAAAATTGTCAGAGTTAAGGGAAAAATACCCTTGTTATCCGATGGTTAGGGAAAAATTTGAATGTGATAACTCAAAAAAATATAAAATTATTGAAAAAATAAAAAAGGATGCAAAATTTGTTGGAAGCATACGGGATGATGATGGGATACGAATTGACCAGCAGGATGGATGGTTTTTAATAAGGGCTTCAGGAACAGAACCATTTATAAGGATGACTATGGAATACTTGGAAAAAACAAGGCTTGAAAAAATGGCAGCAGATATACGAAAAATAATTTTGTCTAATTTGGAATAACTGGCTGTAAATCCAATTTAATATTTTTCCTTTCAAATATATTTGATTATTATGAACGAGGATATTAATATTGATGATTTTAGAAACGCCGGAAAGATGGCAGCACGAATAAGAGAGGAAAGCAAAAAACTTATTATGCCGGGAGAAAGCATTTTGGATATTGCAGAAACCATAGAAAAAATGATTTATGATGAAGGAGGAAGGCCTGCATTTCCTGTAAATGTTTCACTTAATTCAATTGCTGCACATTATACCCCTGAAAGCAATACCAAAGAATTGCTCGGAGAAGAAGATGTTGTAAAAATAGATATTGGGGTTGATATTCATGGGGGGATTGGGGATACTGCTTATACAATAGACTTATCTGAAAAAAACAAGAGTTTGGTGCAGGCCTCAGAAGAGGCATTAAATAGTGCAATTGAGTTTATCAAACCCGGCGCAAAAATAGGAGATATTGGAGGGGTCATAGAAGAGAGGATAAAATCCTTTGGTTTTAAGCCTGTTTCCAATCTTACAGGCCATAAAATAACTACTGGATTATTGCATTCAGGTATTGATGTTCCAAATGTAAAAACAACTGACCCCTATGAAGTGCAGGAGGGGGAAATTTATGCAATCGAACCTTTTGCAAGCACTGGCTCTGGTTTTGTTTCAGATTTAGACCAAGTGGAGATATTTAGCCTTTATTCATTAAGCCCTGTTAAGATGAGGCAATCGCGGCAAATTTTAAATCATATCATCGGAGAATATGAACTGCTGCCTTTTTCTGAAAGATGGCTTAATAAAAAATTTCCTTCAAGATTATCAGTTTCTGCGGCCCTAAAAGAACTCTTAAGAGAGCAGGTAATAAGGGCGTATCCTGTTTTAAAAGATTCCGGAGACGGGCTTGTTTCACAGGCAGAACACACAATCCTTGTCTTATCTGATGGTGTTGAAATACTCACGAAATAATTATTTTTGTTCAATTTTTTGGATAAAATATTTATGTATTTTTGTACCTGAAAGCTCTGGATGGAAAGTAACTGCCAGATAATAATTTTCTTTTTTTTTCTGCTCAACACCGACAATTTCATTTCTATTTTTTGCAAATATCGAAACATTCCTGCCAAAAGACTTTATTTTTGGGGCTCTTATAAAAATCCCTTCTATTTCACCAAGTGAAGTGTGGATTTTTTTTGAAAAGGAATCCAATTGCGATCCATAGGCATTTCTTTCCACTTCAATATCCATTAAATCCAGATGGGATTTTGAAAGAAGAATTGCACCGGCGCAGGTTCCAAAAATATTTCTTATTTTTTTTATTTCTTCAATTAGATCTTCCCTTTGGAGTAATTTCATTAGAGTTGTACTTTCTCCTCCGGGAATAATCAGGGCATTTAAATTTTCAAAATCTTTTTTTTCCCTTACCTCGGTTATTAGTGCATCTGGTTTTAATTCTTCGGCTGCTCTTTTTGTGGCATTAAAATGCTCTATTACATCGCCCTGCAGTGATAAAATTCCAATTTTCACATTTAATATCTTGTGCTGATAAAAATAAAAAGGATAATACTAGCTACCTCAAGGTTATGACCTTGCTTGATAGATAGTTCTGGTATTGATGTGAATATTAAAACCTTGCTTTTCCCAAATATTTTAATAATTCTTGAATTGGTTCTAAAAGCTTGGCATCAACTACTCCATTCAATTTCAAAACAGCTTTTGTTGCCTCCTGATAAAGACCACTTAATTTCTTAAGTGAAATGCCCGGCACCTCAATGGCTGTTTTGTTGTCAATTTCGGATGCTCTAGCTGGCTTAAGAAGCGCCTCGATTTTCGCAACGTCCCCTTCGGGGACTTCTACCACCACCCCGAGACCACCCGACGGCCTGAAGTCGAGGCCGACACCCTGCCCGCCGTTGCCGTCGAGGCCGTCGTAGCCGCGGGCAACAGGGCCCACATATGAAGAAGTATACAATCTCGAAAGATATCTAGCATCTTGTCTAGCATTTACTCTCTTTCCATGAGGAACTCCAGTCTCAGCATGTGGTATATACCAGCCATCTGAACCTGGGAAATTTGGAACAACTATCAATCTGCTGTCTGGAATAGCCAAAACAATTGAATTTTCATCTTTAATAAAATCAGCAGAAGTCAATCCCAAAGCTACAAGAGCCACATCTTTTTCCCCTTTGTATTTACCTGTTGATAAAACCACTTTTGGGTTTCCGCTGCTGAAAAATACTATTTCCTTTCCTAATTTTGTGCCCGGCCTTTCATAGGCAATTGAAGCATCAACAACATAGGATGGAAGTTGTCTCCAGACTTCACTAGTCATTTGTGCAGCATCAGCAACTCTGTGGGATACGACTCTGAGGTTTGTGTTATTCTCTTTATTGAACTCTTCAACCAAGGGATGAACATCAAAAGGCCTTGTTGAACCATTGCCACAAAGAACCAGCAAATTTGTTATCTGGCCCCCAACCCTAACTTTTAATACTTGTTTTCCATGAATTTGAACTCCTGCCATATACACACCTCATTTTGTTAATATTAATGATATTATATGAAGAATTAACTTTAAAAACCTATAAGTTGCCTATTTAAATAACATTTAATCCCTAAGCATGGCAAGAATGATTTTTGCATTCTTTTTTGAGGATGCAATAAACAGATTACCTTTTCCTATTCTTTCTTTTAAAAGCACTCCTCCTGCCTCTTTTACAATCAGCTCTCCTGCGGCATAATCCCATTTTTTCAAGCCTGTTGAAATGTAGCCATCAACCCTTCCGGATGCAACATAGGCAAGCTCGATTGCAGCACTTCCAAGTTTTGTAATTCGAAGGCATTTTGGATAAAACAAGTCAAAAATTCTTTTTATACCTTTTTCATTTCTCATTGAATCCGGATAGCACCATGCAAGAAACCAGTCTTTTATTTTTGGGCTGTTTCCTATTCTTAATTTTTTTCCATTCAGATATGCACCCGAATTTTTTTCAGCATAAAAAAATTCTTTGGTAATTGGGTTATAAACCAGCCCTGCGATAAGCTTTTTTTTATATTCAAGGGCAATTGAAATCGCGCACATCGGGATTTTGTGAATAAAATTTGTTGTCCCGTCTATTGGATCAATTATCCATAAATAATCTGATTTTTTATCATCAGAAGAACCGCTTTCTTCTGCAAGAATATTGTGGGTTGGATATTTTTTTGAGAGTTGTTTTTTTATGAATTTTTCAACCCTTATATCAAACTGGGTGATGTAATCCTGCGTGCTCTTTTCCTTAAAATTAATTTCTCCAAAATATCCTGCCTCTATTATTTTTCCTGCATTTTTTGCAAGTGTTTTTAAAAAAGAATAATATTTCAATTTAGATTCCTCTTTTTGCAAGCCGTTCTTCTTCCTTCATTGAGGCAACATCAAGCCCTTTCATTGCTTCCCCAAGGCCTTCTGATGCTTTTGCAACTCTTTCAGGATCATTGAAATGTGCTGTTGCATCCACTATTGCTTTTGCTCTTTTTTGCGGGTCATTTGATTTAAATATTCCAGAACCAACAAATACTCCGTCAACTCCAAGCTGCATGCATAACGAGGCATCAGCAGGTGTTGCAATTCCTCCTGCAGCAAAATTAACAACCGGCAATCTTTTGAGTTCTTTTGTGTTCTCCACCAATTTTATTGGAACGCGGTATTCCTTTGCTTTTTTTTCCAGTTCTTTTGCATTCATCAAATTAAGTTCATCGATTTCCTCTTTTATTGTTCTTATATGTTTTACTGCCTCAACAATATTTCCTGAGCCTGCCTCTCCTTTGGTTCTAATCATTGCTGCGCCTTCATTTAGTCTTCTAAGGGCTTCTCCTAAGTTTCTTGCACCACAGACAAACGGAACCTTGAATCTTGTCTTTTCGATGTGGTATTTATCATCTGCCGGGGTTAAAACCTCGCTTTCATCAATATAATCAACCTTTATTGCCTCAAGTATTTGTGCTTCTGCAAAATGGCCAATCCTGCATTTTGCCATAACTGGAATTGAAACTGCTTTTTTTATTTCAAGAATCATTTTTGGATCAGACATTCTTGCAACCCCTCCCTGGGTTCTTATGTCTGCTGGAACTCTTTCAAGCGCCATTACTGCAACAGCTCCTGCGTTTTCTGCAATTTTGGCCTGCTCTGGATTTGTAACATCCATTATTACCCCGCCTTTTAGCATCTGCGCCAAGCCGGATTTTAAAAGAAATGATTTATCCTGCATAATAGACCTCTTTGTAGTAATTATATAGAAAAAATATATAAATCAAATGTTTTGCAAATGGTTGTGCGATGTTAGTTTGCGCGGGTTTTTCAATTTTCAAGCTGGGCAAGGTCCATTAGCGAAAACTCCTCTTCCTGCCTTCCAATTGTCACTCCTTTGCTTTTTGCAAACCTATTGAATTTTTGTTTTTTATAATGCTCCTGAAGGGTTTCCCTTATTTTTTTAAGCTCTTCTTCAATTTTTAGAATCTCATTATCTATCTGGATTAAATCTGATGAAACCAATGAAAGTTTTCTTCTTGCCCGTTCAACCTCTCTTACTTTTGAGTAATCGGATTCTAATTTTTTCAGCTCTTTTATAAGGTCTTTTTCTTTTTTTGGGGTGTATGCCTGGGTTGCAATCCTGAATTCAACAGATTTTATTCCCCTCCTGATATTTCCTGTCCGGACATCTTTTGTTTTTTCGACAAATGGCCCTAATGCTTTTTGTTCGTATGTTTTGTATTTCTTCCTATCATTTAATTTTTTTATAGATTGGATTAGAACAAGTTTTCGGTCTTCAAGTTTTTTTATTTCTTCTCTTGATTCTTCAGAAATCATGTTATCACTGATAGGAAATTTGTGGAAATAATTATAGAGGTTAGTATTTATAAATATAGTGTTTGCTTTATCGCACTGGTAAAATGTTTGCAGCCAGAACTGGGGTATTCTCGTATAATAACCCTTCTGCATTAATTGCATTTGATCTTACAAGCGGATTTGAATCTTTTTTTGCAGTTGAAAGTATTGCCAACACGCTAAAGATAACACTTTCTGTTCTAAATGATGTTTTTGTTTTTCCGGGTTTGAAATAATCCGGATATATTGCAAATACCCGCGCCCAAAAAGAAACATTGTTTTTGGCATCACTACTTTTAAGTAAAAAAATAAGGTGTGAAAGTGTTTTTGAGGCATTGATTCTTACCTGATCCTGTTTATCCTGCATTGATTTTTCCAGTATATTTAAGATGCGGAAATCAATTAACTCGCATTCGGATAAAATAGGGGGGATATAGCCGGATGTTTCAATTCTATGCTCTGGTTTTTTGCTTGCCATATTGATTCCAAGGCAGGTGATTGTATCTATGCAGGCCAAAATGCTGCCTATTGCATCTTTTTCTTGCTTCATTTTTTCTAATTCCTGCATTTCAGAAATAAGTTTTTCAAAAGATTTTTTTTCACTGGGTTTTGGAGCATAAACACTTATGGCAGGCTCGCAGGTATTGAATTTCGGGGTTGTCTTTTGATGCATGCAAGATAACACCGAGACGGCAAGACAAATTGAGCTGGCGGCAATTATTCCCTTATTTAAAAGAGAGTGTGTGATTGTTTTCTTTTTGGATGACATTTTCTTAAACGCAACTCTCATAGGTTTCCTTTTAATTGCAAAAAATATTTAAAGGATTATAAAAATCCGCCAAGGCCTGTTTGTTTGCCGCCAAACTTTAAATCCTCATGTGAAAAACCAAGCTCTTTTAATATTTTCATAACTGATGGAAGCACTTGATTATTGATATAATAATCTGCATCATAATCTTTTGCAAATTGGGTTAATTCGGCTTTCTCTGAAATTGTTTTCCCCTTTTTGGTGATTACATAGCTAATCAAACTTCCTTTGGGGATTGGCACTCCTTTTTCTATTGCTTTTCTTGCAGCAGATATTTCAGGGCTTATCAAATCGTATTTTTTAGGGTCCTTGCTTATCTGGGTATAGATTGCAAGATCAGATAAAACAACCTTTCCTGTTTTTAGCTCTGTAATCGTATCTTTTACAACTTTTGCAGCTTTTTCCTTGTCTTTTTCTTTTAAAATTATTTCAAGGACCCTTCGCTGTGTTTTTTTTGCAATATTAGACCAATCCCTTCTTACAAGTTCAAAACCCCTGATTTTTATTAAGCCATCCTCGGCTAAAAGAGCATATTTTTTCTTTGCTCCTTTTTCTTCGGATTTTTTTCCGACAAAAACGCCGGATGGAAAAAATCCTTCGAGTTCAAGTTCCATCTCCTCTGGAAGATCCTTGTTTATGCTTTTTAAAAATTCCATGACTTCTTTCTTGCTCTTTTTTTCCTGCAACAAGAAAACAGAATCAGTATCCCCATAAAGAACAATAAATCCGGCTTTTTCTGCATTTTCGATAGTTTTCTGTATGTGCGCCCTTCCCCATGCAGTTACAGACTCTGCGCATTTTCTGCTATACCATCTTGACCGGGCATATCCAAGATAACCATAAAACGAATTTGAGATAATTTTATAGGATTGGGATTTTGCCTCTATGGATTTATATTTTTCTGTATTTTTTTCCATTTTTAGCTCTTTTTTCAGTTTTGCCCGTTCAGTTACAAGGGTTTTGAGAACAGATGGAATAAGGCCTGTTGGGGATTTTCTAAAGTTCCAGCCAGCAGGGGAATGATGGGAATCTATTTTTGATTCGGTTAGCGTATGCGGATCAATATTATAGGAGATTATTATTGATGGATACAGTCCGCGAAAATCCATAACAACGATATTTTCATAAATTCCCGGGTTTGGAATCTTGACAAATGCCCCTTCAATTGGATTTGAAAGCCTTTGGGAAATTGTAGAATCTTTTGGCCGTGAGGGGATAATAATATTTTGTTTTACACTCTCTCGCATCAAAAGAAATTCAACCATCTGCCCTGTTGTTGAAAGGCTTGTCTCAAACAAGGAAAGCCCGGTAAGTTTGGAGAGCTCTAAAAAAAGAGGCAGCATTATTTCCCCAAGTTCATAAGTTGTTTTTGCATCCATTAACGAATACTGGCAGAGGTCTTCTATGTCGTTTTCATCCCACATTTTCCAAATGTCAAGGCGCTCTATCATCTTTTTTTTGTCAGAGCCAAGTTCATTATATACTGCCTCGAGTGTATATTTTTTGGATTTTAAGATTCCAATTAAGCCGAGAAATCTGGCCATTGGATAGAGATCAAGATGGATTCTTCCATTCAAAGGAATTCCTGAAGTCAGCCCTTTTTTTATTTTTTTAAAATCACTATCCCATCGCCCAAGCTCAAAATCAATTTTAAGAATTCCGGATCTTTCGAGAAGATAGGGAATATCAAAATTGCTGGAATTGTAGGCAAATATAATATCTGGATTGGTTTTGGAGATGATTTCGCATAATTTTTTTATTATGCCTGATTCGTTTTCAAAGGATTCCACAAATTTCTTTTTGGTTTTTTTAGAATATGTCAGCACCCCGGAGTTTTTAGAGGTGCAATAGCTTATCATAATTACTGGGTCTTTTTCCGGCCTTGGGGCGCCAAAAGGATTATATGTTTCTATATCAAATGATAGAAAGGAAAGGGGAATTGATCCGGATTCTGAAATTTTATTTATTTTTTTTATGAAATTGCCTTCGCAGGTGTAAGAAAGGATGGAAAAGGGTTTTATTCCAAAATCAAGCATAATTCTTTTAACATATAATATTGCAGATTCCAGGCAAGGATAAGGTATCAAATCCCTAAGTAATGGAACATCCAATGGAGTGTTGCAGGATATTTTTGCAATGGTTTTTATGGTGCCTTCTACTTCTTTTTGGACAAATTCGACTTTTTTAGGGGTTATAATTTCCCCTGTTTTTGATTTTACTGCTAATTTTTCAAGAGTGGATTTTTCTTTTGGCATGCAGGAGACATAAAAATACGGATCAAATTGGTATAATAATTTTTTTACTTCGCCGTTTTCGTTTTTAAGAATAAACTCGGCATAAGTAGTATTATCGATAATTTTTTGACCAAGATCTATAAAAAAGGATTTTTCCATAATAATAAAATAAAAAGAATAAAATAAAAGATTACCTTAATTTTTTTTCCCGAAGTTCAGTCTCAAGCTGGATTAATTTATCCAAAACATCGTTTCTGACAAATCTTCTTCCACCAACTTTTGTGTGCGGGATTCTTCCACGGTCTAATCTTCTTTCGAATGCATTTCTCCTGATTTTTATTCCTTTTTTGTGGAGTTTTTCAAGAGATTCTGAAACAGAAAAATAATCCTTGCTTACATGGGTTAGGGCTTCAACTGCATCTTTTGGGATTAATCTTCGTGTTCCAATTTTGACTGATGGAACTGAACCTTTTTCAACCCTTCCGATAAATGCCCGGTAATTTATTTTTTTATTGGATTGTTTGTATTCCTCAAATGCATCGCGTACTGTGTAAAAATCATTTCCAAGATTTAAGATGTCTTCAAGCACTGCCTGCGGGATATATCTTTTTCTTCCAATTTTAACAAAAGGCACTGTGCCCCGTTCTATTCTTCCGCCAAATGCCCGGAATGATATATAAAGCCCCTTTCCTTTCAAATAGTCATATGCGTCCTGCACAGAATAAAGCCTGTTTTTTTGTATATCATCTTCAGTTGCTCTTGTCTTATAAAGTTTTTGCGCTGATTCAAAAACAGAGTTAACTGAGCTTGAAAGAGACTTTTCAACCTTGCTTCTTGACCGTTTTATATTTTCAGGGTCGATATCCCTGAATCTGTCAATAATCGCATCATCAACATTCATTTCGATATTAATTCTTTTTCCACGGGGCATATTTTTCACCATTTGTGTTTGTTATTGTTATTTTATATGTTTATATTATGAAACTTAATATTTATAAAGCTTTACTTTAAAACCCATATAAGTTCACTCCTCTTTTTTAATGAATTTTAAGTATGCATAAAACGCTCCAAAAAGGATTGCAGCAATTAATAACAGAGGTAAAATAAGAGTAAAAAAAAGTTCGGATAGCCAATCTGGCTTTTCTGGATCAGTGGGGTTTCCATTTTCATTTGGAAGAATTGTCGTAAATATTTCGTATTGACCTGGAATAGTTATTGTATTTCCTTCCTTATCTTCAACATAAATTGAAAAAAAAACTATCGTATCAAAATTGATCGGATCCATTTCAGCGATGTAGACTCCGGAACCTTTTGGAAAAATTTTTGCATATTTCCATCCGTTTCCATAATCATAATTAACAGCCAGAGTATTTTCATTTATTCCTGAAGGATTTGACCCAGGATCTATAATTGTCAGGATAAGGCTTGTTGATTTATCTGTTCTCTGATCTTTTATTGAAATTAATTCCGGGGAGGTGGTATCAAAAATAACAGTATATTCATTTGAAATATCAAGATTTATTTTTGGGGTTTTTGTTATTCCATTGCAGATAACATTTATATCCGGACTTATGACCCCGACATCAGAAATTATTATTTTTCCAAGTGTTGAATTATATGTTTTTCCAAAAAATTCTGCTGCTGCCGAAAGGGGCCGGCCCTGATCATCAATAACATTAATGGTTAAGTTGGATACATAAAAAGAGATATCATAGGTGGTGTCCTTGGTAACAGGAATGATTGCTTCTCTTTTTGCGCCCTCATATGAGGCCAGAACTAATTTTTCTCCGGAAACAACACTAAAACCAACCATGCCGGCATTGTTTGTATATTTGGTAAAATTCCCGACAGATACAGTTGCCCCGTTTACTTTTTGGTTATTTTGATCTTTGATAGTAAGAATAAGATTATACGCCGGAATATTAAGGTCTATTAATGATTCATGCGAGCCTGCATATACTGTTTTTTTTATCTCTTTTCCATCATATTCTGCAGTTATTGTTATATCGCATTTTAACTTATCTATTTGGTTTTCCAGATTTTGAATTTTTATTTTCGCTATTCCATCACTGCCTGTTGGTTTTGGAATTGTAGTCACATATCCTTTTCCAGTGCTCTCACTAAGCTGGTATCTCAAAGTTATTGTAACATCTGGCATTGGACGGCTGTTTGCATCTAGTGCACGGATATTTAATTCTTCAGTATAGGAAGTATTGCAGGTTGTATCTGCAAAAATTCCTGAAAATAAAAAAACTAGGATTAAAAGTGATAACGCCTTCTTCATGATTTAAGATTAAATCGGAAAAAAATAAAAATAGAACTAATGCAAAACTTTAAAACCGGGCCCCCAAAACTGAAAACAGAAAACTGCAACGAGCCCGACGGGATTTGAACCCGCAACCCTTCGGTTTCTCCAGCAATTTGGAGTCGGCTTCCGAAGCCGAAAGCTCTATCCAGATTGAGCTACGGGCCCGCATATAAACTGTTCAATATCATAGACTGCTTAAAAATATATAGTTTATCTTAAAAATTGCAGATAGAATATGGATGCGATATAAATTATATAAATTGCAATAAAACCCAGGCCTCCGATTCTGCCAAGTTTTTTATTTACAGCGGCGATATAAAGGAGAAGGATGCATGCAAGTATTGCAAAAAGAAGTGTTGCAACAAAAATAGGCATAATAAGAGAAATTGGATTTATTATTGCTGCAATCCCTAAAACAAGTGTAAGGTTTGCAACACTGGCTCCGATGGCATTTCCAAGCGCAAGACCATATCTTTTTTTTCTTATTGCCTGCAGACAAATTGATGCTTCTGGAAGAGAAGTACCGATTGCAATAATTGTTGCTCCGACAAAACCTTCAGTAAGATTAAATATTTCTGTTATTTCTATTGCAGAACTTACGACAAACCCGGAACTTACAAGAACAATAATAATGGAAATAAGAAAATAAAGAAAGGCAGGAGACACTTCTTTTTTTTCAACATACACCTTTTCTGTGCCATCAGTTTTTTTGGATTTAAAAATATAAAAAATATAGATTAAATAAGAGACCAAAAGGACGGCCCCTTCAAAAACCCCAAGGGCATCTTTTCTTACAGAGGTGATAAACATCACATACAGAGATACTAGTGCAGTAATTAAAAGAACCAATGCAATATCTTTTGAATTTTCATTGCTTATTTTAAAGCTGTAAAAAAATGCTCCAAGCCCTAAAACCAAAAGAATGTTTGCAATTACTGAACCAAAGGCATTGCCGGCTGCAAGAGCCCCGTCCCCTGAGATTGATGAGATTACTGAAACTGAAAGTTCTGGGAGAGTGGTTGAAAGAGAAATGAGCAAAAAACCGACTGCAAGCGAACTGATTCTAAAATAATTTGCTATTTTTGAGGCATTGTCCACAGCAATGCTTGCTGACTTTGAAAGTACTGCAAGTGAAACAATTAAAATTATCAGGGAAATTAATGCCATAAAATAATTTATCTAAATTATATTTATATGTTCGTTTTTTTATTTTTTGGCTGCTGCAAAATAAATTTTAAAAACAATTCCAAATTTCCGGTTTTGGAATGGTTGGCATTCCATTCCCTGCAGCGCGCCCCAAATGATTTTAATTCTTCCAATTGCATTTTATGTGCTTTTAAAAATTCTTCTTTTATTTTTGGGGTTATTTCCCATTCTGCAGGGCACTTTATTTTATCTTTGTAGAGTATTTTTTCATTTCTGTATCTAAAGGGATAGATTCTGCAGACAATCGGCCGTTCATTATATATTGCGCAGAGATTATCCTTTCCAAGAAAAATGCAAGATCCGTTTTTCTTTCTTGAAAGCACCAAAAAGTATTCTTTTGGTGCATCCTTTTCAAAAAGAATAAAACTCTGGGCAAGGCATGTATCAAAATTATCTGCATTTATTGTTGTAAAAAAATCGAGAGAATTGGTTTTTTTATATATTCTCCTCAAATCAAAAGAAGTAAGCGCGATAAGATAACTCTTACAGCAATTGGCCTGACATTTTGAGCATGCCCCCGTTGCATTACATTTTTTATCTAAAAACAGTCCGTACATATTTTATCAAATTTGGTATGAAGGATTTTGATTGCAGTTTCGCTACCTGGGCGTCCAAGGTATTTGGAATAAAGCTGGATTATTTCTGGATTTTCATTTGAAATTTTTATTTTTGAATTTGAATCAATTTGATATAGCCCTTTTCTTCTTTTTTCTATTGCCCCTATTGTTGAAACAGGCTGGCCTGCGCCCCCAACACATCCGCCAAGACAGGCCATCACCTCTATAAAATGGAATTGCGCCCTTTTCTTGGAATCGTTAAGCAATGGGCTTGCATTTCTAAGAGAGTTTATAATGGCTATTTTGATTTTTTCTCCATTAAAATTGAAGGTTACTTCACGCACTCCTTCAGAACCGCGCAATTTTGTTGTTTCAATTTTCTCAAGAGGGATTTTGTGTAATGATGCATATTTTCTCAGGCTTGCCTCGCAAACACCTCCGCTTGAGCCAAAAATAATCCCTCCTCCTGAGGCAGTTCCAAACATTGAATCAAATTCTGCATCTTTGCAGTTTTCGAGATCAATATGTTTGTCTTTGAGAATTTCACCAAGCTCTTTTGTTGTCAGGACTCCATCTATTACTAATTTTCCATTCATTCTTAATTCCGGCCTAAGGGCTTCTGCCTTTTTTATAACACAGGGCATTATTGCAACTGAACAGATTTTTTCAGGGGGGATTTTTTTTTCTTTTGCAAAGGCAGTTTTTATAAGAGAACCTAAAATTTCCATAGGGCTTTTTACTGTTGCAACATGGGGGATTAATTCCGGATAAGAATGCTCTATAAAGGAAACGGTTCCGGGGCAACAGGAATTAATCATTGGAAACGGACCGTTGTTTTTTAGCCTTTTTTCGAATTCAAAACACTCCTCCATTACTGCAACATCTGCCCCAAAACTAGTGTCAAAAACATAATCAAACCCGATCTTTTTTAGGGCAAAAACAATCTTTTTAGTCATTATTGTACCTGGTTCTTTTCCAAAAAACTCCCCCAAACTTACCCGTACTGCCGGGGCAATCTGGGCAACAAGAATAATATCCTTATCTTTTATTGCATGTTCCAAAAGTTCAGATCTCATAATATTAAGATTTATGTGAAAGTTCTTTAAATTATTGTTGGGGCGATTTTTTTGTTTTTTCGTTCAAATATATTGAGGGAATCTTTTCCCAAAGGCCTTTTTTCTTTTAGCATAAAATCTGAAAGGTATTTCTTTTCAAATAGGGGGATTGTCTCTCCGTTGAGAATTGTTTTAGATTTGAATAGATAGATTTTATTTACTGATTTGGATTTTAGAAAAGAAGTATGGACTTTTGTTCCTCCTTCAACAAGAATTGATGTTATTGTGGATTTTGCAAGAATGCCAAGGAGCTTTTTAAGATTTATTTTTTTGCGCCCGGAAACAACAACTCTGATTCCTGATTTTTGCAATATGTTTTTTTTGTTTCTGCTGGCACTAGAGGTGGTTGCGATTATGGTGTTTTTATCCTTCAATACATTTGCAGAGAGGGGAATTATAAGTTTTGAATCAAGAATAATTTTTATCGGGCTTTTCTTGTTTTTTATCCTCGTAGTCAGGAGAGGATCGTCAGAAAGAATTGTGTTTATTCCAACCAATATGGAATCGTATTTTGAGCGGAGGATGTGTGAAAAGAAAACAGCTTTCCTTCCGGTTATTTTTGTTTTTTTTCCATAAATCCCTATTTTTGAATTTTTTGATGAGGCGGCCTTGAGTGCAATGAAAGGAGATTTTTTTTCTGAAAAGTAATAAAAAACCTCATTTAGTTTTTTGGATTTTTTTTCCAAAATCCCGGATGTGATTTTTATTCCGGATTTTTTTAGTATCTCTTCTCCGCAAACTTTTTTTGTCGGGTCCCTTGATGCAAATACCACTCTTTTTATTCCGGATTTTAATATTGCATCAGTGCATGGGGGCGTCTTTCCAAAATGGGAACAGGGCTCTAGTGTGGTATAAAGAGTGGAGTTTTTTATCTCTTTTTTGTTTTTTACTGAATTTATTGCATTTATTTCAGCATGGGGGCTGCCGGATTTTTCATGAAATCCTTTTCCTATTATTTTTCCGTTTTTTACTATGACCGCGCCTACATATGGATTCGGAGACGGGCTGCCGTTTTTTGCAAGAGATAGTGCAATAGACATAAAACAATGGTCGCAAATTTTCTTGGAAGTCATAATAGGTGGCCCATTTTCTCTTTTTTATCTTTCAGGTATTTGGAATTGAATTCGTTTGGTTTGATGATAAGAGGAATGCGTTGGGTAATTGATATGCCATTTTTTTTTATTTTCGCTATTTTGTCAGGATTATTGGTTATGAGCTGTATTGAAGTTATTTTAAAATATTCAAAAACAGCCTTTATCTGGTCGTATTCTCTTGCATCTGTTGGAAAACCAAGCTGGTGATTTGCCTCTATGGTGTCTAAACCCTCATCTTGAAGAGAGTATGCTTTTATCTTATTTTTAAGGCCTATCCCCCTTCCCTCGTGGTTTCGAAGATAAATTAACATTCCGCTATTTTCCAGAGAAATCATTTCAAGGGAAGAAAAAAGCTGCAAATGGCAATCACACCGTTTTGACTGAAAAACATCCCCTGTAAAACATTGGGAATGAACCCTTACAAGCAGTTCTTTTTTTTCAAATACCTCTCCTAATGAGAGAACTATTAAATCATCTGAAAAAGAATAAATCCTAAATTCTCCAAACTCTGTTGGAAATTTTGCAGAAGGAATTTTTTCCATTTTTATTTTTCACTCCAGTCTTTTCAAAAGTTTTACTGCTCCCTCGACAGCCCTTTTTGCATAATCATCAATTCTTTCCTGTGCCTGCAACCGGGTCATTTTTGGCCCTGAAATTCCAAGTGTGACGGGTTTTTTGAATTGCAATGAAAGATCCATCAGTTTTCTTGAAGCGTGCTGGGCAACAATTAAATCATGGTCAGTATCTCCTTCTAAAACTGCGCCAAGAACGACAACTGCATCTATATTTTCTTTTTCCAAAAGGTTTTGCACTGCAATCGGAGAATCAAATGCGCCGGGCACATAAAATATTTTTCCAATTTTTGCCCCTAAAAATTGTGCATGGGCCTTTGCCCTCTCCTCCATTGGTTTTGTTATATCTGCATTAAATTCACATACAACCAATCCTATTTCCATAAAATCACCTCATAAATATTAAATTAACGGACCTGCATCAACAAAACCCTGGCGCAGTCCTTTGCCGGAGTTTTTTATAAACCATTCAGGGTCTTGTATCATTCTTACTGCATTTAAGGTATGCTTTTCAGTCCTGTTTTTGCATACTTTAAATAATTCTTTTGGGTTTGTTGCTTCGTTTTCATAAACAAAAACCTCAATTATTGGTTTGTTTGCCATCAGCTGTGTTTGTATCAGGCCTGCTGATGCTTCATGCGCGCATTGCCGATCTATTTCTTTTGGACCGGGCATTCCAAGCGCAAGACATATCTCACAGCTTTCTTTTTCTAAAAGAAGTTTGCAGGCAAGCGGGAGATCTTTTACTCCAGGAACTGTTTTTCTTATTATTCTTACATTTGAATAATTTGAATTTATAATTGAGATTGCAAATTGGGCCATATCGCATCTTGCAAAAGTAGTATCGCAAATTCCAAGTTTCATTTTTTCTCACCAAGCATTAAGACATCCTCTTTTTTTAGAAACAAAAGATTGTGTTTTTTTGCAAATCTTTTTGCACTCCCCGGATCTAGTGCTTTTCCATTATCTGCAAGCATTTCACAAAGAACTGCAACAGGAGTTAGGCCAATTTTTGAGAAAAGAAGAGTGGAAAGTTCGGTATGGCCGCACCTTTTTGAAGGGTTGGCGGCCCTAAGCAGAAAGATATGGCCAGGGGAATAAAAATTATCCAGAAACTTTTTCCTGCTCTTTGATTTTGCAACTTTAAAAAAAGAGAAAATTGTTTTTGCCCGGTCGGTATCAGTAATGCCTGTAAAGGTTTTCCTATGATTTATAGATATTGAAAATGCCGGCTTGTCTCCATAGGGGGTTTTTCGAATTTTTAGTTTTCTGCAATTTTCTGGCAGGAGATCTGAAATAAATGGAAGATTGAGGGTGTTGGATAACTCTTCTGATACTGCAATGCATAAAAGCCCCCCTGCGTTTTTTCTAAGGAATTGAACTTCCTTGTAGGTTATGTTTTTTGGATAAAAAATGATGTCTGTTTCCTTCTCCCTTCCATCCCCATCGTATAAGAGAAGTGGTTTATTTGAAAGGAGGGTTTTTTTCAATAGTTTTTCCATGGTAATGATATGTTAAAATACTATTTAAATTGTGGCTACCAAAAAAAGAGTAGTTGTTATTTTGGCTGGCCACCTAAAATAATATGCAGGGTGTTGTCAAAAAAAATCGAGTTTTGTCTGGCCAAGTTTTTTCCCAGGCCGCAGTCCGCTTGTTTTTTCATCTCCGGCCGCAGATTTCTTATCAATGGTACCTAAAATAGATTTCATTTTCTTTTCACGATTCACTGAAGCCCAATAAAAATATTCATCTCTGGTGTTTTTAGTTATTAATATATACACCTGGCCTTTGGAAAACCTTCCTGTTCGCCCTCTTCTCTGGATTGATCTTATTTCACTTGGTATTGGCTCATAAAAAATAACTGCATCAACACTTGGAATATCAAGGCCTTCTTCTCCTATTGATGAAGAGCAGAGGAAATCAAACTTTCCCTCAACAAATTCCCTTATTGTTTCTTCCTGTGTTTTTCTTGTGTAGCTATCTTTTTTTCCCATAAATTCTCTTGCCAAAAAACCATTCAATACAAGGTGGTCTGCAATTTGTTTGACTTGGTCCCGGTATTGGGCAAAAATAATTGCCCTTTTTTTAGAATCTGAAAGTTTCCCTATGATCTCAGTTAAGAGTATTAATTTGGGATGGGGAGTGGCATCTTCTTTTAATATCCTTGCTATTGTCTGGTTGTTTAAAATTATTTTAGAGGATTTGTTTTCCCGCTCTGATATTTTTTTTATGTACTTTTGAAGGGTTGCAATTGACTGGGTTTCTAAAAGTTCGGCCATGTGGAGGAGATTGAGCAGCACCGAATAATACATCAAAATAAGGTATTTCTTATTGGTTTTTGATTTTAGAATCCTGTCCCGCATTTGTAAAAAAAGGGTTTTTGATTTTAACATGGGCCTAAATCCAAAAAGAGAAAGTGTTCTTGAATATTTTTGAATCAGGCAATCTAATTCGGATTTTAACAAGAGGTATTTGGGGGGCAGGGTTACAAATTCCCAAAAAATGCTCGTTTTGTGTGTGTATGGGGCAACATCACCATCTGAAGATATCCTTAATTCAATATTAGAGATATTAAGATTATCCAAAACTTTCTGGATGTGCTCTTTTTTTCCTCCAGGGGATGCAGTAAGACCCACAATTAGTGTTTCTTTTTGCAATTTTTTTGAGATTTGAGTATATGAATATTCCCCTATTGCCCTATGGGCTTCATCAAAAATAACCAACGAAAACAAAGAAGGATCGATAAGGCCTGTTGTGATGTCGTTTCTTATTGTTTGGGGGGTTGCAACTATTATTTTTTTCTCATATTCAGTTTTTCTCCTGGTTTGGGGGGTTGCCCCTGTAACTATAGTTACATTGCCTTTCAAATCGCCAAACTCCCGAATAATAGAAGTATGGTGCTGCTCTGTTAATGGTTTTGTTGGAGATAAAAAAAGACATTTTCCAGTTGGGTATTTTTTTTCAATAAGCATTAATGCGATAAGGGTTTTGCCAAGGCCAGTGGGAAGAACCACTAAGGTATTTCCATGCCTGAGAATAGAAGTATAAATATTTATTTGATATTCCCTTGGTGTGGTGATCATTAAAAGAAATATAACTAAGAAAAAATAAAAATAGATAGATTGGAGGTATACAAAGAATATAAATAGTAGGGGGTGTTGTTCCACAAATAAAACAACATTATTTTATTTTTTGTGATTGAAGATTAATGTAACCATAGTTACATTTATATAATTTATTGTTTATATTTATTTTATGTTTTTTGTTTATTTTTATGATTTGCGACCAAAAAACCCAAAAGATTATAACAAATTAAAAAGGAGATTTTATTATCATTTCAACAAATTAAATTTAATTAAATCCTATTGGAAGACCAAATCTGTTCTCGTAGTTCCCTTAGAATTAGAATCAATCATAGATAATTTTTTTGTCTCATTTAAACCAGATATTGAAGTTTATAAACTTCAGACCAAATATATTGAGGAATTATAATTATGGAAGAATGGGGGCTCAGTAGAATACTCAAATCTCCATTTCAAAAAATCCAACTGAAAACTCAATTCCAAGTCCTGATAATATTTTTTTGGAAATTTCTCCAAACTCTCCAATTCTATCTCCGTTATTAATTATACTAGCCGCCCGGTTGCTTTTGTACCTATTACTATCTATTTTATTTTCAAATCTAATCTCCTTCTCCAAATTCATTTCAAAAAGAATCGACTGCACCACACTCTTTATATCATTAAAATCAATCTCTTTATCCATAACTGCAAAAGAAATCTTTTTTTTCTGCTGCCCCCCAGAATATACAATCCCCACCTCATATATCTTTTGGGGTATCCCCTTCATTTTATTCTCTGTTAGGTTTTTTAAAATCGAATTGAAAATATTATTTCTTATAAATCCAACATCACAAGTACAAGGATTTGTTATTTTAATTGCCACATCAGCCTCTCCAGATTCGACCAAAATAGGATTAACTACCTCTATAAATCCCAACCCACTCATAATTTCACACAATTTTTCCCTTCTAATACTCTCCAATCCATATTTTCCTCCACTATAAAAATCAGGAACCCTAGGGGCAAAGTTATTATACCCAAAACCAATTGCAACATCCTCTATAATATCAATATAACTAATTATATCTGCCCTAAAAGGAGGCATTAATATTTCATCATTTTTTATAATATATCCCATTTTTTCCAAAGATTCTTTTATTTGTTTTTCAGTTAATTTCTTGCCTAAAATTCTATTGATTTTATTTCTTTTTATTTTTTCTTTTCTATATTCTAGTTTTGGATGAGTGTTATTATCTATTTTTACACTATAAATCTCCCCACCCAAATCTTTCATAGAACAACAAATAATATTTACAGCGCTTTCAACACTTTCCTTGTGTGTTCCAGTGACCTCTATAAAAATATTTTTTACCCCTTCTTTTAATTTAGTTCTTTCCTCATTGATAATTGGAGGAAAAGAAACCACCTTATTTTCAATTTCTTCATAAATCAAAGGATATTTTCCCTTCAAAACCAAATGGCCATACTCTAGTCCTTTTGGATGTTTTAAAAGTATCTGTCCAATAGGCATTTTTTCTTTAAAATCCAAAGGAACAAACTGAAATTCTTTCACGCACCCATATATTAACGGGAATCCAACAACATCCAAATTATGGACTCCAATTGCAAGTTTTTTTCTTTTTCTTCCAAAGGTGTCATGCATTTTTTCTTGGGCATCTATAAACATTTGAATTTCTTCTTCAGTTAATTTAATATTTTTCACAACACACGCGCTTATGTGCGGCCTTATTTTTTTAATGTTTTTCTCTGTTTTTATAACATACTCTGATTTTTCACATACATATTTATCTTTATTTTTTCCCAAATATGAATTCAATACCCTTATAATTCCCCCAACAAGATAGCAATCCGGCCTATTAGGCGTAACCTCAACAGAGAATGTTTTTTCATCAAATTCATTTGGAAATCCAAGCTCTCCTAAGACCCGGCACATCTCCTCTTTTTTTATACCTGTTTTTTCCTCCAAATATGAAATACTAACATTTATTACAGCCATCCAAAATACCCTCATTCTCTTTAACTTTTTTTGCAAGATTTAAAACATAATCTGAAAAGTACTCTTCATTTAAACAACCCGCACAGCACCCACTTCCAATCGCATTCAAAAGCCCATCCATGCTTATATAGCCCAGGCTTTCCACATTTAAATATTCCTCTATTTGCTTTATTGATTTTTTGCTTCCAATTAATTCCTTATACGAAGGCATATCAACACCATAAAAACAAGGCGCTCTTACAGGAGGGCAGGTAATTCTCAAATGAACTTCACATGCGCCAGCGCCCCTAACCATTCTTACAATCTCTTTCATAGTAGTTCCCCTAACAATACTATCATCAAAAAGAACAACTCGTTTTCCTTCAATTACTTTTTTTATCGGATTTAGCTTTCTTTTTACTGTTTCCCGTCTTTTCTCCTGCGAATTCATTATAAATGTTCTTCCAACATACCTATTTTTTATAAGGCCTTCTTCATAAGGGATTCCAGTTTTATATGAAAATGCCAGCGCAGCAGTTCTTGAGGTATCTGGAACAGGCACTACAACATCTGCATTTACAGGGTGCTCATCTGCAATAATTTCCCCGAGTTTTTTTCGGACATCATTTACCAATTTATCATTAATTATCGAATCTGTCCGTGAAAAATAGACATATTCAAACATGCAGTTTCTTTTTTCTTTTTGGAGAATTATTTTTCTACTCATTTCATTATTTTGTATAATTATTAATTCGCCACCTGCAACTGATCCAACATATTCAAACCCATTTATATCCAATGCAGCTGATTCTGATGCAAAAGCATACCCCAATTCTGATTTTCCATAGACTAATGGCCGTATCGCATGCGGGTCTCGGAATACCACTAATTTATCTTCCAATATCCAAACAACAGAATAAGAACCAATAACTTTTTTCATCAAAGTTTCAATTGCGCCTTCAATTGTTTTTTTATTTTTTAATTCATAATCTAAGATATATAAAAGGGGCTCGCTATCAACAGTTCCCTTGAATGTATATCCTTTTTCTTCCAATTCTTTTTTTAAATCACTATAATTTGAAATGTGCCCATTATGTGCAAGGGCCATCTTATTATGAAAAACAGGCTGCACATCCTCTAATTTGCATCTTCCTGTTGTTGGATATCTTGTGTGCCCGATAGCAATGGTTCCATTAAATTTTAAATCTTCTCCATTAAATGCTTCACTAACAAGGCCAAGCCCGATTCTTCTTTCTAATTTTCCATTATCATAAACAACAAATCCAGAAGCATCCTGCCCCCGGTGTTGCAGGGCTAACAACGATTCATAAATCAAATAGGAGATATTTTGCCCTGTTTTTAATATTATTGCTGCAACTCCGCACTCTTCCTTTAGCTTTTTCATAAAAAGAATATTGAAAAAGAAAAAATAAAAATAGATGTTTAACAATTTCCAGTTGAAGCAGAGCCTGCTGAATCTAATGTTTTATTACATTCATCGGGCTGTGCTGTAAAGTATGCGCAGATTTCATTTTTGTAGCTTTCTGCATCTCTTCCCCCACTATATTTTTTTCCATTTATAAGAAGAGTTGGAGAACCACTCACTCCATTTTGGGAAGTTTTTAATGCCTCTGCCCGTGCGATCTCGATATATTTCTCATTGTATTCTGTTTCTATTTTTTCAACATCAAAACCAAGTGCAGTTGCCGGGTCTTTCCAACATGTTTCTATATCATTTAGGGAACAGTCTGCATTTACCTTGTAGACATATTCAACCCACCCTGTTTCACCATATAAATTATATATTATTTTTTCCCGTATATCCTGATTTAGCTCAGTTTGCCCATGCAATGAATTAAAATTGTCCCCACTCGCTCCAATTATATATACTGGTTCAAAATCGATTTTTTCTGCAAGAAGCAGGACTGCATCTTTTATACCGTTCTCTGCCTGGTTTCCATACGGGCAGTAACTCATAACATATAATTCTACTTTTGGAGTCTCAGTTTGCTGGGCACCTTCTTCAAATTCAGGTTCCCCATCCATTAGGGCGAGAACTTCATTTACCTGTTCATTTAAATTTTCAATACTTTCAACCTGCTCAAATCCAAGGATATTCATATAATCTTTGCTTACATATATTGCGGTCTGCTGACCTGCCAGATCAAAAGAAATTCTTATAACCTCTTCAAGGGTTACATTCTTTACTGCAAGTGTTTGCTGCTCTCCTATATTTATGTATGCTATTTTTTCCATTAATGTTTTAATTTTTGCAACCTCTGTTTGGTTTGGTTCAAAAATTTCCTTTACAATTATTTCTGAAGGAGTCAAGTATCCATATACAAAATACCCAAGTGCAAAACCCACAACAAGTGCAATAATGCCTACAACCAAAACCGAGTTTTTTGGGTTATCCATCAAAGGACAGCAATTCTCCTTTTTGGAGTCATCATTTTCCTGTTTATTCTTAGTATCTTTAGAAGTCATAATCTTATTTAATATAGGATAAGTTTATATATTTATTTTTTATTTCAGGCAGGTCCCAAATTATACCTCCATCATACAATTCGCCAAAAGACGAATAAAAATACGCTATATTTATAAATCAAATTATTTACCTTATTATTATAAATATTTCTTAAGTTAGGTGCACTTATGCGGGATGTTGCAATAATCGGAGTTGGAATGACTAAGTTTGGCGAGCATTGGGACAAAGGGTTTAGGGAATTGGTAGTAGAGGCAGGAATAAAAGCATTAGAAGATGGAAATGTTCATGGAGATAAAATCGATGCAGGTTTTGTCGGAACAATGGCCTCTGGAAAATTAATAGGACAAGAACACATAGGTGCACTGATTGCTGATTTTATGGGATTGACCCCAATTCCAATTACAAGAGTAGAGGGTGCCTGCGCATCAGGTTCGCTTGCCTTGCGTCAGGGAATTATGGCAGTAGGTTCAGGAGAGTATAATCTTGTTGTTGTTGGCGGCGTTGAAAAAATGACTGATCTTGGGACAACAGGAGTCACTACTGCGCTTGGAGGAGCAGGGGATCAGGAATGGGAATTATTTTTTGGGGCGACATTTCCAGCGCTTTATGCGCTAATGGCAAAAAGACATATGATTGATTATGGCACTACAGAGGAGATGCTTGCAAGCGTGGCAGTAAAAAACCATGAAAACGGCTTTAAAAATCCATACGCCCAGTTTAGAAAAAAAATAACTATTGATGATGTTTTAAAATCAAAAATGGTAGCAGATCCACTAAAAATTTTAGACTGCTCCCCAATTTCAGATGGGGCTGCAGCATTGGTATTGGCTCCAATGGAGGAGGCATACAGCTATACAAAAAAACCAGTAAAAGTTTTAGCATCAACTCAGGCAAGCGATACCATCGCGCTTAATTCAAGAGAGACGCTTACTGGAGTGAAGTCAGCTCAAATAGCCTCACAACAGGCATATAAGAAGGCAAAAATAACTCCAAAAGATATTAACCTTGCAGAAGTCCATGATTGTTTTACAATAGCAGAAATAATGGCAATTGAAGATCTTGGATTTTTCAAAAAAGGAGAAGGAGGAATTGCATCTTTTGAAGGAAAAACAGCCTTAAATGGAGAAATCCCAATAAATACTTCAGGAGGCTTAAAATCCTGCGGTCACCCGGTTGGAGCCACAGGAATAAAACAATTAGTTGAATTATCATGGCAGCTAAGAAACGAAGCAGGGGAAAGACAGGTAAAAGATGCAAGCACAGGGCTTGCCCACAATGTCGGAGGCTCAGGAGCCACAACAGTAGTTCATATAGTTAAAAGGGACTGATAAAATTATGAAATCATCAATATCTCTTACATGGAGAAGAATACCTGAAAGATATCGGCTTGAAGGCAATGAATGTCTAAGTTGTAAATCTTCTTTTTTTCCTCCACGGGCAGTCTGCCCCAAATGCCGAAGAAAAGGAAAACTCTCCCCAAAAAGATATTCGGGAAAAGGAAAAATATACTCATACACCCGAATTCATGTTCCTCCAGATGGATTTGAGACCCAGGCACCCTATTTTTTAGCTTTAATTGATTTAGCTGAAGGTGCAAGAATACTTGGACAAATTGTTGATTGCCAGGAAAATGATATAAGCGAAGGAGCGAATGTTGAATCTGTTTTTCGTATGATACAAAAAGACGACCCAGAAGGTTTAATTCATTATGGTTTCAAGTTTCGGATCGTAAAATAAAAGATAATCTTTTTAAAATCTAAACCTCTAGAAAGGAATATGAAAAAAGAAAGAATACTTCTAATGGTTTTGTTTCTTGGGGCAATACTTTTTTTTGGATGCCTTGAAACAGGAAATGAATCGGATAAAAACACTTCTTTGGTTGGTTCTGATAAAGACGAACACAGATGTATAGGTTCTGCAGGCTATAGCTGGTGCGAACCATTGCAGAAATGTATAAGACCATGGGAAGAAAACTGCACCCCTCCAATAGATATTAAAAAAGAGGCCGAATCCTTTTGTGGAAATGAAAATGTTGCAGCAGTATATGTCTGCGGCCCGTATATACGGGTGGTAAGCTCTCTTATCGGAGGCGGATCTACTTTCTATGAAAATGGAAAAATAATTGCCCAATGCCCTGTCGTAGGTCCTGATTCAATGAGTGAGGAATGCAAAACTCTTTTGCTTGGAAATAATTGCATCGAAGAGGAAATCAACTGCCCGGTATTTGATTTAGATACCTGTATAAAAAACGGAACTAATTTTACTATGGCAATTGGAGAAGCAATGGAAATAGGAAAAGAGATATGCACCACGGAAGGAAATTATACTGGCGATTACTACTGCAACCAAATCACCGGAACATGGTGGATTAAATTAGATATCCAAAAACCCGGCTGTAATCCTGCATGTGTAGTAACTGTTGATACAATGGAAGCTGAAATAAATTGGATGTGCACAGGCGCCGAGTAGGCCAATTTTTTTATTTTTTTTAGTTAAGTTTAAAAAGATTTTACACAATAGCTTTATAAGGCGAATATCATGACCGAAAAAGAAATGATAAATAAAGGTATCTGTCCAGCGTGCAATTCTAATCTTTCTTTTCAGGAAGGGTGTGTTGTCTGTCATATCTGCGGTTGGGCAGGATGTGATGGATAAAAATGACTGAAATAGTTGGAATAAATATCGCTGTCCTGGTAGTTACAATCTCAATAATTTTATCAGGAATCATTCTTGGCCTTGGAAGGGCAATCTCAATAAAAAGAATTGAACTTTTTGGAGTTGAAGAATTAATCCAATCAATTATAAATGCCGCCCTTGTCGGAGGAATTTTTGTAATAATCGAGGTTGCGCAAACCATATCAAAAGAAATGACTCTTTCATCCTGTTCTGCAGAATCCATGATTTCTGCAGTTTCATGCTCTTTTCAGGCAGCTTCAGGTTCGCTTAATGCCCTCTCTGGCGAAATAATAAAATTATCCCTTCTTATTGGGAATTATCAGTCCATCGTGTTAAATTTTAATATACTGGAAATCCAGCCACTGCAGAATCTATCCCTTGTTTCAAACCTCTTTTCGGCAAATCTCATCTTTTCAAATATTCTTTTAATATTCCTTGATTTTAATTTAATGCTTTTGAATTTTTTTGAACAAAACGCCCTTTTTCTTTTCCTTCCACTAGGCCTTGTGCTGAGGTCTTTTTTTGCAACGCGGAAAATAGGGGGGTTTCTCATTGCATTATCAATAGGATTGTACCTTTTTTATCCTGCATTTATTATGGCATTCCCAACCCCAGAACCCGAACTTTTGAATGCAACAGAAGCCATAATTCTAATAACAAACAATTCAAATTACATAGTTCCTCCAATTGTTGATATGAATGATAATTATGTCATTGCCCAAAAAATAGATCAATTAAGCCAGAATGATTTTACCGGGGATTTGACGATTGCCCATTCAAAAACATCCCTTGCCCTTTCAAAAACAATGCTGAGTTGTGTTTTTGCCCCATTATTCTCATTCATAATTACAATTATCTTTATAAAGGGATTCGGGGATATCCTATCAGGTCCGATTTCTTTTTCATTGGGGGTTGTTTGATTGATAAATAACAGAATCATAGTTTTATTTTGCATTTGCGGCTCTCTAATTTCAGTTTTGCTTTCAATAATTTATACAAGCGCTCTTTTTGTTGTAATAACTTCAATATTTTTTCTGCTGACTTTACTTTTATGGAAATATGGCCACCTTATCTTTTCACTAGTAACAAATCATGCAAACTTCTCTGAAAAGAGAGGGGAGTATGAGGTTTCTCCTGCCAGGGATTATATACTCAAAAAAACCGAAAAAGGATATTACGCTTCAAAATTTCTTGAAATAAAATTTTATGAAAGCAGTCTTGAAAGGGGGAAAGAAGGGACCAAAATAATGTTTGATGCATTTGAAAAAGCAATAATCTCTCTTAGAAATGTTGTAAAAATTTCCCTCCTTATCTCTTCAATAGATCTGTCAAAACACATTGACGATATAAAAACCCTGAGATCTGTTGCAGAATCAAAAAAATCTCAGGTTTCCTCTTCAAAAACAAATGAGTCTGCTAAAATTGACCGGAAGATTTCAATGTATAACAAGGATTTAGACCGCCTTTCAAAAGGGGAGCGCGCAGTTGAGGTTGTTGCATACGCAACAACGACAGCATTTGGAATAACAAAAGACGATGCGCTAACCAGGGTAAAAAGGCAGTCAAAAGAAATAGTGACAATTCTTTCAAGCACGCTTGGATGCTCGGTTGTTGAACTTTCTGATCTTGACATGCTGCGCTGTTTTGAATGGGACAAGTTTATCCCTGCCTCAGGCGAGGATTTAAAAGATGAAATTTTTTAGAGTGTGAATTTTTGAAAATTACAAAAATGTTTTCATCAGATATTGCATCGCGGATGATTTTGATTCATCCCCCAGAACCACGAAAGGAATTTCTCATCTCTTCTCCTGTGAATGGAATTTATCTTGGCCGAACAAAATATGCAGGGGTTCCAACATACTGGGATTATTCCAAGCTGATAAATCCCCACATTGCAGTAATCGGGATTAGCGGAAGCGGAAAAAGTTATTTTGTAAAAAGTTTTTTGACCCGTTCTTCTCTGGTATGGAATTCAAATGCAATAATACTTGACTGGGTTGGCGAATATGGAAACTGGGTCAGGCAGGCCGGAGGAAAAGTTATAGATCTTTCAAAAGAGAAATTAAATCTTTTTGATTTGTCATACAGCAATAAAACAACGCGCATAAAACAGGTTTTGTCTGCAATCGATGTTCTTGCAAACTTAAAAAATTTTCCCGAGGAGCGGGAGGAAATTGAAAACGCGCTTGAAATTGTTTTTAGAAAATCCAAAAAACCCTGTTTTGAGGATGTTTTAAAGGTTCTCCATAGAAAAAATTCAAAAGCATTAAGAATAATAAAAAGATTTACTTATGAGGGCATGGATTTTTTTTCTGCAAAAAATTCCCCGGATATAAAAAAACTTTCCAAATCAGGGCTTGTTTCAATAGACCTTCACAATCTTCCGAATGAAGAAATCCGGAGCCTTGCAGGCCTGACGCTTCTGCAATATATCAAGGAACTTATGAGATCTGAAAGATATGACAGTAAAAAGGGCATACGACTTTTTGTCGTATTGGATGAGGCATGGAAAATAGCATCAGATGAAAAAAGCGATGTAATTGATATCGTGCGCGAAGGAAGGAAATATAACTTTGCTCTGGTTGTTGCATCCCAAAATCCAACAGACATGCATAAGACCATATTTAGCAATGTCGGCAGCCTGTTTATCTTTCGCCTTGTTCTAAAAGAATATAAGGACTATATCCAAAAATCAGTCGGTTATTCTGATTTTATAGATTCTGAAATTTCAAGATTTGGTGTTGGTGATTGCGCAATAAACATGATTTTTTCACAAAGACAGGCAAAAAGCTCAACATTTCTATTAAAAAAGATTGAGGGGGAAGAACCATTATCTTTATATAAAATTAAAACAGGTGGAAAAATGGAAGTTGAAATGGAAAAAGACCAATTTTTGAGAATGCTTCTAGAGCAGGGTCTTGATGAAAGCCAGATTTCATTAATACGGTCTGAATTTGAAAAAAGCGATGGAATACTAAATGCTGAAAAACTGGTGTTTCTGCTTGAAAAATTCGGATATTCAACATCATCAGTGATCTCGTTTTTAAGGCAGCTTGGCGTTCCTGAAAAAGAAATAATAAGTATTTTTTCACTTGTAAAAATGAGGAGGGCAAAAAAAGGGGTCGTTGATTTGGTCTTGGAGGATTAATATGCTAAAATCACTTATTGTTTATGGGAAACAGAAAAAAGAATTCCGGTCCCTTGCAAAAATGTTTTCTAATTTTGGTTTTAGCAAAATAAAGGTTTCAAAAAAATCACTTCTTGTCGAGAAATCCCTTGGCAAGACACTTGAGGGAAAGCCCCAAATTGATTATTCGGTGCTATTTGAAAAAAACAAAATAACATTCAGCTATACCGAATTTGCAGGAGAAAAAAGAGCCAGATATTTTGAATCCATCAAAACCTTCATCAATATACTTGTAATTTCAAATGATTTTTATTCGGTAGAACTAAGAGAAATTTTAAATATCTCCCTAAAGGTAGTTGAACTCGTTGAAAAAACAGTTGGTGTTGCAGAAATCAATATTTCAGAAAAAGCAGACATGCTGGATTTGAAAAATAAACAGCTCTCTGCCAAATATCAGGATCTTGTTAAATCCAGCGAAGAAAACGCAAGGCTTCTTCTAGAAGCCGAAAGACGGGTTGAAGAACTTGCCAAAAGAGTTTTGGAAATGGAAGGAATAAGCGATGAAATCCTCAAGGAAGAAATTTTTAATTGGATAAGAATGCATGCCGGTGCAATTGATGTTTCAGAATTTTCATTATCATATAACCTGCCAAAAAAAAGGGTTGAGGAAGGAATAAATATTCTGATAAAAGAAGGATATATAAAAAAAAGGTCTTGATAAGTATGGCAAAAAAAGAGTATTCCTTTGAAATAATCAAGGCATACCCTAAAAAAAGGCAGTTTATAATAATAAAACAGACCAATTCTTTTTTAAGACAATTAGAAAAAAGTATCTTTGGTGGGTAATATGAATATTTTAGTAGTAGGTGATGGCGCAAGAGAGCATGCCATAATTGAAATGCTTTCAAAGGATTCTTCTGTTTTTTCCTTAATGTCTCGTAAAAACCCTGCAATTGCAAATCTCTCAAAAGATTATTTTATTTGCGATATATTAAACCCCCGGGAAGTTAAATCATGGGCAAGTGGAAAAAGAATAGATCTTGCATTTGTAAGCCCGGATGCTGCGCTTGGTGCAGGCATTTCAGATACACTAATGGAATTAGGAATTTCCGTCTGCTCTCCAACAAAAGATGTTGCAGATATCGAATGCAACAAGCAGTTTGCAAGACAACTCATGCAGGATCATAACATCCCCGGCATTGTTGATTTTTTTATCATTGATAATGAAAAAGAACTCAGGGATGCGCTTAGAGAACTAAACTATTCTGTTGCAGTAAAACCAATAGGCCTTACAGGAGGAAAAGGAGTAAAGGTTTCCGAAGAAAACATACTTGAAAAAGATGGCATTTTAGATTATGGCAAATCCCTTCTCAAAAAGGATGGAAAAGTTCTAATCGAAGAAAAACTCGGCGGCCAGGAATTCACACTGCAGGCATTTTGTGATGGAACCAATCTTGTTTTTATGCCTCCTGTCCAAGATCACAAAAGAGCATTTGAAAATGATCAGGGTCCAAATACAGGTGGAATGGGCTCATATTCTACCGGAGAACTTCTTCCATTTATGAAAAAATTAGATTTAAACAAAGCAAAACTTACCATGAAAAAAACAATAGAGGCTCTGAAAAAAGAAAGAGCTGAATTCAAGGGGATTTTATACGGCCAGTTTATGCTTACAAAATACGGACCAAAAATAATCGAATATAACGCAAGATTTGGAGACCCTGAGGCAATGAATGTTTTAAATCTCTTAAATTCTTCCCTTTCAGAGATCTTTACGCGAATCTTTGAAGGAACCCTTGAAAAAGTGGATTTTCTGGACAAATCCACCCTGGTAAAATATTTTGTTCCTGAAGGCTATCCAGACCGGCCAGTAAAAAGCTCAAAAATATTAATCAATGAAGATGCACTAAGGCATAAAAAAATAAAAGTTTATTATGCATCTGTTTATGAAAAGGAAAGGGAGATTTACACCACAACTTCCCGGTCTGTTGCGCTTTGCAGTGTTGATGAAAATATCTATGTTGCACAAAAAAAAATTGAAGAGTGCGCCGGATATTTAAATGGGCCAATATGGCACCGAAAAGATATCGGGACAAAAGAGCTTATTGAAAAAAGGATAAACCATATGAATCTGATAAGAGGGACAATTTGAAAATTAAAATATTCATATTTGTGCTCTATTTTTTTCTTTTATTTCATTCCTACGAATCAGCACGATTTATTTTTGAAAAAGAATGGATAATTGAAGGAGAGGCAGGCATGGAATATTTTTTTAATTCAAGTTTTATCTACAATGGGACCGGTCAGAATGTTTTATCAATGGGATCTGAAAACGGATATTTTGAAAACTCCGGTGATAATATTTATTTAATCTCAAACGGAAGTATGAATGGCAGTTTACAAACCATCTCTGCATATGCAATAATTGAAGTCAACCACTCCCCTTTTTTAACTAAGGATGAACCTCTGGTTTGGTTTAAAGAGCCTGAAAACGATCTTGAAAAAACAGCCAGAAATCTTTCTCTACCTTCTTCAAAAGCAAAGACATTAATCAAACTTGTAGGCTGGTTTAATTCTGAATTGGAATACAACCTTAAGGATAGTGGGAATACAGACCCTGCTATTGTATATGAAAAAAAAAGTGCGGTCTGCAACGGGTATTCCAATCTGTTATTGTATTATCTGGGTTATCTTAAAATCGAAAACAGAAAAATTTATGGTTACACTTTTTCAGAAGACTGGCAGGAACATGTATGGGCCGAGGCCAAAATTTCAGAAGAATGGATAGGTATTGATCCAACATTCGGGCAGATAGGGCTTCTTTCCTCAAACCATATCAAAACATTTGTATCTGATAACAAAAATGAACCCGAAAGCAAATTATATTTCACAGGCAAGTCCACTAATTTTTATTCCAAAACAAAAATCGAGAAATTCTCCTCTTCCCAACTGCAAGGAGGGATTATTCATATTGCAACAGCACATAAAAGAAGAGTTGATGTTTTCATATCAAATCCCACCCAGAAATACATTTTTGTTAGTTATCAGTTTCATTTTCCAGAAGGATGGGGGGAAAATAACGACGAAATAATTTTCATCGGCCCAAAAGAGACAATTATACAGACCCAAAAATTATCCTTTGATCCATGGGAGGCAAAATCAAATACAGAATATTTGGTGCCGTATATAATATCCATTATGGGTGAAAAAACCCAAAGAACTATTGATTATAATCCACAAAACCAATTTCTTTCACAAAATGATGATTTTTTCTGTCTGTCTGCATATCTCTTAGTGGTTCCGTTATTTTTAATTAGTTTTTTCAAACCAGCGTTCTGGTATTAAGATAATCCCATTTTTATTAAAGATAAATATCTCCTATTCTCTTCTTGGATAAATTGGAGCATCTATTGCATCAGCACAAGTTGTTATGCCTTTTCCAAGCGCTGGTACATCAAAACCCGAATAATATACAGCAGCGCCCAAAAGTACTGCACAGGAATAATAGTTGGATATGTCCTCTTCTACTCTTGGTCTGGCACCCTGATTAATCCCAAACCAAAAACCACCATCGAAACCAATTGATTTTGATTTAGAAATTATAGCAAATTCAAGCAGTGGCAATCCGTGTCTTGGGGTTTGGAGATCTATTTTTTCCGGGCGCAAAATCAGCCTGTATTCAGACATAAAATGAGGGTCCTTATAAACATTCTCAATTTTTATGCCATTCCATTTGGCTGATAATACATCCCCAAACATACTTACAATTATTCCAGAATGGGTGTATTCCCCAAAAGGGAGGGTTAGAAAAGTCTGGAGCAAATCTTTCGTTTGAGGCTTATAAAGAATTATATCTCCCATTCTTGGAGTGTAATTATCCATATTTTTTATTGGCCTGTAATAATCTACTGGCGTTCTATCATAATATAGTATATTATTTGTAATTTTTTGTATAGGGCTAAATCTTATCTCAGCAAACCAGATCGAAAGTGAAAGCACTGTACAAATCAGGGCACCTGCACACAATCCGATTGTTACTTTTTTAAATTTTTTAATAATTTTCTCTTGTTTTGTGGGGCATTTTCTAAAATCTTTATTTTTTTTATTTTGGCATCTTATTTGGAAAAGTTTCAAAATAATCCCTCTATATCCAAATCAATAATTCTGTCCAATTAATAGAGGCTTCATATCTAAGGTCTGCACTAAATATCTTACTGGTGCATCATTTGAATTTTTTGGAATTTCATCTATCCATAAGATTGGCTGAATTTTTTCATTATACCTTCCCAATGGAAAATAACCTGTTATCTCATGGGTTTGAATACCCAAATTTCTTTTTTCTGAGCGTGTGATCTCTTCTGGTATCTTAAAAGAAAGTTCCAATCGTGAATACTGCCTTTGTATATTATTACCGCTCTTTCTCATTCTGATTTCTGCAAGAAGAAGAGGCCCAATATCTGTTACTTTCCAATACCTTTCAAGTGATGAACCTGACCAATAAGTAAAAGTATAAGGATCAACTACATGCATTGATATTGGAATAGGCACATGATTATCAGATGGATTAGGCTGCGGGGTATGAATGGATGGAATCCTTAAACCAGGGGTCGTATCATCTGCAACAGCAAAACAACCTTCTAAAAAGGCAAATGAAAAAGAAGCAGTGTCGGTTTCAATAACTATTCTAGACGGCTCTTTTAATTTTTGTCTGCACTCACGTAAGTTAAATATTTGTATGCTGCCCATTTCTGCATTTGGGTGATACCAATTGCCATCAATACCTTGAAGAAAATTATACTCTTCCATACAAGCACTGCATTTAGGATTAAAACTTGCGCTAACTCTTGACCCGTCCGTAATCACATTCTGCCTAGCAAAAACATCTGGAATTTGAATTACTTTTCCAATTAATTTTTTCTGAACCTGTTGTAATGCAGCAGAAGAACTCTCAACTTTTATAATTTTCATAATTTTCATAATGTATAATTGTTATGAAAGATATATAAATACTTACCTAACCCACTTTTCACCCTCACTAGCAGGCGCCCTGTTTCCATTCCATTTTTAATTTTCTGCATCAAGAGGGTTAATCATCATGAGAAAACTGGTTTTTGTTGGAGCAATTGTTATTTGTTTTTTTATTCTATTTTATGCCAATTCATCTACCGATGAAAAAAAAGAATGCGGCAATTTGCAAATAGTTGTCCTGAATGTAGGCCAGGCTGATGCGATTGTAATATTTACCTCTAAAAATAAAACTATCCTGATAGATTCCGGTTCAAAACTTAGGGCCAACTCGTCAGAACAGGTAATTAATTTTTTAAAATCAAATAATATCAAAAGAATAGACTATGTTATAGCAACCCATAACCATGAAGATCATATCGGAGGGATGAAAGATGTCTTTTTTGAGTTTGGAATTGGAACTATAATTGATAATGGAAATTGTGCTAATTATTCCACCAAAACACAGCAAAATTATGATTCGATGAAAAAAATCTACAACTACCTTAAACTTGAAGATAATCTAAAAATAGATATAGATGAATGCACACAAATCTATCTTTTTGCTCCATACTCTAGTGATTGTTCTTTGGATGAAAACCAAAATTCAATAGTAGTAAAATTAATTCATAATGAGAATTCATTCCTTTTTACAGGGGATTGCGGAGCAGTTTGTGAAAATAAGCTTCTTGATTTTCAGACAGATTTACAATCTGATTTTTTAAAAGTCGGGCACCACGGAAGTAGTGATGCCAGCTCAAAGGAATTTTTAGGCAAGGTTAATGCAAAATTCTATGCTATCTCGGTTGATTTTGAAAAAAGCATAGAACTTGGCTATTATTTCCCTAGAAAAAAAACCCTGGAGAGCATTTATGAAATTGAAAATTCCAGTCTTTACCGCACAGATATTAATGGAAATATAAAAATAATTTCTGATGGAAAAAACATATTTATAACTTCAGATGCACTTGGGAATGATTGCGATATTTTTTCAGGTTATTCTGATGCAAAAAAAGAAAGCTACTCTGTAATAGGGCCCCTAAAAAATCAATGTCCGGTTAATTAATCCCCGTTTTTTTCATGCACTGGATGCTCATAGCCCATTTTTTGTTTTTCATACAATTTTTTTATTTGTTTTTCCCGCTCTTTCATAAATTTCGCAGCATCAAACTTATAATGCTCGATCAGGGTTGATGCATGATGGCCCCCAAGAAAATGAGGCAAAACCACATATGTTGCTCCAGCCGAGTATAGCTCAATTGCCTGTTCTATTTGGTGTGAAATCAAAAAAACAATCGAATGTTTGTTTTCCTTTCTTATCCTGTTTAACAAAACCATGTTTGTATCAAAATCAGGTATTGTCGAAAAAACCATTTTTGCATTTTTCAAATCAAGCTCTGATAAAAATTCACTATCCCCGGCATCTCCATATATGCAATCCATATTCTCCTTTGATAGGGAAATTATTGTATCCGGATTATAATCTATCACAACAAATCTCTTTTTTATTTTTTTAAAACTTTTTGCAAGATCATATCCAATTCTGTTATATCCAAAAAGAATTATCTCATAATCCTTATATTTTTGATATTTATGTTCATCTACTTTTTTGCCTTTTTTTTCAAAAGTGGTCAAATAATTTGAAATACACGGGTATATCCTGTTTGAATATAATATCATATATGTAGAGCCTGCAATTGTTATTAAACCCACAAAAGTAATTATCGAAAGAATTTGAAAAGAAAGATGGCCAAGTTTTATTCCAAGCGCAATAAGAATTATCGAAAATTCACTTATCTGGGCAACAGTAAGCCCTGCAAGAAAACTCGTTCTTTTGGTGTATCCAAGCTGCCCCATTAAAAAAATCACTATCAACGGGTTTCCAACCAGAATAAAAATTGAAAGAATTATTATTGGAATAATTTTGTCTGAAACATCTGAAAATGCCATCTGTGAGCCGAGTAAAATAAAAAATATAATTATAAAAAAATCCCGCAAGGATCTCATTTTCGAGCTTATCTCAAATCTATATGGAGAAATTGAGAGAGAAACCCCTGCAAGAAGCGCTCCGATTTCCATTGAAAAACTGAAATATTGAAAAAGTGATGCCAGTGCAAGACACCACCCTACAGAAAAGAGAAGGAGTGTTTCCTGAGAAGAAGCAATAATTTTTGTTATTTTCGGGATTGCAAAATAGCCTGCAAAAAAAACAAACAATAAAAGCAGTATTCCTAAAATAATTGTTTCAATAAAAGATGTCTCTGTTGCAGTTCCACCCTGCATTGATGACAAAAACAAAAGTATAAAGACTGCAATCAAATCCTGGACTATAAGAAACCCTATCGCGATTTTTCCATATAATGTTTCAGTATCCCCCTTATCAGTCAGTATTTTCATTATAATTATTGTGCTGCTGAAAGTTAGTGCGATTGAAAGATAAACTGATTCCATAAATCCGAATCCCAAACCTTGGCAAATAAGAAATCCAAAAACAGATGTGAATATTACCTGCCCCACACCAGTAATTGTAGAAACCTTTCCAACCTCTCTTATTACTTTTGGGCTTAACCCAAGCCCTACAATAAATAAAAGAAGTGCGATTCCTATATGGGAAAATAAATCCAATGTTTCTTTTGATTGAATTAAGTTTAATACATACGGCCCTGCCAGAATCCCGCATAAGATATATGCAATGATTAATGGCTGTTTTAACATTCTTGCAATTATTGCAATTATTGTTGCTATCACTGCAAGGGATGCTATTTCTAAAAGTGGATCCATATCCTTATTTAAAAATAATATTATTAAAAAGATATCTTGGCGCAAAATACATAAATAATAGCTATTTATTTTTTGCGCATCAATCTTATTTTATGCAAACCCATGCGGCAGTAATATCAGGATTTGGAATAAATTGTGAAAATGAAACCAAGTACTGCATAGAAAAAACAGGAGGAGAAGCAGATATCATTCACATAAATAAGTTAATCGATGCCCCCTCTCTTCTTCAGACATACAATTTTCTAATTTTTCCCGGGGGGTTTTCATATGCAGATCATCTTGGTGCAGGAAAGGTGTTTTCAAATAAATTGATGTATGCCCTAAAAGAATCCATCCAGGATTTTCTAAGGGATGAGAAGCTTATTTTTGGGATTTGCAATGGATTTCAGATGCTTGCAAAGCTTGGAATCCTTCCAACAACTGATTTCAATCAGTCAATGACTATAATTCAGAATGATTCAGGAAAATTTGAGGATAGGTGGGTAAGGTTAAAAATAAACCAAAATTCCAAATGCATCTATACAAAAGGCATTCATTATCTTGATCTTCCGGTTCGGCATGGGGAAGGAAAAATAATACTAAAAAACGAACAGGTTTTTTTGGATGTTTTAAATAACAATCTTTGTCCGATTCAGTATGTTGATTTAAACGGAAGGCTTGCAGGTTATCCTTATAATCCAAATGGTTCGATCCAAAACATTGCAGGCATTTGCGATAAGAGCGGAAGGGTTTTTGGCTTGATGCCGCATCCTGAATGCAATAATCATTATACTAACTGCCCATTATGGATCAGAGGACAGATTCCAGAGGCAAACGGCCTTAAAATATTTGAAAATGCAGTTAATTACATAAGTGAAAGATTATAATTGCCAAAAAAATCGTTAAAAGTCGAAATCTATTTAAACATTTTGTGTGATATCTTACATGTGATGTATGATGAGCATAAGAATAACTTTAACTTTGGACGAAGTTGTGGTTAAAAAATTAAGGCAAATCAGCCCAAACAATATCTCCGGATTTATTAATGATCATTTGAAAAAATGTCTTTTTGAAGATAAAAAAAGTATGGCTGGCGTTTTGGCAGGAAAAGTCTCCACAAAAGATATTATCCGGGATGAAGAGCATGAATTCTAGGTATATTATCGATACTTATGCATGGATTGCCTATTTTAATAAAAAAAAATTTCAAAAAATAATTGAAAATGAGATCGTTGAAACTCCCACAATCGTTGTTGCAGAGTTGGCAAGAACGCTATTTAGAAAAAAAATCGATCAAAAACAAATCGATCAATTATTAAATTTTGTATCCAAGAGAGGTCTTATTCTTCCATTAGATATAGAACTTGCAAAAAAAACAGGCCAAATATGTGAAAAAGAACACCTCTCTCTTGTCGATGGCATTATTTACTCGTATATTGACAGTAATAATTGCTATCTGGTAACAGGGGACGAACATTTTAAAAATAAAAAAAATGTATATTTTGAGAAAGAGTAAGATAAAATCGTTAAAAGTCGAAATCTATTTAAACATTTGTCCATATACTCTTTTTGAACACTTATGAATAAAATAAAACTTGAGATCTGTTTGAACTTGCGTTCAAATCTCTCAAGATTTAGGGTGCATTAGATTGAATAAAATAAAACTTGAGATTGCAGGAGAAATATCCCTTTCACAAGATCCAGGCTCAACAATGAAAAAATGGAGGGAAATATTTGGAATAAGCCAGGTTGAACTTTCCAGATATCTAAATATCTCAGTTTCCACAATAAGTGATTATGAGGGATCAAGAAGAAAATCCCCCGGAGCTGCAGTAATTCGAAGGTTTGTCAACTCATTATTTGAAATCGACCTTGCAAAAGGAGGGTTGATCTCAAGAAAATTAACTGAAAACGAAAAAAGTACGAATGATTTTTTCGAGCTGCATGAATTCGCAAGATCAATTACCCTCAATGATTTTATATCCTTGATTGATGGAAAAGTTTTAACCCAAAAAGACAGCATCGATTCAAAAAAAATCTATGGTTATACTCTAATAGACAGCATAAAAACAATTCTGGAGATGCCATTTTCCTATTTTACTTCATTATATGGAAATATTTCAGAGCGGGTTTTTCTTTTCACCGGAGTTTCAACTGGAAGAAGCCCGATGGTTGTAATAAGGGTAAGCCCAAACAAACCCTCTGCAGTAGTTATGCATGGAATAGAGAAAGTGGATAAGCTTGCATTAAAAATTTCCGAACGCGAGCAAATCCCGATAATTACTACAAATATGCCAATCAATGAAATAAAAGAAAAATTAAATGCTATTTAATCTTTCAGATGATGTCTGCTCTTATTTCTATTTATAATTCTTTTTTTAGATTGATTAAGTAATTGTTTTTATATTTTTCGCAACAAATCAATTATATGAAAGTTATAAGAGTTAATAGTTCTTCTGCTGCATTAAAACAGGTTCAGCCTAAATTAATTGGAAAAGTAATCCAAATTCCTGATATTTTTGCTAATCAAAATGTACTTCCTGATGGAATACTAGTCAAGTCCAGTTTTAAGCCAGATTGCCTGGCCTGTATGCAGGACCTTGGATGGACATATAGTGGCAGAGAGGCTTTTTGGTTCAATCCCAACGTCAATGAGGATAATTTTAATGAATTGGATACTCATTGGGGAGAATGCAGAAAGAAATTAAAGAAACCCTCTGAAATAGTTATTGAAACTGATGAAAATTTATTTAGATTTGCCTTTTTGACCGGCTGTTTTGTTGAATATAGGCTATTCGATGGTATAAGACACCCTTTTGTTCACACCATAAATGATAGTTATGGGGATAGCCACATGCCAGATATTATAACGATGTTTGCCAACGATCCAGCTTCTTCTTGTGGATGGAGGGGCCCTTCTCTTGAGGATTACTGGAAAACATCAGGAGTCCAAAAACCTCTTCCATTATATGATATAGAGTTGAGAAAAATATCTGGAGGTTATAATACTAAATATTCCCAATTACATCTTTCTTTTCCGATACCAGTAGATATGAAACCTGTGGGTCGGGAAGCCGAAGAATTTTATAGTAGGGATATTACAGTTGCCTTCCAGCTTGGATATTATCGTGAAAAAATCCACCCCATTCTTTGGATTGATGAAACCCCACAAACACCGAATGCAGAAACAATTAGATATATGGTTGTTTCGAAGGATATGCAGCCTCTGCTGATTAAACCCTATTATGAAGATATTTGACAATATACTCATTTATTTACCATATTTACAGAGAGATAATTTTTTGGTTTTGCCTGAATGTTTTTCCTATCTAAACCTGCTAGGTGCAATAAAAATCCTTTCAGACAAGATTTTTTATAAATTAAAGGATTCGGATTCACAAAGGACAAAAAACTTATCCTTGGAATTTATGCTGGTTTTCCAGTTCTGATTAAAATAAGTATTTTAATATGCCAATCAATGAAATAAAAGAAAAATTAAACAAGATCTAACTTGTTGATTTTATTTTCCCTCAATTCCATTTACGAAATTTTGGGTTAGTTGTGCATCGTACATTTTATACTCATATAACCGTGTAAATGCTAGTTCACCTGCCGGACTTGGCTGATCTTCTCCTGCCAGTTTAAATAAGAACAATTTTATTTTTTCTTTATCTGTTGCTGATGGTCCGTCAATTTTTAATGTGTTAAACAATCTAGCTGTTATCTCCATTCCGAGTGCGTGGTGTTTATATTTTTCTGCAATTGAGATATACAAATCAATATCATCTTTATACACACATAACATCATAGCAACTACTGATTTATCCCAATCAGTATAACCAAAAAATGATTCTATTAAGTTGTCTACCCATTTCATTATTCTGGAAGGATCCTGTTTACTAAGGTTATCCCATATAATCCCTTTAATATCACATGGGTCCCCAGCAACAACTCTCATTAAAATTATCTTTCCACTATCCATCAATTCCATTAGAATTTCAGGAGTTTTTATATTTTTAATAATATCTTTATACCAGTTTCTAAGTTCTAATGAATGGTACTCATCATATATCGTTTCAATATATTTTGTTTCTTTCAGGTCCTCACGTAAAAGAACCTGCTTTAGACATTCTTCCCGTACATCCTGTTCTGTTATTTCTAATATTTTTTCAATAGCTAATCTACTTGAGAAATGCTCCAGTTGAGCAAGAATTACCAATCCATCAATGTTCAATTTCCCCTCATTTAACATGCGTTTCATTATTGTCAGGATTTCTAAATTTAAATCTGAATCACATGTTTTTTTGGCCAATAGACATGCCGCACGCAATCCAACTATGTTATTTCCAAGAGAGTGCAATCCATCCATTTTTTCCGCATTGTTTTTACTCATCAATTTCTCTGCTATTCTTTCATTAAGCATTCTAAATGCATCCAATGCATCAGAGCCGGTATTTTTTCCTTCAAGGGGTTTTTTTCCAAATATCTGAGGATTATCCTTATAAAATAATTTTTGTCTAACCATATTACCACAATTCATTATTTAATATAAATAAGAGTTCTTATAAATCTTCTTCTTACCACACTAAACAAATTTCAAAAAATTCTCAAGTATCTTTTCTCCATTTTCCGTATGCCAAACTTCAGGATGAAACTGAACCCCGTAAATTCGTTTATCATTACTTTTCATAGCCTCGATTTTGCAATCTTTAGAATGCGCAAGAGAAATAAAACCTGCTGGAAGTTTTTTTATTTCATCAAAGTGGGAAACCCATGCATCAAACTCTTTTGGAATTTCCTTAAATAAATCATTTTCGTTATCGATTATAATCTTACTAATTCCATATTCTGCACTTTTTCCCTTATCTATTGCTCCTCCAAAAAAATGCGCAATGTATTGGTGCCCAAGACAAACCCCAAGTATTGGATAATTCGATTCCCCGGTTTTTATTTGTTCCAAAATTTCCTTTGCAACTCCCATATCAGTTATTGATGCGCTTCCAGGTCCGCCACTTAAAATTATGGCTTCAACATTTGCAAAGTCTTTAATATTGGTATTTTTTTGTTTTATTTGCGCATCAAAACCAAGGTCTCTTATAGTTCTCCATATAACATGAGTGTACTGGCTTCCAAGATCTATTATATAGACTGACATACTTAACACTATTCCATTTCGACAGTTGCAGGAGGTTTATTAGTTATATCATAAAATACTCTTCCAACTTCGCATACCTCATTTGTAATCCTGCTCGATATCCTTTCCAAAATCTTATGCGGAATAGGTGAAAAATTTGCAGTCATTCCATCCAAAGATCTAACTGCCCTTACAACAACAGTATGTTGATAGGCCCGTTCATCCCCCCTAACCCCTACTGTTTTTACAGGCAAAATTGCCGCAAAATACTGCCAGGGTTTTTCTATTTCACCTTTTTTGGAAGCATTTTCAATTTCTTCTTCAACTATTTTTGTTGTTTTCCTCAAGATATCAACCTTTTCTTGTGTAACCTCTCCGATAACTCTTACTGCCAATGCCGGCCCTGGAAAAGGCTGCCGCTCTGATAAATCCTCCCCAAGCCCAAGCTCTTTTGCAATCATTCTAACCTCGTGTTTATACAAATCCCTCAAAGGCTCGCATAATTTTAATTTCATTTCTTTTGGAAGCCCGCCAACATTATGGTGCGACTTGATAGTGTCTCTTCCCTCTCCTCCGCTTTCAATCCAATCAGGCCCAATTGTTCCCTGAATTAAAAATTTGGCATTTTCCCCTTTTTCAAAATCTTCGAAAACTTTGATAAACTCGTTTCCAATAATTTTCCTTTTTTCTTCAGGTTCAACGATCCCCTTTAATTTTTGAAAAAATCTTTTATGCGCATCAATAATTTTAACTTCGATTCCTAATCTTTTTAGAGCCTCGCCTACCTGTTTCCCTTCATTTTCCCGCATAAGGCCAGTATCTACAAAAACACAGGTTAAATTTTTTCCAATTGCCTTTCCGACAAGCGTTGCAGCCACAGTGCTGTCAACTCCTCCGGAAAGCGCGCATATTGCTTTTTCAGGGCCAATCAGCTCTTTTATTTTCAGAATAGAGTTTTCTATAAACTTTTTTGCATCGAACGGCATATTATTCTTAGGTAGAGAAAGAAATAAATAGTATTAAGTTATTTATATTTTTCTTATTTATTTTTTGAGTTTTAATCTTTTTCCGAACCTTTTTATAATGTTTTTATTATTATTAATTCCCTTATGGCAGAAAAAATTCCAAGATATATTTTTGTAGCCGGCTCTATTATGTCCGGCCTCGGTAAGGGAATTCTTACTTCTTCAATAGCAAAATTGCTCCAGTCAAGGGGCTTTAGCGTAATACCTCTAAAATTTGACGGCTATCTAAATGTAGACTGCGGAACAATGAATCCATTCAGGCACGGAGAGGTTTTTGTTCTAGATGACGGCTCAGAAGTTGATATGGATTTTGGAACATATGAAAGATTTCTCAATATCTCCTTAAACCAGAAAAACAGCATAACTGGAGGAAAATTGTTCCGGTTTCTTCTTGAAAAAGAAAGGAAAGGGGATTATCTTGGAAGAGATGTACAGTTTATACCCCACCTGACTGATGAAATAAAACAATGGATTAACGATTTAAGGATAGGAAGCAATGCAGACATTATTTTAATTGAGGTAGGCGGAACAGTAGGGGACATAGAAAACGGCTATTTTTTAGAAGCAGTGCGGCAACTAAAAAACGAAAACCAAAATTCAGTATTCATTCAATTAACCTATGTCCCAAGCCTCTCACCCGGGGAACAGAAAACAAAACCCACTCAGCAGGCAAACAGGCTTATCCAAAGCATGGGAATAAAGCCGGATATTGTAATATGCCGGGAACAAGAGCTGCTAAAAAAAGAGCCAAAAGAAAAAATTGCCCTGTTTTGCGATGTTGCACCTGATGCAATATTTGATGATCCGCTGGTTGATAGTGTTTATGAACTTCCATTGGTTTTAGAAAAACAAAATATCTATTCTGTTCTTGCAAAAAAATTAAATCTTCCGGAAAACAAGGAATCTGATTTAAAACAATGGAAAAATTTAGTTTCAAAAATCAAAAATCCCTCAAAAGGGCCAATAAAAATAGGAGTAGTCGGGAAATATACTGATGTAAAGGATGCATATGTAAGCATAAAAGAGGCGCTATTGCATTCTGCTGCGCATTATGGGGTGAGTATACTACTTGACTGGGTGGAATCAGCAGAGCTTGAAGAAAAATCAGATTATTCCAGCCTTTCAAAATTAAATGGATTAATCGTTCCAGGCGGGTTTGGAAAAAGAGGGATAGAAGGAAAAATTTCCGCAATAAAATACGCACGGGAAAATAAAATTCCCTATCTTGGCCTATGTCTTGGACTCCAATTAATGGTAATAGAATATGCAAGAAATGTATGCAACCTAAAAGATGCCAATTCAAAAGAGTTTAATGCTTCTACTGAACATCCAGTGGTGTGCCTTCTTCCAGAGCAACAAAGAATAATAGAAAAAGGTGCGACAATGCGTCTTGGAGCCTATGACGCGTTGCTAAAAAAAGGAACAATAGCACATGATTCATATAAAACTGATCTGATTTCAGAAAGGCATAGGCACAGATACGAAGTTAATCCTGATTATGTTTCAAAACTCGAGGAGAACGGGCTTGTAATTTCTGGGCTGCATTCAAAAAATAATATTGTTGAAATCGTTGAATGGCCTGAAAAATTTGGATTTGGGATAGCAACACAGGCTCACATTGAACTTAAAAGCAGGCTTGAAAATCCAGCGCCAATATTTCTTTCTTTTATAAAAGAAGCAATGAAAAAAATATAAAAAAAATAAAATTATTCTACATTTACTGTGCAGTTTGATGGTGCAATTGCAAATACCCCGTTATTATCATTGTTTTGTCCAAGGAAGTAGAAGTTCCATGGGGTTATTGTATCTCCTATGATTGGAATGTAGGTGTTTGGCTCCATTTCAATGTTGGCATTTACATTACCCTCAAGCATTATGGTTCTAAGATGGTCTGGTTCAATATCATTTTCATCTGCTCCCTTATTTTTCCATCCCAAAGTTACCTTCCACATATATCCATAATCATCAGAAAGAGCAAATATACCATCTTCTAATTCCAGTTTTTCTGATAAAACCGCAAGTTTTATCCAGTTCGCTTCGAGTGTATACCCGGGCGCAATTTTATACGCGTGAAGTTTTTGTGTTTCAAAACCTGTCGCATACATATCTATTGTTTGGTTTTCTTTTATTTGAGCCATGTTTAATAATTGGCCTTCTGGTCCATATATTGCAATTACTGCAGTTGGAGTATTTTGATGATTACTGAATACATCATGTATCATGATTTTTAATCCATCACTCCAAAAAAAATCTCCTATATTCAGTACTCCAGAAACCTTTTCTCTCCCAAGAGATACTCTGCCTCCATTAGTAACTGTATCTTCAGAAGAGGTGCCTGGGTATCCATTTACCATTTTAAGAATCATCCATCTCTCTCCAAGAAATTTTATGGCTACTCTGTGTGTTTCAGTTGCATGATCTATCCCTATGGCACTATTTGGGTCTTTGCAGGATGCATAAAGATTATTATTTATTCCTTCTGCACTAGTGCAAACCGGAATTCCAAAGTCCTCTCCTTCTGTTGAAAAAGTTACCTTATATACTAGGTTTGAGATTCCTGCGGCTGTGTTTTCTCCATCATTTGTCCATACGCCCCTAACCCATAATTCCTGTTTTTCATCATGTCTCATGCCATGGGTATCATGATTTACAGAATAATCTTCAAAATCTTCAAACATACTTCCATCTATTCTTAATAGTGTTTCATTTGGATGAACTGTTGAATTCAAATATCCCCCTTCTCCATCAGAAAATGGATTTGCATCATCTGAAGTTTCAGGAGTTGAAAAAGAATACTTTTCTCCCATTAAAGTATTTTCAGGAACTTCAAAAGAGTAATAATAATCACATTCTGTTGGCCCTTCTTCAACAATTTCAGTTTCCTGCTCTGTTTCAAGGTCGCTTTCATCTTCAATATTTTCAGTTTCTAAATCTTCCTCTATATTTTCTGTAATATCTTCTTCTGCTTCTAAATCCCCGTCAATTTCTCCATTTTCAAAAGCTTCTCCCTCTTCTTGTAATTCTGCAGAAACATCTTCATCCCCGTCATTTTGTTCGTCAGCCATTTCATGCGTTTTTTCCCTATCTCCGCCAATATAATATCTATTTGTTGTATTATCTCCACAAGCAACATTTACTACTGCTGAACTAATTATTACAGCAGAAATAGCAATTCCCCAAACGACTCCTTTCATTATCTTTTCAACCGGATCCATTGTTTTTTGTGCATATCTTAAAAATATATCTGATACTCTACTCGTTGAATCAGTTTTCCCTACTTCATTGTTTACAAGTTTATTCATTATCTGCACCTCTTATAAATTTTGACGAATTTTATTATAGATAATAATGTTTTTAAAGTTATCATTTTTGGTTTATTCTGTCAAACCTAGTTGTCTTCCCATAATTTAACTTTTTTTTATCCCAAAAAATTATTTATCGTATCTTCCTATCTTTCCCCAGCCAAAATCATTGAAGAAAGTTTTTATCATATACCACGAATATCTCATATATCTGTATGTTTCCAGTGCGATTTTAGACACAGTTCCATAAAAGCTTTTTTTGGTTCTTGCCTTTGCAATTTCAAGTTTCCCATCTTTTGTAAACTGTTCAAAAACCACGCTTGCTGTTCTTATCTTCCCGGTTTCAAGAGACTTTATCAATTCCAAAGCAGTTATCTTTCGGTTTTCTCCTTTAAGTTTTTCTAAGATTTCTCTTAAATCAATCTGGGTGAATCCATGAGCAAAATCAGTTCCAAATACATCATAACCTCCAAAAAGCCGGTTATCTATAGGTGCAGTTGAGTGCGCGTCTGTTTCAGTATAGCTGTTAAGATGGTATATCTCTTCCATAGCCCGGGCTATAAGATGAGTGGCCAAATTAGAACTTATCTTTATCTTTCTTGCATTTTTTCCAAATCTCTTTTTGATTAATAATTCCAAAAATCCTTCAAGTTCTCTGTCTCCTATTTTTCCCCAAATTTCTATATTTGATGCAAGGTTGTTGTGGGTTGCTATTGCAGTGCATCTTCTTCCGTACCCCAAAGCCTTTGCAAGGTTGAATTCCTCAGTATTAGCAGCTATAAAAAGTCCTATAAGTTGTGTATCATAAACTTCGCTATCATAGATTATGCAGTGAGGTATGAATAAAGACAACCTTTTTCGTAATTTAATTTCATAAAGTATCTTAAACATCTCATGGAATTTCATTTTTCCAGGAAAAAGGGGAGGCATATCAGTTTTATCTCGCATATTAAGTATTTTATCTTCAATTTCTTCCATAGTTTCCCTGCTATCGCACATAACAACCATATGCGGGCCGTTATACTTTCCAAGTGTCATTGTAAGTTCCATACCCGGAATATAAGTCATCCCAAGTTCTTCTGATATTAATTCCATCATCCTATGAACTCTGCTGTCTGAATAATTGTGCGGAGTCAAAGACCACATATCCGTATTATTGAGCATGAGTTTTCTTATTACATCTTCGATTCTTGAAACTCCATCATCAAATAGTTTATATCTTCCCTCAAAAATCTCCAGCGAATGTATATGTGTCTGCATTCTGAAATCATCATCTTCCTTTAATACTGCAGTCTGGTGTATTTCATTAATTATTTTAGAAACCTCATTGTAGCTGTCTCCGCTTTTCAATATTTTTTTTACAAAAATCTGGTCAGCTTGGAGGAAAAATGCACCTGCTCCCTTCATCGGGTTGCAGAAAAGTATCTCTATTCTGTCATCTAAGTCGGCTGTTCCATAGACTGCCTTTACAAATACAAAAAAATTGGATTTCCAGTTTCCAATCCCGCGATTAAATATCAATTCGTTTTCCTTTACAACTCCTGTGTATGTTTCAGCTTCCAAGAGCCCGGCATTTTTAAGTTTTTGATCTATAGCATTTGAAGTAATATATCTAAAATCGAGTCCTTCCATTGTTCTGGTCAAATAATTGAAAAGTTCAGCAAGGTCCCTTTTTTTATCCAATTCAGGATTACTTTTTCCAAGCCTTCTCATTGCAGAGCTCATCTGTTCGGCTAATGGACTGATTCCTCCATTTGCCATTGTTTGATTCTTTCCAAGGCCTCCATTAGAACCAATTCTACTGAATTTTTGCATGTTTATCCATATTTAATTACTTAAAAACAATATTTAAACATATCTTTTTCTATTTTAACACACTTCTATCTTAGAAATAAGAATGGACCCGCCCAGATTTGAACTGGGGATATCTACCATGTCAAGGTAGCGTCATAACCGTTGCCCACAATTTAATTTAGATTAAAAAGTTCTAGACCACGGGTCCGATGAAATAAAATTTCTATGCATTATTTTTTAATACTTTCATAATAAATCTTTTTTTACATAATTATAGGAGGTTTTTATATGTCTTCAAAAAACTATCTTTTTACTTCTGAATCTGTTACAGAAGGACACCCTGATAAGGTATGCGACCAGATATCTGATGCAATACTTGATGAAATGATAAAACAAGATCCAAATTCCAGAGTTGCAATTGAAACAGCAGTAACTACAGGTCTTGTAGTTGTAATGGGGGAAATAACAACCAAAGGATATGTCGAGGTTCAGGAAATAGTAAGAAAAACAATAAAAGAAATAGGATACACCTCTCCGGAATATCAGTTTGATTATCAATCCTGCGGGGTATTAGTTTCAATACACTCACAATCTCCAGATATTGCCATGGGAGTGAATGAAAAAGAAGAACATGAACAAGGTGCCGGAGATCAGGGAATAATGTTTGGGTATGCCTCAAAAGAAACCCCCGAGCTAATGCCACTTCCGATAATGCTTGCACAAAAACTTGCAAAAAAACTTTCAGAAGTTCGAAAAAACAAAACCCTTTCTTATCTAAGGCCTGATGGAAAAACACAGGTAACTGTTGAATACATCAATCATACTCCAAAAAGAGTGCATACAATTGTAATTGCAGCCCAGCATGATGAGGGAATAACTCAAGATAAAATAAAAAAAGATATAATCGAGCATGTGTTAAAGCCTGTCTGTGGAAATCTTCTGGATAATGATACTGTCATTCATGTCAATGGAACTGGAAAATTTGTTATTGGAGGGCCTGCAGGAGATACAGGCCTTACCGGAAGAAAAATAATTGTTGATACCTACGGAGGAAGGGGCCATCATGGAGGAGGCTGTTTTAGCGGAAAGGATCCTTCAAAAGTTGACAGGTCAGGCGCATATTTTGCAAGATATGTTGCAAAAAATATAGTCGCAGCAGGCCTTGCAGATTTATGTGAAGTGCAAATTTCATATGTGATTGGGGTTTCAAAGCCATTATCTGTATTTGTTGATACCCGCGGAACAAACAAAATTCCAGTTGAAAAAATACAAGAACTAATACTTGAATTGTTTTCTTTCAAACCAAAAGATATGATCGCAAAACTGGATCTTTTGCGCCCGATATACAAAAATACAGCTTCATACGGGCATTTTGGAAGAAATGATTCCGAGTTTACCTGGGAAAAAACAGATATGGCTGAAATGCTTAGGAAAAAAGCAGGGCTTTAATTTACTTCCACAATTATTTTTTTTCCCTTTAATTTTTTTCAAAATGC